>NZ_JBEBMO010000009.1:0-2765 GCF_043196495.1 Halobacteriovorax sp. XZX-3 | reverse complement strand
ATCCAGTTACGACCGGAAGAAGGAATCTCACCTAGTACAGATGCTGCGAGCATTAGCCCGTCCTCTGTCACTACACCTTCTTGACTCCAATCGGCAATCATCAATGGACGTAGTTGTTGGAACGCATCCCATGTACGACCCATCACACCACTACCTGCTGGACCAAACGCCTTAACCCAGAACGGGTCTTCGGCTGTGATGAAGTCCTCAATCATCTGAGTAGTCTGTGCACCTAGTGCAAAGCGGTCACTCACTTCAACGTCACCCAGTAGGGCACGTAGACCAAAGCCAACGAAGCCTTGGTTCCCAATCTCCGCCACTTCGTGTGGTAGTTCCTCGATACCTAGACCTGACGTGATAGCCTGAGTAATCAGACCACCTAGTGGTACACCTGCTGCACCGAACATCGCCATCTGTGAGAACAAGATGCGGCGTTTCTGCGCTGCTGTGAAGCCACCACGTTGTGCACCCTTAGTCGCTAGCTCCATTGTCTTGGCACCAACCTGCATGAACTGAGTAGCTACGCCCATCAACTGACGGACATCACCTGTACCTCGACCACCTTGCCAGTAGGCACGGTTGGCAGGACCAAGCTCTAGCAAGTCCTTGTTCACTTCTTCCAGAATTTCAGACAGCTCAAGGTCTGACGGAACTTTCTTCCCAGTGTTGCGCATCCAGTTCTGGAACTCAGCCGCAAAGGTAGCACGACGAGCAGTAAGCTCACCGCTGCGGTAAAGCATAAGAGAAATATTGTCAGCACTAGCCAGCATACGGCGGGTAACGCCAATGCCGTGAGAACTAATACGAGCCATATCCGAGTTATTAAACACCGCCTCTTTAAGTCCAGTGCGACGGAAAGCATCGTAAGTAGCTTTCGTAGTTTCATCAATCGCTCTCCCGTTGAATAGGATGTTGTACACCTTGCCTAGCATCTTACCGTCTTGGATGTTATCCAGTACGTGCATCCACGCTGTGTCGTTGATGACGCGAGGGATGTACTTAGCTGGGTACTTACCAATTGCTACGGACAGTGCTGATGCCTGCGTGTATAGCTGGGCTGGGTTCAACACACCTAGTAAGTTGTGCATCACAATTGTTTTCATCAGTGCGTATGGGTCTGCCTTACGGAACGTCTGAATCAAAGCGATACTCTCTTTATCAGCGAAGCCCAAACGACGGACACCATTCAGTGACCAGTCATGGATACGCTGCCACATAGCATCCGATAGTTCTTCTTCACGAGAAGGGATACCGTTCCATTCACGGATGACACGGCGTACTCGCTCTGCTGCTTTACCCTTCGGAGTGTTAGGTAATGCAGTGTCTTCGAAACCACGGATGGTAATGTCAGGGAACTCCTGACGTACTGTGTTAAGCCAACGCTTCTCACGTCCGATACGTACTTCGTTCTGAGAGATGAATGAACCCAAGTGTTTACTGTGACGTTGGAACGCCTCAAGTGGATTCACTCGTGATAGCTCCTGTCCAGATAGACCGAACAGTAGTTTGTCCTTCGAACGGACACCATGATACAGACCAGTGTGTGCGCCTACTGCTTCCTCAAGACGGGCAGCTCCTAGACCTTCATCTAGTAGGTCCACCTCTGGGAAGATTTGCTCTGCTGTTGCACGGTCAGTGCCATGCTTCTCCATCCAACGAGCAATCTGTTCTTCACGGAACAGCTTCGCATCTGACAAGCTATCGAATGCACGTAGTGCTTGAGAGCCTGATAGGTTAGGACGACCACGGGCAATCTTAGGCATACGTTGAGACACAACGAAGCGAGCCTCGTTAATCTTAGGCACGTAACCAGAGCGGTAGTTTAGGATACGGTCAGGCATTTCACTGATGGCATCTTTCTGCACACGTGCGTACTGCACGAACTCACCGGACAAGTCCAACTCACCAGTACCCTTGGTGTTCCAGTCCTTCTCTAGTCGTACCAGCACATCACCTTCATCGTACACCTTACGGACATAGTCATCTGTGATGTCTACTGTACGTCCTACCTTAGAGTCCCACACCCCTTGACCACGCTTATCGCGCACACTACCAAGTGCAGCACTCAAGTCCTCGAACGGCTTACCAATTGCTCGACCACCATCCTCTAGCCCTTGAAGCTTGACATCCTTCATGCCTGCTAACTCTTTCTCTCTACGTAGGACAAAGTCCTCGTTAATAAAGGTAGCGTCGCCATACAATCGGTAGCGGTAGTATGCCTCCACTTCACGTGGGTCGGTCAAAGTTACTTTACCCATCGGTGTGTTAACACCCGCTGCTAGCTCCGTAGGAGAGAACACAGTGCCCTCGACGTGTGTCTGAGGGTTAACCCATTCATCACCTGCTTGAAGCACCGCAGAGACGCGCTCACGCGCTTTCCCTTGGGTGATGCCATTCACTGGTTCAGTAGCCCAGTCTAAGAACGCACCAACTTTATCTTGGTATGCAGTGGACAAGTCGTCTGATTGCAGTGCTCGTTTCACTTCTAAGTTGAAGTCACCCTCTGCTGTACGACGTGACCATGCCGCTGGCGACATGATGTTAGCAAAGAAGTTCTGAGATGCTGCACCTTCCACTGTCGCAGAGTAAGTACCTGTCACATCATTGACAGAGAACTTCACCTTACCGCTACGAACAATGAGACGTTCCTTCTCACCCTCAGCCACTGGACGTGACTTATCACGCAGTGTGTACTGATAGGTGAAGCCCTTCGCGTCTTCATCCACCAACTTCAAGTTGTCCATGTGCAAGCCTTCGGTTAGGTA
>NZ_JBEBMO010000008.1:0-2842 GCF_043196495.1 Halobacteriovorax sp. XZX-3 | reverse complement strand
TGACTAACCGTCGCACTGTATTAACTGTCTGTCGTTTCAATGGCTATCGTTCTGAACTAGGTGGTGGGTCCACCATCGTATGGCGTGAGTCAGGTACAGTGGACCACTTGCATGGCACACTAGACCATCATCGCAATGACGTGTCAGCCCTACGCTTGGAGCGTCGTGTCCCTAACCTGCGCCGTGCTGCTAACGGTGCTACCTACTGGACTATCGCTGGCTACCGTGCTCGCATCGAGTGCCGTCGTCGTCCTAACTCTCAGGATGAGGAGTGGAAAGCTAGTATCCATCGTGAAGATGGTAGCTGGAAATGTAACATCGAGTACAACATGTACGGTATCCCTCGTACCATGCCTGATGGTAGTGACTTCGACTTGGTGTGGTCACACGATGACGTTGACCGTGAGCGTCAAGCTATCCGTGAGATAGACAAGATGCCTGACCCTGACCACAAGGACAAGGCTCCCCACCAGCACGGTGTAGCTGCTACGCTTGGACATCTACAGTCTAACGGTGGGCTACGTGGTCACAGTGTGGGTGATGTGTTCCCATACGTACCATTCTACAAAGGTGCATCATGCGAACAGTGGGTTCGCTGCCCTGATGGTACAGAAGAAGGACCATTCAGTAGCATCGCTGCCATGCACCAGTTCATCGAGATGAATGAGCTAGTCAAAGAACAAGAACGCCTGCCTGTATTCACTGAACCAGTGCTACAGATGGGTGCCGCTACTGCCAGTCACATCTCTGTCACACCAGAGAGTGCTGAGCAAATCATCGAGGTACTTGAGTACATCGGTGTACCACCACAAGACATGGAAAACATCGGTGTCATTGACGACACGGGCGATGGGTTCTATTCACTCCGCGAGTACCTAGACATCGTGGACAAATCAAACAAACTGCTTGAGGACTAAGCTATGAGAACTAACAACAACCACTACGCAACAGGCTCACGTAAACAATACATGGGTAAGCGCAAGCCTAAGAAGGATGCTAACCGTATGTTCTTCGACCCAATGGTGTACGTACTGGACATCATCCGTAAGCACTTCGATGAGAAGGCTTTCCTCACACACAACCAGAAGTACGGGCATCGCATCATCAAGTACCGTCACACTACTGGTAAGCGTCTGGTGTTGGGCACGCCTGCCAACTCACGTCTGGTGTACGACTTCGCATTCGCTGAGATGGATGAGGAAGCGTGCGAGAAACTGTGCTTAGAACTAGGGCAGGTGAAGTAATGTACGCAGTAACTAAAGTAATCCTAGTCCTGTCTCTCGGTGCCTTGCTTGCATCGGAGCTGGACTCCGTGCTCGGTGCGTATGCCATTGGCATCGTAGCTGTGCTTGTATCAATCACTCGCGTATCAGTACGTAAGGAAGGTAATGATGGGTAGTGTATATGCCACCTTTGCTCTAGTCTGCGCCCTATTGTTGGGCGTAGTTGCTTATGCTGTCATCACTGAGGGTGACGGCTCCACTCCTGATAAGATTGGGGTCGCCTTTGTGGTGGTGTGTTGTTGGGTGTGCCTAACGGCAGCACTTGACTGGTTCAACATGATACCGGAGATGTAATTATGAGACATCAACTCCACCCCCTCACACTTGAGTACACTCGCCTTGCTGTTCAAGACTTACTACAGTCAGCACGTGTAAGAGTATTGCGTGAGTTCACTTGCCTTGAGATTAAGTACAAGGTGAAGTCCGACCTCAAGCAGTACGCTACGGACTTAGATGACACCGCAGTGTACAAGCAGGTAGACCTGCTAGGTGACATCATGGCTGAGTTAGCCAAAGAGTTCTGCGAGGACACGGGTATCCCATACCACTACTCATTCGTAGAGCGTTACATAGACGCTGAGTCTAAGGACTGGTACGAAAGCCATCGTGCATGTGATGCCTGCAAGGGAGCAGGTGAGCACGCTCTGCGTGTGGCATGGTTACTACATTTACAAGATGATATTGGAGCACCACTATGAGCATCGAAAACAAACTGGAACAAGCTGTCGTACATCTAATCGACAAGTCAATCGCAGGTATTGACAATGCCGTGGACTTTCTATCGGCTGAGCTACCTGTCTACATCGAGCAGCTACTCACGTGGTATGCAGTGAAAGGTTTCATCGGGCTAGCTATTAGCATCGGTGTACTATGGCTGGGTATCCACATGGTACGCAAAGTATTCATAGGCTTGGACGCATTCAAGGCTGAGGACAAAGAGAACGAGTGGTTCGAGTGGGGGTACGGCAAGAGTGCTGAACCTACATTGAAGGCTGCTTGCTTCGCCATAGCTGGTCTAGTCCTCGTCTTCTCTGGTCTGCTTGGAACCCTTGATAACCTATGGGAACCAATCCAAATCATGGTAGCTCCACACGTGTGGCTTGTGGAGTATGCGGCTCAACTCAAAGCAATAGCGAGTAACTAATCATGGAACTACAAACAATCTTTAACATGGTGCTACAACATCTAGCACGTCAGAACCACGGTGCTACTGATGGTGAGCATGGCTGTGCCTATCGTGCAGACGAAGGGCGCAAGTGTGCCGTCGGCTACCTACTATCGGACGCTGTGTATGACGATGACGTGGAAGGTGAGGTGGTAGGTGACGATAACATCGACGCTGCAATAGTAGAGTCCATCGGTGAACTACCTTATGGTGCACAGGCTGTACTAGCCCGACTGCAATCCGTGCATGACGGTGACTACGAGGCAGTGTGTGCAGGTACTCCCTTGAACTTCTGCGCTTTATCTAAAGAGCGACGCTTACAGCGTATCATGCAGACTGTCGAGCAGTTAGCCAGTGACTATGACCTCATCGTGCCTCGTGCTATCTACGACTG
>NZ_JBEBMO010000007.1:0-2892 GCF_043196495.1 Halobacteriovorax sp. XZX-3 | reverse complement strand
AAAAAGAAAGCAGCGCCTAAGAAGAAGGCAGCAAGTAAGAAGGATGAGGGGGAGCAATAGCTCCTCCCTTTTTATACATGGAAGATAGTCTCCTCAATCCCATCCTCATGCAGTAGTAGTGGGTCATTCCGATACTCGTTGATGATACTCTCAGCACGAGGCTCACTCATGAACTCGCCAAGTTCGAACAGGCTAACATCAACAGGCTTCATCACTTGAGAGCGGATAGCCAACTTGTCATAGTCAGTTCTCACTTTCATCTCACGCATAAGAACGTCTTCCATCTTAGCACGCATACATTCCATCAGTTGAGCGACGACATACTCGTCAGGCACTGTGCGGTAACTTTGCACAGGGTCGTGCATATGAGCAGCGTAGGTATCACCTAGCATGGCGAGGTAGCGTACCCCTCGCTCCATAAACACTCGGTACTTAAACACAATCATTTGTGGGTTCTCCGTTTCACTGCGTCAGCAAACTCGCTGATGCTTTCCTGCTTACCACGCATGTGGTTCCACTTAATCTTCGACGGGACTGTCACACTGTCAGCCACGTGGAGGACCGCTTGATAGAGTTCTTGCGTAGGCTCAGAGTTGATGGACTCAAGTATATGTGCTTTGACAAGCTGCTTCGTGAGGAGCTGTGCGACACCTCGTAAGCTAATCGGTTCATCTGGATACTCTGCACAAACAACCGTATCCCGTAGTCTAGCTGCGTAACGAATCTCTCCGCTCGGAGCCACGCCATCATAAAAGCGAATAATGTTATCATTCATCTCCCCCTCCTAGCCCATATGGTCGGGCAGTACAGCCGCATCCACTGGCTCTAATTGTTCAACATCAGGACTCCATGTTCTGATATAACCACCTGTACTTGAGTCACGCTTCATAGCGTACTCGATAGCAGCCACAATAGAGCAACCAAAGTCCATAGCTGCGATAGCGAATGGAGCACCACTGCCTATAGCATATGGATAGGTAAGCTCTACCATGTAGACGTTCACGGGATTAGGCATGTCATCGTCGTCTTCCACTGATACGTGGTACTCGTAGAATGCGTCGAACTCTTTGAGGTACACGAACGCTGCCACGTGCCGTGAGTCTGAGTTAAGTAGCAAGCCTAACAGGTCAGTGTTGGAATCGAACAGGTCACGGTCTTCCCAGTGCTTGACTATGTATTCGATAGCAGCAGAAGGACCAGCCCCTGCGATAACATCCCCGTTGCCTATCTCGTAGATTTTCTCTACGTGGTCAGAGCAGATGTAACCATTGTGGTCTGTCTCACGCCCATCGGCTGCGAGGCACCGATTCTCATAGTCTAATGCGATAGTTGTCATAGTATTTCCTTACAAAGAAAGGGGCACGTAGCCCCATGTCTTAGTCTTTCTTGCCACGGCGACGCATGTCTTCCTTCTGCAAGACTTCGTTCTTGATGATGTTAGGGTCAACCTCACGTTCTTTCAGACGCTCTTGCTTCTGTTCGAACTCCTCATCTTGGAAGCCCTGTTCCCAAGGACGTTTACCTTCGCGTGTTTCCGTGCGTTTCTTTAGGTCAGTCATTTTCACAATACTCCTGTACTCTAGTGAATGTAGATAGGAGGACGTACATCACCTTCCTATCCTTGTCGTAGGCTACTGGTTCTTCGTCAGGCTCAAGGTCTAGTTTGGAAGCCTCAAGCTTATGCTCGAACCAAGCACGAGGGACTGCAAGTAGAGTCCATCCTTCCTGTAACCCCTCTAGTATAGCCTCAAGCACTGGGTCGTCCATCAGTCTAGCCAGTCAGTTAGTGCACCAAGTACCCCATCACCTAGCTCTACATCCATACCCACTACGTCTTCAAGGTAGTCGATACCTGCCGTGAGTGGTAGGTCATTCACTTGGCAGAAGTAGTATAGGTAGATGCCTACGCTGCGTGACTTACCTTGGTTACAGTTGATGAGGATTGTCTTGCCTTCACTCTGCAAGTGAGCAATCAACTCGAACGCACTGTCGAAGATAGCGCGAGGGATGAACTCAGGCTTAGGTGAGTCCACTAGGTTGTATGCAGTGAACGTATCACGATGGGCAACCAAATACTCAGGGTCGTCCTTCGGTGCAGCACGTCCAGTGTAGCCCACTGCACGGCGATGGTATGGCTCTTTGGCTGCATGGATACAGTAGCCGTCTTCATGGTCAGCGTAGAACTCATCCACGTCTGCATCGCATCCGATGTAGATGCCGTCTTGTACTTCAATCATCTTTCAACTCCGGTGATACATTCTCAGGGAAGAACTTATCGGCTGTCGCTTTGTCCATAGTGATGTGCACTACGTCATCACAACCGATACCAATACACATGGTTACATGGGTAGCCACATGAGTGATGCGATGGGGCGCACGGTCCAAGCGTCGCCCTATCATCAACTGCTTTAGCAGGTCGTAGTCTTTATTGACCATTACTTCTTCTCTCCCTTGGTACGGGCGTTCATCAGCATGTAATGCTTAGCCGCTGCTACTGTAGCGTGGGTAATAGTCTCTTTGGTGTTGCCATTACCATCTGTCTTCCACGTGACGTTGCGTTCACGATGGACCTTACCGCCCTTACAGGCGGCATGTGCATGTTTAAATTTCATCGTCAATATCTCCAACGATTAGACCAGTGCGCATACCGAAGATGCCTACACTGGATAGGAACTCAGCTACTGCTTTGTCGCCAGTATCAACACCGTCGTACTTGAAGTCATACGTTACAGTGTATGAGTATTGCTTCTGGTTTATCTCAGCTTTGATGCCGAGGATGCTGAGTAGCTGTGCGTATTGATGCGCTCGTGTACTGCACTCATTCAAGTCGTGGCACACGAACACGAACTTCTCACCCGTAGGTATCTGTCTGCTCAAGCAGTGCACAAGGCG
>NZ_JBEBMO010000006.1:0-4309 GCF_043196495.1 Halobacteriovorax sp. XZX-3 | reverse complement strand
AATGCGCGAGCACAGAAGGACCGCGAGGATAAGGAGTTGATGGATTACATCGACGCGACTGATACCCGCAAGACTTCAAACTCGAAGCTACCATTCAAGAACAGCACAACCATCAATAAGCTGGCTCACCTTCACTTGATGATTACCACCAGCTACATGGAACACCTGTTGCCAAACCGCAACTGGGTGGACTTTGTCGGCTTCGACAATGACTCAGTGAATGCTGAGAAACGCGAGATTGCCCGTGCCTATGTACGAGGTAAGGTAGAAGCATCCAACCTTGAAGGCGTGATTGAACGTATGGTGGATGACTTCGCAGTGCGTGGATTCTGTGTAGCGCACACTCGTCACGTCAAGCAGATGACTGTCACGGCTGAGAACCAAGTCATCAAGAACTATTCCGGTACTGTGACTGAACGTCTAAGTCCATCGGATGTGTTCTGGGACGTGACAGCAGATAGCTTGCCGAAGGCAGCTAAGTGTATCCGCCAGCTCTACACACTGGGTAGTCTAAAGCGTGAGATTGAGGAAGGTACATTCCCATTGATGTCAATGGAGGATTTCCAAAAGCTCCGCGAAGAACGCCGCACTATCCGTGAGGCTTTGGCAGATGGTTACAATGGTCGCCGCAAGTTCGACTCCCTTCACAAGAAGGGCTATGGCTCAATGATGAACTACATCAACGAGGGCGTTGTGGAAGTGCTCACCTTCATCGGTGACTTCTACGATGAGGAGAACGACGAGCTTTGGAACAACTACGAAATCACTGTCATCGACCGCAAGATTATCGGACGTAAGCAGAGCAAGGATACATGGGACGGCAGTCAGAACTTGCACATCTCCGTGTACGAGTTCCAGAAAGATACCCTATGTCCTATCGGTCCACTGCACCGATTGACTGGTATGCAGTACAAGCTGGACAAGCGTGAGAACTTCCGTGAAGACTTGCATGACCGATTCCTCCACCCTTCATTGAAGAAGGTGGGTGACGTTCGTGAGAAGGGTATGCGTGGTGGACCAAACCATGTCTTCGAAGTTGAGGAGACAGGTGACGTTCAGTACATGACACCACCAGCAGAAGTGCTACAGCCTGACAACCAACTGTCAATCACATTGCAGTTGATGGAAGACCTATCCGGTGCACCGAAGGAATCCATCGGGCAACGTACAGCAGGTGAGAAAACTAAGTTCGAGGTGCAGCTACTGGACCAAGGACAGAACAAAGTGTTCCGACGCAAGGTCAAGAAGTTCGAGCGTGAGCTGCTAACCCCAGTGCTCAACGATTACCTAGAGCAAGGACGTAATCATCTGGATGCTAGAGACACCATCAAGACATTCAACAGTGAGCTAGGCACAGCCACGTTCTTGGACATCACAGCAGATGACTTGAACCTCAACGGTCAGATGGTTGCACAAGGTGCTACACTGTTTGCAGAGAAAGCGAACACGTTGCAGAACTTGAACGCTATCCTAGGTGGACCATTAGGTGCTGCACTAGCTCCGCACATGAGTCGCACTAAACTGTTCAACGCAGTTGAGTACCTAGGTGACTTGGATGCTTATGGTATCTTCACGTTTGGTATCGGTGTACAAGAAGACCAACAGCTAGCGCGTATGGCTCAGAAATCTACACAGCAAACAGAAGAAACCGCATTGACACAGGAGGAAGTCGGTGGACCTACTACAGATACTGGACAGTAACTGGTTTGAACTCGAAGCTGATGAAACTAAGGAAGATTACGAAAGTAACTTTCGAGCTAGCGTCAAGACTCGACGCGCTCTTAACTTGTGGATTCAGCACGAGTTGTCTAAGCTAGACAAGGAGATGTCGCTATCGCGCATCAAAGAGAAACCTGACCGAGCGGAACTAGCTCTGGTCGTTATGGCACGCAGGGAGCAGCTATTGCAAATGCAAGCCATACTTGAATTTAAAGATTAATGGAGTATTATTATGCCAAATCCGTTTGACCAAAACGATGAGCACGACAACAATGTGAACCCATACGAAGGCAAAGATTCCAAAGAAATTATGGATGAACTTGTCGGGGAGGGTAAGAAGTACAAGACTGTGGAAGATGCTGTGAAGGCTCTGGCTTATTCACAACACCACATCAGTACATTGGAGAGTGAGACAGCTAAGCTACGCGAAGCTCAAACACAAGCCAAGACCATTGATGAAGTGCTGGCAACGTTGCAGAAGAAGCAGCAACCGTCTGACGATAACAAAGGTAGTGACAATCCAGACCCAGTGTCACAAAAACCTACGGATGACCTTGATGTGGAGGCAACAGTAAAACGTTTGCTAGAACAGCACACCTCTACTGCTCAGGCAGAAGCCAACCACAAACAAGTGGTTGATGCGGTGAAAGCTAAGTTCGGCACCAAGGCGTTTGATGTTTGGGATAAGGCTGAGAAAGAACTCGGCATTAACCTCGAACAAATGGCTCAAACTTCCCCTGCCGCAACCCTCAAGTTGTTAGGCATCTCAGGCGAGTCTGCGCCAAATCAATCTGCCGCCACCTTTAAGGGCGATGCTAAACCAACCCCAACAGACCAAGGGGAGCGTCCACCAGAAGGTAGTAAACGTTTAGTCGATTATATGTTATCGAAGGGTGAGATTGACCGCAAAAAAGCGTACAACCTCAAGCTGCAATATTCAGCAGACCCTGAGAAGTACAGAGCATAAAAGGTAATGACTTATGTCTACAGGTAACAACACTAGCAACACGCAGGCGCTAATTGTTTCCGAGATTTGGGCAGACGAGATTGAAGATATTCTTCATGAGAAACTACTTGACGTTAACATCGCTCGCGTAGTTGACTTCCCAGACGGCGACAAGCTAACTATCCCATCTGTGGGTACGCCTGTTGTACGTTCTCGTCCTGAGCAGGGCGACTTCACGTTCGACAACCTAGATACTGGTGAAATCTCTATCATCCTACGTGATGAGGTTTACGCTGGTAACGCAATCTCTAAAAAGCTACGTCAAGACTCTCGTTGGATTTCTAACGTGGGTGCGATGCTTCCAGCCGAGCAAGCTCGTGCAATCATGGAACGCTATCAGACAGACTTGCTAGCTCTTGGTAATGCACAGTTCGCTGGTCAAGGCGACCCTAACGTAATCAATGGTGTTCCACACCGATTCGTTGGTACGGGTACTTCTCAGACTATGGACGTGACTGACTTCTCTCGCGTTAACTACGTGATGACTCAGTCTAAGATGCCTATGGGCGGTATGATTGGTATCATCGACCCATCTGTTGCACACCACTTAGAGACTATCACTAACATCTCTAACATCTCGAACAACCCTCGTTGGGAAGGTATCGTTGAATCTGGTATTGCACCAGACATGCAATTCGTTCGCAGTGTGTACGGCATTGACTTGTTCGTATCTAACTTGCTAGCGGATGCAAACGAAACCATCAACGCTGGTGGTGGTGCTCGTACAACTACAGCGGGTAAATGTAACATGTTCATGAACGTAAGTGACATGGGCTTGCTACCATTCGTTGTGGCTTGGAAAGAAATGCCAACCACTAAATCGTTCATCGACGATTACAACGATGACTTGAACACAGCGACTACAGCTCGTTGGGGTAACGGTCTAGTTCGTGATGAAAACCTTGTTTGTGTTCTAGCGAACGCTGACAAAGTAACGTTCTAAGGAGAACCTAGCTATGGCACGTGAATATATCGTAGCAGGCGCAACCGCAGGCGGTACTCGTCGCGCAGCAGGTCATTATGGTCGTCGCGTCGAAGAAGGTGCAAACTGTTCTGTCTACCACATTGATGGTGACAAGTTCCGTATGGTAACAACCTTCAAGTTCGACCAACTTCCAGTGGCAACACTTGACATCTTGCACCCTGCAATTCCAGCAGGTTCTCGCATTCTGTCAGCTACGTTGAAGACTAACACTACCTTCACCGCAACTACTGCCGTGTCTTTGGACATCGGTTTGCAGCAACGTGACGGTACTGAAATCGACAACGATGGTCTGTTCGCAGCGGAGGCACTACCTTCTGCTAATGACTATGACGACGGTGCAGGCTCCCTAGTGGGCGCAGGCACAGGTCTAGCAGCCGATGGCGTTGTGGTGGTAACACCAGACGTTGACGACTTGCTAACTGGTGAAGCTACTCTAACCATCGAGTATGAAACACCGGATGACCGTCAACAAACAATGAATGGCTAATACCCATTAACATTGCTTATACTAAAGGGGGCTTAATGCCCCTTTTCTTTTAGGAGCAAATACTATGACAGACCATGTAAACCTACTTGACTCTGAACTGCATGAACCAAAA
>NZ_JBEBMO010000005.1:1941-5206 GCF_043196495.1 Halobacteriovorax sp. XZX-3 | reverse complement strand
GATCTGGCTTTTTATATAGAAGGTGCATCTTCCTAGTCTCACACCAAGTGACCCTGGCACTACCTTCGGCGCAAGCGGGCTTAACTGCTGAGTTCGGGATGGTATCAGGTGTTTCCCCGCCGCTATCGACACACCAAAAATTTAATTCTTGGTATATTTAATTCTTTTTTTCGACCTTTGCAAGTCTATTAAGCGATATTTTCACACTTAAAAAACAATATCAAATAGAAGTGAACTTAAAAGTAAAAGTTAAATAAAGCAAAAAGACTAATTAGTATCGCTCAGCTCAACACATTACTGCGCTTACACATGCGACCTATCAAGCTCGTAGTCTACAAGCTGTCTTATAGAAATCTTATCTTATGATGGGCTTCCCACTTAGATGCTTTCAGCGGTTATCCCTTCCGAACTTAGCTACTCGGCAATGCAACTGGCGTCACAACCGATACACCATAGGTTCGTCCAACCCGGTCCTCTCGTACTAAGGTCAGATTCACTCAAATTTCTTACGCCCACGGAGGATAGAGACCGAACTGTCTCACGACGTTCTGAACCCAGCTCGCGTACCGCTTTAATAGACGAACAGTCTAACCCTTGGGACCTGCTCCAGCCCCAGGATGCGATGAGCCGACATCGAGGTGCCAAACCTCCCCGTCGATGTGAACTCTTGGGGGAGATCAGCCTGTTATCCCCGGAGTACCTTTTATCCGTTGAGCGATGGCCCTTCCACTCGGAACCACCGGATCACTAACACCGTCTTTCGACCCTGCTCCACTTGTTTGTGTTGCAGTCAAGCTCCCTTATGCGTTTACACTCTACAGCCGGTTTCCATGCGGCCTGAGGGAACCTTTGTGCGCCTCCGTTACTCTTTAGGAGGCGACCGCCCCAGTCAAACTGCCCACCAGACATTGTCCCCCCACCGGATTACGATGGTAGGTTAGGATTTCAAATAGCAAAGGGTGGTATTTCAAGGATGCCTAATCGTACGCCGGAACGCACGCCTCAACAGCTCCCACCTATCCTACGCATTACTATTCAAAAGCCAATGTCAAGCTACAGTAAAGGTTCACGGGGTCTTTTCGTCCTTCCGCGGGTAGCGCGTATCTTCACGCGCACTCCAATTTCGCTGGGCCTCTTGTTGAGACAGTGGGGAAGTCGTTACGCCATTCGTGCAGGTCGGAACTTACCCGACTAGGAATTTCGCTACCTTAGGACCGTTATAGTTACGGCCGCCGTTTACTCGGGCTTCGATTCAAAGCTTCTCCTAATGGATAACCTCTCCTCTTAACCTTCGAGCACCGGGCAGGCGTCAGACCCTATACGTCCACTTGCGTGTTTGCAGAGTCCTATGTTTTTGATAAACAGTCGCTACCCCCTTTTCACTGCGGCCCCCGTCAGCTACATCGGCAAGCGATGTCACCAGCAGGGGCGAGCCTTATCCCGAAGTTACGGCTCCAATTTGCAGAGTTCCTTAACAAGAGTTCTCCCAAGCGCCTGAGGATTCTCTCCTCATCTACCTGTGTCGGTTTACGGTACGGATTGATTATATTCTTCATACGAAGCTTTTCTGGGAAGCAGAGGATCACAAACTTCGGGCAAGCCCTCGTCATCACGCCTCAGCCTTCACGTGTTGCGGATTTGCCTACAACACAGCCTACACGCTTAAACCCACATCCAACAGTGGGATTTGCTACCTTTCTCCGTCACTCCTCATGTCAAACGAATATAACCAAGTACAGGAATATTAACCTGTTACCCATCGATTACGCCTTTCGGCCTCACCTTAGGATCCGACTAACCCTGGGCGGAGTCACCTGGCCCAGGAACCCTTAGATTTTCGGCGGGAGTGATTCTCACACTCCTTATCGCTACTCATGCCATCATCAGCTCTTGTGGGATCTCCAGCGCTCCTCGCGGTACGCCTTCATCGATAAACACAATGCTCTTCTACCAATGAACAAAGTTCATTCCATAGCTTCGGTACGTATCTTTAGCCCCGTTACATTTTCGGCGCAGAACCACTAGTCCAGTGAGCTATTACGCTTTCTTTAAAGGGTGGCTGCTTCTAAGCCAACCTCCTGGATGTCACAGTAGTTCCACAACCTTTCCCACTTAGACACGATTTAGGGACCTTAGCTGATGGTCAGGGCTCTTACCCTTTCGACTACGGACCTTAGCATCCGCAGTCTCACTGCCTGATATTACTTAACGGTATTCTGAGTTTGATATGGTTTGGTAAGCTGGTGAGCCCCCTAGCCAATTCAGTGCTGTACCCCCGTCAGTATTCGTCAGACGCTGCACCTAAATGCATTTCGAAGAGAACCAGCTATCACGGAATTTGATTGGCCTTTCACCCCTATCCACAAGTCATCCCAACAGTTTTCAACCTATATGGGTTCGGTCCTCCACAAGGTGTTACCCTCGCTTCAACCTGCTCATGGATAGCTCATCCCGTTTCGGGTCTACGACCTGCTACTATTCGCCCTATTAAGACTCGGTTTCCCTACGGCTACACCTTCAACGGCTTAACCTTGCAACAAATCGTAACTCGATGGCTCATAATGCAAAAGGTACGTGGTCATGCCTTACAATAGCACTTCCACCGATTGTAAGTATATGGTTTCAAGTTCTATTTCACTCCCCTCATCGGGGTTCTTTTCATCTTTCCCTCACGGTACTTGTTCACTATCGGTCAGTAAGTAGTATTTAGCCTTGGAAGGTGGTCCTCCCAGATTCAGACAAAATTTCACGTGTTCCGTCCTACTCAGGATACTGCTAGCGCTTTTCAACTTTCGGATACGAGGCTTTCACTCTCTTTGGCGGGACTTCCCAGACCCTTCTCCTAACATCAAAGCTACACGTTGCAGTCCTACAACCCCGCTAAGTAAACTTAACGGTTTGGGCTAGTTCGCGTTCGCTCGCCGCTACTTGCGAAATCTCAATTGATTTCTCTTCCTCGAGGTACTTAGATGTTTCAGTTCCCTCGGTTAACTCCAGAATGGCTACTTTACTCACCAAACGGTTCCTGCTGTTTCCAACAGGAGGGTTCCCCCATTCAGAAATTCCCGGATCAAAGCCTGCTTGACGGCTCCCCGAGACATATCGCTGTCTAACATACGTCTTTCATCGTCTCTTACTGCCAAGATATCCACCATATACCCTTAGTAGCTTTATCTAACCAACTAAAAGTTTGTATAATTAATATACTTGTCTTGTATTACTTTTAAGTTCTCGTCTTCTATCTGATACTGTTATTTAAATGTTA
>NZ_JBEBMO010000004.1:0-8021 GCF_043196495.1 Halobacteriovorax sp. XZX-3 | reverse complement strand
TGACTAACCGTCGCACTGTATTAACTGTCTGTCGTTTCAATGGCTATCGTTCTGAACTAGGTGGTGGGTCCACCATCATATGGCGTGAGTCAGGTACAGTGGACCATCTGCACGGCACACTAGACCATCATCGCAATGACGTGTCAGCACTACGCCTTGAACGTCGTGTTCCTAACCTACGCCGTGCTGCTAATGGCGCTACCTACTGGACCATCGCTGGCTACCGTGCTCGCATCGAGTGCCGTCGTCGTCCTAACTCTCAGGATGAGGAGTGGAAGGCTAGCATCCATCGTGAAGATGGTAGCTGGAAATGTAACATCGAGTACAACATGTACGGTATCCCTCGCACCATGCCTGATGGTAGTGACTTCGACTTGGTGTGGTCACACGATGACGTGGACCGTGAGCGTCAAGCTATCCGTGAGATAGACAAGATGCCTGACCCTGACCATAAGGACCGACACGGGGTAGCTGCTACGCTTGGACATCTACAGTCTAACGGTGGGCTACGTGGTCACAGTGTGGGTGACGTGTTCCCATACGTACCATTCTACAAGGGTGCATCATGTGAACAGTGGGTTCGCTGCCCTGATGGTACAGAAGAAGGACCATTCAGTAGTATCGCTGCCATGCACCAGTTCATCGAGATGAATGAGCTAGTCAAAGAACAAGAACGCCTACCTGTATTCACTGAACCAGTGCTACAGATGGGTGCCGCTGCTGCCAGCCACATCTCTGTCACACCAGAGAGTGCTGAGCAAATCATCGAGGTACTTGAGTACATCGGTGTACCACCACAGGACATGGAAAACATCGGTGTCATTGACGACACGGGCGATGGGTTCTATTCACTCCGCGAGTACCTAGACATCGTGGACAAATCAAACAAACTGCTTGAGGACTAAGCTATGAGAACGAACAACAACCACTACGCAACAGGTTCACGTAAACAAAACTTCGGTAAGCGTAAGCCTAAGAATGCTAACCGTATGTTCTTCGACCCAATGGTGTACGTACTGGACATCATCCGTAAGCACTTCGATGAGAAGGCTTTCCTTACACACAACCAGAAGTACGGGCATCGTGTTATCAAGTACCGCCACACTACTGGTAAGCGTCTGGTGTTGGGCACGCCTGCCAACTCACGCTTGGTGTACGACTTCGCATTCGCTGAGATGGATGAAGAAGCGTGCGAGAAACTGTGCTTAGAACTAGGGCAGGTGAAGTAATGGTCATGGTATATGGAATCGTGGCTATCATACTAGCCCTGTGCTGTGGCTCCATCGTATCGTTCGGAGCTAAGACAAAAGAGAACCCTGATGTTACTGACTACATTGCATCGGGGTTCATTCTAACTATTGGTGTGGTCTGTCTAGTCGCAGGGCTAGACTGGCTCAACCTAATACCGGAGATGTAATTATGAGACATCAACTCCACCCACTCACCCTTGAGTACACTCGCCTTGCTGTTCAAGACTTACTACAGTCAGCACGTGTGAGAGTGCTGCGTGAGTTCACTTGCCTTGAGATTAAGTACAAGGTGAAGCAAGACCTCAAGCAATACGCTACGGACTTAGATGATACCGCAGTGTACAAGCAGATAGACCTGCTAGCTGACACCATGACTGCGTTAGCTAAGGAGTTCTGCGAGGACACGGGTATCCCGTACCACTACTCATTCGTAGAGCGTTACATAGATGCTGAGTCTAAGGACTGGTACGAGAGCCATCGTGCATGTGATGCCTGCCGTGGAGCGGGTGAGCACGCTCTGCGTGTGGCATGGTTACTGCATTTACAAGATGATATTGGAGCATAGTCATGGAACTACAAACAATCTTTAATATGGTGCTACAACATCTAGCACGTCAGAACCAAGCGGCAATGAATCCTGAGACTGAGGGTTGTGCCTACCGTGGTGGTGAGAACACCAAGTGTGCGGTGGGCTACCTGATAGCTGAGTCTTCTTACTACGAGGAGTTTGAAGGACAGACTGTGGGTGATAGTGCTGTTGATGAAGCAGTGAAGGAATCCGTAGGCGAACTTACCCTTTCTGCTTTTGATATGCTAGCTAGACTGCAATCCATCCATGATGGTGACTATGAGTTAATCTGCAAACGCTGTCCGTATGATAGTAGCCCTGCCACTGCCATGAAGGTACGCCTTAATCGCATGATGAATGAAGTGCGAGACATAGCTGATGACTACAACCTCATCGTGCCTCGTGCTATCTACGACTGGGCTAAGCAGTACGGTTATGAGAGATAGCAGCTTTGATACTGACATCTTAGACATGACCACTGACTTGTGCATCGGGGAGCGTAGTGACCATCTGGTCTGCCCCTGTTGCCGTGGTGGTGATAGTGGTGAACGCAGCCTGTTAGTGTGGTGTCACGCTGATGGGCTAGCGTACCGCTGCTACCGTGTGAAGTGTGGACTATCCGGTAAGATAGGACAGTCAGGCTACCGCCCCGTGTCTACCAAGATGCGTAAGCCTAAGTGTCACACACGACAGCTACACCCTGAGCCATTGCCTAACGACGTGCTCGACTGGTACTTGGATTACTTCTGGTGGGCTGATGCTAAGATGCTACGTGTGAACGGTGTGCTCTGGGATGAGGCAACCGAGCGCATCCTATATCCAATCAAGTCAATGACTGGCACACACGAGGGCTACCTTGCCCGTAGGTATGACGACCTAGTGCTGGACAAAAGTAACTTTCAAGGAGGGAAAGCAAAGGCTTACTACAATTCCCTACCCAAAGACTACAAGATGACGTGCATGATGACACCACTCAAAGCTCAGTTCGATGAGTGGGTGGTGGTAGTGGAGGACTACCCTTCCGCTATGCGTATCAACACGGAGATACCGTGCGTTGCTCTATCCGGTACGAGTATCCAAGATGCCACGCTCATGGAGCTGGTGAGAGCAGGCAAACGTAAGGTGTGCTTTGTGCTGGACGCTGACGCTACCAGTAAGGCAGCGACTATGGTCTACAATTATGGACTCCACTTTGAACATCTTACCTTTGTCCCTCTGTTCGACGCTGACCCGAAGGACATGGAGGACGAAGACTTCGATGACCTAGTGGACACAATAAGGAGACAACTCAATGTTAAGTAAACGAATAGAACTAGGCTTCTGCCTACTGTTCACCTTCCTAGGAGCAGCCCTGCTTATCATAGGCATACACTCACCTGAGACTATGGAACCTATGGACTGGGTATTTGTCGGCGTGAATGTCGCCTTCGCCTTGTGGTCATTCGATAACTATCGTAAGGCAGGTTGATATGTACGGACCTAGTATTATACGACCTGAGACGATGGTCAGGCTCATACCACCAGCACCACCTACCAAGTGGCAGCGATTCAAGTGGTGGTTCGAAGACAGAGTATTCCCGTGGCTACTACTCACCGCAGCGTGGCTCAACATCTACGTATCCTTGATGGTACTAATGCGAGGTTGATATGTTTGATAAAGACACAGTGAAAGAGTGGAACTTACAACTCATGTCGCATAACGTTAACTCGTTAGGCTTATCATTCGAAGACCGCATTACATGGATTATGGAGTGGACATTCCTATGGTCTATGTGGGAGAAGTTCTATGGAAAGTGAAGCAAGCATTCTATCCGCCTGTATCGCTGACCGTAATGCCTATGATGTGGTGATGTCGCTCGAAGCTAACGCAGACCTCTCACCTAATGGTGTCATCCTGTTCAAGTTCATCTCTGAATACTACAAGCGTGACAAGAAATGTCAGAGCATAGACGTGGACGTGTTGCTCTCTACCATCTCAGCTCAGAAGCCACTGGCTTACGAGAAACTATCCAAGGTGGTGGACAACCTGCCTGAGCCTAGCCCTGCTAACCTTATCACCTTGCTCACTGAGCAGAGACTCAAGCGATTAGGCGCAGAGATGACAGCCGCTTTTGCAGCGGGTGACTCAGCCAAAGGCTCAGCATTAGCCGCCGAGTATCATGATGTGTATGAGATGGGTATCCAGACAGACGACGAAGACCCTCTGTTCGAGGTGTACAACGACGTGTCTATTGCTGACCTGACTCAATCACTACGGGAAGGTGCGAACCTATCCCTACTCCCTGACTTGCTAGGTGACATCGTGTTCAACATGATGCAAGGGGACCACGTCATCATCTTCGGTCCAGTCAATGCAGGTAAGTCTGCCGTCAACATACAGATTGCAGGTGACTACTGTTACGACGACCAAGTGGTGCTGTACGTAGGTAACGAAGACCCTGCCGACCGGATGGTGTTACGTACTGTATGTAACATGGTGGGGGAACCACTCGAAGAAGTGGAGGAGGACATGGATGGGTACACTGAGGCTGCACGTGAGGTGGGCTACCGCAACTTCATCTTCAAGGAGTTGGCTGGTGGTACTGTCACTGACATCGAGCGGCTGTGTGCCAAGTTCAAGCCTAACATCTGCATCGTAGACCAAGCACGGAACCTCGCCCCTGCTCCACGCAAGGGTGCCTTTGATGAGGCACAGGCTGAGGTGATGTACCAACTGCGTATGCTATACAAGCGCATGAAGATTGTCGGTGTGTCTGTTACACAGGCAGCAACCACTGACATCAAAGGTAAACCCTTGGACTTCAAGTTCAAGTTAGAACAGACCGACGTGTTCGGTAGTAGACGGGAGGTGGCAGCACAGGCAGACGTGATGATAGGTATTGGGGCAACTGAACAGATGAAGCAGTACGGACAGTTGTATCTCAATGTGTGTAAGAACAAGGCTAGTGGTATTCACGACGGTGTCATGTGTCACATCGACCCGTTCACTTCTAGCGTTAAGAGTAAGGACTAACCATGAAGCTAGTAATCTCAATGCGTCTAATTGACGACGACGATAAGCCAGTCGCAACCAAGGAGGGTACTGTCCCTATGGACACGGCTAACCTAATCACTCTCGTTCAAGAGTGGACTGCTGAACAGACGTGCGCCTTGCGCATAGCAGCTATCGAAGCTGAGCATGAGTGAACTCAAAGACTACAGCGAGTACCTACCTAAGTTCCTATACGACTTAGACCCTGAGATATACCTGTCCATGAACTTCCTTGTCCTTGACTTGGAGACAGACACGGATGGGGATGAGCGTTCGCCTGATGCTACATGGGAACAGAACGATATTGTTTCTGCCTCATGGGTGCATGGTCAGGGTGGACGTGGTACTGAGAAGTTTGTCTATGGTGGTATCCATGACATGGACGAACTGATACAGGACATGTACGAAGCAGACTTTGTCGTGGCACACAATGCTAAGTTCGACATCAAGTGGCTCATCCGTGCAGGGCTAGACCCTTCACGTATCCTAGTAGCCGACACGATGCTGGCTGAGTATGTGCTTACGGGCAATCTCAAAGCAGGTAAGAAGGGTGCGCTTACGCTAGGTGCTCTGGCTAAGCAATACCTCGGTGTTACTAAAGACCCACTCGTTGATAAGTTGATGCGAGGTGGGGTGTCACCACGTGTGATACCTAAGTCTTTACTTGAACGCCGTAACAAATCAGACATCTTCCAGACAAGAAACCTGTGGCTCAAGCTGCGTGATGAGATGGAGGAACGGGATGTTCTACACCTGTTCTACAATCGCTGCTTGCTGTCCCCCGTGTTAGCCGACATTGAGTTAAACGGGGTGCATCTGGATAAGGAACGAGTATGTGAGGAACATGACATAGCCTCTCGCCGTATGGCTGAGGTGGAAGCTGACTTGATGGACATGATAGACGGACGTAACCCCCGCTCTGTACCACAGATGCAGGAGTTCATCTACGATGTGCTCAAGTTCAAGCCATTAAAGAAACGTGGTGTTGAGTGGCGACCAACAGGTGAGGAGGTACTGCAATTCAAGGCACGTACCAAGAAGCAGCAAGCTTTCCTCGACCTCAAGAAAGAGTTCGCTCAGCTCAATGCTGACCTAAGTAAGAACCTCGACTACTTCTACGGGGTAGTCACGGAACGTGAGGACTGTTTATTCTATGCGCAATTCAACCAAGCTCAGACCGTTACGCACAGGTTGTCTTCTTCGGGGATTAAGACCAAGTTCGAAATGTACCCGAAAGCCAAGAGCATTCAGTTACAGAACTCACCTCGAAAATATAAGCGTCTTTACTCAGCCCGAAATCCCGACTGGTACGTCATTGAAATGGACGGTGCTCAGATTGAATTTAGGGTTGCTGGATATATAGGACAAGACACCCGCATCTGTCAGGATATTGTTGACGGTGTGGATGTACACCGATTCACTGCCTCAGTGTTGAACCACTGTGACGAGGAGGAGGTGACTAAGGACCAGCGTACTGATGCCAAGCCTGATACATTCAAGCCACTGTATGGAGGACAGTATGGTACGGATGACCAGATGGCTTACTACGAGGCGTTCCGTAACAAGTATCAAGACATCACACAGGCACAGCAAGACTGGCTGATGAAGGTGCTACGTAACAAAGAGATTACCCATCCAACGGGTATCACTTTCTACTACCCTAACGCCAGCATGAGTGGCAGTGGTTACTGTCAGGACTTCCCGTCCGTGTGTAACTACCCAGTGCAGAACCTAGCGACAGCGGAAATCATCCCTATCGCATTGGTTGCTATCTGGCATGTGATGAAAGCAATGAAACTACAGTCGTTCCTCGTGAACACTGTGCATGACTCCGTCATATCTGAATCACCACGTGATGAGTTGGAGCTGATGTACGAGATTAGTAAGTGGGCTTTCCTATGGTGGGTCTACGAATTTCTGGACATCTGCTATGATTTACAATTCAACGTCCCATTAGGGGTTGGTTATCAGGCTCACACCCATTGGGGTGGTGGTAAGGAAGTCTTCTTCGAACCTTCGCAATATGATGGCGAGGTTGTGAAGATAGATAAAGGGGAGATAACTGTTACAGCTATCCCTCCTACCAAGATGGATGGAGTAGATTACTCCTCTTTGTATAAGGACTAAGCATGGAACACGTATGGCTTATGACCTATGAGCATTACCTCCGTCAAGGCGAGAAGCTAGACGACGCAGTGGCTAATGCTAACAAAGCAGCGGAAGCGTTCCGAGCTTTCGCATTGAAGATAAACTCAGACAAAGGAGATGAGTAATGTCTGACTCTGTATTCGAGGGTAAAGTCCTCAGTATCAAAGTAAGTAACACCAGTAACGGTAAGTTCTACCGCCTTGAGGTGGAGGATGACAACGGTAAAGACTGGTTCGGCATGGGGAACGAAGCGCCTGACTTCGGTGAAGGAAGTATCGTATCATTCGACTTCACAGAAACTGATGATGGTAAGTTCTTCAACGTGGATGGTGACATCGAAGTCGTAGACCACGTAGAACCAAAGGGACGTGGAGGTAGCCGTGGCAATAGTGGCTCTCGTGGTAATGGTCGTGGCAATAACTCTCGCGGCTCAGGTAACAGTTCCCGTGGCAGTGGTCGTGGGAATGGCAGCTCTCGTGGTAGCGGTAGTCGTGGGGGTAGTGGAAGTTCTCGCGGCAATTCTAACAAGGGTGGCTCTGGGTCCAAGAGTGGCAAAGGCGAAACCGACTGGGAAGCCAAAGACAAACGCACAGCCCTAGGCTTTGCACGTGAGCAGGCTATCAAGGTGCTAGCTGCTATGATTGAGCAGGGTGCCATCACTCTGCCGAGTAAGAAAGCTGAGAAGTATGATGCCTACCTAGGTTATCTGAACGAACTCTCTGCCTACTTTCTTAGTCAAGCAGACAGCTACGTTAACGAAGGCATCGAAGCAATCTGCGGCGACTTCGGAGACGGCGGAGAAGACGAAGACTAAACGTCTAAAGGTTTACGGTACTTCTGCCGAAGGCAAGGTGCTGCAAATCTGGGATGAGAACACAGCCCCGTATGGACAGTACGGGGTCTGTACCTCAGTCCAATGGGTGGAGAACACCACTCATGAACCACTATTCACTGGGTACATGTACACGATATGCAAGTCCACTGAGGAGGGAACAATCAACGGTGGCTTGGTGCAGATATGCGG
>NZ_JBEBMO010000003.1:0-8942 GCF_043196495.1 Halobacteriovorax sp. XZX-3 | reverse complement strand
ACCGCATCGTTAGACTTAGGGGCAACTGGTGTGAAGCCCCCTTGCAAGTTAACAGGTGTTAGGTCGCCAGCATTGTTGCCGCTTGTTTGGAAAGGACCGCCTGCCATTATTCATCCTCCTGTGGGACTTGAGAACCGCCCAAGATGTTACGGAACGGTTGGCTAATAGGTTTCACTGAGGTGCTTAACTCAGCATTACTGTCTAAGATGAAGTCCTCAGAAATCTTATCTGGTGCTGTACGCTGTAGGAACTTCTTAACTAACTCATCTTCCTTCGACTCTTGACGAGGTCCGTAGATTCGTTTGTTCACTAGCTCACGACCTTTAGTCTTGATGTAGTCAGGGATGGTACGGTCCATAACTTTGTGTGCTTCCTCGATTGCCACCACTGTCTGAGGGTCTAGCTTAAACTCCCAGATAGCTCGATGCAGTAGTTGCACACGGTAGTTAGCGTAGTCTTGGACCATCTCATCCACAGCCTTCTGGTCTAGCTGTAGCATACGCATGTTCTGTTCTGCTGTTGGTGTAAAGCCTAGCAGACGACCAATCTCAGTGCGAGAATCAAAGCCTCCCTTATCACTAGCATCAATCAACACACGTTTACGTTGGTCAATGATTGCATGGTGATTCTTCATCATCCAATACTTCACCCAGTTACGACCGGAAGAAGGAATCTCACCCAGTACAGATGCTGCTAGCATTAGCCCATCCTCTGTGACAATACCCTCATGTCCCCAGTCAGCATTCATCAGTGGACGTAGCTGTTGGAACGCATCCCACCCACGACCGAATACACCACTACCTGCTGGACCTAGTGCCTTAATCCATAGCGGGTCATCCGAAGTGATGATGTCCTCAATCATCTGAGTAGTCTGTGCGCCTAATGCAAAGCGGTCACTCACTTCAACGTCACCTAGCATGGCACGTAGACCAAAGCCAACGAAGCCTTGGTTCGCTAGCTCTGCTGCTTCCTCTGGCATCTGCTCGATACCTAGACCTGATGTGATAGCCTGAGTAATCAAACCACCTAGTGGTACACCTGCCGCGCCAAACATGGCTAGCTGTGACAGGAAGATGCGTGCTTTCTGACGGTTAGTAAAACCACCATTAGCTACACCCTTGGTAGCCAGCTCCATTGTCTTGGCACCTACCTGCATAAACTGAGATGCAACACCCATCAACTGACGGACATCACCTGTACCTCTACCGCCTTGCCAGTAGGCACGGTTGGCAGGACCAAGCTCTAGCATGTCCTTGTTCACTTCTTCCAGAATTTCAGACAGCTCAAGGTCTGACGGAACTTTCTTACCAGTTGTGCGCATCCAATTTTGGAACTCAGCCGCAAAGGTAGCACGACGAGCAGCCAGCTCACCGCTGCGGTACAACATAAGAGAAAGATTGTCAGCATTAGAAAGAATGCGACGAGTAACCCCAAGACCGTGAGAACCAATACGAGCCATATCCGAGTTATTAAACACCGCCTCTTTAAGTCCAGTGCGACGGAAAGCATCGTAAGTAGCTTTCGTAGTTTCATCAATTGCTCTCCCGTTGAACAGGATGTTGTACACCTTACCAAGCATCTTGTCGTCAACGATGTTATCTAGCACGTGCATCCACGCCATGTCGTTAATGACACGAGGTGCGAACTTAGCAGGGAACTTACCTAGTGCTACAGACATAGCCGAAGCCTGTGTGTATAGCTGAGCAATGTTGAACACACCTAGTAGGTTGTGCATCACGACGGTCTTCATGAAAGCGTATGGGTCTTTAGTGCGGAACCACTGGATAGACTTGACACTCTCTTTGTCTGCGTAGCCAAAGCGACGTGCACCATTCAAAGCCCAGTCATGTAGGCGTTGCCACATTGCATCTGATAGTTCCTCCTCACGAGAAGGGATGCCATTCCATTCACGGATGACACGACGTACACGCTCTGCTGCTTTACCCTTCGGTGTGTTAGGCAGCGGTGTATCCTCAAAGCCACGGATAGGAATGTCAGGGAACTCCTGACGTACTGTGTTAAGCCAACGCTTCTCACGTCCGATACGCACTTCGTTCTGGGAGATGAACTGACCTAGGTGTTTACTGTGACGTTGGAACGCCTCAAGTGGGTTCACTCGTGATAGCTCCTGTCCCGATAGACCGAACAGTAGTTTGTCCTTCGAACGAGTACCATGATACAGACCAGTGTGTGCGCCCACTGCTTCCTCAAGACGGGCAGCTCCTAGACCTTCATCTAGTAGGTCCACCTCTGGGAAGATTTGCTCTGCCGCTGCACGGTCAGACCCATGCTTCTCCATCCAACGAGCAATCTGCTCCTCACGGAATGCCTTAGCATCTGACAAGCTGTCGAATGCACGTAGTGCTTGAGAGCCTGCTAGGTTCGGACGACCACGGGCAATCTTAGGCATACGTTGAGATACAACGAAGCGAGCCTCGTTAATCTTAGGCACGTAACCAGAGCGGTAGTTTAGGATACGGTCAGGCATTTCACTGATAGCATCCTTCTGCACACGTGCGTACTGCACGAACTCACCGGACAAGTCCAACTCACCAGTACCCTTGGTGTTCCAGTCCTTCTCTAGTCGTACCAGCACATCCCCTTCATCATACACTTTGCGCACATAGTCATCTGTGATGTCTACTGTACGTCCAATCTTAGAATCCCACACCCCTTGACCACGCTTATCGCGCACGCTACCAAGTGCGGAACTCAAGTCCTCGAAAGGTTTACCAATTGCGCGACCGCCATCCTCTAGCCCTTGAAGCTTGATGTCCTTCATGCCTGCTAGTTCTTTCTCACGACGTAGGACAAAGTCCTCGTTGATGAACGTAGCGTCTCCATACAATCGGTAGCGGTAGTACGCTTCCACTTCACGTGGGTCGGTCAAGTGAATCTTACCTAGTGGTGTATTAACACCTGCTGCTAGCTCCGTAGGCGAGAACACAGTGCCTTCTACCTGTGTCTGAGGGTTAACCCATTCATCACCTGCTTGAAGCACCGCAGAGACGCGCTCACGCGCTTTCCCTTGGGTCAGTCCTGCTACTGGCTCAGATGCCCAGTCCAAGAACGCACCAACTTTATCTTGGTAAGCCACAGCCAAGTCGTCTGATTGCAGTGCTCGTTTAACTTCTAAGTTGAAGTCACCCTCTGCTGTACGACGGGACCATGCTGCTGGCGATAGGATGTTACCGAAGAAGTTCTGAGCTGATGCCCCTTCCACTGTCGCAGAGTAAGTACCAGTCACATCATTGATGCTGAACTTCACCTTACCGCTACGAACAATGAGACGTTCCTTCTCACCCTCAGCCACTGGACGTGACTTATCACGCAGCGTGTACTGATAGGTGAAGCCCTTCGCGTCTTCATCCACCAACTTCAAGTTGTCCATGTGCAAGCCTTCGGTTAGGTACTCCTCGCTTACGTCCTCCATCTTCTCGAAGAAAGACTGGACCACTTGGTTACGTTCCGAACGGTTCAGCAAACCTACCTGCATCAATCCCGATTCCTCTTTCAAGGTACGAGCAAAGCCATTGGCAATGGCGAACATGTTGTTCATCTCATCTGCCACTGCTGCTGGTAGTTCGTCATCATCTAGTACACGAGTGAACCACTCGCTAGTCTCAAGCGGTAGCGCACTAGCTGCTGCATCATCACGGGTAGTACCCAATGCTGCCGCTGTGTTGTCATCCACTAGGGATGCCACAGTGTGCTTGGCTGCTGACTCCTTATCACCTGCACGGGCTGCAACCTTAGCTGCGCCTGTGTCTGCCACTGCATCCTCAGCCACCTTGCGGATAATCTTAGCGTGACGTAGTTTCTCCACTGGCTTCAAGCCACGGATGGCACCGACTGGTGTAACGTCAACGACACCGAACACGATGTCTTCTGCGAACTCAGAGTTAATAGCTGCTGCTGGGTCCACCTCAAAGAACTGAGCAAGCAAGCCTGCTGTCTTTGTGGCGTTACCATCTGTCCAACCAAACGAAGCAGTCGCCTTCATGATGGCTTCCTTCAATGGCTTGACCAAAGCAAGCTGGCGCTCTGGTGGCAGAGACTTCCATGCACCAACGATAGTTTCTAGGTCTTCCCCTGCTAGCTCGGCTAGCTGTGGGTTGGCACTAATCTGTTCATTGATGTCTGCGATGTCTGCTGCGTACTTGAATGGAATCATGAACGAACCGAACTCGGCAATCTTCTCACCGATGCCTGTACTCTCAGCAAGCTCACCAATCTCATTAGCCAAGGCTAGGTCAACGGCTGCTCGTGTGATTTCCTCTGGGTCGCCCTTGTATGCAGCGTTAGTGGTGTATGCCACCTCGTCTGCAAGTGGATGACTCTTAGCATCTTGAAGCATACGGATGCGGTCAGACTGTAACTGAGCTGCACCCAGCATAGCCTCAGCACTACCGAACTGTGTTTGCTGTAGTTGGGTGTGTGCGTCATGGACACGGTCGTCATACCAGCTCATAGCCTGTTGGCTACGGTATAGCTTGGTGTCACCGCTAGCTGCTGCCATAGCAAGCGACTCAATCTCGTATGGGTTGCCAGCAATCATAGCTGCCTGCCCTGTGTAACGAGCATCGGTCACTGGACCACGAGGCGGCGCTGCGTTGAGCATCTTCATGTAGCTCTCTAAGCTAGGCTCCGGTGCATTGTCCTCAGCTAGTAGTTTTTGATATGTGTCTAGGTTTAGTTCGCCAGCCATTAGCGACCTCCACTCACTGCTCCACCGAACTCAAGGAAGTTCGCGCTGTTGTTACCACTTCGACCAAAGTCAGATGTACGACCTGTATCAGTGGTGCCACCACCGAACAGACCTTCGAACTGACCACCCTTGTATGCTGAGTACCCTTGACCAAACAAGTTGGCTGCACCAGCGAACGCATCCCATCCATTAGAGCTGCGTGCTTCTAGTCCGAACATTGCTGCACGGTTACGTGCTGCTGAGATACCGAAGGCTGCTGCTTGTTGAGTATTAGCTGCGCCAATAGCTGAGGCTGCATCGCCATAGATGCTATCGCCTGCACCTGCTGGTCCACCTTCGAAGCCACGGGATTGAATCAATGCTCGTCGGACACGAGCCTCTGCAATGGTTTGTCGAATCTGCCGTTGTCGTTGAATTGCTTGTTGTGCATTGTTGATGGCTACAGCTTTACGCTGTTCCTGTACTGCCTGCTTAGCTGCGTCTTCACGCTTCTGCTCGGCAATACCACCTGCGATGGAACCTACACCAGAGGCAATCAGTGCAGGGTTGGCAGTGTAGATACCCGCGATTACTTGAACCGCGCCACCAATAAATCGTACTGCTTTACTCATGCTTCACCTTCATTGAGTACATTGTCTCGGACTTGATTAGTCCTAACTTCTTGACTACCTCATGGGTCATAGGTTGTCCTTCACTAACCGAGTAGTTAATCTCAGCCACACCGCTCTGACGGCACACTGCCTGCAAAGCTTCAAAGAGTTGACGGGCTACACCCTGTTCTCTCACGTGAGGTACAGTATAAAACGCAGTGGTACTAAACTCAAAATAGCCACGGTTGTGGATAGATGGGGAGGCAGTGCCTACTACGTAGCCGACGAACTCATTGTTGTTCTCATCATCAATGGCGACTAGCACTAGCAAGCTACCACTCATCTCCAACTCTGCGTACATCGCGTAGTCCACTTCACGAAATTCATTCTTCTCTGCCGTCACTGGCATTGCTTCTTCAAGATGCGCCATAGCTAATGACGGACCACCATTGTCAATGAACCAATCCACTGTCGCTCTCATAATCTGCATAGTCATTCCCTTAAAGAAAAAGAGGCTACCATCGTAGCCCCTAGTTTATTTGAAAGTTACTTTTACTCAGCGTCTGCCTCAGCCTTGGCTGGTGCTTTCTTCTTCGCTTTGCTCTGGTCCATGTAAGCTTTGTACACGCGCTCTGCTGTAGCTGCATCGGTGAACATACCTTGCAGTGCGTCAGGCACCTGCTTCTTGCTGTTACGGATAACGAACTTACGATGACCGACCTTAGCTTCGCTAAACGGGACTAGCCAGTATTCAGCCCCTGTGCTGTCAGTACCAATCTTAGTTTCGCGTGCTTTCTTCTGGCGGTTAAAACGTCTATCGTCCATAGTTTACCTCATCGCTGCCTTCATCCTTGTGGGTGACAGGCTCTTTCTTAATCTGCTGTACATACGTGCGGCGGGAACGGCGCTCAGCTCTAGGGTTTTCTGTTTGGCGGAACTGCACAAAGGCTTCCGCTACTGCTTCTTGCTCCCACAGTGTGAACAGGGATTCTGGGATAGGGGCTACCCATGAGTCTGCATCACTACCTGTGAAGTCTAGGTACAGTGTAGCAATAATTGCTGAGTCTGTCGCGTCAACACCCGTTGGGTTCTGCGTTGCATCGTAGCTGTCAAGCACTACGTTCTGCTCATCAAAGGATGTCCAGTAACGTGGATGTCGATTAGTCTTCGGATACAACTCCACTCCATTGACAACCACAGTGGTGGTGTCTGGGTCAGTTGGCTTGTTGTTCTGCAAGCGTTCCATGAACTCTTTCGGGTACATGTAGCGCAAGGTGCGGAAACAATTCTGCACACCTGCATCCTCGTAACGATAGCGCAAGGTTTGAATCTTACGCACGTTCTCAGGGATGGACAGCTCAATGGCATTAGAGCCAGCCTCAAGCTGAGCAGGTCGGTCCTTCAAGAACTCCCAGTCATTGCGATAGATGATGTCTTCCAACACCTCCAATGCACAATCGACCATGTCTTGAATCTCGATGGAATCCTCAGACAGAGAGGTCACTTCATCTGACCCCGTCTTCTGTGCCATCTTCTTAACGATTTGTAGTAGTGTACGTTTAGGCATTAGCTGTTACCCTCCGAGTCACCGAAGTCCACACCTAGGATAGAGTAACCCAGCAAGCGTAAGTCCTTACCTCCATTAGACTGGAAGCGGATACGCACTGAGCGTCCCTGTCCACGAATACGAAGCTTAGTATCTACCACCTCGTATGGGTATGCGGATTCAGCACCACCTTGAGCAAGGCGACGTGAGTCATACTTGTACGCCTCCTGCTGTGTGGTGACTTTGCGAGTACGACTGTCGATTGACCAGTCAAAGCTCGCTGTCATTAAGGAACTGTGGTTGTCTGATGGAATCATAGTTTAGCCTTCAATCCAATCTGCGTTGCATCAAACTCTGCGGCAGTCCACGGGTTATCATTTGCATCCGTGTGGAAGATAGTCTTGCGATATTGCAATAGGTCATCCAATGGAATCTCCGTACCTTCCTTCACAGTGGAGCCATTGTCCAGCACGTGAGCTAGCGATGCAATTGTGTAGTCCAATGCTACGGCAGTACGTGAGTTCACACCCACGGCAATCAACTCATAGCCTGTTTGATATTGCGTAGGCAGGGCTGACTTACCGAACGTAGATGTTTGACCAGCGGCATCTGCTGTCACCTTAGTCGCATCATCCCAGTCACCAAGCAAGCTGACATCGGTGTAATCACCTGTCATCTGCTGTAGTGTACCATTCGCATTCACTTCACTCTGAACCATAGTGATTGGCACAGTGTCCTCATCTGCTGCAAAGGCAGCACTGAACATGCAGTCATTGTTCTTATTGATAAGACCGGATTTGTACTCACCCAACATACCAAAGTGGCAGTTACTCACTGTGGTTAAGTCAGGGTTGAGGATAGTGTCACCTACAAAGCTACCAACCAAGTTCTGGTTGATGTACACATCCACCTCACCATTCACATTGTCCAGCTTAACGTGCACGTCTACACGAGAACGCACACCATCGTATGGCATCAAGTCGATGTTCTGAATGATGGATGTACCGGACGCTGTATCCGATGGACTCTCACCTACACCATACAGATAGAACGATGCGGTACGGTCAGCCGCACCAGCCTGCCCATCAATAGCTCCCCAGTACACCTCACTACCGCTGGCATCAATACCACGGAATGCAATCACAGCACGACCATCACGCCCTGCGTTCAAGTCATACTCCTCTTGCCACATATACCAAGACACCCACACTTCATTGCGGGATGTCCAAGTCAAGTGCGCTACTTCATCTCGATGGTTCACTCGGTCAATGAGGAAGCCCTCAAGGACACGATGACCAATCTTACTTGCGTCGGTTGTACCCTTGCCATCTACGGCAGCGGTATCACCAACCAAGCCCATCTGGATACCTGTATTAAAATCTAAGATAGCCATTACCTACTCCTAAACATTGTGTACTTCCAGATTCAACTGGATGTCGTCTACGTAATAGTTTACATCATTCGTTGCTTCTAGCGTACCTACAATCCAGACACGGATAGTGTCGGTGTCAGTAGGCAACACCACTGCGTCACCGTAACGGGTCCATGTATCGTGCCCTGAGAAACGGGTAGTGTCGGTAGTCGCTAGCACTGTACCGATAGCATCCAAGCACTCGATGTACACAGTACCTCGGTCAGTATTACCACGTGCAGCCCAGCTTAGCTTAGCCTCAATGACATTATTAGCCAGCTCACCTGCTGTGATGTACCCGCCACCGATTGGGTCGATGTCTTGGTACGCAGCGAAGTTAGCATTGCTGTCTGACCAGAAGTAGTACGAGCCTTGATACAACGGCGCAACGTTACGCACGTCCAGTGTACCTGCTGTCACAGTCCAGCCTGTAGCATCCCCTGTCTCAGCGTCAGGGTTCACCAATGTCACAGCCTCAGTACGTAGCAAGTCGTCCTTATGGAACGATACCACCTGCATACCTGTGCTCACCATAGTGTCCACCTTGTGGAACGTCACAGTACCCAGTGCTGTAGTCTGGTGTGCCTGCACTCGATGGAAGGATAGGTGCGCTGTCTCTGTGGTGTACTGCTCTGTCTGAACACGGATACCTGTTAGGTAGTACGAGTGAATGTATGGTAGCGAGAT
>NZ_JBEBMO010000002.1:0-1068820 GCF_043196495.1 Halobacteriovorax sp. XZX-3 | reverse complement strand
GATTCAGTTACGTCAGATCTTTCAAAAACCGTTTAAAACTTATTTTGGATTTCTTCTCATCTTGTTTGCTACCTAAGTAGCAAATCTTTATTACTTTATTTGAATGTCTAAAGAGCTGTCCGAGACTATATGTTCATGTTCAACATGTAAAGTCTTTTTTAACAATTAAAGAAAAAAATTCAATGTCGTTATTTGCAACGTTGTTTTTGTTTCGTTTGTTGTTTGGAACGAGGGGCATATTATGAAACCCGAATAACTTCGTCAATACTTTTTTTACTTTTTATTAACTTTTTTTTCATAAATTTTAATAACAATATTAAATACTTATAGATTATTAATCATACTTAATTTTAGCAGTAGGTTAAACTTCTACTAAAAACGTAACCCCTTGAAATCTCGAAAGTTAATGAAAATAAAAAAGGCCACTCTCTGAGTGGCCTTCTATCATCGGTTACTATGTAAAAAATTTAACCTATTTTTTTAGAGGAAATCCGTTTTTTTCTAACGTCTCTATTACTTTATTAGAAGCTTCAGTAATGAACTCTCCTGATAAAGTACTATTAGGATCTAAGAATTCACTTCTTACTGTTACAGACTTCTTATTATCTTGAACAAAGATATCTGCAATAGAAGTAGAAACAAGTTCTTTAATCTTAAGTTTTGAAAGACTATTTAAAATAGTACCTACTGCAACGCTAGTATCTACTTCTACAGTACAATCGAATGTTGAACCAGGAAACTTCGCTAATGGTTGATACTTAGTTTTGTCTTTCTGCTCACGTGATTCAAACGCGCTCATATTAATAAGTGCAATTGAAACATTGCCTTTAATCTTAAATTGCTTAAGTACTAGAGGATGAACAGAGAAGATTACACCATCCATCTTTCCTTGAATTCTAAAGTTATAAAATTCAAATGGATGAATACCTGCCCACTCTTCATCAATAGCATTACTCTTAAACTTAGGATTACGTTCATTTAACTGATAGTTAACATTACAACAATCAAGTAAGCGAGTTGTATCGTTTAAAAGATCCATGAATGGAGTTGCTTCTTTATCGAAGTAAAGCGCACCAAATACACTCTCCTCTTTTACAAAGTCTTTATCATTTGCGTGATATGTACGACCTAGTTCAAAGAATTTAAATGCAGATGAATTCTTTGCGTTTTGAGAAGCGGCCTCAAGAAAAGAAGGTGCTAATGATTCGCGCATAAGAGACGCATCTTTTGAAAGAGCGTTAATTAACTCTAATCCACCCTTGTGTTCATATAGAGACTTCTTAAGAAGAGATGGCCCAATCATAGGGTATGTCATTACTTCAAATGCATTAGCATGATTCACCATAAAGTTTTTCATACGGCGGTGTAGCTTCTGAGCAGGACTTAACTTAACTGGAGCAATATCAAGCTTTGGTGAAACAGGAGCAATATTATCGAAACCAATAACACGTCCAATTTCTTCAACAAGACAAGATCCTGTTTCAATATCTTTAGTTGCACGATAACTTGGAATATGAGCAACAAAACTTTCAGCTGTTCCCTCAATATTAAAATCAAGACTATTGAAGATTCTCTTCATTTCATCAAAAGAAACTTCTTTACCAAGGGCCTTATTAATTTTAGCAGCACTTGATGGAATCGAAACGGGCTTAATCTCTAAAAGATTTGGCCCATCGTATTGCATATCACCTACGACTTTAGCTTCAGGGTTTTCTTTTAATACATACTCAAGAGTTCTTAATAGAGTTCTCTCAAGCATTAGAGAATCAAGAGTTTTTTCATATCGAGAAGAAGAGTCAGTTCTTAAACCTAGGCGAGTTGAAGTTTTTCTAACTTCTGCGGCCTTCCAGTTTGCAACTTCAATGAAAATTTTCGTTGTGTTTTCATCAACACCACTATTTAAACCACCCATAATCCCCGCAAGAACAAGAGGCTTTTCAGAGTCACCAATTACAGTATCGCCTGCAACTAATTTTCTGTTTTCTTCATCAAGAGTTGTGAACTCTGAATCTGACTTAAGAGCACTAATCACAACAGTGTCACCTTTGATCTTTTCGCGATCAAAGATATGCAGAGGAATACCAAGTTCAAGCATTACGTAATTTGAAATATCAACGATATTATTAATTGGACGAAGACCTACTGCTTGCAGTCGTCTTTTCATCCACGCAGGAGACTCTCCTACTTTAATATTGTCTACGCTAAGGCCAAAGTAACCAAGACAACTTGTGCCTTCTTCTACTTTAATTTTGATAGGGGCTGCATCAGTTGAAAACTTTGCTTTTAAATTAGCTGCCCAATCGACAGAGAATGGTTTTTGTAATTCATTATCAAAAATTGTCGCAAACTCGCGAGCAATTCCATAGTGACCCCAAAGATCTGGTCTATGAGTAAGAGACTTATTATCAACGTCTAATAAGATATCTTTTGTTTGATTGAAAAGAGTTAGCATATTTGTGCCAAGCTCTGGGTTATCAAACATTTTATCGAGCTCAATAATTCCGGCAGAATCTTCAGCGAAACCAAGCTCTTCTTCAGAACAAAGCATTCCTTCAGAGAGAACACCGCGAATTTTTTTAGGCTCAAGAGTTAGGCCATTTGGTAGAGTGATTCCAAGTGGAGCATAAGCTGTGCGCATTCCAATTCTAACGTTTGCAGCACCACAAACAACTTGAAACTTATCCTTTCCGTTTGTGAAAGTAACAAGATTTAACTTATCAGCTTCAGGGTGCTTTTCTTTTTCTAGAACTTCAACAACAGTGATTGCTTCGAGGTGATCACCAACAGAAAGAACGTCTTCTACTTCAGCGGTTGCTAGAGTAAATTTTGATCCAATTTCATTTGCATCTAAGTCTGGAACTTTTACGAAGTCTTTAATCCAATCGATACTAATTAACATATATTATCCTTAAAACTTTTCTAATATTCTTTAAATTGTGAGTTAAAACGTAGATCACCTGACTGAAGGTGGCGGATATCATCGATTCCGTACTTCATCATAACAAGACGATCTAAACCAAGCCCAAATGCAAAACCATTATATTCTTCAGGATCAATTCCACCTGCTCTAAGAACATTTGGATGAACCATCCCACATGGAAGAAGCTCTACCCAACCAACTTGTTTACAAACAGAACACCCTTTTCCGCTACAAACTTGGCATTTGATATCTAGTTCAAAGCCAGGCTCAACGAATGGGAAGTAACCAGGACGAAGCCTTACTTCGACATCTTTCTTAAAGATCTCAGTTAGAATTTCTTTCATGAAGTAAATTAGGTTTGATACAGAAATATCTTTTCCAACCATCATCCCTTCTAATTGTTGAAATACCATCTCGTGAGAAGCATCAGTTCTTTCACAACGAAATACTGTTCCAGGAGCAATGAAGCGGAATGGTGGCTTACGAGACATCATCCCACGTACTTGAATAGTTGAAGTGTGTGTACGTAAAAGATGTTTATTGCCTTCCGGGGATTTCTCATCTCTAAACCAGAAAGTATCTTGCATATCACGAGCTGGGTGATCACCAGGAATATTTAGGGCCTCAAAGTTATAAAACTCTGTTTCAACATGTGGGCCATCTAAAACCTCAAACCCCATTGATAAGAAAATATCTTCAACTTCTTGTTGCACAAGAGTTCTTGGGTGAAGTCCGCCGTGATTATTATTCTTAGACTTAACTGCATCAGTAAAAGTAATATCGATTTTATTCTTACTTAGCTTTTCATTAATTTCAGCAAGCTCAATCTCAGATAGCTTCTTTGCAACAAGCCCTTCAATATTTTGCTTAATCTCATTGGCAACTGGCCCAATTTCTTTTCTCTGCTCAGGAGTAGCATCCTTAAGCGACTTTAAAATTTCAGATACAGCGCCCTTCTTCCCTAAGTAACTAGACTTAAGTGAAAGTACATCTGGCTGTGCACTTAGTGTTTCAAGTTCTGTTTGAAACTTCCCATAAGCTTCATTTAGCTTATCAATCATAATCCCACCTATTTTCGACGATTTGTATACGTTCAATAATAACCTTGGGAGTTTTTCATGCGGTGTGCGAAAAAGCAAGACGTGGGGTGTTTAAAGTACCAATAAAAATGAGCGAAACCAATTGAACTTTGAAATGATCTCTTGGTGCTGATAGTCGGGGTATGTCCAAGAAAGACTTTGGTAAGTTTTACCTTGAAATTGATAGGTCAATTCAGCAAAAACTCCTTCTCCTAAATAGATACGATGAGAGTAAGGCTTGCCACTCGAAAGAAGGACCTGATCCAAGCAGATGAGCCCTGGATCAATATTAAAAGTCCTAGCGCTATCCAAGAGATATTGCTTTTCAAGTGCATCACAATATTTTTTGAGTTCAACTAATTTAGTTCTCTCAATAAGCTCAGGATAGAAGAAAAAGCATCTTTTGAGATTCTGCCCCATTTCTTTGCTGTAATAGTCTTTCATTGGAAAAAAATCGTGTGTGAATAGTATTGGATCAGAGTACTGTGGCCCAAGTAAATTAATGATTTCACTTGGACCAATCTTGTCCTCTTGATAAAGAACACTGAAGAAAGCGAGGGCACGAGTGGCCGGTTTTAAATCGCTCACTCTACTTCATTTTCTCTTTTAAAACATTGTAGTAATTGCTTAACTCTTCAAGATTAACTGTAGCTGTACCAACTTTTCCGACAACCACACCCGCTCCACAGTTAGCAATCCAAGCGGCTTCCTCAAGACTTGCTCCTGCTTCAAGGCAGGCTACAAGAAGAGAAATTGTTGTATCCCCTGCTCCAGAAACATCATAGACTTCGTTGGCAACAGTTGGGATCATGTGCAATTTACCATCACCAAGAGTGTCCAGCATGGCCATTCCACGAGCACCAAGAGTAATAATAATTTTTTCTAACTCCAGTTTATCAACTAGAATTTCAGCAATATCTTCAACCTGAAGCTCCCCTGCATATCCTAGTAGATTTGCCATAAGCTTTGCTTCAAGATGGTTTGGTTTAAGAAGTGAGACACCCTTATAATATAGCGGCGGAGTTGTGCGACTAGGGTCAACAGCAATTAAGCTCTTTGACTCTTTAAACTCACTAACTAAACGTGAAATTAAAGATTCAGTAAGCACTCCTTTAGAATAATCTTCAAGTATTAAAGCACCATGATTTTCTTTGAGTTCGTTAATACGACTTACTAACCTTTTTTCAACATCAGCATTAATAGGCTTCTTTGACTCATAATCAATACGACAAATTTGTTGATGATCTGTTACTATTCTTTCCTTGAAAACAGTTGGTCTTTCATCACAACGAACAACTCCCCAAGTTGAAAGCCCCGCTTCTTCAAGAAGATCTTCTAAAACATTTGCATTAGCATCATCACCCATAACCCCACATAAAGTTGAGTTAACACCAAGAGTTTTTAAATTCTCCGAAACGTTTGCTGAAAGCCCTAGTTTTTGCCATTCTTTTTGAACTTCAAGAAGTGGAACAGGTGCTTCAGGTGAGATACGATTGACGACACCAGATGTGTATTTATCGATTCCCACGTCTCCCACAACGAGAATTGGTTTAATCGTGTTAAGGTTTGTAATGATTGCATTAAAGCGTTCAGATGAAATTAATTTTGTCATAATATTTCCGTTATTTATTTAAAATTGATTTTGCAATTTCAATTACTCTGTCTTCTTCGATCTTTGCCATACAGTCATAGTATGGACAATCCATTCCGGCACACTTGTCAGACTCCCCACAAACTACGTTTGGAGTGACCGTCTTGATCTGCGCATCCCCTTTAGGTTTCCACCTAAGTGATGATTGGCTTTTAATAGGTGAAAAAATTCCAACTAAATCAACACCAAGAACAGCGGCCATATGTGTGGCCCCAGAGTTAGGTCCTATAAAAAGTGTAGCGTGTTTTAGAATATTTAGAAAGTTAACAATGCCACGTCTTTTGCCATTAAAGTAATAGATATTCTGATCATCATAATCTCTAAGCTCTTCCCTAACAGGATTTACGTAGCGTAGATCTGAAGGAATATGAGAAATTATAAAATTAAAACGATTAGGATAAATACCATTTATACGCTTTATGAAAGTAGCAATATTCTTGGCCGGCCATGACAAATTATCATTAGAAACTCCAGGATGAACAAAGACCATTTCTTTTTCTGGATCAAGACCTTCTCCCTTAATTAACTCTTTAAATGAATTAAAATCATTCTCATTAACAGTAAAGTTGAACTCAGGGATGAATTCTCGATGTTCTATATTAGTAAAATTATCAAGATCACGAAGTAGCTCTATATTATAGAAAGTTTCATGCCCTTCCACTTCAGAGCGAATTTGTCGAACTCCACGATTTAAAGTGAAATTGGCCTGCCACTTGGCAAGGTGTCCGCCACGGAAAGGAACTTTCTTTAGCCAGGCCACAAAGTTTGGTGTTTGTGATCCACCTGCATAGAGATAGACATCTGGCTTAAACTCATTAAAAACCTGAAGTGCTTTTTTTACTTTAAATGGGTATGACCTCTTCTTATCAAGAACGTAAACTTTGTCGATATAGGGGTGGTCTTTATAGAGGATGACAGAAGTTGGAGATGTGATTATAGCAACAGTCGCATTCGGATCCATTTCTTTTATGGCCTGGGCCATTGGCATCGTTAAGATATTTTGACCAATGGCATCTGTGCGACTGATTAAATATTTCACAACGCTATACCAACCTCTTTAGCGCGAATTTGTACGTTTTCTTTTAGAGTCGAAATAACCTTATCAATGGCCATCTCACTAGTATCAACAAGAGTAGCATCATCCGCTTTTACAAGTGGAGCAACTTCTCTACCCATGTCTTTATCATCACGCTTTTTCACATCACGCTTTAGTTGTTCAAGATCAATATCGTGCTGACCTTTCTCAATTAATTGGTCAAATCTTCTTTGAGCACGAATATCGATTGAAGCAGTAACAAAGAACTTAATGAATGCATTTGGAAAAACAACTGATCCAATATCACGCCCTTCCATAACACATACTTTTTCATCTGCAATATAGCGTTGAAAATCTAAAAGCATTGTCCTTACAACAGGAATTTGAGAAATGATTGAAGCAAGTTTTGAAACATGGTGCTCTCTAATTTTTTGAGATAAATCAACACCATCCACTTTTACAAGTGCATCAGCTTGTCCGTATTCAAGTTTAATATCTTTTAAGAATGATTCTACCGCACCATGATTATGAAGATCGACTCCCTTCTCATTTGCAGCAAAGGCTAAAGCGCGAAACATAGCTCCAGTGTCGATATATAGAATACCTAACTCCTTGGCCAACAACTTAGCTACTGTTGATTTTCCGCTCCCACTTGGGCCATCAATTGCAATAACTGATGAATATGTCATACAACTTCCTTATTCATGTAATTTATAAGGAACGAATATAGCAATTTTTAATAGCTATTTGAAGTTGAAAAGATGACTCAATGAATTACGAGTTTTTCGCTAAGCGTGATTTAGAAATTTCTTTCTTAGCAATTTTTTCATCAGAACTAGGAACAAGATCCATCCCTAGGTAGTAATCAAGATCGAATTGGTGGTTATTCTTATGAAGAATTGACTCAACGCCAAGTGAACGTGAACGTTTATTTAAAGTCTCAACAGCGGCCAGAAGTTTTTTATAATTCTTCTTCACCTTGTCATAATAAACATTCTTTGTTCCAACAGGACGATTAAAACGTAGACGCTGCCTCACAAAGCCTGGCCCCATATTATAGGCAACCGTCGCATAGCGATAAAGACCAAATCTCTTATAAAGACGACTAAGATAATAGACACCTAATTCCATATTTACGTGAGGAACACGAAGAATCTCAATAATATCTTCTTGATTGAGGGATCTCTTTAAAAGCTTATGCAGAAAAACCCCTGTTTTAGGCATGATCTGCATTAGGCCTTGGGCCTTCACATAACTTTGTGCAGTTGGATTGAAATGACTTTCAGTCCAAGCAATAGAGATAACCCATAATGGATCAAGTTGTCTTTGTTCAGCAAAATGTAGAAGTGAAGAAATATACTTCTCTGCTCTTACGTTTATTGGATGCTCCATATGAGCAATCAAAGTATCCTCAAGCGTCTTTTTATCAATTGATGAAAGAAAGCCTAGATGCAAGCTTTTAAAGAATGGATTCGTTTCTTTAAAGTTATAACTATTATAAGGAGTGAAATTTTGATTTTTTGAATTAATTGATGAAAGGATACCAAGATCGCGGAAGTTTGTGCTTGTCGGTGTCCATAAAAAGTCGAAAGAAAGCACGACTGCAAAGGCACAAAGTCCTAGCGTGAACCATGATTTTGTATTCGTACAAAAAGTACTAAAATGTTCAAGATGCGAGCTATATCGCTCACTCGGTGCTTTCATATGAAGGTCTTTTACCGCTATTGAACCTACTCGTCTAGTTAAAATAAAATTATAATGCAAAGCGCAAGAAATAATTTCAAAAACATTCATTTAATTACAGGATTTTGGGAGGTTATCCTTTAATTTTTAAATATTTCACGCATAATAGATATATAAATTTGAGGAGTAAGAATGACAGATATTGGATTTAACCGATTAAAAGATGAATCATCAACATACCTAAAACAACACAAAGACAATCCAGTTCACTGGTTCCCATGGGGTCCGGAGGCTCTTGCACGTGCAACTGAAGAAAATAAACCGATCTTTCTATCAATTGGATACAGCTCTTGTCACTGGTGTCACGTAATGGCCGAAGAATCATTTTGTGATGAAGAAACAGCAAAGTATCTAAATGAAAACTTTATCAATATCAAAGTTGATAGAGAGGAGCACCCAGATATTGATAATTACTATCAGCAAGCCTGCCAATTATTCACTAATGGTGGTGGCTGGCCTCTTAGTGCCTTCCTACTTCCAAACCTAAGGCCATTTTTTGTTGGAACGTATTTTCCAAAAGAGGCCAAAGCTAAAGCAACTCCATTTATGGAAGTTTTAACTGAACTAGTGAGAGCATATAAAGAAGATAATGCTACCGTTACTGAAAATGCGAACAAAGCATTTGATGCAATTGAGAAAGGCTTTATCTCACCAGAAAATGTTGACTTCCAGGGACACTTTCCACATCCAAACTCAGTTCTTGATGTTCTAGACAAATTCAAAGATCAGGAAAACGGTGGCTTTGGTGAAGCACCTAAGTTTCCACAATTAGCTTTCTATGAGTGGGCCATCGAACAAATGCTTGAAGGTGTTGTAAAAAAAGAACATGGTGAACACATTATTAAGTCAATTGAAAGAATGTTAATGGGTGGTGTTTACGATCAAGTACGTGGTGGACTACACCGTTACAGTACAGATAATAAGTGGACTGTGCCACACTTTGAGAAAATGCTTTATGATCAAGCTGGTCTCCTAAAGCTTCTTGCAAAGACAAGTATGCTCTACCCATCACCTTTAGTATTTGATGGAATTTTTAATACACTTGAATACCTAAAAACAGAAATGCTTAATGAAGAAGAAAACTTTTTCTTCTCTGCTCAAGATGCAGATAGTGAAGGTGTTGAAGGTCTATACTTCACATATACTGAGCAAGAGTTTGAAGATGCTCTAGGGCGCTTTGATACTGAAGATGAGTCATTAACAAAGAATCTAGACAAACTAAAAGAATGGTTTGGAGTTACACAAAAAGGTAATTTTGATTCTGGTCTTAATGTTCTTACGATTAATCATGATAAGGCGAAAGATATTTTCACAACTGAGTCTTGGGAGCTCATTAGAAATGCTAAAAAAGCACTTCTTAATGAAAGAAAGCTTCGTATTCCACCAATGACTGATAATAAAGGGATTGCAAGTTGGAATTTCCACATGATCACTGCCCTATCAGATGTTATGCAATACACTCAGGTTCCAGCAATTAGAAATGCAGCTAGTATGTTATTTAACCGTGTTGTCGAAGGAACATATAAGAAGTTTCTAGAGACGACTCCAAATGGAATGCGTCTTCGTCACACAACAACTCGTCCAGTTGGTGCATCTCTTCTTGAAGACTATGTTCTTTTTGCAGAAGCACAACTTAGAATATACGAGCTAAGTGGAAACCCTGTCTTTAAAGCAAACCTAAAAGACACGTTAGGCTTTATCTTAAAAGAATTCTTAGTGGACGGCCGTCTTAAAACACGTGCTCTAAGAGATAACGATGCGGAACTTTATCCAAATCAAAACTACACAAGCTTTGACCAGTCATTCAAGTCACCTGTTTCAACTCTTATTAAATTAGTAAGACGTGCAAGTGTTTTATTTGGTGACATTGATATGCTTGAAGAAATCAAGCCTCTAATGGAAAACACGACTCAAGATGTTCTAAAAAATCCTGCGGGATCTGGTGAAGGTCTAAGAGCACTCAGCTATCCAGCAAATGCTTACAAAGTGATCAAGTGTCCAAAAGAATGGCTTCAAAACCAAGAGTTCGCTGGCTTTATTTGCTACTTCCTTCCAAGGTTTGTTTTTGACTTCCAAGAAGACAAGGGACAAAGATGGGAAATCTGTGGTGCAAATGAATGCGAAATGACTGGAGAAGGTTTAGATAATTTCATTGAGACTTTAAAACCAAATCACGTACAGGGCGAAGTTAATGAGTAACACTCAAGGAAAGCCACTTGCCGGAAAAACAATTATAGATTTTTCACATCGACTACCAGGGCCTTTAGCAGGAAAACTTCTTGCGGGCCTTGGTGCAAATGTCATTAAAATTGAAGATTCAAAGTTTAAAGACCCATTCATATATGGACTATTCGCTGAAATGGATAACTCATTTCCAAAATGGTACGAAGAATTAAATGAGTGTAAAACAGTTAAACGCTTCGATTTTAAAAGTGAAGAAGATATTAAAGAGATTCAAAAGTTAGTATTTGAAGCAGATGGAATTATTATGGGAATTCCTGGCAAGATTCAAGATAAGCTTGGAATTTCGATTAAAACAATCGAAAATACTGTTAAGAACTCTTATGGAATTGTTATTCCAAAGGCATCAAAAGAGCATATGAATCATATGCACGATTTAAATGCTCTAGCAATGACGGGACTTCTAAGTCTCCACCTAAGAAATATCAATTCAATTGAAGATGTGGCCCCTCCATTCTTGCCTCTAGCAGGTATTAACTTTGGTCAGAAAATGGCCTTTGATCTACTTGGAGCAATGTTTAAGGCACAAGAGACTAAAGATGTTCAAATCATTGAGTCTTATCTATATGAATCAACTCAAGAAGTTTTTGATGCTTTCTGGCCAAAATCAATTCGAGAAACTGATCATAAGTTCTTACACAACGGACTTTACCCTTGTTATAATATCTATCAAACAAGTGACCGTGAATTTGTCGTCATGGCATGTGTTGAAGAAAAATTTTGGCAATCTTTTAAAGAAGCATTTAAGTTTGATTCAACAGATGATGAAAGATTTGAAACAAGTGGAGAAATCCATAAGAGGCTAAAAGATCTCTTCTATTCAATGACTGCCCAGGATGTTCGCAACACCCTAGGCGATCTTGATATTTGTATTAACGTAATAAAATAATACTGATACCGATTAAAGCAATAAGAATAACGCTGGTACCGAAAAAACGATAAAATGAAGTACCAGCACTTTTTGTAAGTCCAATAAAGTGAGATACTCTTGAGATAATAAGTGCTGAAAGAAGTAGATGAATTCCTGTCATAGAGATCATCTGTTTTTCGATAGCAAAATAAGTTAATAAAAGAATAAAAGGAATATACTCTGAGAAGTTTCCATGAATTCTGATGGCCTTGTTCATATCAGACACCTTTCCATGTCCTAGACCTACACGATGTTTCCAGCGATTACGTATTACATTTAGTGTAACACCGACATAAAGCAACCCTAGAACACCACAATAGCGAAAAAAGATTTCCATTTCCATATCAACTCCTTATCTTTGGCAGAATTAGTCTAAATTATGACTCAGAAAGCAGTTGATCGGCAAGCTCCTCTTCTCTTAATGCCTCATAAAATCTCTTTGTAATATCTGTAACAAAAGCCTTCTCATAAACTGTTTCAAGCACGTAGGCCTTAACCGTGGCCTTCACTCCAATACCGTGCTCAAATTTTTCCGTCGACACTATAACTTTTAAAGGCTTCTTTAAATAAGCGTAACGAGAAGTTGATGTAACTTCTTCCAGTAGTGATATCATACGTGAAATATCGCAATTATTTTTAAAATAAAAATAGCTACAAACCAGCATATCTCGTTGTCCCGAATTAGCTGAAGCGACATTGTCACTAAGAAATAAATTATTGGGAATTGTTACTGTCGAATCATCAAGAGTTTGAATACGTACAGAACGTAGTCCGATTTGAATGATATCACCATAGTTATCGCGGAATTGGATTCGATCCCCTACTTGAAATGGCTTATCAAAAATTAAAATAATACCGGCAATAATAGAAGAAATAAGGTCTTTGAGTGAAAAGCCAATAGCAACTGCACCAGATCCAAGAAATGCATAAATCATTTCTTGGCTTGGGTTTAGGGTTACGTAAAGTAACCAAAAAGTACCAAAGATATAAATCATGTGAGTGATGATTGTATTTAATTGAAGTATTGATAAGCGATAAAACGGAATCTTAATTGCTAAATACTGCAGGGACCAAGAGACGATTCTTACAAAAATGAAAAGAGTTAGAAAACCCATGAGAAGACTTAGAATCATTTCAGGATTAACAGAATCAAAAATACTGGCCATTTTTTGCGTTTTAGCAATTGTATCAGTTACTGTTTCATTCATAGATAAAATTCCTCTTTCGTAAGATTGTTTTAATGTCCACTAACCAATCTTTTCTAATGTGAAAGTAATCCCCATCCTTACTTAGGATTCCCTTCCCAAAGCCTGTTTTGAGAGCATAGGTAACAACTTTTTCACTAAGGTCTGTTGTCGCCACAATCTCAGAAAAGCTGAGGTGCTCATGAGCTAGAATGCTTGAAAAAACAAATAGTGATTCATCAGTCAAGATTTCAACTTCATGAATTGGACGACGTTGTGGGAGGTGCAGCTCAATTGTTTTGTCATTTACGTGAGAAATAGACTTAAGCCACGTGTTAACTGCTGCCTGAGGATTTCCACCAGTTTGTTTTGCTAAGATTCTAAAGTAAATATCCTGAGCATTTTCAATTGATCTTTCTGCTCCAAAGTGCGACATAATTTCAAAAAGCTCTTCGTTGAATCGGATCTCAAGACCTGTTGGTTCATGTCTTTTTAAAATCAATTGCATAAGCTCTTCTTTACTCCATGGCCTTATATGGATGGTATCTGAAGACAATTCATACTTATTATAAATATGCTTAATTAAATTTAGTGAATTACTATTCCACACAGTAAACCAAAAGACATTTTTAGAAGAACTATTAATGACTTTAAAAAAGGCGTCAAATGCCTTAAAACCATTAAATTTCGATAAAAAGAGATTATGTGCATTTTTAATGATAACGAACTTTTTTTCTTCTTCATCACCATTACCAACAAAGTTTTCAAGTCTTTTTAAAAGAACAGATTCTTCAACAATTTTTTCATTAATATCCAATTTGAAAGATGTTACTGAAGAATATCGTTTTAAGATTTTATCCAAGACATGATTCTTTCCACTTCCCGACTCTCCAGAAAATGCCAAATGATATGAACTACTTGTTCCATTAAGCCAACTATCAATACGCTCATAGGCCATCACAGCAGGATCTGGCTTTCTGACAATTTCAGTATCACTTTCTCTTTTAAAGATATCAAGATAGTTGCTAGGTACTTCATAATCAGTGAAGACCTCATCTCTTAGACTTTCTAGATGCTGTTCTAAAATGCCTGAAAGTAAGTTCTTTGACCACTCCTTGTCGTTATTTGCCAAGAAGAACATTAAGTAAAATGAATATAGAAGTGTGTAGATGTATAAGAAAACTGGCAAGATATATCTAATGACAAGATTAGAAATATGCTTTTGAGTGAGTAACATTGAAGGCGGTACAATTTTAGGTAGAATCAATTGCGCATAGTTCTCATAGCGAAGTAGGATCGCTGTATAAATAACAAAGAATAGAATCGTGATAATATTGTGACCAAGAAAGCCGGAAAATAAATTATATAAGAGAATATAGAAGAAAGTTGTTATTGTAATAATATAGCGAAGTTTCTTGCTGTCCTTAACAAAATCCTTATTTACTCTCTTAAAATAAACTTGAAAATTAAAACGTAAGAAACTGTGAAAGTAACCGATATTAATATAGAGTACGTAGAGAACAAGTATATTTCTGAAGACGTGTAAAAAAAGTTGAAAGTCCTCTCGTTGAAACTTCAAAAGATAAAGATTAAAAACATCAAGAGCGCTAAAGGCGAATAGATAGTAAAGATTAAAGTCAAAGAAACGAAAGACAAACTTTCTGGCCTGTATCTGATTCTCACTTCTCTTTAACAGATATGTTCTTGCTAAAAAGAACATAACTCGAGCGATTATTATTATCGCTAGAAAGATAAAAAAAGAGCGCATTGGCCACGCTAATATGAACTCATCAATATGAGCAATAAGCTTAGAAAACTCTTGATTTAGAAAATGGAAGAAATCGGCCACGGCCTTTTGGATTTTTATTATACTAAACTTCATATATCTATTATAAAGATAACGTAACTATTTCCCATAATTATTGTTGTCACAATAGTAAAAAAAACTAAATTCTAAAGTTTAATACTCAATTAATAAGCTTATATTTCTTTATTGTGACAAAATTTCATTTATTTGGTATAAATTCCCTCTATGATTGTAAAAAGAATCCATTTGAAAGATACATATAAAATTCGACGCTCAGTTCTAGGTATAGATGGCAATGAATCTAGTTATAAATTTGTTGCTGATGACGAGTCCGATACTTTTCACTTAGGTGCTTTCGTCGAAAATAATCTCGTATCTGTGGCATCTTTTTATTTTAATCCAAACCCAAAGTTTAATATTGATAATCAATATCAATTACAAGGTATGGCAACACTTGAAAGTTATCGAAAACAAGGATTTTCAAGAGAGCTACTTAATGTCGCCTTCCCAATTATTAAGCAAAACTTTTGTAACCTTATTTGGTGCAATGCTCGTATCGAAGCAAGAGCTTTCTACGAAAAGCTAGGTTTTGAAAGCTTTGAAGACGAATTTGAAATTGAGGGAATCGGACGACATATCCTAATGTATCGTGAGATTAATTAATTTTTACAATAAGAATCAATACGCGACTTAAGCATAAGCTCAGACTGAATCTTGAAGCATTCCCTTTGGCCTTTAGTCTTTTGTATAAACATACATTTCATATCTTTACGACGCTCACAATTTTGCATGGAAAGATCATTCACACAGGCGTAGTGCCTACGATCCTTACCACAAAGATAGATAAGATTTGAACCTTTAAAAAGTCCATCACCAATACTGGACTCCGTATTGTATTTACGAAAGTCTTCTGCTTCTTTTCGCTCTTTTAGCTGCTTTTTTTGAAATTCTTCAATTGGAGTCATACCATCGTCGGCAATAGTGTATCCAATTGGCGCTACTACGATTAACACTGAGCTAAATATAATCATTAGAAGTCTAGTAGAAATGAACATATGAAATTACTTTTCCTAAACAATTAGTAAATTATTTATTATAATATGATGATAACATACTTATACTAAACTGCAGCGCAGCAAATTACGGTGATTAATTAATGGAAACGAATACAATTTTAACAAAGCTTACTGATATCCTTGAAAATGCATTCTCGACTGCTTACCCAGATGCACAGTTTGAAAGAGCAGATATTTATGCCTCAATTGGACAGGCGCCAAATATTGAGATGGCCCACTACGCTTTTCCAGTATTTCGTTTCGCCAAAGCTCTTAAGCAAGGGCCACCACAAATCGCTGCTGCAATCTTAGAACAAATTGATCTTGAAGCAAACGCTTCGATTATAAAAGACCTTAAAGCACAAGGCCCATACCTAAACTTTACACTTACAGCTGATGCATACTTTGCAAATCTAGTCAGTGAAATTCGCTCAGGTGAGTTCTTCAAAAAAGAGCTAACTAAAGGCGAAGGTAAAACAATGATTGAGTACTCGCAGCCAAATACTCACAAAGAGCTTCACGTTGGTCATATGAGAAATCTATGTCTTGGAAATGCTCTTGTTAGAATTAAACAGTATTGTAGCGTTGATGTTCATCCAGTGACTTATCCTGGAGACTCTGGAACTCACGTTGCAAAATGTCTATGGTACTTAAAATATCATAACCAAGACACAATTCCTGAAACGAATAAGGGAGAATGGCTTGGCCGTATTTACACTCTAGCAAATACAAAGCTAGAAGACGAGCTTGGCTCAGATAAAGAAGACGATAACCGCGCAAAGCTTACAGAAATCCTAAAACAACTTCATGCTGAAGAAGGTGAATTCTTCGATCTTTGGAAAGAGACTCGTCAGTGGTCGATTGATCTAATGAAGAAGACATATGCTTGGGCAGATGTTGAGTTTGATCGCTGGTTCTTTGAATCTGAAATGGACGCTCCATCACTAAAGATCTGTAACGAATACTATGAGAAAGGTCTATTCGTAAAAGATGATGGTGCTATTGGAATGGATCTAAGTGAAGATAAGCTAGGTTTTTGTATTCTAATCAAGTCTGATGGAACAGGACTTTATTCAACAAAAGACGTGGCCCTTGCAATTAAGAAATTTGAAGAATACGGTGTAAAAAATAATATCTACATCGTTGACTCTCGCCAAGCCTTTCACTTCAAACAAGTATTTAAGGTTCTTGAGCATATAGGATTTGAACAGGCAAAAGACTGCTATCACCTTCCATATGAAATGGTGGAGCTAACAGATGGTGCCATGAGTTCTCGTAAAGGAAATATTGTTGCCCTTACTGATCTAATAAACAATATGGAAGCTAAGATCAAAGAAGATTACTTAAATAAGTATGCTGGAGAATGGAGCCAATCAGAGATTGATGAAACAGCGACTAAGATTGCAAACGGTGCGATCAAGTACGGAATGATCAAAATTGATAACAATCGTAAAATCGTTTTTGATATGAATGAGTGGTTAAAGCTTGATGGTGATACTGGCCCATATCTTCAATACGTTTATGCTCGAATTAATTCACTTCTATCAAAGCAAGGATTCGAAAAGGCACAAGCGCTTGATCTTTCAAATGCATCTTCAATTGTTGAAACGAAGGAATTTGAACTTTTACAAAAACTTTCACTATTTAATGATGTTGCTACAAAAGCACATGAGCAGAATAAGACAAGTTTACTTACGACTTACCTATTTGAGCTTGGAAAGTTATTTAATAGCTTCTACGCAGCTTGCCCAATTGCTTCGAGCGAAGAATCTCTTAAAAAAGCAAGACTTGAGCTGGCGTATGCAACAAGTGAAATTATTAAAACGGGACTTGGTATCCTAGGAATCCAAGTACCAGAGAGAATGTAATCTTATTACTTCGTAAAAACTAGTAACTGATTATTAGCTGGCATTGCAATATCTTCTTTTAGGAAGACACCTTTCTTTAAGAAGTTATTGCAAACATCTTCAAAATTTCTAATTCCACTCTGAGAATCTCTCTCTTTTAAGTAAGTATCAAATTGTTCATTTGAAGGACTAGTGAAATTTCCATGGTACTTAAATGGGCCGTAAATAAACAAAGTACTATTCTCATCCATTGCTTGGGCCAAATCCTTAATAAAGGTCTTTGCGGCCTTCCAAGGCATAATATGTAAAGTATTTGCTGTGTAATAGAATTTCTTACCTGCTTCAAGTTTATTAAAACCGGCTTCATAAGTCAGAGGACCTTTGAGATTCTTTAAGCTCTTACTGTAATGTTCTAGGCACTTTTTAAGGACATTCTGGTTTTCTCTAATTTCTGATGTAATAAAATCAATTTGAGAAAAGCACTTTGCAAAGTGAGCGCTATGCTGACAAGTCAGAGAGCCAATTTCTAGGAATTCTCCACTTTCACAACTCTCTAGATAAGGTTTAATCACCTCTAGAATAGGGCCTTTATTTCTTTCACATGCTTCAGAATTTGGTAAATCGTTCATGTTAAACATGATACAATACTTTCAGTGAAAAAAAGAATTAAAATTCGTCTATCGGCCAATGATATCATCTTCGAGGATGGTAATTATATTGCCTTATTTAAAAAGGCCGGCTGGCCTGTGCATAAAACTCTCGATCGTTTTAGAGACAATTGTACAGATGCATTAGCAAGTTTTTTGAAGAATCGAGCAGATGGAAAAGACCAGTATCTCGTTTTGGCCCACAGACTTGATGTGGAAACGTCGGGAATTCTTTTATTTGCAAAGAATAAAGAAGCGAATAAGTATCTACAAGAACTCTTTAGTTCACACGATCCAAATAAGATAACGAAGAGCTACCTAGCAATATGTAGCGGAGAACTTTCTGAGCAAGAAGGAAGAATTGAGAACTTCTTAAAAGCTAATCGTGTCGGACATATTGAAAAGATGGCCGTGGTAAATTCAGGTGGAAAGAAGGCCATTACTGACTACAAGGTAATCGATACAAATAAGCAGTATTCACTTTTAGAATTTACAATTCTAACAGGTCGAAAGCACCAAATTCGCGCTCATGCAAAACATATGGGACATCCGATTTATGGTGATCCAATTTATTCAAATTCAAAAGACCAAAGTGGACAAAGACTATGTGCCTATAAGCTTCGATTTTTTGATAAATTTTCAAATGAAGAAATTAGCTTAAAAGTAGAAGCTCCATTTTCACTTGAGAATTTTAAAGAGCTTTCTAGTAATGGAGACAACCAGTATATCATCTTCAATAAGCCCTACGATGTTCTTTGCCAATTTGGAAAAGATCATCGAGATCAGTTGAGCCTTATCGATTATAAACTACCTAAGGAAGTCTATCCTGTCGGACGACTTGATAAAGATAGTGAAGGCCTACTTATTCTAACAAATGATGGAAAGTATAAGAACCAAATGGCAAATGCTGATAGCAAGGTTGAAAAAACCTATCTTGTTCAAGTCGATGGCGATATTACGACAGAGGCAATTGAAAAGCTTAAACGTGGTGTTGTTATTAAAGGAAATTACAAGACAAAGCCTGCCAAAGTAAAAAAACTTGCGGATTTTAAAATTGAAGAGCGAGTACCTCCAGTGCGAGTAAGAAAGTCGATTCCAACATCTTGGATTGAAGTACGCATCTCAGAGGGACGTAACCGACAAATTCGCAGAATGTGTGCGGCCGTAGACTTTCCTACGCTTAGACTTATTCGAGTTGCTATTGGTGACGTAAAGCTTGGAAAACTTAAGGTTGGGGAATTCTCTTATTTCGATCCATCAAAGCAAAAATAACACCTAAAATTGCACCACTTACCAGTCCACCACCATGGGCCCAGTTGGCCATCTTAAAATTAAAGACATCAAAGAAGCCTAAGAAAAGCCACCCTACCATAAGTACAATATCTGAAGTTGGAAGCTTAAACTTGAAATTCGGATTCAGTCTTGAGTAAGGCCATAAAAATCCCAATAGGCCGTAAACTACACCAGAGAGCCCGCCGAACATCCCCGGTGACATTATTGCTTGTAAAATATTTGAAGTAATTGCAGTAAATAGTAATAGTAAGACAAGAAAGACACTTCCCTTAGTTACTTCGATAAGCTTACCAAGCTCTTTCCACCAAAGCATATTAAAGAAGATGTGGATATAGCCAAAATGAATAAAGGCCGGAGAAAGTAGACGCCAATATTCTCCACGATTGATATCTGCAAAAGCATCAACCTTTGAAGTTGAAAAGAGAAAGAGATAGTAAAGGTTTTCATTTTTAAAGATCCAACCAAAAATAAAAACAATAACACATAAGGCCAATATAATAATTGTCGCAGGCCCCATACTTAAAGACTGAACGTACTGCCAATTCTCGTCGACTTTAGACGGCTTTGCCCCACCAATGTAGACACGATAAACGTCACGGGCCTGTTGCAATTGATTAATATCCACAACAAATAAGTGATAGAAATCGTTCTCGTATTCTTTTGTGATATGAATCCCCTCACGCAGAAGTTGTGCTTCAATCAGAGATGTGATCGACTCATCACGTAAAGAGCCAATATATTTAAGTCGTTTTAAGTTAATTTCAGTATCATGTTCACTCATGAAATCATTTTCCTACAAAGCTTGATAAAAGTCGATCTTACATAAATATTATGGATTAGAGGTGTGATTCCACCTATATATTTGATAAGATGGACTTAAATAAGTTGTTTTTTGACTTATTTTACGTTATTTAAATGGCATAACGTAAATTATTAATAAAAGGCGATACCTAAGGTATTTAACTCGTCACAATATAGGTGTGAAACGCATGTTTAAGGTTAGTAAAAAAACAGAATATGCCCTAAAAGCTCTAAAGCATATGCAAGAGCACGGACACACTTGTGCTGAAAACTTAACTTCGGCCAGAGAAATATGTGACATCTACAAAATGCCTTTTGACCCCGTATCAAAAGTTATGCAAAAGCTAAATGGATACGGCGTCCTCTCATCAATTAAGGGAATTAAAGGTGGCTACTTCCTAAGCCGTCCCCTGTCTGAAATTAATCTTTTTGAAGTCAGTAATTCAATTGAAGGAAAGATTTCAAATTCAGACTGTGATGCCCTTAAAGGAAAATGTACTAAATACTTAAATTGCGAATTAATTTCACCAATAGAAAAGCTTAACTCTCACGTTAATCACCAGCTGATTAACTTGTCGCTTGAAGAGTTATTAATGAATAAGGCGGGATTCACACATGAGTGATACACAATTAACAAAGTCAGAATATAAGTACGGCTTCTTTACAGACATTGAAACTCAAGAGTTTCCTAAAGGTTTAAATGAAGACATCGTAAGAATGATTTCAGCAAAGAAGAATGAGCCTGAATGGTTACTTGAATATCGTCTAAAGGCGTTCCGTCTTTGGAAGCAAATGCCAATGCCAAATTGGGCAAAACTTGAGATTCCAGAAATTGATTTTGAAGATCTGTATTACTATGCAGCACCAAAATCAACAGAAAGTGCGCCAAAGAGTCTTGATGATTTAGACCCAGAACTTTTAGCGACTTTTGAGAAGTTAGGAATTCCATTATCTGAACAGAAAAGAATTTCAGGTGTTGCAGTTGATGCAGTATTTGACTCAGTTTCAGTTGGGACAACATATAAAGAAGAGCTTGAAGCAGTTGGTGTTATTTTCTGCTCTATCTCGGAAGCAGTACAAGAGCATCCTGAGCTAGTAAAAAAATATCTTGGTACAGTTGTGCCACCAGCGGATAACTTCTATGCAGCACTAAACGCAGCAGTATTCTCGGATGGTTCATTTGTTTACATCCCAGAGGGTGTAACTTGCCCGATGGATCTTTCAACTTACTTTAGAATCAATGCAAAAGAGACAGGACAGTTTGAGAGAACACTTGTTGTTGCAGATAAGGGAAGCTACGTAAATTACCTTGAAGGTTGTACAGCTCCACAAAGAGATGAAAACCAACTTCACGCGGCCATCGTTGAACTTATTGCTCTTGATGATGCAGAAATTAAGTACTCAACTGTTCAAAACTGGTATGCCGGTGATGAAAAAGGAAAAGGTGGTATTTATAACTTCGTAACAAAGCGTGGGAACTGCCTTGGAAAGAATTCAAAAATTTCTTGGACTCAAGTTGAAGCAGGTTCTGCAATCACTTGGAAGTACCCGTCATGTAACTTAATTGGTGAAAACTCTCAAGGAGCTTTCTACTCTGTTGCACTAACAAATAATAAAATGCAGGCCGATACTGGAACAAAAATGGTTCACATCGGTAAGAACACAAAGTCGACAATTATTTCAAAAGGTATCTCAGCAGAGGAATCTGAAAATAACTATCGAGGGCTTGTAAAAGTTATGCCTTCGGCAATTGGCGCAAAGAACTATTCTCAATGTGACTCAATGCTTGTTGGTTCAAAGTGTTCAGCAAACACATTCCCATATATTGACGTGAAAAATAATACGGCAACTGTAGAGCACGAGGCCTCAACTTCAAAGATTTCTGAAGATCAGCTTTTCTACCTACAGCAACGTGGGATGGATATGGAAAAATGTATCTCAATGATCGTAAATGGTTTCTGTAGTGAAGTATTTAAAGAACTTCCACTAGAGTTCTCTGTTGAAGCCGTTAAGTTAATTGAGATGAAATTAGAAAATTCAATTGGATAAAATTTAGATTTATATAAAGGGAAAAAAATGAGCTTACTTACAGTTAAAGATGTTCACGCAAGAGTAGAAGAAAAAGAAATTCTTAAAGGGATTTCTATTGAAGTTAAACCAGGTGAAGTTCACGCAATTATGGGACCAAACGGTTCAGGAAAGAGTACTCTTTCTAAAGTTATCGCTGGTCACCCTTCATTTGAAGTAACAAGTGGATCTATTGATTACAATATCAATGGAAAGCAAACAGACCTACTAGAACTTGAGCCAGATGAAAGAGCAAAGAATGGAATCTTTCTAGGCTTCCAATACCCTATTGAAGTTCCAGGTGTATCAAATATTGACTTCCTTCTTGAGTCATTTAATGAAGTATCTAAATCTCAAGGTGCTGCAGAAATGAAAAAAGAAGAATTCAGAGAATTCCTAAGACCAAAATTAGAACTACTAGAGATGAGAGAAGAATTCTTAGACCGTCCAGTTAACACTGGTTTTTCTGGTGGTGAAAAGAAGAAAAATGAAATCCTTCAAATGGCCGTTCTTAACCCAAAGATTGCACTACTTGATGAAACAGACTCAGGTCTTGATATCGACGCTCTTAAGATCGTTGCAAAAGGTGTTAATGCGATCAAGTCTAAGTACAATGGTATCGTTCTAGTAACACACTACCAAAGACTTCTAGACTATATCGTTCCTGATTATGTTCACGTACTAAGTGGCGGTAAAATTATTAAGTCAGGTGGAAAAGAGCTAGCTCTTGAGCTTGAAGAGAAAGGTTACGACTGGTTAACAAAATAAGGACTAGGATTAATAATGAATATCCAAGAATTAACAGACCAATACTTAAATGATCTAGCAACTTATGCTAAATCAGATTCAAATAAGGAAGCCTTGAATAATTTTAAGGCCCGTGGACTTCCACACACAAAGATGGAAGACTGGATTTATACGAAACTTACAGATGTATTACCTGAAAAGTTTACGGTTACAACTGAGAAAGCGATGCTTAAAAATGTTAAGGTTGCAGGAAAGTATCAAGTTGTTCTTTTAAATGGTCAGTACTCTAAAGCAGACTCATTCTTTCCAGAAGAAATCACCGTTGAGCACAAGGCACTCGTAGCAAATGAGGCCAATTGTGACCAAACAGATATCTTTGCCATGCTTAATGCTTCTGCTGTCGAAAATATTATTGAAATCAATGTACCAAAAAATGTAAGTGTTGATGATATTATCTCAATTGTTCATATTTCAGACTTTGATGGAGAATTTGCTCTTCCTCGTATTCACGTTAACGTTGAGCAATTTTCAAAGGTTAGTTTTGTAGAGATTTTCACGGGAAGTGACAAGGCATATAATATAAACGCTGTCTCAAATTTCAAAATTGCAGATGGAGCAAATGTAAGCCACGTAAAAGTACAAACAGATGGTGCAAATGCATTTCACGTAAGTAGTGTTAATGCTGACATTGCAAAAGATGCTCACTTCAAATCATTTACTTTTACAACTGGTGCAAAGAAATCACGTAACGAAATGAGAGTGCGTCTTAATGGGACAGGTGCAACAGCAAGTGTTGATGGACTATACGCTCTTAGAGGTGATCAACATACTGACAACTTCTCACTAATTTCGCATATCAAAGAAAGAACAGATAGTTCTCAGCTTTTCAAAGGAGTTCTTGATAACAAGGCCCGTGGAGTTTTCACTGGAAAAGTTCTTGTTTGTCGAGACGCTCAACTTGTAAATTCTGAGCAATTAAATAAGAACCTACTTTTATCTAAGGGTGCTCACGTTGATACTCGTCCACAACTAGAAGTTTATGCTGACGATGTTAAGTGTGCCCACGGTGCAACAGTAGGACAAATGAGTGATGAAGAAGCTTTCTATCTACAGTCTCGTGGTTTATCGAAAGAGCGCGTGCAAAAACTACTTATCCACGCATTCTGTTCAGATGCAATTACAAAGATTGAAGATGAGAAAATTGAAAACTTCTTGAGTGAAATTCTATTTGAATCATTTGAAAAAAACACATTTGATGAAATGGAAAAGGAATCTTAATGGCCTTCGAAATTAATGCTATTAGAGCACAATTTCCACAATTAGAAAGAAAAGTACATGATAAGCCACTTATCTACTTAGATAATGCCGCATCTACTCTTAAACATATTAATGTAATCAATACTGTTAATGAGCATTACACACATAATGTTGCCAATATTCACAGAGGAGTTCACTACCTAAGTGAGTTTGGAACAATTAAGTATGAAGAAACACGTGATGCGATTCAGTCACTGATCAATGCTAATTCAAGAGTTGAAATTATTTTTACGAAAGGAACAACTGATAGCTTAAACTTAGTTGCGAACTCTTTTATTCCTTACTACTTGAAAAAAGATGATGTCATCCTAATCTCAACAATGGAGCACCATTCAAATATTGTACCTTGGCAGATCCAAGCAGAAAAGATTGGGGCTAAAGTTAGAGAGATTCCAATTACTGATGAAGGTGACATCAATGAAGAAGCCTATGTGAAGCTTCTTTCTGAAGGTAATGTAAAACTAGTTTCAATGGCCCATATTTCAAATAGCCTTGGAACAGTTAACAATATCAAAAAATACATTAAGCTTGCACATGATAATGGTGCCTACTTTTGCGTTGATGCTGCACAGTCGATTGCGCATGAAAAGATTGACGTTCAAGACTTAAATTGCGACTTCCTCGCCTTCTCATCTCACAAGATGTTTGGACCAACTGGAATTGGCGCACTATATGGTAAAGAGAAACTTCTTGAATCGATGCCACCTTACCAAGGTGGTGGTGATATGATCGATGTTGTGACAATTGAGAAAACAACTTATAACGATCTTCCACATAAATTTGAAGCTGGAACACCTCATATTGCTGGTGGTATCGGGCTTAAGCCAGCAGTTGATTTCATCGTTAATTGTGACCTCGATGTTATTAAGAGTTATGAAAAAGAGCTTCTTGATTATGCAACAAAACAAATTCTTGAGGTTGAAAAGGTTCGCTTAATTGGGACAGCAAAAGAGAAGGCCTCTGTACTATCATTTGTCGTTGAAGGCGCTCACCCACACGATCTAGGAACACTTTTAGATCGCCAAGGTGTTGCAATTAGGACTGGTCACCACTGTACGCAACCATTAATGAAAAGGTTCGGAATCGGTGCTACTGCAAGGGCATCGTTCTCGTTGTATAATACAAAAGAAGAAATTGATAATTTTATAAAAGCACTACATAAGGCCATCAACTTCCTATAAGAAGTTAAGGTAACAAAGGTAAAGTATATGAGTGAAGTAACAATCGACATTCAACCAACACCAAACCCAAATGCACTAAAATTCATTTTAAATCAAAATGTAAAAGCATCTGGTTCTTCAACTTTTAGAACACCAATGGAGTGTGGAGAGGTTAACCTAGGAGTTAATCTTTTTACAATTCGTGGTATTGACCAATTACACTTCTTTGAAAATGTTATCACGGTGACAAAATTCAATTATGAAGATTGGGATGATATTGAGCCAAAGATCCTTGAGACAATCAAGCACGATCTACCAAATCACAATCCAGAATACGAAGAATTTGATCCAGAAAAAGAGCGTCGTGAAAACCTACCTCAAGAGCTAAAAGATATTGAGGCCGTACTTGATCGTACAGTTAGACAATACCTACAGGCTGACGGTGGAGATATTCAGACTGTTTCTTATGAAGACAATATCCTACTTGTTCGTTATCAAGGTGCATGTGGGACTTGCCCATCATCAACAACGGGAACTCTTGAGGCAATTAAGTCAACTCTAAGAGCAGAGTATAATCCAGCGATTGATGTTTACATTGCCCCTGATTGGTAGCGCCCGCGTCATTGACTGGCATAGGCCAGTCAATGGGACGCTGCGCGCGCGCCCCTAATCTTTAGCTTGCCAATAAATACGAGAGCGAGGGTTCACGCCTGAGCGGTTCGGCACAGGCGCCAATGGCACAAACTATTTCAAAAATCACCTACCCAACAATCGAATAGATAATTATAAAGTGCATCACCGCGGCCACACAGACAAGTAAATGAAATAACTCATGATAACCAAACCACTTAGCATAACGGCCAGGCTTCTTCAGTCCATAAAGGATAGCACCAATGGTGTAGAGGGCCCCTCCAGCTATTAAGAGAACAACATTCGTCAAACCAAGCTTTGGAAGAAGTTCCGATACATAGGGAAGAACCATGTAGCCAGGAATCAGATAGATAACTGCACTTACCTTCTCTGGCAGATTAGGAAAGAAGATTGATTTTAAGATACCAATTGCGGCCACAGTCCAAATACTTATGAGAAATGTTGATCCAGACTCTCCATTTAAAACGAGAAGAGTAATCGGTGTACAAGTTCCTGCAATCATCACGTAAATAGCACTATGGTCAAGTCTGCCTAGAAGATCACGTGCTCTGGGTTCCCAGTGGATTCGATGATAAAAAGCACTAACTCCTAACATCATAAGAAGACCTAGAGAGTACACAATAGTTGAAATATACTGAGTGGAGTCGACGCTTTTTGCGATTAGAAGAGTGCAGGCACCAAGTGCGACAAAGAACATGACTTGATGAGACCAACCTCTTAATATGGGCTTTTGCTTGGCTTTTTCCATATATGAAGAATACCTTCAATAAATGTTCAGTTAAAGCCAAGGCGCAAGCTTTTACATTTATATTACATTGTTACAACAGCTGTTGTAGAGCATGTTCTATAAATCAGAGAATTTCATTTTGATTAATTCTTTTTTAACAACACCTAAAAGTTCACGACACTCACCTTCTTCAAGTCCATATAACTTGTGTGAAGTTTGAAGCTCTTTTGGCTCTTTGAAGTCATTTTTAAAACTTTGTAATCTGTTATTAAGATTATTTCTTAGTGTTCTCATTTGCTTAGGTGTGTACTCTTTAATCTCTTCTAATAATTCTTGTAGTCTCTTAGACATTTTCTACCTCATATATATCTTGCAATGCATCTGAATTAGGATTCAGGCACCTTACATAAATTCCTGAACTGTGTAAAATTAAAATAAATTGTATTGATCAAATCAATTAAAACTATGACCATTAAGTATTTTCTTATAGACACCGATAGTTTGATATGCCAAACTTATATTTAACAACTCTAACAAAGGGGTAATTTATGATGATTAACAACTGCTACCGTCTACTTTGTGAAATCACGAAACTAGAGAAAAAACTTGAAGAGATTCAAGCTGTGGCCCAGTCCCATGGAGTTGAAATTGATGCCAATGAGATCTTAGAAGACCTCATTAAGGCACAGGCCAGCTAAAAGCTAGGCCCAGTCCTTTGGATAGTAATACTCCATCATCTTCTTATGCTCTGGCTTTGTTGGCTCGTAACGATAAGTAAACTTCACTCTCTTTGGTAGTGAAATTAAAATTGAATCTGTACGGCCATTAGATTTAAGACCAAAGTGAGTTCCTCTATCATGAAGAAGATTAAACTCAACGTAGCGGCCACGACGATGTAATTGGAAGTCCACATCTTCATCATCGAAGGCTTCATTCATTCTCTTCTCAACAAGTGGGAAATAAGACTTGATAAAGTTTGAAGAAATCTCTTTAAACATAGCAAGGTCTTTTACTGGGTCACCTGAAAAGAAATGGTCGTAGAAGAATCCACCGACTCCACGCATTTCGTCTTCTCTGTGCTTATTTACAAAGTACTTATCACAACGATTCTTCCAATCATCCCAGTATCCATATGGTTCACAAGCGTCCTTCCAAACCTTGTGAAAGTACTCAAAGTCTTCTTCGTGTGGAAAGTAAGGAGTTAGGTCTGCTCCACCACCAAACCAAATTTTTGAACCGGCCTGAATCATGCGAAAATTTGCATGAGTAGTTGGAACTTTTGGATTTGTCGGGTGAATGATGAGAGAAATTCCCGTTGCCCACATTTGATTATTATCACCACCAATATTAGCAGCAAATTTAGGATCAACTTCACCAGAAACAAGAGATGTATTTACACCAGCGTTCTCAAAGATCTCTCCTTCAAAAGCGCGAGTGATTCCACCACCACCAGGATTTCCAGCGTAGTCTTTTCTCTCCCAAATATCTTCATTTAAGTTAATTTTTGTATCGATTCTCTTAAGTTCGTCACTAATCTGATTCTGTAAAGTTTTAACATGTTCGGCAAATTCTGATTTGATATTTTCAATATCGTAAGACATGGCTAAAATCCTAGTTAGTTATTTTTTAAAAACCCAATATATCAGAAAAGAACTGATATGATAATTATCAGGAGTAGAATTAATGCTTTATTATCACAATCCAAGATGCTCTAAGAGTCGCCAAGGTCTAGAATATTTAGAACAAAAAGGCATCCAAGAAGGTGTTGGCTTTAGAGTTAAAGAATATCTGAAAGATGGGGTTGAGGAAAAAGAGTTTATCGACTTAGTGAAATACACAGGTCTAGCTCCACTAGAAGGTCTAATTCGTACAAAAGAAGCGCTATTTAAGGACCTTGGTCTTGCAGGTAAAGAGTTATCGAATATTGAGTGGGCCAAAATCGTTCACGAAAACCCAAAGCTACTTGAGCGCCCAATCCTTGTTAATGATAACAAGAAAGCGGTAATCGGTAGACCGACAGAGAATTTCGATACAATTATCTAAGTACTCTAAATTACGTATTGTGGCAGTTCACTCTGCCACAAGTTCTTGTCATATCAGAAAGTTAGCCCAATCCAAACTCCCTTTATTTTTAGCCATTTACACAAGTTTCAGCTTAAGAAATTACTTTGATCTACGATAAGTATAAATGAGATTGATTTTGTGGGGACTCATTATGAAGGTACTAAGACTTGTAATTTTATCTGTAGCAATTTTAGCGAATATTTCTGTCTTGAATGCAAATTCGGAAAAGGGTGTCGCCAAAGTTATGAAAGTAAGAGGAAATGTCTTTTACTCCCAAACTAAAAAGCCACTAGCGAAGGGAGATTGGGTACCAGAGGGTGCCAAGATTACGACCAAGGCCCGAAGCTTTGTAAAGCTACTCTTTATCGACAAATCAAATCTTACTCTCGGTGCGAATTCAGAAGTTGAAGTGGAGCAATTCCCAAAAAAGAAAGCAGGAATTATCAATCTTATTAATGGTCAACTTCGTTCAAAAGTATCTAAGAATTACCTAGAGATCGACAAGAAGAAATCAAAGCTTTTCATTAAAACTAAAACTGCGGCCATGGGTGTACGTGGTACTGATTTCCAAGTTAACTTTAACCCTACCAATAATAATACGACACTTATTACATTTGAAGGTGCCGTTGCGATGGGTTCACTTACTAACTTTAAGAAGAGCCGCTTCCTACAAGACAGACTTGAGAAGGTTGTTTCATCACCTACTTCAGTTATGGTTCGCCAAGGACAGCTTTCGGGGGTTATGCCAAAGGTTGATTCAAAACCAATGGCACCGGTAAAAATTAATAAACAACAGCTAAAGGCCCTTGAGGCAAATGATGGATCTAAAACATCATCAAATGACGATCAAAAGAAATCAGAGAAAAAACAGATGAGTCGAAATATCATTCCTCCAGGAATGGATAGCTCAAAGTTTAGTGGAGCAGGTGGATCTGAGATCATGGGACAAATGGCCAAGGCCGACGCTAGTATCAAAATTCCTAGTGCACAAGCTGCTACAACGATATCTTCATCAAGAGTGCAGACAAAAGGAACAATGACCGAAGGTGGTTATGTCGATACGAATAATGTTCTCTATATTCCACCACCAAAAAATGCTCCAGTAGACCCAATGACTAATGAAGTTATTGTTCCTATTCAGATGGGAAGCTTCGATAAGGACACTGGTGAGTATAAGAATGACTTCTATGTGGTAAATGAAAATGGAGATATGATTCCAAAAGACCCAGTAATCACTGTTAACCGCATACCTGCTTCTGATGGGACTGCGCCAGAGCTGGTGCCGACTGGACCAATCAATATCTTCGATCAAGACGAAGTTGATGATTTTGACGATCCAATAGGCGATCCTATTCCTTCAGACGATACAAAGCCACTTGATGGTGGCCCAGATATTATGGAAACGACAATGGATGATCGCGACCAAATGCTTGATCAAACAAATACGACTTCAACAAATCGAGCACGTGTTAAAGTCATCCTTGATCGCCAATAAATAACCGAGTTCTAAATTCAGATATGGCCACAGCTAATTAGCTCTGTGGCCAAATTCCCTCTATTCAATTGTCCTATTTATCAGTAAAATTATTTATAAATACCTAGATTTTAATAAAAAGTTAAAGGACTGACTTTGAAAAAAATTTTTATCGCACTGGCCTTAGCTAGTATCACATCAGTGGGACTTGCCCAGAGCATGACTCCTGTTTACCGTGCATTTGAAAACTCAGATTACGAGAAAGTTATCGAGTTACTTAACTCTCCAAATTATAAGAATTTTAAAAGTGCGAAGTCACCTGGTGTACGAGACTACCTGCTGGGGATTTCTTACTCTCGTATTCAAGAATATAACAAGGCGATTGAAGCATTTAATTCTGCGCTAAAAAAAGGAAACAAGGCCAGTGAGCTCTACTATGAATTAGGACAGGCCAACTTTGCGATTAACAATTTAGATAGTGCCATTGAAAACTTTAAAAAGTCAGAGAAGGCCAAGTATAAAGTCGAACAATCAAATTACTATATCGCCTATATCTATCAGCTTAAAGAAGAACCAAAGAATGCCAAAATCTACTTTAGACGACTTTTAAAAGACAAAAAAACTTCTAAAGAGATGAAGCAGATTTCATACTTTCAGATAGCAAATATGAATTTAGAAATCGCCAGAGAGACAAGTCGAACCAGAGAGATAGTCGAAAAGTATATCCTGCCAGATTATTACAAGGCCATCGATCTTGACCCAAATAGTTCCACTGCTGATGATATTGATAATCGTATAAAAGAAATAAAAAAAGAATTCTTCTTAGAAGAGGATAAGCTTGTAAACGGAGATCCTCTACCAAGTGAAAGACTAAGCCTAAGTGTAGAAGAGAAAATTACATATGATAATAATGTGACCCTATCAGATGACCTTCCAAGTTCAACAGGAACGAATAAAGACTCTTTCATTTCTCAAACTCGTTTTAATATTGATAAGGCTTTTAACTTTAAAAGAAGATATACAATTACACCTTCTTTAGAGATTAAGAATACAATCTATACAGATCGCGTTGATTCAGAAATTTATTCAAATGATAGTTATAATATCACTCCTGAAGTTGATATTGATTTCGCTTATCGCTACAATAAAAAGCCTGCTCGTTTTTTTACAAATCTCATTTATGACTATCAAGCAAAAGATATTAATGCTCAAAAAAGTAAAGAGTTCAACTATCGCTCTCAGCAAATAGAGCTTGGTAGTGAGATGCCTTTTTTCGAAACAGGTAATACAACTCTAACTTTTAAGTATCAAACATATTCATACTATGTAGATAGTCTAGAGCGTAGCTCAATGATTCTTTCCGCTGATCAAATTATCAAAAAGACCTACGGAATCTTTGTCTTATTATATCAATTTGATAGTAGTGATTACACAAACTCTCCAAACTTAAATACGACTTCTCACCTATTTCGTGTTGATTATATTGTGCCAGGCCTTTTTCCAAATACTAGTTTCAATGCCGGACTTTCGACAAACTTCATTAGTTATGAAGATGCTGCAACTGATGCAAGTCGAGGGCTTGAGATGACGACTTCATTAAATGCAAAACTTACACGTGTTATTAACAGAAATTTTGCATTTGGTTTCGAGTATATCTACACAAATAATAGCTCGGATGAAGACACAAGTAATTATACTGCCCATCAAACGGGTATTGACTTCTCTTATTATTACTAAGCATTAAGAAATACGGATTGCTATGAAAAATATAATTAAATACACGGGACTGTTTTTTATCATTTTATTTTCGTGCGTCAGTGTCTTCTTCTCTCTTTACTCTAGAACATATGATATAGGTTTTAGAAATCTCACTTCATATGCATCATTTTTTGAAAATCGATTCTACGATTTTAGAATGATGCAAACGATGGATCAGAATACACCAAATCCAAAACTAATTCTTGCCGATATTGATGATGATTCAATTAAAAGACTCGGTTCTTGGCCAATTACTCGCTCTCATTGGGGAACAATGGTAAGAAAACTACGCGGCTACGGGGCAAAAGTTATTGCCTTTGATGTCTTCTTTTCAGAAGCATCTCAAACATGCAACGATGTTAATCCAGATGATGAATTAATTTCGGCCATTGAGTACTTTCATGAAATTCCAAATAATCGAGTCATTATGCCTTATAACCTCGAAGTATATGGGACTGACCACTATCCTGCTTTACCAGAAGACCTATATCTTTTTGCCCTAAACACAAAGGCCGGTGGAGTAAATTATGATATGGAACCAACGATTATTTCAAACTCCGTATACCCTCTACAAGGACTCATCGATGCAGAAGCATCTCTAGGCTTCATTGAGGCCAGCGCAGACAATGATGGCGTAATCAGACACTATAAAGCACTTGCATTTCCTTACAGAGAAATTCATGTACCTTCATATGGGCTTTCATCATATATGCATTGGATTGGTGAATTTGATGAGAACGAAGAAGGTGAAAATAAGAATGTTTTTAAAACAGAACTTGATCTCAGTACTCAAGGTGGAGTGCCGATTCTAAAAACCAAAATGGGAGATGTAGAGTTAAACCTTAGAGGTGAAACTAAAGTACGCTGGATCGGAGGGGCCGATGCATATACTAGAATTCCAATTTATCAAATCATCGAAAAAGACCCTAATGATCCTGAACTAAAAAAATTATTTGAAGGCTCTCTTGTCTTTGTAGGTGCAACTGCATACGGTGCACACGACTTAAGAAATACGCCAATCGACTCAATGCTACCAGGAGTTCTGTTCCACATGAACTTCGTCCAGATGCTAATTGATGGCCACTTCTTTAAAAAATTTATCGACTCGGCCAAACTATCTTGGGCCCTACTTGTCATATCTGTACTACTACTCCTCCTAGTACAATTTAAAGAAAACCCTATCTTTGATCTATTTACACTCGTGGTCTTGATCTCAGGTCTTTACTACTCTGATACATTCTACTTTATTCCACAAGGGTATGAGACAAAGCTATTTTGGTGCTTCTTTGCCCTAGTCTTATGCTATTCATGGAATACAATTGTTAACTTCTATATGGCAAACCAAGACAAGGCGTTCTTAAAGAATGCTTTTGGAAGTTATATCTCTCCTGAACTTATTGATGAAATGTATGAAGCAGGCTCAGCGCCAACTCTTGGTGGTACATCAGGAATTCGTACGGCCTACTTCACTGATATTCAAGGTTTCTCAAGCTTCTCAGAAAAGCTATCGGCAACACAGCTTGTTGAGCTTTTAAACGAATACTTAACGGCCATGACCGATATACTTCTCGAAGAAAAAGGCACACTTGATAAGTATGAGGGAGATGCTATTATCGCTTTCTTCGGTGCACCAATGGAGCTTCCTGATCATGCTAAACGTGCCTGTATGGTTGCTCATCGTATGCAAGAAGCACTACTAAAGCTAAGAAAAAAATGGGTTTCAGAGGGAGACAAGTGGCCAAAGATTGTTCACGATATGAGAATGAGAATAGGAATTAACTCAGGGGATATCGTAACAGGAAATATGGGTTCTGCTTCTCGTATGAACTATACAATGATGGGCGACTCTGTAAACCTTGCTGCCCGTCTTGAAGAGTCAGCAAAGCAATATGGTATTTTCACACAAGTTGCAAAAGAGACGGTTGAGCTTGCAGGAGATGAATTTCTATGGCGAGAGCTTGATACGATTCGCGTTGTTGGTAAATCAATTCCGGTAACAAGTTATGACCTACTTGGACTTAAAGCAACTGCTCCAGACTATTTAAAAGAGCTTGCTGATAAATTTTCAAAAGCTATCTTACTTTATAAGGCGCAAAAATGGGATGAGGCCATTGAGTTATTTAAACACACTCTAGAGCTAGAATATATGCGCTTTCCTGATCTGAAAGGTGTAAAAACAAATCCATCTGAGATTTATATTAAACGCTGTGAAGATTATAAGGTTATCCCACCTCCACCAGAATGGGATGGTGTTTTCACACTGACTAGCAAATAGGTTCCTGGATACTTTTCGGGATGCAACGTTTCATATTTCAATATTGAAAAAATAATAAGAAAGGAAGCTAGAATGCTTCCTTTTTTAATTATAGGTGCTAGATAACAAGCATGCCTAGAAAACCAACCATTCGTACAAAATTATATCCTTATCATGTCGTTGCTCGCTCACATAATAAGAAGTGGTTTAATTTACCAATTTATGTCATGTGGGAAATCTATAATGAAATTCTAAAAGATCTTTGTAGAGAAGAAGGTGCCAAAGTTATTGCCTTTGTTTTAATGAACAATCACTTTCACTTAATGCTTTGGACGCCACGTGAGAATATTGACAAGGTAATGTACTGGCTCATGAAGAGATCTACTAATGAAGTTCAAAAAAGAACAGGTGATATAAACTCAATTTACGGTGGTAGGTACAAATCAAGTCTATTAACTAAAGTTCAATATCAATACAATTGCTATAAGTACATTTTAAGAAATCCTGTTGCAGCAGGTCTTTCTTCACTCGTTCAAGACTATCCATTCAGCACATTCCATTACATATACTTCAATAAAACATTATCATTTGAAATTTTTGATGAATCATTACCAAATTTATTTGGTACTACATATGCATTGGAATCATGGCTTAATAAGGGCTATACAGACAAAGAGGCCCGCAGTATTAAAGCGGGCCTATCTAAAAATGAATTTGAATATGCTAAATGTGATAGCTCTAGGAAGTTTATCATTCCTAGTATGAATACTTACTCAAGAGATGCAATGCATCCCGAAAAGTATCCAGGAACCTAGTAGTTAAGAACCTTAAGAGCAGCTTCTACAACACGGTCTGTGTTTGGAAGAACTGCTTTTTCAAGGATTCTGTTGAAACCAACAGGAGTGAAAGTCGAACCAACACGTTGAACTGGAGCATCTAGAAGCTCGAATCCTTTGTCGTTGATCATGGCAGCAACTTCACCACCAAATCCACCAAATACCTTATCTTCGTGAACAACTAGTGCTCTATTTGTTTTCTTGATTGAAGCAAGAACACCTTCTTCATCTAGAGGAGCAATTGATCTAAGGTCAACAACTTCTACGCTATAACCTTGAGCTGCAAGTTTCTCTGCTGCTTCAAGTGAGTGGTGTACTGTGTTTCCGTAAGTAATAATTGAAAGATCAGTTCCTTCACGTCTTACACGACACTTACCAAATGGAACTTCAAAGTCTTCTGGTACAACAGTCATTGCTTGTTTTGCGTTATATAGAGACTTTGGCTCTAGGTATAGAGTTGGCCCTTCACTTCTCATTGCAGTTCTTAGAAGACCAGCAGCATCGTCAGCGAAAGCTGGGCATACAATACGTACACCAGGAATACCTGCTAAGTTACCTTCAAGGTTTTGAGAGTGGTAAAGTCCACCACCGATATATCCACCAGAAGCAAGTCTGATTAGGATATTAGGTGCAAATGCTCCGTTTGATCTCCAGTAATCGTGAGAACACTCTACGTATTGCTCCATTGCTGGCCAGAAGTAGTCAGCGAATTCAGCACCTTCAACAACAACTCTGATGTCTTTGTTGAAACGTGAGAAACCATTTGCAGTTCCTAAGATATAGTCTTCAGCGATTGGACCGTTAAATACTCTGTCCTTACCAAATTCTTGCTGCATACCTTTTGAAACGTTAAAGATACCACCTTTATCTTTGTTGGCCATATCTTGTCCCCAAATGAAAGTATCTGGGTTATGTCTAAATTCTTTCTTAAGTTGACCATTGATTGCATCGATGAACTTCACCTCTTCACCAGACTCATTGTGAGTACCGTCAACATACTTCGTTGGAACATGTGGCTCTGGAAGTACGAAGTCATAGATTGACTCAGGAGTTGGGTTTGGAGCTTTCATTGCTTTCTTGTGAGCTTCAAGTAGCTCAACTTTTGCAGCTGCATCGATTTCATCTAGCTCTGCTTCAGTGAAGATCTTGTTAGCAACAAGTTCTTTTCTAAATGCTACTAATGGATCTTGAGCTGCCGCTTCTGCTCTTTCTTCTTCTGAACGATAAAGCTCGTGCTTATCAGAGTTAGAGTGAGAGTGGATACGTACACAACGAGCGTGAACAATTACAGGCTCTTGTTGAGTTGCTGCAATTTCTCTTGCAGTTGCCATCGCGTTCATTGAATCAAAGATATCTTTTCCATCACAGTGAATGATGTGAAGGTTTAGGAAACCTGTAAAGTTATCAGCAACGTACTCGTTTGCTGTTTGATCACATTTTGGAACAGAAATACCGTATCCGTTATCTTGGAATACAAATACAACTGGAAGCTTCTCGCGAGATGCACCGTTGATCGCTTCATAACAGTAACCTTCAGAAACTGAAGACTCACCTTGTGAAGAGTAAACAACACCATCATGCTTATAACGGTTGAATGCTCTTGCAGTACCTACAGCGTGTAGCGTGTGGTTACCTGTACAAGAAGATACGTTATGAATATTCCATTCTGGCTTTGCAAAGTGGTTAGACATGTGACGTCCACCAGAAGCAAGGTCAGTGGCTTTTGAAATACCATTTAAAAGAATTTCTTCTGCAGTTAAACCTGCCGAGAATGCAGTAAGCATGTCACGGTAGTATGGGAATAAGTGGTCTTTTCCTAATTCGAAAGTTTGACCAATTGCTAGTTGGATTCCATCGTGTCCAGCATATGGAGCGTGGTAAGACCAACCAATCGCTTGCTTAAGATAGTTTGGCGCACGATCATCTAACATACGTCCAAGACTTAGTAGCTCATACCACTGCTTAAGTGTTGCTTTATCTGTGTTTTTCCAAGTGTACTTTTTCTTAGGCTTAAGAACAGTTGCCATTATCAACCTCGTATTTTCATCTAGTTATAAATCTTAAGTGAAACGGAATTTAACCATAATTTAACGGAATTGGAAAGAAATAGTGGCGCTGTCGTAACTAAAGACAATACTTTTTATGACCACTCGCGCAAGCGTATTCTTGGTATTTTTTTGAAAGTGCTGGAGAATCAGATTCTATCAATTCTCCAAGTTTTCCACAGGCCAGCATACTACCACCGCGACCTTGCCGGCAGGCCTTATTTAAAAGGCTTTTGTAATCATCTTTAGGCAATAATTTTTTCTTGATCTGGCTTAACTCATAGCAAGATGACGCATCATTAATCTCACAAAGTCGTTCAATATATTTCAATTCTAGCTGTTTTTTATTGTCTAACTTTGCCAGTTTTCTACCATCGAGACAGGCCTGAAGTTGACGACTTTGAGAAAAATCGTCACGGAAACATACCGTATGAGCATCACCTCTTAGTTTATCTTGTTCAACTTGAGTAACCCTCTTTTGTAAAAGCCCCATGATTGGATCAAGAAATAAGGCAATCACACCCACAGTGATTGTAAGAAATAGCCACCCAGGAATTGCTTCAATTAACTGACTAAGCTTCTTCACATTTTAAATCAATGAATTCAAATTTTGTCACATCAACTAATCCCATGTCTGTTATTTTAAGAGTTGGAATAACAGGCAGAGCTAAGAAGGCCATTTGAATAAAAGGCTCACTTACCGCAACTTCAATTTCTTTACATGCGGCCTTAAGTCTTATGATTCCTTCATTAATAGTTTCAGCAGACTCTAAACTAAGAAGACCTGCAATAGGAAGAGAAAGTGAAGCTGTCACTCTCCCCTTATCCACAACACAGAAGCCACCAGCATTCTCAATAACTTCATTAGCAGCAGTTGCAATATCTTGAGGCGTCTTTCCAATAACGACAATATTGTGAGAGTCGTGAGCAACACTTGAAGCAATCGCTCCACGAGTTAGCCCCATACCTTTAACAAGGCCCAAACTAGGCTTGCGATTTTGTCCGTATCTTTCAATAACTGTTATAAATGAAATATCATCTTGCTCAAATTCTTCACCATCAAATTTTACTTTTAGGTGATTTGTGATGATTTCATCTTTTACAATTTCCATTACGTTATATGTTCCTGGTGTCAGGTCATAATTAAAATCAGTAGGTGCTAAGAAATTTCTCTTAATAGTATTTTCTTTTGGCGGCTGAGACTTTTCTAATTTCTCATTAACCTTTGCAGGTAAATCAAGCTCACTTACAAGCTTACCTTTTTTAAATACTTCCTTCACATCAACGTCTTCAAGTTTTCCAACAAGAACGATATCAGCTTGTTTACCAGGAGCAATCAGACCTAGTTTCTTTAAACCAAAATGTTTGGCGGCAGAAAAGCTTGATAGCCTATAAGCAATGTGTGCTGGTGTTCCAAGCTCATTAATCATTTTCTTGATCATATAGTTAATATGACCTTCATTAAAAATTTCATATGGGTTTCTATCATCAGTACATAGTAGACACTGACAAGAGTTAAACTCGTTAACAACTGGGGCCAGAGTTTTTAAGTTCTTGGCAACAGATCCCTCACGAATAATAAGTCCCATACCTTTTTGAAGTTTTTCTTTTGCTTCATCTGCAAAGATTGTCTCGTGACAATTTTGAATTCCTGCTGCGATATAAGCATTAAGCTGTTTCCCACGAAGCATTGGCGAGTGCCCGTCAAGATTAAGCTCTGCAAACTCTTCAACTTTTTCAAGTACACCTTCCACACCATTGATGACACCTGGAAAATTCATCATTTCAGCAAGGCCAAGAACACGAGGATGCTCCTTATATTTTTTCATATCGATGATATCAAATTGACCACCGTTTGTTTCAAAGCCAGGAAGAGCAGGAATACACGAACTCACCTGAACAAAGAGGTTTTGATCCATCAGTTCACTACATCTTAGAAACCAAGAAAAACCGCGATCACCCATAACATTAGTAATCTCATGTGGATCACAAATGGCAGTAGTTGTTCCAAGAGGAAGAGTGAGCCTTTCAAATTCAAACGGGTGCATCATTGAAGATTCAACATGAAGGTGGCCGTCAATAAAGCCAGGAACCGCTGTCGCTCCACCAGCGTCATAAATACGCTTAGCAGGCTGATCATCGTATTCCTTACCAATTCCTGCAATAGTTTTTCCAGAGATGGCAATTGAGCTCTCAACCACTTCCCCATTAACAAGATCTAAAATCTTTACATTTTTAATAAGTAAATCAATCTCACCATCGCCGCGAGCAGTCTTCAAAACCTCTCTTAATTCTTGTGGTGATAATTTTTGTGTTTCCTTATTTGCAAGTGACATCTTTGACCTCTATAATGTTGTGGAATCTTAATCCTACTATAACTAAAAGGAGCACTGGATGCCAATAGCTACTTATGAACAATACTGCGATATGTTAGATAGCGCTAAAAAAGGCGGATACGCATATCCGGCCATTAACGTAACATCTACTTCAACAGCAAATGCTGCCATCAAGGCCTTCGCTGACATGAAATCAGATGGAATTATCCAAGTTTCAACTGGAGGTGGTTCATTTGCTTCAGGCCAGGCCCTGAAAGATGAAGTCCTAGGTGCAATCTCTCTAGCTCAACACGTTCACCTTGTTGCTGCAAAGTACGATGTACTTATTGCTCTACATACTGACCACTGTCACCCAGAAAAAGTTGATAGCTTTTTAATTCCTCTTATTGAAGAAACAGAAAAAAGAAGAGCTCAAGGTCAATCAAACCTTTTCCACTCACATATGTTTGATGGTTCAGTTCTACCAACTGCTGAAAATATTGAAATGAGTAAGAAGCTTTTAGAGAGATGTGCTAAGAGTGAAATTATTCTTGAAATTGAAACAGGTGTTGTTGGTGGTGAAGAAGATGGTGTTAATAATGAAGATGCACCAGCAGATAAGTTATACACAACTCCAGAGGAGATGGTTGAGGTTACAAAAGCACTTCGCCCACTTGGTAAGTTTATGTATGCGGCCACTTTTGGTAACGTTCACGGCGTCTATAAGCCAGGTAACGTAAAGCTTCGTCCACAAGTTTTAAAAGACGGACAAGCTGCTGTTACAGCTGAGCTTGGAGCAGATGCAGAAAACTGGCTAGTTTTCCACGGTGGTTCAGGAAGTGAGCTATCTGAAATTCACGAAACACTAAACTATGGTGTTGTAAAAATGAATATCGACACTGACACTCAATATGCTTACTCTCGTCCAGTGGTTGATCACATGTTCAAGCACTACGATGAGATGCTAAAGATCGAAGGTGAAGTTGGAAACAAGAAACAATACGATCCTAGAACTTGGATGAAAAAAGCTGAAAACGCAATGACTGAACGTATTGCACAAGCTTGTCGTGACTTAAAGTCAGATGGAAAGTCGATCAACCTTTAATTAAAAAATTCTAAAGAGTGGGTATTACGAAACTCGTGGTACCCACTCATACTTCATTAATAAATTCTTCACAATTCATCCATATACTAAAAATATGAAAGTATTAATTAGTGGTGGTTCAGGTTTTATTGGCACAAATTTAACACAATCTTTGCTTGAACACGGCCACGAGGAAGTGCGCATACTCACACGCGATATTTCAAATAAACAAAGCAATGAGCAAGTAAAGTATTACAAGTGGGATGTGGAAAAAGGCGAAATGGATATGGCGGCCCTTATGGGGGTAGATGCCGTCATTAACCTTGCTGGTGAAAATATCGCAGACTCCCGTTGGAGCGAAGAAAAGAAAGACAAGATCTATAACTCACGTATCAACGCGACAAACTTACTTCACGACAAATTAAAACAGCTTGGAACAAGAGGACTCCCCCTGCCTAAAAAATTTGTTAGTACTTCGGCAATTGGTATTTACGGCGACCGCTCCGATGAAGAGCTAACAAGTGACAGCAGTATCAGCGGTGATTTTTTGGCCGAAGTCTGTCAGCACTGGGAGTCCAGCGCACTAAGAATTCAAAACCTAGATATTGATGTCAAAATTATCAGAGTTGGAATTGTTCTTTCAAGTGAAGGAGGTGCACTTGCAAAAATGCTCCCCGCATTTAACTTAGGTCTTGCAGGACGCATTGGCGATGGGCATCAGTACATGAGCTGGATTCACATTAGAGACCTTTGTGACCTTTACTGCTTCTTAATCGAACATGACACCGAAAAACAAGTCATAAACGGAGTAGCACCTAACCCAATTGAAAATATTGATTTCACACAAACACTGGGAAGAGTTCTTCACCGTCCTACTTTTATTCCGCTGCCAGAATTTGCAGCTAAAACAATTTTTGGTGAAATGTCTCAGATTATGCTCGCAAGTCAAAAAGTTTCATGTGAGGAGAATAAGGCCTGTGGCTTTGAGTACTCATTTAATTTTCTTGAGGCTGCTCTAAGAGATACCCTAAAGAATCATAGCGAATAATTTTCATCCTCTACTATCTTTCTATTTCAAAAAGAGAGATAATCTCCGAATGGAAGATTTCACATTAGTTCAAGCTCTCATTATTTTTACTCTCATTACTTTCGCAGGATTTATCGACTCCATGGCCGGAGGTGGTGGCCTAATAACAATCCCTACTTATATTGCAACAGGTGTCCCTGCTCACCTTCTGCTTGGTACGAATAAATGTGTTTCATGTATTTCAAAATCACTTTCAATCATTCGCTATGTGAAGCGTGGCAAGATTGACTTTAAATTTATTCTACCTCCAACAATTGCAACTTTTAGTGCTTCTTTAATTGGTGCCCAACTTAGCACTATCCTTGAGTCAAAGCACATGGTCTATATTTTAATCTTAATCATTCCAATCATCTTCTTTATGAACCATCTAAAGAAGAAAAGAGAATTAATGGATCACTCTCCACTTGAAAAGATGCAGGTTCTTTTTCGCTCAGTTCTTATTGGACTAGTCATTGGTGGTTATGATGGCTTCTTCGGCCCAGGAACCGGAACATTTCTTATCATCTCAATGATGTTCTTTCTTCATTTCGACATACTTGATGCCTCACCTCATGCGGCATTTATGAACTACGTAAGTAATATTGCGGCCTTTATTACGTTCTTAATCAAGGGTGCTATTATGTGGAAGATTGTTGCAATCGCCCTGCCGGCAGGACTTCTTGGGAATTACCTCGGCTCAAGCCAAGTTATTAATGGCAATAAGGCCACAGTCACAACAGCATTTAATGTTGTTCTTGTGGGCCTTTTATTTAAGTCTATTTACGATATTAGTACGATGTAGGGCAAGAAACTTTTCTAAGTTTAAAAGTGAAAGCGCGATCGATATTGCGAGCTTGAGATTTTAGTTCAACACTTCCCTCAAAGAAAGCTCCAACTTTATTAATTGAAAGCTTTAGGCGGTGATCTACTTTCTCATACATCTCTTTTTGCGAACGATACATATAAATATCTTCATCAACCTCATAGCTTAGCGAATTCTCACTCCAAGAATATTCACCTAGGTCTTGGAAGAGAATAATTGGTGAATACGAGTAATACACATCATCTCTTACACCAGTAAAGAAATTGAAAACATTGATTGGCTCAATACGATTAGTCTCAACATTTTTATAAGTTCGAGAAAAGCTATAATCTTCATAAGTGGTAAGATTTCTCTCATAATCAGGCCCATGTGGAACAGACTGCTGATTATGTTCAATTGTTTCAAAACATCCGTATAGCTCTTGAGGAGTGATTGCAAATAGGTTTACTGTAACAAGTAAGCTTAATAAGTATTTCATGTGAAAATCCTTTTCATTTTTATAACTTAGCTACCATTTTAGGTGACAATTAAATTATGAGCAAATAAGCAAAACTTACATCAATAAGAAAATTTAAAGATGTAACAAATCACAAGAACTTTACAAGGCGCTGACTTCGTTCAACTTAGGGACAGATAGAATGAGAATGTACTAAGGATGTGTATATGAAATATTTTTCAATTCTTACTCTTTGCCTATTATTGACGAATCCTAATAATGAATTGAGAGGACAAGGGGGAAATTCAATTAAGAATAAAAGCAAACAGGCCAACTTTATTTCTCGTATTCGACTGAATACAAGAAGAAGCCTTCTTTATTATCCATTCATTCCACGCTACATGATCGCATAGTGCTTAATGCTTAATGATGAAATCTTCTTTTGGAAATCTAAACTGTGGGCCATAGACGCCTTTGTTAGAACGCTTTCCTACTCCAAGTACCATTGTGACATGATCCTTGCATCCAAGACCTAATAGCTTCTTTACGCGTTTAGCATCAAAGCCTTCCATTGGAAGCGTGTCATAACCTTGAGCGCGAATTGATAGCATGATATTTTCACAGGCAAGTGCCGTTGTCTTATGTGCCCAAGTTCTAAGCTCAGATGGAAACATTGGCTCACGAAAGATCACTTGGAATAGGCCAATTGTATTATAGAACGCCCATTTAAGAGGTGAAAAAATACCAAAAGGTCCCATATAACCATAGGCCATTGGGGCGATCTTTGAATAGTACGCTTTTACGGCCTTAGGAACTTCAATGCCATCTTTCTTTGAGGCGGCTTCAAGAGAAGCAAGCATGCGCTCACAATTCCTCTTCCAAGTACCAGTCTTTGCCACACAGACAATTAGATGCTTTGCTGTTTTGGCACCATTTTGACCAAAACAAAGTTTTGCAAGTTCTGATCTCTTATCCTCAGATTTAACCCAGTGAAACTCCCAAGGTTGAAGATTAGAAGAATTTGGTGCAAGCAGACCGTGCTCAATTGCCTTTTGAACAACCTCATCCGGAACTTCTTCATCACCAAAGACACGAACAGAGCGGCGTGAAGAGACAACTTTTTCGAATTCTTTAAAATCAATTTCCGGAGCAACTTCCGTATAATTTAATTCAAGTTCTTCAGTAAAAATATTATCACTCACGCCAGTCTCCCTTCGTTAACTATGAATTTAAAGTTTTAGATAGTTTTTCAAAAACATTCTTCGAAGTCTTTTCGTCATTAACGATTGCTTCAAGCTCAAGACGTGCAATCTCTTTAAGATCAGCTGGCATCTTACGGTAATCATTAAATGCACCAGCAAGTCGAGAACCTGATTGAGGGTTAATTGCATCAACCTTTCTAATCATTTCAGCAATGAACTTAAGTCCACGTCCACTTTCGTGATTGAATTGAACTTTATTACGAGCAAATGTTCCAATTAGTGACGATACTAAGTTTGGTACATTCATATCAAAGACTTCATCTTTCATTAACTCTTGTACGCGATCAAAAGTTGAGTCATCACTTGAACTTGCCTGAACACTTAGCCACTTTTGCATAACAAGAGTTTGATCTTTAAAACGTGTATAGAACTCTTGTAAAGACTCAGCAGCACCAGGAAGCTTTTCGTGAACGATAACAGCTAGAGAGTTCATCATATCAGTCATATTTGTCGCAGTTTCAAAACACTTACGAGCAAGAGCTTGGTGTCCATCAATTTTAGCAAGACAACTAAGAGTAAAGCCTCTTAACCTTCTCTCACCCATTGCCTTAGCATCTACCTTGAATTCTCTTTCCGTACTAAGATCATTGTAAATAGCAACTAGATCTTGTTCATAAGTACTCGCAAGTAGCGTATATAACTTTTCTCTTGCTTCATCGATAGCGCGATAATCTGGGATAGTAATTGTTGAAGCAATATCAGTCATTGATGGAAGCCCAAGACATACGGCCTTAAACTCTTCATCAATATTTTGATCCTTAAGGATTGCCCCCCATGCTTGAATAAATTTCTCATCAACTTGGTAATTTGAATCACTAAGAAGTGCATGGATATTTTTAAGAGCAAGTGCTTGTCCCGCTTCATAACGATTGAAATCGTCATTATCATTTGCCATTAAGAAAATGAAGTCTCCATCTGTTAGATCCGATCGCAGAACAACAGGTGCACTAAAGTTTCTATTTAGAGATGCTACTGGTCTTTCTGTGATATTTTCAAATACGAATACTTCTGAATCTTTTTTAATATGAAGAAGTCCTCTTCCAAGATCAGCTTGATCGTCTCTATTTTTCAGAGCAAGCTTCATATCAACACCTTTGCTATCAAGAAGTCCGATAACAAATGGCATATGGAATGGCTCTTTTGTTGGCTGCCCTGGTGTTGCAGGCGTTGATTGATTTACAGTTAGAGTAAATTCATTTGTCGCTTCATCGTAACTAGTCGTTACATCAAGAACAGGTGTTCCCGCTTGATCATACCATCTTCTAAATTGTGAAAAGTCATAATTATCGTTTGCGACACTCATTGCATTTGTGAAATCTGCTGTCGTTACCGCTTGTCCATCATATAGCTCAAAATACTTATCCATACCACGTTGGAAACCTTCTTCACCTAGAAGAGTATGGTACATACGAATAACTTCAGAACCTTTTTCATAAATTGTCATTGTATAGAAGTTATTCATTTCAATATATGACTTTGGCTGAATTGGGTGTGACTGCGGGCCAGCATCTTCAGGGAACTGAGCTGCTCTAAGATTAATAACGTCGTTAATACGACAAACTGATCTTGAGTTTAGATCTGCAGAGAACTCTTGGTCTCTAAATACAGTAAGACCTTCTTTAAGAGTTAGCTGGAACCAATCACGACAAGTTACACGATTTCCTGTCCAGTTGTGGAAGTACTCGTGTCCAACTACTGATTCAATACCAAAGAAGTTATGATCTTCTGCTGTCTCTTTTGAAGCAAGAACGTAAGCAGAGTTAAAGATATTTAAACCTTTGTTCTCCATTGCACCCATATTGAATGAGTCAACGGCAACAATCATATAGATATCAAGATCGTACTCAAGTCTAAATCTATCTTCATCCCACTTCATTGACTTCTTAAGTGATTCCATTGCATGGTGAGACTTATCTTCATTTCCTTTATCGACAAAAACCTGAAGCTTAACTTCACGGCCTGACTTTGTTGTAAATGTATCTTCAATTAGAGCTAGATCTCCAGCGACAAGAGCATAAAGGTATGCAGGCTTTGCAAAAGGATCATTCCACACAGCAAAGTGCTTCCCACCTTCTAGATCGCCTTGTTCAATTAGGTTTCCGTTAGATAATAGAAATGGGTATGCTGCTTTGTCTGCAACGATCTTAGTTGTAAAAATGCTTAAATTATCTGGACGGTCGATAAAGTAAGTAATTCTTCTAAATCCTTCAGGCTCATTTTGCGTACAAAACATTCCACCTGATTTATATAAACCATCAAGTGCAGTGTTGGCCTTTGGGTTAATTTCATTGTGAATCTCAAGAGTGAACTTTTCTGTTGGAAGTGCACTAAGAGTTAAGATCTCTTTTTCTTCGTTGTAGTTTTTAAATTCTTCGCCGTTAACTTTTACAGATTTTAGAATTAATTCTTCACCATTAAGTTCAAGAGTCTGACCGCTTAATGGGACAATTTCCATCGTTGAATATACTTGAGTTTTTGTATCATCTAAATGAAATTCAAGATTAACTGTCTCGATTTTGTGAGTTGGCGCTTGGTAATCCGCCAAATACTTGACCACAGGAGTTTCGCTTTTCATATATACCTCGTTATTTCCTATAATTTTGAGTATTTATTTGTAGAATTTGCCACAATTTGAACTGAATGAAAACTTTGATTAGAATATATTTAATATTAAACACTTAAATTAATTTAGAGATTATTAAAGTGAGAACTTGATGGATGCGAATAAGAAATTTTATTTCTCAGAAATTCCCTTTGAAGAGAAGATAAGTTTTTTAAAAAGGGCCCTAAGCGATGGATTAATCATTGAAATCTGGCGCAAAGGACAAGAAAAAGACAAAGTCGAAAGCTTCAAAATTAAATCTTTTGATGAAAGTGAACTCGAATTCACTCTAGACTTTGACGCAAGCCTAATTGCGAAATTGGCAGGTTCAAAAAACAAGGACAATGAAGTTCTTCTAAAAATTAAGTTTAAATCAGTTATTTTATTTTCGAGTTCATACCTAAGCTTCATTGCGGCAGAAGAAGTTTATAAGCTTAAAGTTGATCGTCCCGTCTATAAGAGTCAGCAACGATCTAACTACCGCTTGCATGCAAATGCTTACATCCCTATTCAGATTAAAATCGAAGAAGATGTCTTTGATTGCAACGATATCTCGGCCGGTGGAATTAGCTTTAACTGCCCAAAAGACTTCGCTGATAAATTCAAGAAAGAATCAATTTTTGATAATGCGACAGTAAGACTTGCGTCGAAACGTTTTGAAATTCCACAAGTAAAAATTGCAGCGACTTGGCCAATTGAAAATAATGAAGAAACACCAATGGGTATTGGTATCGCCTTTATGAATATGGACAAAGAAGTCGAAGAAGATCTTGTGCTTTCAATTAATTCAGAGGCCCGCGGAGAAGAGCTTAGGAAGCAGGCGGCAATGAAGAAAGGCACTTAGAGCTTTTATTTTCTTTTAAATTCAATTCTTTGAAATAAGTATCTAACTCAACTTGTTTGAGAATATCTTTTAATACCCTCTCATTACCTTTAGAAAAGTAATCCTTGAAAGCAAGAATTGTTTCAAGCTTAGGGCACCCGATTGGCATACTAAGAATGAAGGCATTAATATCTTCTTGCTTAATGCCCTCAGTGAGAAAGCGCTTATAATTTCTATCGTGCCAGGCCTCGAGGTAGCGGGCCAGATAAACAGATATTCCAGTTTTATGTGAATCAATTTTAAAAAAGTTTTTTGCAACAAAGTCCTTGAGATCTTCATGATTCGGAATGGCACTTATCAAGGCACCAAGATCTTTGTAAGCAATGCTGCCTTGATCTTTTTCAAGTAAGTGGATAAACATTCTCAAGTCTCCCGATTTCTCAAACCAAGGCCTAGGAAGCTTGATGGCCATGAGATAGAAAGACTTTTTGGCCTTATCAGAATTTGTAGCATTAACTAATTTTAAAAATTTTCCTCTAAGATTTTGGAAATAATCATAGCACTTATAGTGATGGCAGTTGGCCATTGCCGCTAAGTACATTTCGACTTGAACAGTGCTCATCTCCCCTTCTTCAAGTGAAAGATGAGAGCAGCCGCCAACAGAAATAAGCTTGCCACAAATATAGTAGATATCATCTCCATAATGAACGTGATACCTTTTGAACTCTTTCTTTGAACGATTTAAAATACTTACAAGTGAACTTCGGTATTCAATAGGCCCATTTAGAGAGCTAAGGATTTCTTTTCGATCACAAAAAGTATTTAAATCACAAGGAGGTTTCCAATCAGAAACTTCAATTTGTGTTTTTTCATCTTGAATATTCTGCTGCTGACACGAAGCAAAAACAGTTAAGATAATAAACATGATGCATGTTTTAAAAGTGAATAATTTAAGTACCATAGGCGCTGTCACTGTGCGTATAATTTGTTGACTTGTCAACTCAATCTAGCTAAATTCAAGCTTACCTCTATTATTAATACAATTCGAATGAGATGTGAAATATGGCACTAAAATTTTCTAGCGCAGCTGACCGCTTGATGGACATGGCAGCAATGCTAAAATCTAAAGATCTTTATCCTTTTTTCCGCCAAATTGGTGACTCAGAAGGAACGATAGTAAAGATTGATGGAAAAGATCAAATCATGATCGGTTCAAATAACTACCTAGGCCTAACACATCACCCTCACGTAAAAGAAGCGGCCATTAAGGCCATTGAAAAATATGGAACTGGTTGTACAGGATCTCGTTTCTTAAACGGTAACCTAACAATTCACGAAGAACTTGAAGAAAAGCTAGCGCGCTACCTAGGACACGAAAAAGCTCTTATCTTCTCAACTGGTATGCAAACAAATCTTGGTGCTCTTTCTGCTATCTGTGGGCCAAGAGACTGTATGCTCTTTGATTCAGAAAATCATGCTTCAATTATCGATGCCTCTCGCCTAGCAATGGGAACGACATTTAAGTATCGCCACAACGATATGGAGTCTTTAGAAGAGCAACTTGAAGCAAATATTGATCGCTTCCAAAAAGTAATCATCGTTGCAGACGGTGTTTTCTCAATGACTGGTGATATTGCAAACCTACCAGAGATGGTTAGACTTGCTGAAAAGTATGGTGCTTATATTTACGTCGACGATGCTCACGGTATCGGTGTTATGGGAGAAAAAGGCGCTGGGACAATGAACCACTTTGGTGTAACTGATAAGGTTCACTTAAACATGGGAACATTCTCAAAGTCATTTGCTTCAATTGGTGGAGTTCTTTCAGGTGATGCTGAAACAATCAACTATGTAAAACACCTAGCAAGATCTTTCATGTTCTCTGCTTCAATGGCACCATCTGCTGTAGCAACTGTTTCGGCATGTATTGACGTTATTAACTCTGACGATACAATTCACGATCGCCTATGGGACAATGTTAAATTCATGAGAAATGGTTTCCAGGAAATCGGTTTCTATACTTACAACTCTCAAACTCCTATTATTCCAATCTTTATTGGTGATGATGTTAAATCAATGCTTGTAACTAAATTTCTAGGTGAAAATGGAGTCTTTGCAACTCCAGTTGTTCCACCGGCAGTTCCTAAGGGAGAAGCATTAATCAGAACAAGTTACATGGCCACTCACAACAAGAGTGAGCTAACAAAAGTTCTAGAAGTTTTTGCAAGAGCAAAGAAAGAGTTTGATATCCCTTCGACAATGGGACACTAATTATATTTTTAAGGAGATAAGTCTATGGCCATTTATATCGAAAAAGTTGATATCTTAAACGATAAAAAGGCCCGTAAAAGATTTATTGACGTCCAATTTAATATTTATAAAGAAGACAAGTATTGGGTTCCACAACTACGCATGGAACTCAATAAACTCTTTAATCAAAAACATCCTTTTTATCAAACAGCGCAAAGTGCCTTTTACATTGCAATTAAAGATGGAAAAGATGTGGGCCGAATCATGGCCATCAACAATCACAACTATAACCAGTTCCATAGCACACAAGAAGCTCACTGGGGATTCTTTGAGGCCATCGATGATATCGAAGTCTTTAAGTCTCTTTTCAATTGTGCAATGGAATGGGGAAAATCACTTGGCCTTGAGCGATTTATTGGGCCATTTAATCCATCAACAAATTATGAATGTGGAACACTGATTAAAGGTCATAATGAAATTCCAGTTCTCATGATGATGTACAATTATGAATACTATCATCAATACTTAAGTGAGCTTGGTTTTACGAAAGCAAAAGATCTCCTGGCCTACCATATGAAGGCCGATTTCGAGATGCCGGAAGTAATCAGAAAGATTGCCTTAAGAGCGGAAGACAAGGCCAATATTACTTATCGTACAGTTTCTAAGAAAAATTGGGCAAAAGAAATTGATCTTATGTATAGCATCTACAATGATGCTTGGGAGCAGAACTGGGGCTTTGTTCCAATGACAAAGGATGAGTTCTACGCCATGGCAGCAGACCTTAAAACTGTTGCTGACGAAAAACTAATTCTCTTTGCCATGGTTAATGGTGAAGAAGCCGGCTTCATCGTGGCCCTTCCAGACTTCAATCAAGTCCTACATAAAATTCCAGATGGAAGGCTATTTCCAAAAGGTATATTTCAAGTTCTTCGTGCACCAAAGCTTATAGATGGTGTTCGAGTTATTACGATGGGTGTGAAAAAGAAGTATCGTCTGTATGGACTTGAATCAATTCTTTATTACAGATGCCATGAGAATATTAAACAGTATAAAAAATATAAGAATGTAGAGATGAGCTGGATTCTAGAAGATAATATCAATATGAATAAACCACTCATTCGCATGAATGCTGTTCCTTACCGAACATATCGAATTTTTCAAAAAGAGTTATAATGAAAGTCTTAGTTACTGGTGCAACTGGTTTTGTCGGCTCACATCTTTGTGACAAATTAAATCAACAAGGACATGAGGTTTTCGCTCTTGTGAGAAATCCTCAAAAGGCTCAGTCTTTAAACTTACCTGGCGAATATATCCAAGGTAGCCTTGAAGAGGCCTCAATCAAATCATGGGTAAGCGACCTACCAAAAGACTTAGATTGTGTTATCCATACTGCGGGAATTGTTTCAGCAAAACACTCTCTTACTTTTGCAAAGACAAATCACATTGCCACAGAGAATTTAATAAATCGCTTAAAAGTAAAATTTGAAAATATTCATTTTATGCTAATTTCTTCACAAGCTGCGGCCGGTCCTTCATCGCAATTAGTTGATGAAAGCATCGAATGCTTACCTGTTTCGGCCTATGGCCACTCAAAGCTTGCTGCAGAGATTGCAGTCAGAGAACTTTCTCCAGAGAGTTGGAATACCACAATAATCCGACCTCCAATGGTGATAGGCCCACGTGACAGTGCCGTTTTAGATGTTTTCAAAATGGTTAAGGGCCGTATTGTTACAGGCCCAGGACTTAACTTTAGAACGAAGAAATATAGTGTCGTTAATGTTTTTGACCTAGTCGATGCAATCATTCTTTGTGCATCTCAAGAGCAAACAAAACAAGAAACTTATTTTGTAACTTCCGTAGATGAAGTAACTTTTGAAGAATTAATCAATGAAATTTCGAACGCTCTAGGAGTTCAAAAGGTTATGTTTATGGCATTACCAATTTGGCTACTAAGAATAGTTGCGGGAATTATCTACACTCTTCCAATTCACCTACCTCTTACTGGAGATAAGATCAATGAATTGGAGCAAGATGCTTGGCTTTGCAGTAACTCAAAGATTAAGGCACTTGGCTTTGTCCCTAATTATAATTTAAAGGACACAATTGAGATGACAGCGAAGGACTACAAAGAGCGTAAATGGCTATAACTTAGTCTTCCTTAGGTCCTGTCACAGTTCTAAAAACATAATCCCATAATGGTGAACTTACACCGTACTTAGCTTTCTCATGTCTAAAGTGATGCTGAAGATGAAATTTCTTTAAGTAGCGCCCCACCTTTCCACTCATTTTAAAGTGATGAGTTGCATAGTGAATATAGTCATAGCAAAGATAGCCTATTGTGAAGAAGGCCATAAAACCTGGCATATAAAAAGCTGGAATAAAAAGTGAAAAGAATAGCCAAATCAGCCCCATGATCAAGATCGCTGGCACAGGCGGCATAACAAGCCTTGTCGGATCATTAGGGTCATCATGATGTAGCCCATGAAACAAGAACACAAATCGCTCTGAAAGTGGCCCAATAGGCTTTAAATGGAAAACAAAACGATGAAGTAGATATTCTGTAAGAGTCCAAATAATTAAACCACTAACTGCACATAGAATCATTTGTAGATGAGTGTAACCAAGTTCAAAATATGAACGATAAATTAGAAAACCAATAAATGGCGCCCAAAGCACTAGTGGCACAATTGGATGAACATGGGTAAATGACTCAAGAATTGGATTTTTAAATATTCTAATTGATTCGTACTTTTTCACAACTTCTACCTGATTAAATATCCTCTATTTCTACCAAAAAAACTCGCTCAAGTCAGCTTTTAGCGACCTAAAATGTCCAGCTTTAACCCATATTAACGTGAATTCAAAAGTAATAAATTTTTGTGATGTCAGAAAGTAGAAAAACATATTTTATAGAGTGTGTAAATACCCTACTACAAGGGAGATAGAATAATGGACTAAGTTAATTTTTGCTGCGAGCTACTGTAAGAAAAAATCTCTTGTGGTTTCTGTAAAATCGAATAAACTTATTAATAAGCAGAGACAAAAAATTAAAGACACTTCGGCGTTTCGGGAAAGGACTTTTTAGGAACGTCGTTTTTTTTCAAAATCATCTCAATCAATCTTAATAATCATTTAACTCGTTCTAATTTCTTCAATATATGGCTTCCATTGGCCCATCCACTGATTCATGGACGCATTAACTAGTGAATTACTCTCTGGATGTACATTTACACTACAATAAGTAAGACTTAGCGTATCTTGGTGCTTTCCAGCATCAATCGATGGGATATTATTCCAAGTTCCAGTGTTGAAATAATAACGACCTTCTGGGAATCGCCTCCACTCTTGTAAATGGGTATGCCCCATAACAACAGTATGAATCGAGCTATCGCGATCAAGAATCCTTCTGGCCATGCGCTCATAGCGTGGATAAATTGTGATCTGTTGAAGAATTTTTAAGTTTGTTTTGAAATTCGAGTTCTGTCGTGTGTAATAATTTGAGTGAGTCTTAATGACATAGTTAATACACGTGATAAATAGACGCCAAAAGAATCTTGTATCATTAAAAAGACACCATTTAACATATGAAGACATAGGCCTTACTTTATCAATATAAGGACGCTCTTTTTTAAGCTTTGGTAGAACGTTAATGCAAAAAAGAGAACCCCACGGAAAGTTCAATATATCCTTGCCACCAGGTCCGCGAATAAATTGTTTTGCCTTTGGTACAGTGTTTACAGCTTCAAATCGATGCCCATGTTCAACGTGTAGGCCATTTTCTAAAAAAGTTTCAGTAAAGATAATATTATCACCACAGATTTTTGAAAACTTCTCTTGTGCACCTTTAAAAAGCATACCAACATCGTGATTTCCTACAACATAGACAACACGCTTATGTGGCGCTCTTAAAAACTTTTTAAGACCTGCAAAAAAACGAGGGTGTCCTTTAGCGATATCCTCAATCTGTTTAATAGTCATTGCCTCATCGACGACATGAGTGAAAACACCATCTGAATCGATTTGAATGAGATTTAAGATATCTCCATTCATGATGATTGTTACAGGTTTCGAATAATATTCATTCGTTGAAAAGTAGTCGCAAAATTCATAGAAGCGATTGTCTTCAAAGAAATCTTCTAAGATATTAAATTCACCGTTTTGCAGGTAACTACCTTTGCCTAAATGGAGATCAGATAAGATTAGATACTTCATATTTATGAGTCTGCAACACAGACCTTGCCACGTCCAGACTTTTTTGCTTCATACATCATTCTATCGGCCATTCCGATAATTTCATTACGTCCTGAAGCGTTAGTTGGGTAATTGGCAACACCAATTGAGACACTCAATTGGACATCTTCATCCTCATGAGTATTGATTTCAAGCTCTGCCTCTATTTTATAAACAGTAGACTTAACTCGACTAAGAATTCTTTGTCCGATCATCTTAGCATCTTCTAACGAAGAGTATGGAGCAAGAACGACAAACTCATCTCCCCCATAACGATAACAAAGATCATCCTCTCTTACAGTAGAACGAATTGTTTCTGCGACCTGCTGAAGTAAGCTTGTTCCAATCAAATGGCCATGGCCATCGTTGATACTTTTAAAGTAATCAATATCGATGAAGATAAGAGAGAATGAACGTTCTAGTGCATCATATTCTCTAATAGCAGCATCAATATCACTTTTAAATTTTCTTTGATTATAAAGACCTGTTACATCATCAACGTGAGCAAGGGCCTGTAGTCTTTGAAGTTCTTTTACTTGTAAGAGACTTCTAAACTTCGATTGAATATAGTTTTCTAATTGTCTAAAGATATCTGAAGGAAACTCTCCATTCAATACAAGATATAGACTTTGACTTCCATTGAAGCCGACCTCGACAAAGCGATACTTATCACCTTCTATTTCAAGATGAAGCTTTTGTGTCTTTAATGCACCCATTAGTTCTTGATAGACCTTACTTGGATACTCTTCAATAACTTTATTATTATAGAAATCTCTGATGATTGGATTTGAGGATTCATTATCTAACGTCGCAAAAACGAGTGGCGTTTTTGAATCAAACTCTGTCTTAATGAAATCGCGAAAAGACTTCAATACGATATTGAAATTATGCTCTTCAACATTTTGACAAATAAATTCTAAAAGTGCTTTATACTGTTTTTCCAACATACTAATTTTTAATCATCCAGTTCTAGTTCATCATCTAATTCTAATGTATCAGCAACTACATTCAAAGAGCCTCTTAGATTACTAATAAGGCGTTCAAGTTTTTGCTCAGCTAAAACTCTTTCCTTCTTTGCTTGCCTCTCATTAATTGCAACGTTTTCCATATTAAATTCAAGAGTATCAATTTTTCGCTTAAGCTCTAAAATCTTCTCATCTCTTGCTTTTATTTTATTATCACTATCAATGGCCATAAGTTCTAATTGACTCTCTAGCTCTTGTTCACGTGCTCTAACACTTGTATGATCGATTTTTAAGCGTGTCCCAATTTCGGCCATCTCTTCTCTCATGGCCTTATTCTTAGCTTCACTAAGCTCTAGCCCATGCTTGTATTTATCAAGAAGTGATTTCGTTTCCTCAACTTCAATTGCATGTCGCTTTTTAGCAATCGAAAGCTCAATATTTTTTTCATCAACTTCTGTTCTTAAGCTTAACGAATCTCTCTTAAGAAGCTCAATCATTGTTTTTAATTCATTTAGTTCAGTTAAAAGTTTAATACGATCTTCTTTTAACTCTGTAACAGTTACTCTTAAATCAAGTAACTGCTCTTCACTTAGGGAGCTTAAAATGTGCCCAGGGTGAAAGTTAATATTTGCACTAACGTGATTCGATGCTGGAGAGGCCGGTGCCGATGCAACGAAATCATGGTGCTCAGAAGCAGCAGGAGTTTCAACCGAATCAAATCCCCCAAGATCAATATTGCCAGTTTCTTCAGTTGGTGAAACTGCCGTTACAGTTAAGGTCTCATCTGGAGAATTATACTGCTGGTGATTTGCATCAACCATTCCATCAAGTTGGGCCATTGTATCTTCTTGCCCAACAGAAGGAAGTTCCACTTCATTAGTTGTTTCATCATCAAATTGATCAAGATCATCGTCTAGCGACATATCAATATCGGCGTCGAGATCATCAAGCTCGGAATCGAGATCTGCATCAAGACTATCAAAGTCATCTAGATCTCCCATATCATCGAGTTCACCTAAATTATCAAGGTTACCAAGTGAATCTAATTCATCATCTAAATCTTCACCTAGTGACATCTCAAGATCATCAAGGTCCTCATCTAAAATATCACCTGAATCTTCTTCAAGGTTTACTGAAAAGTCATCAGCTGTTTCTATTTCAGATTCAGCACTGGCCTCTACGGCATCAATTTCTTCATCGACTTGTTCTAGCTTATCTTCAACAATAATCGGATTATTATCCAGATCCAAGTCATCTTCACGAGCTGCATCTAGAGAAGCATTTGGAATAGTATCCCCTTCTTGAGTAAGGTTGATGGTAATACTAGATGAAAAATCCATATCAAGATCAGTTGGAGAATCTGCATTTACTGGAGCATTTTCTACGATATCATCATCACCACAAAGATCGATGGCACTCACATCATCAAAATCTAGCTCAATACCTTCATCCAGTGGGGAGCTGTCTTCATTATTTAGCTGAGAGAAGTCAATATTAGTATCAACAAGAGTTAGAGAAGTCTTCTCTTGTGCGTCACTGCTACTATCAGTATCGCTTCCAAGAACTTCATCAACCGCATTTTGAATTTTCTCACTTTCAGCGAGTAATTCTTCCTGTTGCTTCTTTTCTGCTGACATAATTTTCCCCATCGCGGCCATGCAAAACGTATGAAATTTATTTAAATATGGCCTTTTCTTAAATCCTTACCCTCTACTTTTCGCCTTTTTTCGAAAAAAGTTGAGTACTTACAACGCATAAAGTTATTTTATCGAAAGTTATTTTACTTTTTGAGGCATAAAGACTTGAGAAGTGATTAAAAAATGTTCTACAATATTAGGTAGTTATCAAATATAAAGGCTTTTCATGATTAAAAAACTATTATTTTTATCGACTATTTTTACATCTACTTTTTTTTCAGTAAGTAGTTTTGCTCAAGAATTTTTTCCATCGAGTCTACTTTTATTAAATGATTACTTCGCTCATCATGTGATCGTTGCAGAAAAGTCGACTCATACAATCTACCTATATGAAAATAATAATGGCCTGCCACGTTTAATTAAAACATATCAAATGGCCACAGGTCAGAAAGTTGGAAATAAATCATTTCAAGGTGATCGTAGAACACCAGAAGGTGTTTATCATTTTGAGCAATTCATTGAACATAAAGATTTAATTAGAAAGCATGGTGAGCTTGGAGCTCAATATGGGGTTGGAGCATTTGTTCTTAACTACCCTAACCCAATTGATAAAGCGCTAGGAAAAACAGGTGGCGGAATTTGGCTACACTCAACAGACAACGAGCCAAGAATTGACAAAGGCCTAGACTCAAAAGGTTGCCTTGTTGCTCACAATGTAAACCTAATTGATATTTCAAAATTTATTGAAATTAATAAGACAAATATTGTCGTTGTTCACAACTTAAAATTCTTTAACAAGGAAACTTGGGAAAAAGAAAAGAATGAAGTCCTTGATACTGTAAATGGTTGGCTAACAGCTTGGTCAACAGAGAATATCAATGACTACTTAAGCTTCTACTCACGCACAGATTTTATCGATCCAACTCGTGGACGTTACAATTCATTTGCTCAGTATAAGAAGGCCGTATTTGCAAACCCAGGGACTCCTTCAATTCAGTTAAAAGATTTAACTGTATTAAAAGCTGATGACTATGTTGTCGTAACGTTCAAGCAAGACTACACTAGTAATACAATTAACGATATTGGAAAGAAAACGCTCTATTTAAAGCGTGACCCTTATTATAAGTGGAAGATTGTCGCGGAGAGATGGCAGCGTATTCCAATGGATATTACAAACGAGAGGGAGCACTTAAGTTTTGAACCTTCACAGAGGTTCTTTACTTCGCAAGACCCAAAACAAATTTTCACACTGAATCTCACTTTAACGAGACCGTATAGCGAAAATTAAAAGGGAACGGGATGTCCACACCATCAAGTAGTTCAAAGGCAAAGAATAATTTGTCTTTCATTCTTTATGAAAATAATAAAGTACCAAGATACTTACAGCTTTCTCCTCGCGAGTATAAAGCAATCATTTATGTACCAGTTGTTCTTACTGTATTTTCTATATTTGCCTTAGCTGGCTCATACTTCTACACGAAGAATATTGAAAAGCTTATCAAGGCCAAAGAGCCATTAATTATAAAAAATCTAAGAGATGAGAACTCGACTCTGGCACAAAAGAATACTGAGTTAACAACTCTGAACCTTGACCTAACAAATCGACTTGCCAATGAAACGATTAGTGCAGTTAGTGCAAGTTCACTTAATATTATTGCTCCAGTAAAAGGTCAAAAAGACCTAACGAGTCCGGCCAGCATTAATATCGAAGACTTAAAAGTAACTAAGAAAGATGATAAAGCAGAACTTAACTTTAATATTATCAATATCACAAAAGATAATAATAGGGTTTCTGGCTATATCCATATTTTCTTATTCGATGGGAATAACTACTTCCACTACCCTGAAGGCGGTGACTCAATTAGAAATTTCTCACTTAACTACACAAAGGGTGAATCATTTGCAACATCACGCTTTCGTCCTGTAACAGCTAAGTTTGATATGCCTAAGAATAAAACAGTTATGTTTAAGATTTTTATTTTCAACCGTCTTGGCGATATTGTTCATCAGCAATTATTTAGAGAAGAAATTAAGTAGGGCCTTACTATGGATTTAAGAGATCAAAATTTTACATTCGTTGGAATTGGCTCAGTTATTAAGGGTGATATTGTATTAAATGGCCCTTCTCATATTTGCTCGACTATCGAAGGCGATATTCAAATTGATGAAAAACATCAACTAACAATTGAGCCACAAGGAAATGTCCAAGGGCGTATTCGCTGTGGGGACTTGAATATCTATGGTGTAGTAAATGGAGACATAACTGCACAAGGTAAAGTTAAGGTCTTTCCTACAGGAACTGTTAAGGGACAGATTGTCGCTAAGAATATTAATATTGCTCCAGGAGCAAAGGTTAATATGCAAGGGCATACTTTAGAATCATAGAAGTGATTTTACTAGTTAGCGTATAAGCCGATCGATAATTCCACGTTCAAATTTAAAAACAAGACCTAATGAAATTAGATTTTCATGCCCATTACCATTTTCTTGGTAAACATAGCTTGTATGAAAATTAATTTTTCTGGTTATACGAAAAAAATCATAACCAATACCAATTCTTAATCCACCTAGTGTTGTATCTCTTCTAAGGCCATAAGTATTGGCCGCTCCAGCAAAGATATTTCCATCAGAATTTCCTTCAATAAAATCATTAAATGAAACAAGGGCATACCCTAATTTTACAGCAAGTCTCTGAATTGGATAAAAATGAAACTCAAGTCCATAGATGGCAAGCGATTGAACTGCCACCCTATCAACACCACCATGTTTAATGTCGCCGCTTAGATCAATTCTTGTATAGAATGCCTCGATTCCAGTAACACGATTTCTTACCCCATAGGACAAATTATAGCCAATACCTGTAGTTGCCGTATCATATTGGTCCATTTTATCATTTGTCCCAATTCCAAAAACACCATCAAACCTTAAATAAGATATATCGGCCTTTACTTGAAGACAGAGAAATAATAAAGTGAATAGTTTTAAATATTTAGCTAAGCTCAATTAACCACCTCTAAGCTATTGTAACAAAAAGAAAATAAATTTTCCTGAATCAAGATAAGTGGAAGTTTTTTCTCAATTTTATCTATTTAATCACCCAATTAACTTTATTTTAACCATGGCCCGATTCTTTAGGCATGAAAAAGACAAAGCTAAATACATGTATCTTATCCTTAACACTTTTTATGAGCTTACTCTTTGGTACGGCCTCATGTAAGGAAGTAGAATCTGTTATCAAGGCGGAACCCTTACCTGCACCAAGTGGCAATTATCTTGAGCCTGGAGATATCATTGTCATGAATTATACTTCTGACTCTATCGTTCAACTTGATAGTAATGGGGTTTTTAAAAGAACGATCTATCAAGCAACTGGCAACAGTGTTCTTTTGATGGCCCTTGGTTGGTCGAGTGAGACAAATCAACTTCTTTTTACTACTGATGGCAATGACCGCGTACTTGGTATAAATGCCTACACAGGCAAGGTTTCTGATGTCATTGTGCACACGGGACTAAATGGTGCATTAAGAGGTGTAACAGAGCTAGCAAATGGAAATATCGCAGTTCTTGAATCCAACGCCCTCGAGTTATTTACTCCACTTGGAGATGGACATCAAAGAGAGACTTCAGGCTTTCCTATTGCAAATATCATCAATACAGGACAAGGCATGGCATCACTAAGTGATGGTGGCTTCATTATTAGCTCACGTGGCTCTGATCAAATAAGAACTTATGATGAAGATGGTGTTCAACAAAATAGTGTCGCAGGGCCAGCAGGTGCAACTGATGGCTACTTTGCTATAGAGCTTGATAATGGTGATATTGTGGGTATTTGGAGTGGTGCAACTGATCAAGTGATCGAATATGATAGCTCTTTAACAGCAACTGGAGCAAGTTATAGCAATACGACTTACCTTACAAATCCTAGAGGTGTTGCCCAACTACAAAGTGGTAATATTATTGTTTCAGATTATTCATTTAATCACTTAGTGGAAATTGATATTAGTGATTATTCTCTTGTAAGGATAATTGGGCAAGGCCTCTCAGGCCCTACCCATATTCTGGTTGTTCCAGATTATTAATTATAAAAAGTTTTTGTAAGAATAAACTTTGATCTTTGCAATCTTCTTTAGAGCATTCATCATCTTCTTATCACCAAGAACAACTATTTGAACCTTGTCATAAGGGAATGCTGAGTAAATAGTCTTTGCAACATCCTCTTGCGTGATTTTATCAACTGAGTTCGTGTACTCTAGAAAACGCTTAATATCCACTTGAGAATTATCAAGGCTTACTAACTGTCTCATAAAGCTTGATGGCTTTTGAAATTGAAAAGCAAATCCACCTTTTACGGCCTTTCTTACCTTTTCAATTTCTTCCATCGAAATATTCTCTGCCTGAGAATTGTCCTTTAGAATTTTGATTACTTCTTGAACCATCTGATTAACAGTTTCTTCTTTTGTAAAAGTTGAAAGAATAGAGCGGCCATAGTCTTTTTGCATACCAGCTGTTGCCCATGCAGAATAAGTTAAACCTCTTTTTGTTCTAAGTTCCTTTACAAGAATTGAAGTGAAACCACCACCTAAGTATTGAGACATAAACTCTAAATTCTCAAAGCCTGGATCTTCTTTCTTGGCCATGTAAATTCCAGCTCTAACTTGTGCTTGGTTCGCTTTTGGAACTTCAACAAAGTGAATAAGTGGCTTTTCTGGATTGAACTTCTTGATCTCTTTTACTTCAGTATCTAAATTTCTAACAAAGCTTGCTTTAGAATCAAAACCACATTCATTAGTAACAATATTTTTAATCTTTAGGATTGAGCGTGGACCAGTGATATAAACTTTCTTTTTAACATCATCTCTAAAATATTTCAGACGACTTTGAAGATAGCTTCTTTTAATTCTCTTAATATCTGCGAGTCTTCCCCTTACATCTGATACGTATGGAGTCCCCTTTAAGCTTATAGTACGAAATGCTGTAGAAGCTAATTCACCATGATCTGAAACAAGATTCTGTCTTTGGGCAGTAAGAGATTTCTTAGCTTTAGATAGTTCTTGAGCAGGGTAAACTGCATCTCTAAAGATATGACAAATTTTCTTTGTAGTAGGAATAATGTCTTTAGCAAGTCCATTATATGAATAGCTTGAGAATTCGTGAGTTACATTTGAAGAAGTTGAAACCCCATAGAATTCTAGGTTATCTGCAATTTCATTAAGGCTAAAACGATTTGTTCCACTCTCAAGTAGATCAAACATCATCCTAGTTACACCTTTAGTACGGCCATCTTTAATTGCACCATCAGCAAAGAATATCGTTACATTATAAGTAGGGAATTTATCATCTTGAATATAAGTGACATCGATATTTTCCCATTTAAATTTTTCAATTTTATCGACTAGTTCATTGGCACTAACACTCATGAAAGTCGATGCAATGATTATTGATTTTAAAATTTTATTCATAGCTACTAATCCCTTCATCCTAGTTACGATCCCAAATTGATAAGAAAACATAATCGTTACCAGAAATATAGCGACGACAAACATCACGAACTTGATCAACATTCATCTCACTATAACTCTTAAGCTGTTTCTTATATTCTCTATAGTCTCCATTAAAGAATTCAGAAGAACCTAGGAAACTAGCTAGGCCATCATTAGTCGAAATTGCTTCATAGTATTGTTTAAGAAGCATATTCTTAGTCTTTTGAACTGCTCTTGGAGTAATGGCCTTTTCACATGAATCCTTTAAAGACTTTAGAAGTTTACGACGAGTGTCCTTAATACCTTTTTTCGGAAGTAACTCTCCTCCAATAACAAAAATACCACCATTTTTTAGGTTGTAGTTGTATGAGTAAACCTTAGAGAGTCTTGGGTTTTTCGAAACAACATAGTTCTTTACTAAGTAAGAGCTTGTACCTGTTCCCAGAATATCTGAAAGAAAATCGAGAGCGTAAGTGTCTTCGTGAGTAACTGAAACAGAAGGGAATGCAAGTCTAAACATTGGGTTTTTCGACTGTCCTTTTAGACTTCTTACATATGGAAGCTTACCTTCTCTTTTATATCTACCAGCATCATCAAGCTTTGCCTTCTTTGTATCAAGAGTCTTATTCATTGGAATTTTACCAATAGTATCTTGAACCTTTGAAAGAATTGCCGAAGGATTAATATCACCAACGATCACCATAATGGCGTTATTTGGAGCATAAAAGTCATGATAGAACTCAAGCATTTGTTTGCGATCTAACTCTTTAACATCCTTTGCGTCCCCTATGACAGACCCTCCATAAGGAGTTCCATTAAACATGGCCTTCATCATAGCGAGGTGAATCTTACCACTTGGTCTATTCTCATAACGCATCTTTCTTTCTTCAAGAACAACTTGTCTTTCCTTTTCAAAAGGAACTTCTTCAAGCATGAGATTTGCCATTCTCTCCGCTTCAAGTTCAATCATTTTCTCAACTGTCTGAGCTGCGATATTCTCGTAGTAAACAGTATTATCAAATGTTGTATAAGCGTTAGAATTACCCCCATAAGTTTCGATATAGTCAGAGAAGTATTCTGCTGGATAGTTCTTCGTTTTCTTAAACATCATGTGCTCTAGAAAGTGTGTCGCTCCAGTTGTCCCCTTTCTCTCATAGCGTCCACCTACATCATAAAAAGTATAGATCGAGGCAATCGGTAATTTCGAATCACGAACAAGTAGTAAGCGTAGGCCATTTTCTAAAGTGTGTTTCTGAACATCAATATTTAGTTCTAATGAACCTAGGCTTAGGTCCTTATTAGAATGTTGATTTTCATTTGTAGATGAACACGATGAATTTAGAATAAGAGCTGCGGCTGTAAAGACAAATAAATTAATTGCTTTAAACATCAAATCTCCAATAAAAGTTAATATAAATAGCTTAAAAACTTATGATTTTCTTGGCAATATAAAGTTATGAATTTATTAGTTACGTTCCTAGGAACCGGAACAAGTACAGGTATTCCAATGTTAGGCTGCAGCTGTCCAGTTTGCACAAGCTCTAATAAACACAATAAACGATTGCGTACTTCATTTTTAATCCAACAAAATGATACCACAATTCTCTTTGATACGGGGCCAGATCTTCGCACGCAATTATTGCGTGAAGGCGTAAAGGATATCAGTGCAGTTATTATTTCACATGCCCATGCTGATCACTTGAACGGCATTGATGATATAAGGCCATTCACCTTTAAACACCCTATTAACCTCTATACTGACCAAAATAGCGCAAATATTATGAATATAAGATTTAGCTATATCTTTGGAAATAACCCTGGCCACATCGGATCAAGTCCGAGGCTTTTGCTCAACGAAATACGGCCAAATACCATAAGTAAGATTTGCGACTTAGATTGCGAGTTCATAAGTCTGCCACATGGCAATGGGACAAGCTTAGGTCTTATTATTGGAAAGCTTGCCATCATTTCAGATTGCCATGAGATCCCGCAAGATGAAATAGAAAAGCTACGCTCTTACAAATTAGATTCTCTCATTATTGACTGTGTGCGACACAAACCTCACCCAGCTCACCTTTATGTCGAAAGAAGCTTTGATTACATTAGACAAATAGGGGCCAATCATAATTACCTAACCCACATGGGCCACGAACTTGATCACGACTTATTGCAACAAGAGTGCGATGCTCACTTTCCAGATGGAAGTGTCAAAGTTGCTTATGACGGGCTAAAATTCGAGGTTTAATTTATTGTAATAGCATTTGAAAACAATTATATTTGCCTCATATATTTTATGAGTATTTTAACGCCTTCAATTCAATGGAGTTTTTATGATTATTGGTGTTCCTAAGGAAATTAAAAATAACGAAAATCGCGTAGGTCTAGTTCCAGGTGGTGTAAGACAACTTATCCACGATGGTCACGAAGTATACGTAGAAACAAATGCAGGAGTTGGAATTGGTATTTCTGACGAAGCATATATTCAAGCTGGAGCAAAGATTCTTCCATCACTTGAAGAAGTATTTGAAAAGTCGACAATGATCATTAAGGTTAAAGAGCCTCAACCAAGAGAAATTGCTCTTTTAAAACCACACCATATTCTTTACACATACCTTCACCTTGCGGCAGATGAGCCACAAACAAAAGGTCTTATGGAGTCTGGATCGACATGTATTGCATACGAGACAATCCAACCTGCAGACGGCTCTCTTCCACTTCTAACTCCAATGTCTGAAGTAGCAGGTAGAATGGCAACTCAAATTGGTGCCGCTTACCTTCAACTTGATCATGGTGGTAAAGGTATTCTACTTGGTGGTGTACCAGGTACAAGAAGAGCAAAGGTAACTGTTATTGGTTGTGGTGTTGCGGGAACAAACGCAATTAAAATGGCAATGGGTATGGGTGCAGACGTAACTGCAATCGATCTATCAACTAAGCGTCTTGCTGAGCTTGATGACCTATTTGACAACAGAATTACAACTTTATTCTCAAATATCGACAATATTGAAAAATCAGTTCAAGAGTCGGATCTTGTAATTGGTGCAGTACTTGTTCCAGGTGCAAAAGCTCCAAAGCTTGTAACGAGAGAAATGATCTCTAAAATGGAAAAAGGTTCAGTAGTTGTTGATATCGCTGTTGACCAAGGTGGTTGTATTGAAACATGTAAGCCAACAACTCACCAAAACCCTACTTTCCTAGTTGATGGTGTTGTTCACTACTGTGTTGCAAATATGCCAGGTGCAGTTGCTCAAACTTCAACTTATGCACTTACAAACGTAACTCTTAAGTACGCTCGTATGATCGCAAAGTACGGTGTTGAAGAGTCAGCGATGATGGATGAAGCATTTAAGAAAGGGATCAATATCTACAAAGGAAAACTTGTGTACAAGCAAGTTGCTGAAGATCTAAATCTTGAATACACTCCACTAAATCTAAATTAAGATTTGAAATATTGGCCCCTACCTGGGGCCATTTTCTTACCAAAAATCATTTACCATCTAAATTACCTTACTAAATCAGTGTTATTTTTCTCAAAATATCTTACATTTTGAGGTTAATTTAAAATTTACCGACGTATTTTTTTCAATTTCACCTAAAACTCGATAGAAATTATCAACTGTTATATTTTAAGGGGGAGAAATGTCAAAAATTCTAATCGGGCTAATGCTCGCATGTTACACTCTCGCTGCGAATGCAAGCGATCATCAATTAAACTTCTCATTCAATGGTGGAGATAATGATGTACAAGTACTAGCTAAGGAAGTTGAAGTTACTAAGTACAAAGAAGAGCCATACGAAGGGACATGTTACCGCCAAATACCATATCAAGAAAATGAGTGTGGTTATGAAACAGATTATAGAAGAGAATGTCGTTGGGAGCCAGGCCGTCAGGTTTGTGAAACTGAATATGATTACCAATGCCGTTATGAAACGAGATATCGTCGTGAGTGTACAAGAGGTCCTTCGAGACAAGAATGTCGTACAGTTCCGGGACAAAGAATTTGTCGTACAGTGAATGGAAGACAAGAATGTCGTCAACGTGATAGCCGTCGTGTTTGCGAGACAGTCCCAGGACGCGAAACTTGTCGTTCAATCCCATACCAAGATCGTGTATGTGGAAATGTACCAGTAAGAAGATGTCACACTCGTCCAGGACGTAATGTATGTGACAATGTTCCTTACCAAAAATATGTTTGTCGTGATGTAACAAAGTACCGCTCAGAACCATACTCATGTACAAAGACTCGTACAGTTGCATACAAAGAAATGGAAAATGTAACTCACAAAGTAAAGGTACAATACCTTGGTGCAGTTGATAAAGCTGATGCAAATTTCACGCTTGAGTTTAGCAACGAACTTAAGAGCTTTGATACACTTGTACAAAACTTAAATAAAGAAGCAACTCAAATTAACTTCCAAGTTTCAGACTTTACAAAAGTTTCTGATTACAATTATGAGTCAACTCTTAAAGTAGAATTCTTTGACCTAGATGAAGCGAAAGCTCCTATTCTAGTAAATCCTGAAAACGTAAAAGTTGGAGTTAAAGGTCAATTCGAACTGGAACTTTCAAATTTTACAGAAGGCATGCAAGAGCTAAGTGCAGAAATTGTTATCTATGACAAAGAAAAGAAGAAGATTCATTTTAAGAAAACAATCAATCTTCTAACTTTTAATAAAACTCTTCTTGATAATGGAAATATTCTATTTACAGAAGAATTGAAAAAGCACGGATTTGAAAAGATTAAGAAATTTGCTCTTGGGCCATTTGAAAAGGCACGTGAGTTAAAGGTTACACTTACATTCTTTCCTCTAGTATCAAAAGTACCGGGACAAGAACTTAAGTCAGTGACACACACACTAAATACAAAAGCTAAGTTTTAATAAATTGGCCCTTATTTAATATAAGGGCCTTCTTCAATATTAGGGAATTGATGAAGGCCACTTATAATAAAGAAACCCTCTACTGAGCGTAGGGGGTTTTTCTATTATTTTCTCCTCACAATAATCTAGTTAAAAGAAGTTATATTTAGTCAAAATGTCGCTAGGCATTGTTTACGGAGCGCTAAATGCTACGTATCATTTTAACTAAATAAAAATTAATACATTTTAAGTAAAGGGAGAGAATAATGCTTAAAAGTTTAATGGCCACATTAATCATGGCCGCACTTGTCGTATCGTGCTCGGGAAAGAGCAGCGCAAATAAATCAACCTTTGTTTATTGTTCAGAAGGCTCACCTTCTGGGTTTAACCCACAATTCTTAACAGATGGCCCATCACATAATGCGGCCGTTTATCCTCTATATAACAGACTTGTAAAATTTGAGACAGGCTCGACAAATATCATTCCATCAATTGCTGAAAGCTGGACAATTTCTGAAGACCAACTAACTTATACTTTCAATATCAGAAAAGATATTAAGTTCCATACAACAAAAGATTTCAAACCGACTCGTAATCTCGATGCAAGTGATATTGTGTGGTCTTTTAATCGTATGTTCGATAAGAATCATCCTTACCACAAAGTTAGTGGCGGTATTTATGAGTACTGGGATGGTATGGGAATGAGTAATATCATCAAAAGTATCAACCAGACAGATAAGCACCAATTACAAATTACTCTTCATCACCCTGAAGCACCCCTACTTGCAAACTTTGCAATGGCATTTACAAGTATTCTCTCTCGTGAGTATGGTGAAAAAATGCTAGCGGCCAAAACTCCTGAAGTTCTTGATCGTAATCCAGTTGGAACGGGACCATTTATCTTTAAGTCTTATCAGAAAGATACAATGATTCGCTATGAGGCCAATAAAGAATACTTTAATGGCGTACCTAAAGTTAAACGAATGGTTTTCTCAATCACTCCAGACCCATCAGTTAGAACTCAAAAGCTAGTGGCCGGAGAATGTCACTTAGCGACTCAACCTGCACCAACAGATATCGCAGCACTTGATGCGAACAAAGATATCACTGTTCTTTCAGGGCCAGGCCTAAATGTTGGTTATCTTGCTCTTAACACTCAAAAGAGGCCATTTGATAATATTCACGTAAGACGCGCAATTAATTATGCATTAAATAGAAAGACATATGTTGAGCCAATTTATCTTGGGTATGCAACAGTTGCTAAAAACCCAATGCCACCAACAATCTGGGGATATAACAACGATATCAAAGACTATGACTACAATGTAGAGATGGCAAAAGAAGAACTAAAGAAAGCAGGGTTACCAGATGGCTTTAGCACGACTCTTTGGACTCTTCCAGTTTCACGTCCTTACAACCCAAATGGAAAGAAGATGGGTGAACTAATGCAAGAAGATCTTGCAAAAGTTGGAATTAAAGTTGAGCTCGTTACTTATGACTGGCCGACTTACTTGAAAAAGGCCCACGCTGGTGAACACGCAATGCTACAGATGGGATGGACGGGAGATAATGGAGATCCTGACAACTTTCTCTATATGCTACTAAGCTGTGAAGGAGCAAAGGCAGGATCAAATTATGCTAATTGGTGTAATAAAGAATACGATAGCGAAGTTATTGCGGCCAAGCGCTTAAGTGACAAAAAAGAAAGAGCTGTTCACTACATGAAAGCTCAAGAAGTATTCAAAAAAGAAGTTCCTTGGATCACACTATTTCACTCAACAGTACACCGTGCAATGAGAAGTAATGTGAAAGGATTTAAGATTCACCCATTAGGAAATGATATCTTCGATAAAGTTTCATTAGAATAATATATGAAAAATTTTTTACAAAAACGCTTTCTACAGCTAATCCCAACACTTATTGGGATTAGCTTATTTTCTTTTATCGTTGTCCGTTTAGTTCCTGGTGATCCTGTCCTACTTCTCTTAGGAGAGCGTGGTGCAGATCCCAAAGTCTATGCGGCCATGCAAAAAACACTTGGCCTTGATCGCCCCATCTTAGAGCAATACTTCATTTATATGAAAAATATTTTCTCAGGTGATTTTGGCGTTTCCATTGTGACCAAGCAAACTGTCATTAATGAGTTCTTTTCGCGTTTTCCAGCGACTTTAGAGTTGGGAATTTGTGCTATGATCTTTGCAATCTTGATTGGAATACCAGCAGGAGTTTATGCGGCATTAAAGCGCAATTCTTTTATGGACTATCTCTTAATGGGTACTTCACTTGTTGGCTACTCAATGCCAATATTTTGGTGGGGTTTAATTCTTATCATTATCTTCTCAGTTAACATGGGAATTACTCCAGTATCAGGCAGAATGGATGTTCTCTTTGATGTTCCAAGAGTTACAGGTCTAATGCTAATTGATACATTAAACCCAGAGGTCATTTCATTTGATGGTTTTGCACCTTTTACTTCTGCACTAAAACACCTCATTCTTCCAACAATTGCCATGGGAACAATTCCCCTCGCCGTTATATCAAGAATGACAAGATCAAGTGTACTAGAAGTACTCAAAGCTCCATATATCCAAACAGCAAAGGCCAAAGGTCAAAGCTATCAAAAGATTGTTTGGAAACACGCTGTACGAAATGCACTGATTCCTATTGTCACAGTAATCGGTCTTCTTTTTGGAAGTATTATTACTGGGGCCATTCTTACTGAAACAATTTTTTCTTGGCCAGGTATTGGACGCTGGCTAGTTGCAAGTATTCACGCAAGAGATTATCCAGTTATCCAAGGAGGAATTCTCTTTATTGCTCTGATGGTAATTTTCATCAATATGTGTGTGGATATTATCTACTCAATTGTTAATCCAAAAATTTCAGGTTCAAAATAATGGAAGTACAAAATTCAAATGTAACAACAATGGAAGTCTTTAAGGAATTTATTGATCACTTTAGTGACAACAAAGGGGCGATCTTCGGTCTAGCTCTTGTCTTAGGCTTTATCATCATTGCTCTACTGGCACCTTTAATTGCACCACATGGAGCAAGCGAGATTTTCCCAGGACAACTTCGCCTACCTCCATTTTGGGCAGAAGGTGGCACTCTACAATTTATCTTAGGTACAGATGATCTGGGTCGAGATGTTCTAAGCCGACTTATCTATGGAGCGCAAATTTCTCTCTTTGTTGGTATCTCAATTGTTTTGATCTCAACTTTAGTAGGAACAATGCTTGGCCTTCTTGCTGGATACTTTGGAGGCAAAACAGATGCAGTTATCATGAGATTCATCGATATCCTCATGGCCTACCCAAGCATCTTACTTGCTATTATCGTTGTTTCTGTAATTGGCCCAGGCTTAATGAATGCCGTTTTTGCTGTTGCCTTAGTAAGTGTACCTTCGTTCACACGTCTTATTCGTGCAAATGTATTAGAAATAAAAAATCTTCAATACATTCAGGCAGCAAAAACATTTGGTGCCTCACCTATGCGAATTATGCTTAAAGAAATTCTACCAAATTGTATGGCGACACTCATTGTTCAAGTAACACTAGGCCTTTCAGAAGGGATTCTTTCAACGGCCGCACTTGGCTTTCTTGGCCTAGGTGTCCAGGCACCTACTCCAGAATGGGGAATTATGCTAAGTGATGCCAGACCTTACATTCAAAGTGCTCCATGGCTTGTGACACTTCCAGGTCTTTGTATCTTGGCCGTTGTTTTGGGACTGAATCTTTTTGGAGATGGCCTAAGAGATGCACTTGATCCGAAGCTTAAACGATAGAAGAGAAATATATGAGTTTATTAAAAGTTAAGAATTTAAATATACACTTTAAAACAAAGAAAGGACTTATTCACGCCGTTCGAAATGTTTCGTTTGAAGTTAAAGCGAGTGAAACACTTGGAATCGTTGGTGAGTCAGGTTGTGGAAAAAGTATCACGAATATGGCAATTATGGGCCTGCTTGATGATAATGCTGTCGTTGAAGCTGAAGAATTAAGTTTCAACGGAGTTGATCTGCAAAAACTTAATGAGAAATCGTGGCAACAGATTCGCGGAGGCGATATCAGTATGATCTTCCAAGATGCCATGAGTAGCCTAAACCCATGTTATACAGTTGAAAATCAGATTGAGGAAGTTCTGCTCATTCACGAACCAAACTTATCAAAACAAGAACGTAAGGATCGTGTTGAAAGGCTATTAATTCAAGTTGGAATTCCTGCGCCTAAAGAGCGCATGAAAGCTTACCCACACGAGCTATCTGGTGGAATGGCCCAACGAGTGATGATTGCGATGGCCATTGCTTCAAGCCCAAAGCTTTTAATTGCAGATGAGCCAACAACGGCCCTTGATGTTACTGTTCAACAGCAAATTCTAGAGCTCCTAGATGAGATTCAAAAAGAAACAGGCATGGCCGTTATCTTTATCTCCCACGATCTTGCTGTCGTTAAAGACTTCACGCAAACTCTTCAAGTTATGTATGCTGGCGAAGTCATTGAAAAAGGGCCAACAATGGCCGTCATCAATTCTCCTCGCCACCCCTATACATCAGGACTATTGAAGTCAATTCCTTCATTTACAAATGATATTAACGCTCCCCTTTACTCAATAAAAGGGATGGTTCCAGACTTAGGTGATCGCCCTACAGGATGCCAGTTTAGAAAGCGATGTGAATATGCGACTGAACAATGTGAATTACTCCCTAAGCTTGTCATTCATAATGATCGCTCTCTTCGCTGTATTCACCCATTAAATTAAGAATTAGGTATAGATATGATTGATACAATTAAAGTAAATGATTTAAAAAAGTACTATCCTGTCGCAGACAAGTTTGTAAAGGCCATCGATGGCCTAAGCTTCACTCTTCAAGAAAAAACAACTCTTGGAATAGTTGGGGAATCTGGTTGTGGAAAGTCGACTCTTGCAAAATGTCTTATGGCACTTGAGCAAATAACAGATGGAAGTATCACAATCGGTGGTAAAGACTTCTCAACTCTTTCTTCAAAAGAACTATACAAGTCCATTCAAATGGTTTTCCAAAATCCACTCGAGTCACTTAACCCAAGAAAAAAAGCATGGGAAATAATCGCTGATCCCCTTCTTATCAATGAGAAAGTAACAAAGAAAGAAGCTTTTGAGCGTGCATGTGAACTTATGGAAACAGTAGGCCTTCGTCGTGCTCATGCTCACAAGTACCCACATATGTTTAGTGGTGGCCAACGTCAAAGAATAGGAATTGCCAGAGCTCTTATTTTAAAACCAAAAGTTTTAATTCTTGATGAGCCAGTATCTGCTCTTGATGTTTCAGTTCAAGCGCAAGTTTTAAATCTGTTAAAAGACCTTCAAGAAGAATTTAATCTCACTTATATCTTCATCTCTCATGATCTCTCTGTCGTTCGCTATATAGCGGACAAGGTACTTGTCATGTATCTTGGAAAGGTTTGTGAATATGGAAAAAGTGATGTCATCTTTACGACTCCACTGCATCCTTATACGAAAACACTTCTAAAGTCGGCCCACGCGGTAGAAAACGAAGTGATCAAGGCCTTCCCACCACTTAAGAATGTGGAGCTTCCATCACCTCTTAATCCACCTGCTGGATGTAACTTTCATACTCGCTGCCCACTTGCAGTTGAGCATTGTAAAAGCAAAGCACCAGAGTGTCGTCATATCGACAGCAGAGATGTTTTTTGTCACGAAGTTATTGAAAATTAATCATGATAAAGGCTTCCGTCAGGAAGCCTATTGTAATTATTTCAACTAAACACTATTTATATCGTAAATTTGCTATAAATCCTCAAACAATAAATTTGAAGGATAAACATATGAAACTAATCGTTACTCTAGTACTAACATCATCTGTATTTGCTGGCTTTTGCGCTGACGAGGCGCTATTTGATCCAAGCTGGCCAGGGAATAAAATTTCTAATGTCATAAAATGTAATCGCGTGAAAGCAAAGTCTTATGTCCTCGAAAAGAACTTACTTCTTGGCGATAGGGCTTGTTTTGGAATTATTAAAGAGCAATTCTCGGAATACAAGAACACAACGTATAAAGTGTCTTTTTGGGATACTGAAAAGGGTTATGAAGGACTGAGTATTATCCCAACAATTCTTGAAAATGGTAAAATGTTTGAAAAAGCTAAAATCGAAGTTAGTGACAATGGCGACACACACCTCTCATACAGAGACCCTAGTCGTGGTTATACAACTGAAGTTGATTTTAATCTTGATGACCCATCTATGATGAAGGCCCATGTTTTTAATAAAAGGCTCTTTTCGAAGAAGTCTGTGGAAACAGCTGAATACGAATGTGAATTTGAACTCTAGTTCATAAAAAAAGCCTCGCAATGCGAGGCTTTTTTTATATGTAAATTTGAAAAATCAAATTACTTAATTTCTTTGTGAAGTGTGTGCTTTCTTAAGAAAGGATTGTACTTCTTAACTTCAAGTCTCTCTGGATGAGTCTTTTTGTTTTTAGTAGTTGTGTAACGAGATGGAGTTTGTCCATTCTTTCTCGCTTCTGTACACTCAAGTGTAATAATAACTCTTGGCCCCTTTGCCATAACTGCCTCCTAAAATATATAAAACTTTAAAATTGTTTTCTCTAATTTATACAAATTACAATTCGTAGGTTAGAAACTTACTAGAAATACATTGTCATGGCAAGGGCCAACTGCTAAAAATACAGCATGGAAACACAAAATCTTGTAAATCTCAAAAATTGGAACTTCGCCCACTATAATAGTGAGCACTTTAAATCATTCATTGGAATGACTGGAGATATCCAAGAAGTTGATGGCCAAATAAAAGAGCTTATCCTCTATTCTGTTACAGTTGTGGACGGTGAAGATCTTGAGGTTTTTCAACGAGATTTCAGCTCTTTAAAGAGCGCCATTGATTTTATCAATGAAAAATATGGACATTGGCAATTTAACGACCCGACAGATAAGTCTGGAGGTGGCTGCAGCTCTTGTAGCGCACATTAAAAATGCCCATCTCAGCTATGGAAGCACTACATTAGATCTTGACAAATGGTCCTATATGGGCGAAATTGCTCAAATCTCTAATTAATACTAAATCAGCATTGTACCAAGCAATGCAAAAGATAACGAGGTTTAAAATGAAAAAAGGTATTCACCCAGAGTACAGAGACGTTCTTTTCCATGACATCTCTGCAGACACAAAATTTGTAGTTAAATCAACAATCAAAGCTGATTCAGAAGAAGAGTTTGATGGGAAAACTTACCCATACGTAAAACTTGATATCTCAAGTCTTTCTCACCCATTCTATACAGGAAAAACTAAAGTTCTTGATACTGAAGGTCGTATCGATAAATTCAGAAAGAAATTTGGTACTTCTTACGCTTCACTTGGGAAGAAAAAGTAATTATCGAATCAAAATTTTCGAATATAAAAGAAGCCTCGCATTGCGAGGCTTTTTTATTTATAATTTAAGATATGAAATTTCTAATCACTATCTTTATTGCACAGCTAAGTTTTGCCAACCTCGATAACAAGATCAATTATATCGCCGACATTCTGTTAAAAGAGCAATACCTAATTAATGACTCAAAAGAGCGTGCAGACTTTGTTAAAAGACAGCTGATAGAAAAGTCTGCAAAAAGCTTAGACAATAAAAAACTTGAAAAAATCATTGATGACAATACAAGCTTCGTTGATATCAAAGAAGAAATAAAAAAACGTATTAAGGCCAATTATACAGAAAATGAAGTGAATCGACTGATGGCCATTCTTGAAACAAAGGAAATGAGAAAACTTGCCAAGGATGTCCTTTCAAAAATCTTAACAATGCCCCACTTCAAGATGGATAAAGAAAAAATTATCTACGAAGTCAAAGAGCTGAAGTCTAAATAATCTTAAAAATAAATTATTTATTTTATCAGTAAATTACATTTCATTATTTTCATAAGTTAGCTCTCTTAACCAAAGACAGCCTAAAGAAATCCCTTTATTTACAAATACTTACACATTCTCCCGACTAAAGAAATAAAGTATATTTACCGAATAAAGTGAAACTGAACATGTATCACTTAAGGGGGAATAGTGAGTAAATTATTAAAAAGAGTATTTCTACTTCTATCTGTTTTATCACTTCTAGCAAGTTGTTCTTCTATCAACTCATATCAAGCAAGAGAGTATGCTGAGTGGAAAGCAAAAGGACTTGAAGTGAAAGAAAAAGATGAAACACTGGCCGCAGTTTTAAATATCCTGCCAGGTGTAGGAGATTTCTATAATGGCGATGTACCTAATGGTGTTGTAAACCTACTCTTTTGGCCACTGTCAGTTGCTTGGGCACCTGCAGGTGGAGCACAAGGAGCAAAGGTAAGAAATTATCATGCAACGAAAGCACACGTCGACTCACTTGAAAAAAATAAAAAAGCGCTTCTAAGTGAACTTGATACCGCCTTTATGACTAATATGATTTCAAAGAAGGCCTATATTATTGGAAAGCAAAAAATCACAAGTATGGATTTAATCGAGTTTAGATCAGGCGTAAGACTTCAGGACGTCCTGACAGCACCACTTAATCGTCTACCAGCTAGTAAAAAGTAAATATCTAAGGGAGCCTTATGCTCCCTTATTCAACACCTTCAACTTCAATAGTCTTTACACGAACAGTAGAATTTTCAAGTTCCTTATCAATTGTATAGCGAACACAAATACCAGAGGAAATCTCTTCTAATTGCTTAACAACTTTCTTCTTAAAGAGTTTCTTAGGAACTTCTAAAGTCACAGACTTATTATTTTCATCACAGACATCCCAAAGGAATGCGTGCTTAACATTTTTCTTTAAACGAATAATTCTTGCTTTACCGCTCTTATCTTCAATTTGGTTTAATGCATAGAAGTGAATTGTTGCAGGCATGACCTTACGATCTAATTTTGCAACTTGCGAAAGAGACTCGAGCTCGAAGTCCAATGAAGTTTTAATTGATTGGTGGCACCAGTCATCGATCCCTTCAAGAGGACAAGTCCCCTGCCCCATACATGGATATTGAATTTTGTAATCGATTAAGAGAAGCTTCTTTCTTAAAGCAAGAAGGTCTTTAAATACATCTTTTGTTCCAGGTTCAATACAAATGATAAATTTAGGGTTGTAGCGCTTAATAATCTTAAAGGCCGCAGGCATTCCCATTTCATTGATCGAATTACCAAAAATAAGAGTTCTTGGAGCATCGTCAACATTTGGTAGAGTTTGAGAAAAACCAATTTTAGGATTTTGAAAATACTCATTATTAAGCTTATTGGCCTGTTCAATCATAAGCTTAGATTCATCAACTCCTGTGAAAGAAAGAGCATCCGAAAAAAGCTCACTTGCCGCAAAAACATAAGTTCCAGGTCCTGTTCCAATATCTAAGATGTGAGTTTTAGAAATTTCGGCCTTCATCTGCTCGCTTAAATGTTCAGTTAAAAACTCAAGTTTAAGAGCATTTGTTGGAAAGTAGAATGATGTATAGGCACTGATTAAATCCTCATCAGAGTAGTTATTCTTAAGCTTAGTACGCTCACTAGTAAATTGTGTCGACTGAGTCCCAATAAGTTTTGCAAGTTGCTGCTTATTAAGATTTGGATTTAAGAGACTCTTTAAAATTTTATCGTATTCAAACATTTCTACTTCCTAAAAAAAAGGCCCAAGAAATCCTTGGGCCCGAATTCAATATTCTTTTTAAAAGATTATACTATCTTTTTTCTGGTGCTACGTAATCTCTCTCATTTTCACCAATATAAACTTGGCGAGGACGAGAAATACGTGCTCCATCTTCTCTCAGTTCTTTCCACTGAGATAGCCAACCTGGTAAACGACCTAATACGAACATTGCTGTAAACATATTAGTTGGGATTCCAAGTGCTTTGTAGATGATTCCTGAGTAGAAATCTACGTTTGGATATAGGTTTCGCTTAACGAAGTACTCATCTTTAAGAGCAACTTCTTCAAGACCTTTTGCGATATCAAGAAGTGGATCTTCGATTTTAAGCTTAGTAAGAATTGTGTCACATGCTTTCTTGATGATTTTTGCACGTGGATCAAAGTTCTTATAAACACGGTGACCAAATCCCATAAGACGGAATGGATCGTCCTTATCTTTCGCTTTTTCGATGAACTTTTGGTAATCACCACCATCTTTCTTAATCTCTTCAAGCATTTCAAGTACAGCTTGGTTTGCACCACCATGTAATTGTCCCCAAAGAGCTGTAACACCAGCTGCAATTGAAGCAAATACGTTAGCATGTGAAGAGCCTACAACTCTTACAGTTGAAGCTGAACAGTTTTGCTCGTGATCAGCGTGAAGGATTAGAAGTGTATCAAGAGCGTCTGCTACGTCTTGGTCTACTTCACCATCAAACATTAGATTTAGGAAATCTGCTGAGTAATCTAGCTTAGCATTTGAAGTTAGTGGGCTTTTTCCCATCGTCTTGCGATAGAATTGCGCCATCATAACTTTTACTTGTCCCATTAATTGAACAATAGCCTTGTTCTTAATTTCTTCAGTTGCTTCTGGATCTAAGAACTCTGGGTAGAAACCACTTAGAGATGAGATCGCAGCAGCTAGTACACCCATTGGGTGAGCTGAACCAGGAAATTGGTCGATGATTTTTTCAACGCCACCTGGAAGCTTGCTGTTAGCTGAAATTTCTCTGTTGAAAGTATCTAGCTCCTTAACAGTTGGAAGCTTTCCATTGTAAAGAAGGTAAGAAACTTCAGCAAAGTTTGAAGATTCAGCAAGTTGTTCGATTGGGTAACCACGGTATCTTAAAATACCTTTCTCTCCGTCTAAGAAAGTAATCTTCGACGTACATGATCCTGTGTTAACAAAACCAATATCTAAAGTAATAGCACCTGTTTCTGCTCTTAGCTTTGAGATGTCTAAAGCGACTTCGTTTTCAGTTCCTACGATCACAGGAACTTCAATAGTTTGACCATTGATTTCAATTTTTGCACTATCGGCCATTTTATTCCTCCAAAATTTAAGTTGGATATAACTTAAATACGTTAAAAAACACGAATTAAATTAAGTAGATACATATCTTTTTTTGCTAAATCTGTCGACACGTCTTGCGTCTAAAATGCACAGCGTTGCATTAATTTTCCCAATTATCTGGGTCTTGCTGCCATTTCATAAGAAGCTCATGGCCTCTTTCATCGATCAATTTTTGCGACAAACAAATATCGGCTAATTGATTAAGATTTATTAAAGAAAAAATCTCAATACCTAAATCTTTAGCAACCCTTTTAGCATTGGGAGTTTGATAGTCGACCAAACACAGCACTGAGTCTACCATATGGCCCTGATCGCGAATGAGTCCAATGACTTTTTCGATACTTGAGCCTTGGTTAACCAGGTCTTCAACTAAAAGTAATTTACTATTTTCGCCAACTTTTCCTTCCACTATCTTACCCGTGCCATGGGCCTTGGGCTTTGAGCGTACATAATTCATTGGCTCGCTACGATAAAATGCTAATGCCGCAGCGTGAGAGATTCCAGCAGTTGCAACACCTGTAATGAAGTCATATGAAAAGTTATTCTCTTCAATGAGTTCACTCATGAGCTCAATTGCAAGCTTCCACATTTTTGGATCAGAAGACATAAGGCGATTGTCACAGTAAATAGGCCCAGTCTTACCAGAAGCGTATTTAAATGGATTTTGTGGAGAAATTTTAATTAAGCCAAATTTTATCATCTCTTTTACAAGAGAGATTGTCTTTTCTGTCATGCTAACCCCTTTAAAATAGTTTAAACAAATTTATCCATCTTAAAAAGTCGAATTCTTGTATAATTATCAATTGATTATTAATTTTTTCTCCTAACTAAATTTTATTATTTCAATAACTTACCGATGCGGGAGATATATGAAAAGAAATTAATGATTAGTTGATTAAAGGAGTACGTTTTTGAAAGCATTATATATTTGTGATGAAAAAGATGAATGGGGATACATTAGAGATTCTTTCTCAAATTGTTATCCAGATATCCAACTTCATTGCGCAATGAGTGGTGATGATGCAATTGACCTTTTAAGCTTTGAAGGTCCTTTTGCCGTGATCATTATTGAAGTAGCTCTTAAAAATGAAGATCCGTCTCAGCTAGCGGGAAAGATTCTTTCGATTACAGGTCAAAGGCCATTTATCTTTATCGGTATGGAGGCCATGATCAAACAAAAAATTCCAGATGCACTCTATGCACGAAGTGAATCGAGCTCGGCACTTTTTCGCCCAATTGAAGAAGAAGATTTTATGGGCGCAGTTAACAAGGCCCTTGCCTGGGTTAAAAGTGAAGACTTCGGCTCTAGCATTGAGGAATTTGAAGAAGACGATTTATTGCCAATGAAGATTCGTGGCTTTTATTTATTTGATACACTCGCCTACGATGTCTATTTAGAACTAACTCAAACAAAGTATACAAAGATCATATCGGCAAATAAGAAATACTCTCACGCAACAATTCATTCTTATGCGAGAAAGAATATAAAAGTCCTTTATCTAAAAAAGAATGACTACTTAAAATTCTTAGAAGAAGGAATAGAAAACCTCCTTAAAACTTTTGAAAGCAAGAAAAGACTTAAAGACTCAGAAGTTATTGAAAATCAAATTAAGGCCGTTCTTTTGATTCATCAATATGTTAAAACTGTTGGCGTATCAGAGAATGTAATTAAACTTTGTGATGAAGTCATTCTTTGTAGCCGTGAAATCATTCTTGAAAATAAGAAGTATCGTAATGTCCTTTCGCTATTTCCAAAAGGGCCATTTGATATTGCCACTCAATCAATTATGACACTTTATTTATCACACTTTATTTTACAAGCTCTTGGCTGGGCCTCTGAGACATCAAAGAAGAAACTTGGACTGGCCTCACTTTTATATGATTCAATGCTTGAAAATGAAGACCTTGCTTCAATTCAATCATTAGAGGACCCACAGCTTAAAATGTTCAAAGAAAGTGAGCAAGAAAGCTACCGTCTCCATCCTCTTAAAGCAGCTGAGATTGCACAGTACTTTACAGGTTACCCTGAAGCAGACTTTGTCGTGGCCCAGCACCATGAAAAACCAAAGGGAGATGGCTTCCCTAATAAGTTAAGTACAAATAAATTAACGGCCCACTCGTGTGCATTTATCCTAGCAAATAACTACATTTTAAAACTTTGTACAAGTACAGGCGGCAAAAAAAACTTACTTAATATCTTTAGAGAAATTAAAGAAGTTTACAACCAAGGTAACTTCAAAGACCCACTTAATGCTCTACAAAGGACGATACTGTAAATTAAATTTTTCTTAAAAAGCGGAGTCCTTTGCTCAAACAAAAACGAGGGATTTTTAATTTACATTTTTCTTAGTTAAGTTAAACTCTTTGTATTGTTTTACAAACATCACAATATTAAGGAGTTTATTGATGAAAAAACTATTATGTGCAGCACTTTTTACAGTTGTTACTTCTTCAGCATTTGCAGCTCACGGACCAGCAGGTTGTGGTCTTGGTTCGGTAATTTTCGAAGGTAAGTCAGGACTAGCTCTTAACGTTCTTGCAGCTACAACAAACGGTATCCTAGGTAACCAGACATTTGCAATGTCAACTGGTACTCTTGGTTGTGAAGATGCAAAAACAGCACGTGTATCAGCTGTATCATTTGTTGAAAACAACATGATCGCACTTTCAAGCGATATTGCTCGTGGCGAAGGTGAAAGTCTAGATGCATACCTTGCTCTAGTTAATGCTCCAGCAGCAAACAAAACAAACCTAAAGCAAAACTTTGATAAGATTTTTGCTGAAAATGCTGACGCACAAACAATCCACAATAACATCCAAACTGTACTAGCGATGTAATACTTTGGCCTACAACTTCGGTTGTAGGCCATTTTTCCAATACGCCAAAAATTGATTTTAGAATGAAAAAATATTTAACTGCAACATTTCTCTTCTTTGCTCTAGGGCATTCTTCTTGGGCATCAACAGAGCTCGAAACTTTTTCTAAGTCACAAAGGTGGCTAAAGCTCATACGATATGAAAAGAATCTTTTCGGTTACGAGTCCCTAGTAAAAGCGAAGGAATATTTTCTTTCTGAAAATGGTATGACATCACCACTAGAGGAATTGAAACAAACAATTTCAGGTGTTGAATCCCCTCTTGTTAAAGACATGAATAATCATCCGAAGTGTCTTTTCCCTGCAAGATTCATGCTCTTAAAAGAACATAGGCTAATTGAGCAATCATTAAATTTGTATGATTGTCCTGCTTATCAAGACTATATAAAGAAAATCGATATCTATTCAGTCTCTATTATTTTTTCTTCTTACTTTATAGAAAAGCCCGCTTCAACTTTTGGTCACACATTCTTTCGTGTTCGTTCAAAGTCATCTAAAAGCCAAGATAATGATCTCTTAGATTACGGCGTGGACTTCAGTGCGAAAGTCGATACTAGTAATCCCCTCGTTTATGGCTACAAAGGTATTTTTGGTGGCTTTAAAGGCATGTTTGCTATGATGCCATATTATGTAAAAGTTAAAGAATATAATAATATGGAATCGAGAGATCTTTGGGATTATGAATTAAACTTAGATAGAAAAGATCTTATTTATTTTCAGGCGCACCTCTTTGAAATGAATCGAGCTTATTTCGACTATCTCTACTTCACTAAGAATTGCTCTTACCACATTCTAGCGTTTGTCGATGCCATTAGAACAGACTGGAAGCTAATTGATAATATCGATACTACAGTTCCTCCAGTTGATACAATCTACGCTTTATTCGAACAAGACAATATCGTAAAGAATATTAAAGTTAGACCCGCTTCGTATACAAAATTAAAAGCGAGGTATGATGAGATGAATCCAAAGCAAGGAGCACTTTTCAAAAAGCTTATCAAGGATTCTAAGAATATCAGCGACATCAAAGATAATGTTGATGAACTATTTGTCTTAGATACTTATAATCTTTATATCGACTTTAAGAATGCCGATGTTGATGCAACTAAGTCTTTAAAAGATAAAGAGAAGAAAGAATACCGAACACAAAAATTTCGTATTAATAGCAAACGAGCAAAATTAGCTTCAAAATCACAAGATATTAACTATGATTTTTTAATGCCTAAATCTCCGGATAAAGGCCACTCTACAAATCGTTTTAGCCTAGGTCCAAGCTTTGATAGTAATGGAGAATATCTAAATATTGAGTTTCGTGGAGCACTCCACGACCTACTCGATAGACAAAGTGGTTATCTTCCCATGTCCACAACAGAGCTAGTTAATATAAAGTTAGATTATAATCGCTATCAAGAAGATCGACTGAGGTTAGTCGATATACAGCTTGCTCGTATCGATGCCTTAAGACCTGTAACAGTTTTTGCAAAGAAGCTTAGTTGGCAATTTAACTTTGGTTTTGCTGAGAGCTTTACATATCAAAGCCGAACATTAAATCCCTACTTAGATTTTGATCTTGGTTACACTTTTGGTAACGAAGTATTCGCACTGGCAGCATTTATAGCAACACAAAACTCTTATATCTATGAGTCAGACTATGACTATGCTCTTACTTATGGGCCAAAAATAAGGCTTATCTACTCGAGTAAATACTTTTCGTGGCAAGGTAGTTATCAATATTCATTTAGAAATAACACTCGCTTAAATAAGCAACATGAATGGAATAGCGAAGCAAAGTTTCACTTTACCAAGGATGTTAGCTTAAGACTTGCCTACCAATACTATGATGAAGTTTACCAAAGAGCGATGGCAGGACTAAATTTCTTTTACTAATCGAAAGTAAACAAAAAAAAGTGACATTTGCCACACACAAGTAAGATCGCTATAGTTTTAAAATGAAAAAAGTAAGTATTGAATTTGAACAACAGGCCTTAGCACAACTAGCGAATACTCCCATTGAAGTTCAAGATGAAATTAGTTGTTGGATAAATCTTCTTTCAGATCTAGGTATCGATAAGGCACGTGAATTCAAGATTAAATACGATGGGCCTCTCAATATTGAAATTGATGAAATCAATAATATCAGAAAGATTCAATTAAAGGATAGCTGGCACGCAATCTATACCCTCGAACAAGATAGTGTCACAATAAAAAAATTAGTAGATATTGCTTAAATCTTAATCGTCGCAAGTGTTTCGATGATCTTCTTATACGTGTGCTTAGTAAAGCGCTCACGTAGCTTAGTTATTACATCTTCAACATTTATTTTTTGGCGATCTTCAATTCTTTGGTAGATTTCTTCTGTAAATGCTTCAGCAATAATAAGAACCTTAGCAAGTGGAGAGATATCATCTTTAAAACTTGTCGCAAAACCTAGTCCATTTGATGTTCCATGGTGTTGCATGATAATAACATCGGCCCCAAGTGGACATGCAGGATAGCGCCTAATTGCATCTGCTGCTTCAGCAGCATGATTGATAATGATTTCCTTATCTTCTTCAGAGACTTGAGGATCAAAAATGATCTTATCCTCGTACATTAGATCAGGATATTTTTTATAGACTTGCACTAAGTACATATCGTGGAAATAAAGAACAAATTTTAATTTCTCTTTATGAGCAGGGCCACCCCATTCAACGTTGTCGAGAATATGGGACGAAACGTAACCTGCAATAATTGAGTGACTATAGAGAAAGCCAGATTTTAGCGCTGCTAAATCCTTTAGGATAGATTTTAGATCTGGAACATTATCAATAACTTCTTCCATCGTATCCATACACATTTGAGAAAGCTGGACAACTTCTTTCGTTACCCCTTCATCTTCAAATAGCTGTTCAGCAATTGCATCAATACTTTGCTCCACAAAATCAAGAGATTCTTGTTGAGGAGTTTCAGGAGTCACCTTTTCCATACTTTCAATTAAAAGCTCAGTTACCCTCTTAGTGAAAGCGAAACGCTCTCTTGCAGGTATCAAAAGATGTGAAACATTTTGATCTAAGAATTCTCTTACCTTTGGCCATACATCACTTTCAGTGTCATATATTTTAGTTGGGACTTTCTCGCCATTATTTTCTAGCATATAGTAGGTATCACAAAATGCTTTATTAAACGGAAAGAAGAGACGAATAGGCATTTCATATAACTCTTCTGTCACAACGGCCAAAACTTCTTTTGGTGTAATTTTTAAGCATTCAAAAATATTTTGTAGAATGCCAGGGATATCAAATTGATTTTTAACAACATAGTTCTCATCTGGAACGAGATCCCCTTCTCCAATAACAATCGAAGGAATATCGCGATCATTTTCAATAAGATTATGAAAGGCCAAAAGGGCCGTATCTTCATCCCCGATTGAGGCCATTGTTACGAGTAGATCAATAGGAACTTCTGTGTCCTCAATATGAATGAGCGCCTCATCAAGTGATGACGTAAAAATCAGATTCAACTCAGTGTATGTCTTAAGATTTACACTGTAGATTGAATTTAAAACTTCATTGTCACAAATTACTAAAGCAGTTTTCACAAATTCCTCTTAAAATGATATCGTATTTGTCATTGTAACATATAATTACAGATGCTTAGCAACATGCACACAAGGAAAAATATGCAATTTAAAGAAAATGAATTGGTTTTAGGGACAATTATTGAACGCTACAAACGATTTTTATTAGATTTTAAATTAGATAATGCCTTTAAAGAGTATAGTTGTGAACAAACTCTAACGGCCCACCTTGCAAATACAGGAAGCATGAAAACATGTTGGGAGCCAGATTGGAAAGTTCTAATGACCCACTCTGATGACCCAAAGAGAAAGCTTAAATTCTCTGCTCAGATGATTTCGAATGGGGATTCTTGGATTATGGTAAATACAGGCCTTACAAATAAGATTGTTCAGGAAGGTCTAGAACTTGGAAAATTCGAAGAACTTAGAGGGTATGATTTTTTCAAGAGTGAAGTAAAAATTGGTAAAAGTAGAATTGATTTTCTCTTAAGCAATAAAGAGATCGATAAGAAAGATTTAAAACTTGAGGATCCTAGTTTTAAATACAATTTTGTTGAAGTAAAGAATGTTACTTTAAAAGTTGGAGACCAGGCCCAATTCCCGGATGCCGTCTCAACCAGAGGCCAAAAGCATCTTGAAGAACTTATGGCAATTAAGGAGCAAGGTCATGAGGCCACAATGCTCTATATTGTTTCTCGTGAAGATGTTAAGAGCTTTAATGTGAGTGATATTGATACAGAATATAAAAGACTTCTTATCAAGGCCAAAGAAGCTGGAGTACAGATTCTTGCCTACCAACTAAATATGAATGAGAAAGAAATCACTGTCGCAAAAAAACTTAAGATTGTTTTATAGGCTTGTCGATTCGAACTTCTCGATATGATTTGCAAGCTGTGAATACACTCGACTCTCATTAGGAATCTTTGTTAAAAGATGATTAAACTTTTGAAGATTATCTTTATTGATGAAACGATATAGCTCTCTTGTAATAAGTGAGTTTTCATTGCTAGCGTTTGAAGCTAGTGTTGTCACTATTTGATCGCTTACCTTATCTTTAAAATCATCTGACTTTGCATATTTTTCAAGCTCTAAAATAATAAGAGAATGAAGATCCTTACCGTAAACACCTTGTGAAAGTTTAACTAAGGCATTTAATGATCTTAGATCACTCTTTTGCGTACTTAAAAGTAAAACTAAGTTCTTCTTTAATTCTTCATTTGAAAGATCGATAAAATCTAGTGCTGTCGTAATAATTGAGTGAGAACGAAAGCCTCTTTTTGACGTAAAGTTATATAGCTGATTAATATTTTGATTAATCTTCGCTGTAATATAATCCCCATACCTATCATAATTTTCAGAAACTTCATCACTTGTGAAGTATTCCTGACAGATACTTCTCATACAACCCTTAAGTTTTGATAACGACTCTTCGTAAGACTTGTAGATATGCATATCCTCAACTCTTCTCTTTTTTAGTTCACGGGCCGTAACATCATCAGATAAAGATGCAATTGAACGTTTAACAAAGTCAGGTGAACGATTAACATGCTTGTATGGATTTGCACCACTACCAAGCTCTTGTTTAAGAGTACTCTCAATATCACTACTAGTGAAAAAGACAAATGCGCCTAATGATGCAATTACGACAGTATGAACTAAGCCTTTAATCATTTCTTTCCTTAAATGTTTAACCAACCTTTTTACTCGTTTCGGTTAATATTAGGAAAAGATTAAGTTTTAGTTTTTATTTATACATAATTTTAATAGGTTATATTTGAGATTTTTTTTGATAATGATCAATTAGTTGTTCAACACAACTAAATCCCTTTAGGGACATATCATTTATTATTGATCGATTAATATCTTGGAGAAGCTTAGGCCCCTGGAAAATAAAGGCCGAATAGATCTGCAAACACCTTCCACCATCACGCCAATAATCAACAATATCTTCATACGAAGAAAAACCTCCAACCCCGATGAACTCTAAATGAGGAAAATCCTTCATCTTATCAAGACATGCCTTACGGACCCTACGTGCTTTGGCCAGAAGCAGTTTTCCAGAAACACCTCCTACCCCACGCTCTTGCATTATAGTCGTATTTGTTGCAATGATACCAGTTAGTCTATAGTCACTTGCGACTTTGATAATACTTTCAATTTCATCTTCTTCAATATCTGGTGAAATTTTTAAATAGAGATCGGCCTCACCGTCTTTACGCTCTAAAGCAGCAAAGATCTTCTCTAAGGATTCACGAGTTTGATGCGAACGAAGTCCCGGAGTATTTGGCGAGGAAACATTTATAACGATATAATCAGCAAGATCTTTAAAATCTTGATAAAGGCTCGCATAGTCTTCATATGCTAGATTATCAGGTGTATCCTTATTCTTTCCAATATTCACACCTAATGGAATTGAACGCTTTGCTAAGCGTACTTGATTCTTAAGAAACTCTCCACCTTCATTATTAAAGCCCATGCAGTTACGAATAGACTCTTCTTCAATATAACGAAATAGTCTTGGCCTAGGATTTCCACCCTGGGGCCTTGGTGTTACAGTTCCAACCTCAATAGCACCAAAACCAAGATTAGAAAGAAATTCGTATCCACGACAATTTTTATCAAGTCCAGCAGCAAGCCCAACAGGTGTTGCCCACGTTAACTTACCAATTCTTAATTTTAAACTATCAGAGCGGTAACTCGGATAAACCTCAGAAAGGACAGGAAACCTCTCCATGAAATCGATTGTAAGATCATGAGCATCTTCGGCGTCTAACTTGAATAAGAAGTTACGGGCAAGAGAATAAATCATTAGTACAACTTAACAAAGTCACCTTCGTGAACAGAGCCTCCGGAGTGTAAGATACCGATTGAAGCATCTGCTCCAATAAAGTCGATAATCTCAATTGTCCCTTTGACTTCTCCCTTGGAAACACCAATAAGGGCCCCAGTTTCAGGATCATAGATATCAACACCTTCAGTTACAACTTTTAAAACATCACCGATATTAAGTCCTGAGTCACGGCCAGCATTAATATAGATATTATTTCCAATAATTTTTGCAACACGTCCGATCCACTCTAGCTTTTGAGCAGTATCAAGAATTCTTGGAATTGATTTTCTAACAGAAACTTTTGTTACATAGCGAAGAAGATCTTGGCGGTACTTTGTTTGTGAATCGCGATCAGACTTAAAGAAGCGGTAGCTGCTATCGTCTGCATAACCATCAAGAGTATCAGTATAGATTTCTTTATTAGAGTTAACGTCATAGATTCTTATCTCGACTTTTGCTTCACTATAGCTTTTTGTGCTTCTAACAAAACCTACTTCATCAGACTTTTCTCTAACTCTTGCTTCGATAATTCGACCAAAAATAACAAAGTTTACACCTTCTCCTTTTGCCTTTCTTGTCATCTGAACAAGCTTTGATCCACCTTGAGAGTAGACCTGCTTCGAAGAACCAAATAGCCTCGCTGACATTGGGTCAACAATGAATTGTCCCGTCTTTTGAAGCTCACGGCGAAGCTCTTCTGTTGCGATAACACCTAAATCTTGGCCACCAAATGGAGATTCATTAAAGAAAGTTAGAAGTGCAACCTTCTTTTTAACGCCTGTAAAATGTTGACGCTGAGACGTTCTCTCTTTTCTTCCGTGATAATCTCTTTTTTGTGGTGGTACTAAAAGAGAACACGATGTTGTAACTAAAACTAAAATTGGTAATAAAAACTTAATCATAGACTTTTTGCCTTAGCTGCTTCCTTATCTTCCTTAATAACTTTTCCACTCTCACCAGCATGAATAATATTAAAAACAAATGGAAGGTTTTCATCTCTTTTAATCGAAGCTTGCTCTGATAATTTTGTATTAGAAAACTTCTTCAAGACATCCATTGCCTTATCTTTATCACCAGAGAAAGTGATACTAATATTGACTACATTTTGAAGAGTCGAAGTAATTTGTGGATCAAAGAAGTAAACAACACCTTCTTCTTTTAACATTCCAGCAAAATCAAATGCCTCATTAATATTATGAGTATTTCTTAATACGATATCAAAAGAGTTCTTTACAGATACTTTCTCCTTAATCGTTCTCTTTAATCCCTTCATTTCTGAGATTGGCAGCTGATAAACAAAGCTTGCAATATCAGAGCTCTGCTTGTGTGGATCAACTGTCGAATACTGTTGTCCTTTGGCCTCAAAATCTTTGAAGTTTACAATCGTACCATCTCTTAAATCAGTAAGAACTAATCCACCAAATGTCTGTATATTAATTTGCTTTTGCTTTTCGTCTTTAAACTCTTTTTCAAGTGCGATATCAAGAGTTAGCATAAGTGAATTTCTAAGCTCTTCCTGACGAGTACCAAGAATCTCTCCTTCATTTGAACGAAGGACAACAAGAGGCTTCTTTAGGTGTTCGAAAATTTCTTGTCTTGTTGATGGATTAACAACTTCAATCCCTTCAAGAAAGACACCACCAACACTCTCTCCTAACTCTTTAAGCCAGTGATCTTCGACAACATCTGTAAATTTCGACTGAGAACTTACACCAACTTCTTCCCAAGTTAGATCCTTAAGCTTGTAATTGATATTTAGATAAAGTTTTGTAAAGTTACGTGTTTTACCTTGTCCAATATAGCGATAGTAAATTTCAGAAACTAACTTACGATTAACTTTTGCATCGATATTATAATAGTGTGTATCTGCTCGTGATAAAGACTTCGACATCTTCTTTACTGTGTATGAAGAAATAATAGAGTTAAATCCACCAAAAGAAGCGCGTGCCTTTAATCTCTTGCTACGAATTCCCCTTTGGTATCTTTCAAGAGCACTCCCCGTTAGAGTTACAGGGTTGCCTTCAGCATCAACTGCACCAGTTTCACGATCGTAATTTTCTTTAATTGGCGCAAAGTATTCATCAAATTGTGTTTCGTAATTTTGCCAAAAAGTCTTTGTATCAAGACCTAGCTTTTCAAGCTCAGAATCAAGAACGTTGCGAACCGTGTTGGCATAGAGTTGCTCTTTAATAAAAGATAAAGAGTCACCAGGTTTTGAGGTGAACTGTCCCCTTGCACTTACTGATGCTGCAAGAGTATTGGTCGCTAATAATAGCAATAATATTAGTTTCTTCATTATCCATCCCTAGATTAAAAAATATCTTTAAGTATTTTACCCTACATCGCTGATTTTTCCATCAATAATAAACTTCACCGCATCAGCATCAAAAATCTCATTAATTTTTGCTGCCATTTGTGGTGTTGGGTTTACCAGATAGTCATTTCCAAGTGGCATTCTTGCTCTACCTGAATCATGTTCAAAAATAATATGTAGTGGAACTGTTCCTCTGTGACCTAAAATCGTCTGCTTAAGACGGTTTAGACGTCCCTCATTTAGAGATGTCATTGGAACATTCAAACGAACAGAAGATACCCTTTCCTCCGCCTGCTCCTTGAGCTTTTGAATCTTTGAAGGGAAGAATTTTCGCGGTTCCTCGGCCAAATTTACCTGTCCAGTCATAATGATTGGGTCATCAGTAGCAAGGATCTCTTCGTATTGAACGAATGTTTTTGGAAAAATGATACATTCAATTTTACCTGACAAATCTTCTAGGGTAGCAAAACACATGCGATCCCCTTTCTTCGTCATGATATTTTTTCTCTCAACGATCATCCCCGCAAGAACCATATCTCTCTTTGAAGTTCCATCGATATCTTGGATTTGTCCAATTGGCATCGAGGCCATTTGTTCAATAACACCTTGGTAACGATCTAGCGGGTGACCTGAAACATAAACCCCAATTAGCTCTGCTTCATATAAAAGTTTTTCACGGTCATCCCAGTCAGCAACAAATTGAATATCAAGCTGATTAGCACCAGTATCTTCTGTTGCCTCGGCCATATCAAAGAGATTCGTTTGTCCCATCTCTTTTTCTCTTTGGCGCTTTTGCGCGTAGGCCACAACCATTTCCATATTCTCAAGCATTGTTCGACGATTAAGATTTGTTTCACAACCATCAAAAGCACCTACGCGAATAAGTGATTCAATAACACGCTTGTTAACATTCTTAAGATTTACTCTTTCACAGAAGTCAATGAAGCCAACGAATGGGCCATTCTCCGTTCTTTCACGGATCATCTCTTCAACACCACCTTCACCAACACCTTTAATGGCACCCATACCAAAGCGCAGGTTTCCATCAACAACGTTAAATAGCCAAAGCGACTCATTCACACAAGGAGCAAGAACTTGAATATCATGATTTCTTGCATCGTTAATGATTGTTGTGATCTTATCTGTATTTGAAAGTTCCGTACTCAGGAGTCCTGCATAGAACTCTGGCGGATAATAAGTTTTTAAGTATGCTGTTTGATACGCAATATATGAATAGGCAACGGCGTGAGACTTGTTGAAACCATATTCCGCAAATTTCGCCATCTGATCATAGAGAGTCTCAGCAATTTTTAAATCGTAATTTCTCTCTTTTGCACCATCGAGGAAGATCTGCTTGTGTCTTTCCATCTCCGAAATTTTCTTTTTCCCCATCGCCTTACGGAGCATATCCGCTTGACCAAGAGAATATCCAGCAATAATACGGGCGATGTTCATAACCTGCTCTTGGTAGATAATGATTCCGTATGTATCGTTTAGGATTGGCTTAAGAGATTCGAATGGATAACTTTCTTCTTTGCGCCCGTGCTTGATTTCAACGAATTCATCGTGCATTCCCGATCCCATAGGACCTGGACGATAAAGAGCGTTAATGGCAGTAATATCATCAAGGGTATCCGGTGAAATACGACGACAAAGATCCTGCATCCCAGAAGATTCCAGCTGGAAAACACCAATTGTATCCCCTTCAGAAACCAGGTCATATACCTTCTTATCTTCGTAATCGATTGCTTCAATATCAAAATTTGGATCGTAGTCACGCTTAATAAAATCAGAAGCGTAATCAATTACCGTTAGAGTTTTAAGTCCAAGGAAGTCGAATTTTACAAGTCCAATTAGCTCAGAGAAGTCCTTATCAAATTGAACAACCTTTTCACCTTTTGCCCCTTTAAAAAGTGGACAATAGTTTACAAGCGGTTCAGAGGTAATGATTACTCCGGCCGCGTGAATACCAGCGTGGCGATAAAGTCCTTCAAGCCTTTTTGAAATAGTGAAGATTTGGCGAATCTTAGGATCAGTTTCAATAAGCTCCTGAAGCTTTGGCTCCATTTCAATTGCTTTATCTAATGTGATTCCAATTTCATCAGGAATCAGTTTTGATATCATATTGGCTTCAGCAAATGTTAAGTCATAAACACGAGCAACGTCTTTTACAACGGCCTTGGCCTGAAGCTTACCAAAAGTGATAATCTGCCCTACCTTATCTTCACCGTACTTTTGCGTTACGTACTCAATAACTCGCTGACGTCCCGCCTGGCAGAAGTCGACGTCAAAGTCTGGCATCGAGATACGCTCAGGGTTAATGAAACGCTCAAAAAGTAGGTTGTATGGTAGAGGGTTAATATTGGTAATTGTTAAAGCATAAGCAACAAGAGAACCAGCTCCAGAACCACGTCCAGGACCTACCGGAATCCCATTATCTTTTGACCACTGAATGAAGTCAGCAACGATAAGGAAGTATCCAACGAATCCCATCTGCTTAATAAGATCCATCTCATATTGAAGACGCTCGTAATACTTTGGTTTCTGCTCTTCCCAATCCGGTTGGTTAACAATATTTCTAAATTGCGGTCCATCAAAACGTGCTTGAAGACCTTCTTTTGTTACACGATCAAAGTATTCTTCAAGAGTTTCATCTGTATCAATTTCATAGTCTGGAAGATGATAAATTTGATTTCCTTTTTCATCAGTCCACGAAAGTTCAACATTACACTTATCTGCAATTTCAAGAGTGTTATCACAAGCTTCAGGAGCATAGTGAAATGCAGCTCTCATCTCTTCAGGTGACTTGTAATAAAATTCTTGCGACGTCATACGCATTCTATTTTCGTCAGCGTATGTCTTTCCTGTTTGAATACAAAGAAGGACTTCTTGAGCTGTCGCATCCTCAGGTGTCATATAGTGCGAATCATTTGTTGCAACTAGTTTGATATCGTTCTTCTTTGCAAAGTCGATAACTTTCTCGTTTACAATTCTCTGCTCAGGAATTCCATTTTCTTGAATCTCAAGATAGAAGTCATCAGGACCAAAGATATCTCTTAATTTTTCAATTGCACGAATGGCACGCTCATCTTGTCCAGTAAAGAAGTTATAACCAACCTCACCTTTAAGACATGCTGTCGTACAAATCAACCCTTCGCTATATTCGCGAAGAAGTTCCACGTCTGCACGTGGCTTATAGTAAAAACCTTCAAGATAAGCTTTTGAAAGGAGCTTACATAAGTTTTGGTAACCAGTATTATTCTTTGCAAGAAGAATCAAATGGTGAATTTGTCTTGAAGACTCTTCAGCATCCTGTGAACTAACACTAGCAGACTTCTTGGCCGCACGACGATCAAAGCGTGACCCAGGTGTGAAGTAAATTTCTGAACCTAGTATTGGTTTTATCCCTGCAGCTTTACAGCGAGTGTAAAAATCAATAGCACCAAACATATTCCCATGGTCAGTTTGTGCAATTGCCGGAACACCTAATTCCTTTGCCTGTGGAATTAAATCCTTTAAACGAATCGCTCCATCCAGTAGTGAATACTGTGTATGTAAGTGAAGGTGTACAAAGCTATCTGGGTGAGTTTCTTTTAGTGATTTCGTTTCGCTAGATTCGACGTTACTATCTTGTTCCATGGAGTCCTCAAAATGTCTTATTTAATCAGTGTGTCGTGCTATTTAAGTATCCCATTTTCAAGGCGTTTTGTCATATTCTTAGAGCTTATTTGCTAACCAAATTACAAAGACATAACGCAACGCTTTGCCGATATACATCGATAAGAAAACATACGCAGGGCGACAACGAAAGTAGCCGAGTGCTACGGCCAAGGGATCACCAACGATGGGAAGCCATGTCAAAAAAGCAAGGGCCGGCCCAAAGCGCTGAATAAGATTTTGCCAACGTACGATCTGTTCTTTACTAATTTTTAAGTATCTTTCACACCAGCTTATCTTGCCCAAGTGACCAAGATAAAAGCAGCTTACCCCTCCAAGAAAATTTCCTAGGCTTGCGGCCCAGAAAATATCAATTCTTGAAAGTCCTGCTTTTACAGCACCAAATAAGAATGCTTCAGAGCTGAATGGGAGAATGGTTGCGGCGGCAAAGCTTATAAAGAAAAGCCCTACGATGCCATAGTCTTGAATGAATTCCATTATTAATTATTATGATGATTTCTCTACATTTAATCAAAATCTTTTCAACTTTTAACAATACAATTTGAGATAGGTTTAAACAAAAAAGGGATGCATAATGGTTAACTACACTCCACCTATCGAAAGAGATAAAGCGCCAAGACAAAGAGAAAAAGATGAACATTTCACTTCCAGCTACAATATCATTAATCGTGTCATCAAGGACCTTGCACCCTTACAAAATACAATGGATATGCAGGAAGCAGGAGAATATTTCATCAAGCATAATATTACAGGACTTCCTGTCGTCGATGAACTTAACAATATAGTAGGATTCCTCTCACAAAAAGACTGCCTCAAATATAGCCTCGATGCGAAATACTACAACCACCGTTCTTCACTCGTTGAACACTATATGAGCGAGAATGTTGTAACCATTCCTTCAAAGTCCAACCTCACCTTCATCGTTGAACTCTTTCTCCACTATCCTTTCCATGCATTTCCTGTTGTAGAGAACGAGAAAGTAGTTGGAATCATTGAAAGAACGACTGTTTTTGAAGTGATTCACAATATGAAAGGAACCAACTGGTAGTCCTGACTACATAAATCTTACTGACATTCAAATGAGCTGTTTACATTTTTGATACAGTTTGTGTACAAATGCGTTCAACTTTGACGCTTTACTCGATAGAACTCCCCCATTGGAAAATTGATGGGAGGTATTCAATGAGAAAGTTATTAGTTTTTATTTGTACATTTTTAGCACTTACAGCAAGCGCAGAAGTTAGTAAGTGGTGTAAAGATACGAGTTTTATTTTAGAGAACGCAATTGTATCAGGCTTTGAAAGTGTGACTTATGAAGAGGAATTAGAAATCCTTTTATCTGCTTCACACTTTGTTCTTGATAGCACTCCAAAAAAGAATTTCTTCTACTTCTACACTACACTTGCAAGTGCAATTGAAGGTACTGAAATTTATCAATCGCCAGAGCATAAGGTGCTTTTTCTAAGAAGACACTTAAGAGATGCAATTGGTGATCTTAATAAATTTCATGACAGACTTTCAAGAAAACTATGTCTTTGGTGTTATGGAAATCATAGAGAGTATGTACAAGACATTCTTTCTAGAGGAATCACTGAAGGTGAAAGATCAAAGAACGATGCTATCGAAATGGCCGTACTTGATCGCGCAGCTGAACTTGCAATTAACTTAATCGAAGATAGTACATTCTCAAGAAATTATGAATGTGCAAAAAAGAGCTTAACTTTTGTTCTACTTACAAATGATGTCATGACTAAGAGAAGAAATATTCTAAGCGCATATAGAATTATGAGAAACGGTAGCTGTGACTATTAGTCACAGCTTCATGTTGGGAGATATTTATGAAAAAACAATTAATGTCATTAATTTTAACTACACTACTATGCTTTAACTCATATGCACTATTTGGCGCAAAAGATGATGGAATTAGTGGCGAATACAAAGGGAGCCAACGAGTTGCTCTAACTTATACTGGAATTAATTTATATAGCAGATGTTCGAACTACAAACATCATGAATTTTGGTTTTATCATCTTCTTGGAACAGGTGTTGGTGCAGTTATTGTTGGAACAGGAACTCTGGCCGTACCATTTATAGCAATTCCAATTTTGGCCATTGAGGGAGCAAGAGTTGCAAATTGTGCAGGAAATGTAACAAATACAAGATCAATAAAGGCCAAATTTGAAGCAAAGATTTTTGAAACGAATACTCAAAGAATCACTTTAGCACTCAAGTCAGAAGGAAAAAAGAAATGTGCAGGAATTTCTATGAAAGTGATCGGTGAATCTGATGGCTTCGGTGGTTATAGACTTTATAAGGATCAAGAAGCATACCTAAATAACGTAGAACTTGGAAATGTTCTATATTCAGGCAAGGAAATTGAACTATCAATTGCAAGAGGCATTAAGCTCTACTCAAAAGGACGAAATGGAGATACATGCACTTGGAATTTTGAACATGGCCTAGGTCTTACTTTAAAGAAATAAATAGGAATCAAATATGAAAAATATATTAATGACAATTCTACTTTCGACACTATTTTTATCATCCACAGCATTTGCAAAGAAAGAAAAAACAATCGCTGGATCTTACAAAGGGACAAAGAAAGTTCAACTTAGGTATTATGCATTTAGGGCCCTTGAATGCAACTGGGACAACTTACTATGTCTAAACTTAGAAAACGAATGGAAGAATAAGACATTTAATATAAGATTCAATGCCGACATTACAAAATCGAGTACAGGACGAATCACTCTTTTCATCACATCTCAAGACAAGAAAAAGTGCGCTGGTTTGGGAATGAAATTCATTGGTGAAGAAGATGGATTTGGAGGATATGATCTTTATCGCAACAAAGAAGAATATCTGCAAAACCTAAATATCGGAACACTGACATTTAATGGTAAGAACGTTCAAATCGTTATTCCACAGGATATGACAAAACAATCAAATGGGAACCATGGTACTGAATGTACTTGGGACCTACAGTACGGACTTGATCTAAAACTTAAATAAATTGCAAACTCAAGAAACAAATCCACATTTAAATATGAAGCATTCTGTAGAGATTTACAACTACGTGAATGCTTCTCTCTTTCTGCGAGACACATGGCTTAAGAAGAAAGAGCTTAACCCAAATTTCTCAATTAGATCTTGGGCCCAAAAGCTAGGAATCACTTCTCATTCTCAGCTACACCAAGTTCTAAACGGAAAACGCAATCTTCCAAGTAAGTATATCATGACTCTTGCCAAGGACTTAAAACTTGAGGCAGATGAAGCTGAATACTTTGAAAAGCTAGTAAAACTTGGGACCGCAAAGTCTGAAGAAGAAAGACTATTTTATCTAAGTTCAATTCAAAGAAATAATGAAACACTAGAAGTCTATGAAGTTGATAGTTATGAGCTCATTCGTAATCCACTTAACTTCTTCATTCTTGAATTATTTTGCTTAATTGAAGATGAGCTGACACCTATTAAGATTCAAAAATTATTAATACATAACTACCCTCTTTCTGAAATTAGAAAAAGCGTTGAGCTACTGACAAAGCTTCAGATGCTGACTCTTAAAGATGGAAGCTACCGCAAGGCCCATGGCACAGTCTTTACAACAAATGATATTCCAAACCTTGCTAAGCAGGAATACCACAAGAATATTGCAGAACTTGCAAAAGAGGCCGTTGAAAAACAAGATGTGCAAGAGCGAGAATTTTCTGGCTTCACTTTTGGTATTAATGCAGAAAATCTTCCAAGGGCGAAGGAAGAACTAAGAAAATTCAGAGAGGAATTTTCTCAAAAATTTATCGAAAAGGACTTTGAAGGAAATCAATTATATCACTTAGCAATTAACTTCTTTGCTATTTCACATAAGGTTGACCAATGAGAGTACTTTTAATTTTAGCACTATCTTTTTTGACACTATCAATACAAGCAGCTGAACGTCCCGTTCTTCGAGAAGGTGGATCAGGTGTAGGAAATGGCGGTGATACAATTAGGCTTCGTTTTATTAGCACTGGAAACGGTATTATTGACTATTATCAAGAAGGATTTAAATCGATCAGTGACGTTCTTATCACACCTATTTTTCTTAGGGCCCATTTAAATATTAAAACGATTAGCACATCAAAGGAAATCCTAATTGATAACCTAGGAAATCCTGTAAGTGCTATTGGTGAGCCAGGAAAGATCACACTATACGTTGGTGACGATATACCAGAGCTTCACTGGAATACAATCTTTAAGAACTCACGCCTTGCAAATATTATGGTTCTCCATGAACTCCTAAGAGCACAAGGTATTAATGATGATAATTATGTTTATTCAACAAAAGTCTTAGTAAAACAAGATATCTTAGGTTATGGCAAATTCAAAATGAAGTGGGCCAAGCAATCTTTTGACATTGTGGAAAACACACAACTTCGTTCATTTAATTCAAAGAGTATTCAAGAAGAGCTCGGCTATTTTAATGTCGCAAACTCTGCACTAGAAAAATATAATACGATTGATTTAGCTCCACTGATTACTCTTAATTTAAAACTTTCAAAAATGCTTTACGAAAACTCTTCTGACCAAGAAAAGCTACAAAATCTAAGATCTGACTATAAGCTTTTAAGAACAATTATTCCTATGATTGATACTCTCTCTTATGGGCAGATAACTGGAAGCGCCAATTATAAAAATCTAAGTAGCATTGGCCTAATTCTTCTAAGAGACCTAAATTTTAAAATTAGAATGTCTAATTTTGAATTAAATGAAGACGGCCGAGAAGTAATTCAAAATTATACTGATAATTTATTAAGCGCAATTAGCATTGCCTCTGATGACTGGATGATTTGCACAGGTATCGAACAAAGCCTATCATCCCTATCAAATAACTGGATCGTATCTAATAGCAGTGACTTAAAAATGCAGATTTCTGCAACGATCAACCTTTTAAACGACTCTAATTGTTACTAGATTTCAATAACTTAGTATCTGTAAATATTGCAGATACTAAGCTCTTTTCTTGAACACGACCACAACTTCTGCGAATATACGCCATAAAAAGTATTTTCGTTAGAAATAGAAAAGAGAAACCATGGTTTTTAATCGTAAGAAAAAATCACCTAAAAACAAGGAACAGCTCGAGTTTAACTTTGAGCTTCCGCGCGAAAACGATCGCAATTTCCACCTTGGTGGAAAGTCTTTCTATTTCTTCGATTTCGACGACAATGTCGTTTTCCTTTCAACTCCAATCATTATCTTTCACAATGAGACAGGCGAAGAGAAGCTTCTTTCTTCTCACGAATTTGCTGCTCATAATAAGATCATTGGAAAAGAAGGACCTTACGCAAATTATCACATGGATTTCGATGATGAGACGGGAACTTTTAGAAATTTCCGCGATTCAGATCTTTCGCTTACTCAACGACTAACCGGAAGAAAGCAATCACTTATCACAGATATCCAGGATGCACTTGAAAGAAGTGATTCAACTTGGAAAGCTCCGAGCTGGAATCACTTCTATCATGCAACTTATAATCAAAGACCAGTTTCAATTATTACAGCTCGTGGTCACAGAGAAGATACAATTAAGCAAGGGATCGAAGTTATCTATAACGAAGGTCACCTACCAAATATGCCAAACTTTCACACTGTCTATGCTGTTTCAAATCCAGAAACTCGTGTACGACTTGGTGGACGTGATGAGGATTATAATGTGCCTGAACTTAAGTACAAGGCCATTATCGAATCAGTTGAACTTGCTATTCAAAAATACGGATACTCAGATTATCACCGCTTTGGAATGAGTGATGATGATGCTGGAAATATCGATCTCATTACAGATGCGATGAAAGAGCTAAAAGCAAAATTTCCACGTATGTCTTTCTTCGTTATTCAAACTTATGACAATGGCTTTGAAAAACGCGAAGTTCATGAGCACTCTGTTGAGACAATTTTCTCTAAGCATGAATCACGCCTTGATCAGCTTAACCTTTTTGCACAGTAATAAAAATAAAGCTGAACACTACCTAGGCAATTATTAAAAAAGTATTTTCAAATATTAAAATCCAGTAAGATTTCGATATGGAAAAGAAATTCATCAAACAAGTCTTTGCAACATTCTTTATCTTCTTATTCTCGGCCCTCATGTCTAATGCATTCAGTAAGGACCTTTTAAAGTTAATTCAGTAACTTAAGTCGACAAAAATCTAACACTTTCTAACTATTGAGCACAATATTTTGCGTTGATAGCATTTCTTCACTAGAATTTCCTATTAATTAACTTAGGGGTAAGGAGTTCAAATGAAAAAGATCGCAAAAATCACGTTAGCATTACTTTTGGCATCTTCTGCCCTGTCAATGGATTGTATCGGTTCAAAAAGATATTTGGACGACAGAGGACAGTCTCAACTTAAAGAAATCAAACTAGAAAATGCATTTGAGTATACTGATGCAAAAATTCACGCGGATATCGACGAAGCCTACTTCGTTTTCACAAAGTACGATAAGGAACAATTTGTCGCTAAGATTACATTTGGTCCTGATTACACGAAAGGAATTGTTTCAACAGCAACCTTTGATCAAAATAATCGTTTTGAGCTAGCAAGCGTAAATGGGGCAACTGTTTATAAGCTTGTTTGTACTCAGTAAGGTACGCGCCACCTTTACGAGATTCAACATAGTTATCTAGTTTTTCTGCTCTAAATATCTATGTTGAAGCTCAAATTTCAATCCCATATTAAATATGCTAATACCTTAATCCGTTTGAAATTAGTTATTCTTAAAGAATCTTGATTTTGAAATAGATTGATGATGAGTTCGAAAGAAATAATAATCTAAACCATTTAAATCTCGAAAAGGTGGCGCGTACCATAACTTATTCGTAGACCTTCCCATTGCGCCTGAGGCAACAAGGCCGACATAAACGTCGGCCTGTTGAAGTATTGATTCATTCCAAATGGTGGGGCGCTATAGCCGCGTCAAATCTTGGCTTTGCCAAGATGACCGCGGCTATTCCCATTCAATAGTGCCAGGAGGTTTAGACGTGATGTCATAAACCACACGAGTGATACCCTTAACCTCATTAGTGATGCGATTTGAAACACGAGATAAGAAAGCGTGTGGCATATCTGTCCACGTCGCAGTCATCCCATCACTTGAGTTAACCATGCGAAGACAAATAACTTCTTCGTAGGCACGGCCATCACCTTTTACTCCAACTGTTTTTACAGGAAGTAAAACAGTCAGTGCCTGCCAAGTTGATTCATAGAGATTGTGCTTATGTAATTCTTCAAAAAGGATTTGGTCACTTTGTTGTACCTGAGCAATACGAGTTTCAGTTAATTCACCAAGAACGCGAATTCCGATTCCTGGCCCAGGGAATGGATGACGGTGAACCCAACTATGTTCAAGACCAAGCTCTTCTCCCATCTTTCTCACTTCGTCTTTAAATAGGTAACGAAGAGGCTCAAGAAGTTTTAAATTCATTCTCTCAGGAAGTCCTCCAACATTGTGGTGAGACTTAATCGTTACTGACTTACCATCTTCTTCATGGGGAGAGATTGATTCAATGACATCTGGATATAAAGTACCTTGTAGAAGGTATTCAAAATTAATGCCGTGATTTTCTTGGTATTCTTTTACTTTCATTTCAAAGATATCAATGAAAGTTTTTCCAATGGCCTTACGCTTATCTTCAGGATCAGACTTACCTTCTAAGTTTGCCATAAACTCTGCCTTAACGTCGATCACTTCAATATTAAGCTGAGTTTTCTCTTTTAATGTTTCAATATGCTGGTAATCTTGTGGACGTAGAAGTCCGTGGTCAACGAAGAAACAGTACAGATTATCTCCAATTACTTCGTGAGAAAGTTGAGCAGCAACAAGTGAGTCAACTCCACCAGAGAAAGCACATAGAACTTTTGATTTTTCAATTCCACGCACAAGCTCTTTGGCCTCTTCAAGCATTTCAGTCGCATCCCAATCTTTTTCAAGTTTTGCGATATCTTTAAAGAAATGATTTAAAATATCCTTTCCATGTTCACTATGTTCAACTTCAGGGTGAAATTGTAATCCCATCATTGGACGTGTTGTATGCTCAATTGCAGAAACAAGACCGTTTCCTGATTCCATGACAAGATTAAAATTTTCAGGAAGTTTTGATATATGATCAGAGTGAGACATCCAAACGTTTACTTCTTCAGGAACTCCATCCATTTTGAATCCATTAATTAAATGAATCTTAGCATGACCGTATTCACCGATTGTTCCCTTCTCAACAACACCACCAAAGTACTTCCCCATTAGCTGCATTCCGTAGCACACACCTAGGATAGGAAGTTTCTCATTTTCAAAAACAAAGTCATAATTTGTTTCATCTTCAAATACTGATTGAGGTCCACCAGAAAGAACAAGAGCATTTGGCTTCTTTCCTTCGCTAAAAAGTTCGCGGGCCTTCTTTACTGTGATGATCTCACTTGAGTAACCGAGCTCACGTGATTTTCTTGTAATTAATTGTGTGTACTGTGAACCAAAGTCCACGATCCATATTTGTCTTGCACTCATATTTTATTATTCCTATTTTTTATTTTTCAATTTGATAATTTGGTGCTTCTTTCGTAATCATGATGTCATGTGGATGACTCTCTTTAAGTGAAGCTGCCGTAATCTTTACGAATTGGGCCTTCTCTTGCATTTCTACAATTGTTGAAGCACCGATATAGCCCATACCACTTCTAATACCACCATTTAATTGGTAGATATTTGAAGCAAGGCTTCCTCTATATGGAACTTGCCCTTCAATACCTTCTGGAACTAATTTTTGATCATCTACATCACCTTGTCCGTAGCGATCTTTTGAACCAAGCTTCATTGCTCCAAGTGAGCCCATACCACGGTAAACTTTATAAGTACGACCTTGATATAAAACCATCTCTCCAGGTGTTTCATCACACCCTGCAAACATTGAACCAAGCATGACACAACTGGCCCCTGCAGCAAGTGCTTTAACGATATCACCAGAGTATTTAATTCCACCGTCTGCAATAAATGGGATCCCTGCCTTAAAACAAACATCAGCACAATCCATAACTGCAGAAAGTTGAGGAACTCCAATTCCTGCAACAACACGAGTTGTACAAATTGATCCTGGACCTATTCCTACTTTTACACCATCAACACCAGCATCGATTAGAGCGAGACATGCTTCAGGTGTTGCAATATTTCCTGCGATAATATCAACACTTTGATCTTTAGAAATAAGCCCTCTTACTGTTTTAACCATACCGATGACACCTTTTGAGTGACCATGTGCTGTATCAATAATGATACAATCAACACCAGCAGCAATAAGATGCTTTGCACGCTCAACCTCTTTATCACCTACGCCAATAGCAGCGGCAACTCTAAGACGTCCTAATGCATCCTTGTTCGAGTTAGGAAAGTTGATACGCTTTAAAATATCTTTGATTGTAATTAGACCTTTAAGCTTTCCATCCTTACAAATAATTGGAAGCTTCTCAATTCTATTCTTATGAAGAATTTTCTGGGCCTCATCGAGATCAATCCCCTCCAGAGCTGCAACAAGCTTATCTTTTGGAGTCATGATATCTTTAACTTTTTGATTCAGATTATGTTCGAAACGAATATCACGACTAGTAAGAATTCCTACGAGATAGTTTTCAGAATCAACAACTAAAACCCCTGTAATCTTATTTTTACTCGTCAGCCTTATGACTTCTTCTAAATGCATTTCAGGATTAACTGTAATTGGATTTAGAACAACGCCTGACTCGAACTTCTTTACCTTCTCAACTTCCCACGCTTGATCTTCAGGAGACATATTCTTGTGAATAACACCAATACCACCCTGTTGGGCCATAACAATTGCAGTCTTAGACTCTGTTACAGTGTCCATGGCCGCCGAAACGATTGGAATATTTAAAGCAATATTACGAGAAAACTTTGTTTTTAAAGAAACATCTCCAGGCAATACTTCTGAATATCCTGGTTTAATTAAGACATCATCATAAGTAAGGGCCTGAGGAATTTGTGCAATAGACATAAGACTGATCCCATCTAAATAGTTAAAATATAAGCAAATAGTTGCTTATATTTTAACTGAGATCATTTTTTTATAATACCGGGAATTTTTCTTAGTAGGCTTCTTTGTAATCCTGACTATAACTCTCAAGATCATTAATTAGACTGTTTACAGCATCGCTATGCTTTTGTTGACCTAAATACTCTTTTCTCAAAGATGTCTCAAATACATCATTTTTAAATTCTTCATCAACAGGTGAAGGTACAGATGCAGGATTTCTTAAAGACTGAGGCTTCTCTGGCCTAAACTTACGCTCTGGACGTACTCCTTCTTGTGGAGCTTCCCTCTCATACTCACGCTCTTTTTTCATTTGAGTAGGAGCCTTTTCTTCAGAAGCAGGAACCCTAGTATTTGGCCCGTATACATTAACTTCTACATCAGATTTAGTTGTGTAGTCTGGCTTAAACTTCTTAAAAGCTTTCTTCTTAGGTGACTCTTTTGCCATTTCCTTAAGTTTTTCTTCATAGAATTGCTCAAGTCGAGTTGCTCTTGCCCCACCTTCTACTCCAACAGAAGCAATCTCTCGACGAGACTTAACTGTTTGAGATTGTCTTACAACAATTTCACCAGGCTTATTAGAAACCCTCATATCTTCTCTAAGAGTAACAGAAGCTGTCGATCTTTTAGGAGTCTTTGTATATAGCTCTTGCGAAATCTTATTGTCTTTATGCCTTGGTGCTCTAGCAACAAGAGTGCGTTCATTCATCGGTTTAACTGCAGGAAATAAAGAAGTCACAGCTTCATAAGCGCTAGAAGAAATAGGTGTCGGAACTCTTGGAGCACCATTTTCATAATCTTCTTTCACAAAAGAAAAGCGGCCAGGGCCAACCTGTTCTTTCATAAACTCATAAACATTATTATTAATTGTATGAGTACCTGTAATACTTAAAATTTGAGTCTTTCCATTTTCTGGATCATAAGAAGCAATATACTCTCCACTATCGTACGAAATTGTCGCATTAACAGTTTGAAGTTGAAACTTATCATCAGTATTTTCAATAGACTTTACCCAGATATATCCAGACTTAAGCTCAACTATTTTATTAAGCATTGAGACATAACTTGAACCTGAAACATGATACTCGTGATCAAAGTAATCTCTAAAAACAAGTTCAGCGCCTACTTCAGTAAAAATATCGTCAAAGTCATAGATGTAGCTTCCTGCATCTAACTTCTTTGTTTGTTGATTACTAGTTACAAAAACATTCCCCTGCACTCTTGCAACAACGGCCCTTGGAGATTTTGCCGTTTCGGCACCAAGAGCAACTGTAAAAAAAGTCGAGATGAATGCTAAGATTAGCAGACTAGTTCTTTTTATATTTCTGTACGATTTTCTCATAGTGCCCACTTAGGATATTCCATTCAGGAGTGTTTCTATATTTCTTTCTAAATTCTTCAACGACTGCAAAGAATTCGTCTTTACGATTTTGTTTTAAATAACTCATACCTAGCCATAATTTTGCACCTAGGTAGTATTTTGATGTTGGATACTTCTTAGTAAGATAAGTGAAATATTTCTCACTCCAATCATAGTGTTTTCCTGACTCATAACTTGCTACACCTGCTTGAAATAAGAAGTCAGCATCAAGCTCTTTTGAGTTTGGAAAGTTCTTTGTGTATGCATTAAAAAACTGCGCACTCTTTTCGTAATTCTTAGAATCAAATTCTTTTTGTGCAATTGAGACCATCTCTTTTGCATCCCACTTATACACATCGTACTTAACGAGGTCGTTACTATCGACGCGTGCGACACTTGCAATTGTTCTCTTTGTATAACTCTCCTTTTTAGGAGCTTTATCTTTTAATTGTGTTTCGAGATAATAATTCTTACTTTCAAGAGTTTTGATTTTGTAATTAGCTTGCATAAGCTTATTGTTCATCTCTTGATTTTCTTTTGATAAAACTAGAATCTTGTCCTCTAACTCGTTAATGGCCTGGGCGCGTTTTTCAAAATGCTCCACATAGCTACACGATGTTAGCGACATCAATGCAAGTCCAAAGAATAAAGAATTAACGGTTTTCACTTTTTTTTCCTCGTTATTAGTACCTCTTCGCTCTTCTTTTCGGATAATGGACTAAAATATTTAGCAAAATTTGCGACTACGTATTTTTAAGGAGTTACAAGGTAGAATGTTAATATTCATTCACAATGTTAAGAGAGAAGCTTTTATCGTCAAATCTTTGTCAATTCCTAGATTTAGCGTCATGCTTTAGCGTATAATACCGCTAAGGTATGAAATTAATTAAGATATTTTAAGGAAAAAATAATGTACAAAATCCTACTGGCCCTGGCCATCACCCTCTTTGCCTACGCCGATAAAAAAGATTACTCAGACCTAGTGAAGGCCCAGGTAACAACGTTTGCTAAGAACAACAATAAGTACTTGGCCATTAACTTGAGAAATAAAGATGGTTGGCATACGTACTGGCAAAACCCAGGGGATTCAGGTTTAGCGACAGAAGTTGAGTTTAAACAAGATGGCGATAAAATTGTACTGGATCTAGTGGAATGGCCAATACCACATAAGTTTATTGAGAAGGGTGATATTCAGACATTCGGTCACAAAGATGATTACTCGTATTTCTACTACCTAGGAAATTCATTTGATAATGCGAAGAATTTTGAAGTTCATTTAAAATACTTAATTTGTCATGACATTTGTATTCCACAGGAAAAGATAATTAAGGGTGACTTTGATGGTGGTGTTTTCAAATCTAAAGATAATCAAATCCAAGTAGCAAATTCTGAAATTGAAAAAAGATTTAATAACCTTCCTACTCTTAGAGAAACTCCAACATACCTAAATCTTCAATTAACAAAGTATGAAGGCGGACTTGCTCTTGTCTATAATATTACTGGTGAAAACCAAAAGCTTACGGCGGGACAAAATGTCCTGACACCTTATACAACGAGTCCAATCAGTTTTAAAAGAGAAGCACTCTATAAAGACACAAAAGGAAATCACTACGGACTCTACCAGCTAGATTGGGATGGAGAATACTTAGAGCCAGAATACCCTCTTCCGACAGATGGGCGTTTTGTTGAACCACTTGCATTTAAGTTTGTTTTTAATGACCCAGTTATCGGTGAAACATATCGAGTTGATTTTGACATTAATTCATTTGGAACAAATGAAGAGTCATTTAAAACATTCTACGCGAGACTAACAAAAGTTGATAATAATAGGCTTGTTCAAGATAAGAATATTGTAAGCAATGAGGAAGGCTCTTCTTCCCTACCTTACTTTCTTTTTATGGCCTTTATTGGTGGATTAATTCTAAATATCATGCCATGTGTTCTACCTGTTATCTCTCTTAAGCTATTTGGGCTAATTAAGCATTCGAATGAGAGTCGTTCAAAAGTATTAAAACATAATATGTTCTACTCACTAGGTGTCCTTGCTACATTTGCGGCACTTGCCTTTACTATTGTTGGCCTTAAAGCATCTGGTGAACAAATTGGTTGGGGTTTTCAGCTTCAATCACCAATGTTTGTAGCGATCATGGTCTTTGTCATCTTCACGATGGCGCTAAACCTCTTTGGTCTCTTTGAATTTAAAACTCCTGGTGGAACAAAACTTGGAAATGTTGAAGTTAGAAATACCTTCTACGGTGACTTTATTAGTGGTGTTTTAGCGACAGTACTTTCAACTCCATGCTCGGCTCCATTTCTTGGAACAGCTCTTACTTTTGCATTTTCAGAATCAAGTACAAATATTGTCATGATCTTTCTAGCAATTGGACTTGGTTTAAGTGCACCTTTTATTCTAACAGGAATTTTCCCTGCACTAATTCGCTTCCTTCCTAAGCCAGGTATGTGGATGGATCACGTGAAGAAACTTTTAGGATTAACTTTAATTCTAACAGTTGTCTGGTTACTTGATGTCTACTCAGCACTCGTGGGTTCACCTGTTGCGATGATGTATATCAATTCGGCCCTTGTCTTCACATTCTTCCTTTTCTATATGAGAAAGAATATGACAAAGAAAGCTCTAGCAACCTTAATCATTGTTCTTCCAGTCTTCTACTTAGGCTATTCTGCAATAACAACTCCACTTAATACTGGTGGTAACGGTAACTCTCTTATCGAAGACAAAAAAAGAGAAGGCCTTAACTGGACTAAATGGACACAAGAAGAAATGAATAAGCGCATTGATGAGAAGAAGCTTACATTTATTGATTTCACTGCTCGCTGGTGTATCACTTGTAAGGTAAATGAAAAGCTTGTTATCAATACTGACTCATTCAAAGATATGGTTGCTGAAAATAAGATCGATCTACTTCTTGGAGACTGGACTCGTAAAGATGAGGCCATCGGAAAATGGCTAGAGTCTCAGGGAATGGTTGGTGTTCCTGCTTACTTTGTGATCAATGAGAATGGTGAGTTAATTAAGCTAGGTGAAACAATCACTCTTGGAAAAGTTAAAAAAGCTCTTGGAGTAAACTAACCAAGAAGCTTTGCAATTGCTCCTGGCGCAGTATTAGCTTGCGCTAGGAATGCTGTTGCAGACTCCATCTTAATCGAATCGAGGGCCTTTGCTGCCGTCGCTTTTGCAATATCTGTATCTTCTATTTTTGATCTAGCCGCTTCAGAGTTTTCATAATTATGCTGAAGATTAGCACTAGTACTTTCTACTCTTTTCATCGTTGAACCAACCTTGGCCCTAGAATGTGAGATCTTATCAATTAAAGCATCTGCAGCTCCCATTGCAGACCTCGCCCCTTCTTTTGTCAGAACGTTTTGATTAAGAAGCTTACGATTTGAAGTCATTACATCACTGATATTGTACTTGATACGATCATTCTTCTCTGAGTTACGAATACCAATTTGCATTTCAAGATCACGGCCACCATTTAAAAGTTTTGTGCCATTATATTCAGCATTTTCTTGAATACGTATTATTTCACGTGCAAGCTGCTTGAATTCACGGTTTGTATTGGCGCGATCACTATCGTTATAAGTATCAGTTGCCATTTGGATAGAGAGCTCTTTTAAGCGAATTGCAATATCTTGCATACTCCCCATTGTTGCATCAGCAACCTCGAGCATTGAAAAACTATCGTTTGAGTTTCGTTGGGCCTGAAGATTAGAGCGATTCTGTGCTGACATCTTTAGGGATATAGCTGCGCCGGCCGGATCAATTGCGGCCTGATATATGCGCTTTGCACCTGCTAGTTTGCGAACCTCACTCGTCTGGTGATCGTTCACTTCACCTAGCATTCTTTGCGCCAGCTGTGATGTGACATTAGTCCCTACTCTCATCCCTGAAGACTACCCTTTAAATTTTCGGCCCTTTCCACCATGAAAGGGTCTACTACTTAAAATTTATCGGAAAAAAATGCCCAAAGTTTATACGTGTAAGTAAAAAACTTTGGGCACTTGTCTAGTTAGAATTGAGAGCCGTAAGCCGACTGTTTTGGTATCTTATTTTAATTAGCTAGCAATCTTCTGATCGCGATACCAGCTTTTAAAAGCAACTAAGACACCAGCAGCTGCTTGATAAACATTATCTCCTTTGGCTTTTTTGTGGAACTGATGTTTGTGACCGTTCACATTGGCCGAGAATACATATTCTGGACCTTTCTTATCGGCCACGAACTGAATATGACCCACATTTCTAAAGTCGTTTGAAATTCCTTTCAACTTTTTAGCTACGTAATCCTCAAAAGCTGGTGAGTGATCAACGTTGTGAAAGCTTAATTCATAGTTCATAGGACCTCCAATTTTTTCCTGTGTTCCTCTATGAATATATAATATCAGGCCAGCACAATTAATTATCTGAGCTATGTTAGATTTTTGTAAATTTCTCTAAAAGTAATAAATTGTTTGATTTGAGCATATCTGATCAAAATATTTTAGTGTTCTCATGGCCCCATTTTTATAATAAAATTAAAATGTTTTATAATAAAGGAGACGCAATGCGCTTATATGAATACATCCAACAGGGTGGCTTAATTATGTATATTCTACTATTTATCAATGTAGTAGGATGGGCAATCATGTTATCAAAAGCTTATTTTCTTTCAGTTGAAATGAAAATGACTTCTCAAACTTCAAGCGATATTCAAAAGAGGATAAAAGATAATGGTGAGCACATGGACACCTCATCAACTATTGAAATTGCAAAGCAGTACCTTGCTGGCCACATCATGAATGTTGAAAAGGGTCTAAACACTGTAAAAATTATTGCAACGATCTCACCTCTTCTAGGTCTTCTTGGTACAGTAGTTGGTGTTCTTACGGCCTTCCACGTAATGTCAGAAACAGGTCTTTCAAATCCGGCTTCATTTGCACAAGGGATTTCAATGGCACTGATCACGACAGTTGGTGGAATGATCGTAGCGATTCCACACTTTGTTGGTCACAACTACCTACTTGGTTCAGTTGATAAACTAGAGACAAAACTAGAAAAAGAAATCATGGAAAAAGTTCTATGAGTTCACGCACAAAAAGAACAAGACAAGAAGCAAATGCTGACATCACTCCATTGATTGATGTTGTCTTTTTACTTTTGATCTTCTTCATGACTTCAACTGTATTTAAGAAGTCTGAGCTTGCGCTACTTTTAAATCTTCCAAAGACAGAGTCTGGTGAAAAGGCTTCTGCAGATTCTAAAGTTTTAACAATTGAATTATCAAAAGAAGAAGTTGCAATTGCTGGTAAGAAATACACTATTGATGAATTAGATACTGAGTTAGCATCTATTCAAGATAAGAATAAACCAATTGATCTAAGAGTTGATCAAGAAGTTCAGTACTCGAGGCTAGTGCGTATTTTAGATGTGTTAAAGAAATACAGCCTAACTAACCTCTCACTAATCACTGAAAAGTAATTACATACTCGAATACAAATCAATTAAATTCTGGGCCGTCTTACGACGATGAAATTTTTCAACGAAGTTACGGCCCGCTTCTACCATCTCAAAGGCAAGATCAGGATTCGTAAGTACGTTGACAATTTGCTCACTCATTTCGTGTTTATTACTTGGATCAATATAAATCGTATTAGGGCCACCCGCTTCAGGAAATACGGATCCCTTAGAAGTAATCACAGGTGTCTTCGAAAATAACGCCTCAATAATTGGAATACCAAATCCTTCAAAGAATGATGGAAAAACAAATAAATCACTTCGTTGGTAAAAAGCTGGAAGGTCATCATTAGTCACATTTGAAAGAATCATGATACGATCTTCAAGTCCTTTAGAGTGAATATAACTTTCAACCTCTTTCTTGAAACTTCCACCATTTCCGATAATAACAAGCTTATGATTAATCGACTTCTTAATATCTGCATAGGCCTTAACAAGAGTTAGAACGTTCTTATTAGGCTCAATTGCACCAACATAAAGAATAAACTTCTCGTTCACACCATAGCGTTCAACTGTAGAAACCTGTTTCTCAATAGGAATTGGAGAATAGAAACGAGGATTACAAGTTTGATATACAACCTTGATCTTATTTGGTTCACAGCCAAGATAATGAATTAAATCACTCTTCGTTTGCTCACATATTGCTAAAACAACATCTGCAACTTCTGTCGCGTACTTTATTTTTCTAAGATAGACTTGTCGATCGATCCATTTGAAGTTTTCAGGAAAACGTAAGAATAAGAGATCGTGAATTGTTACAACTGACTTGATTCCCGTCTTCTCAATACCGTGAGGTAGTTCATGAGATAAACCATGAAAAATATCAATCTCTAGCCTCTTTGCTTCATCTGCAACTTTAAAAGAACGCCATGCTGCTGGAAATTTTTTAGACCAAAAGTCAGAAGGTTTAACTACATTCAAATTATCATATTGATCTAGCCAGTGAATGGCCCTTGGGTCATCAAATTCTGGTGTAAAAAGATAATATGAGTTCTGTGAGTGATAGCGACTTAAACTTGCAATGAGGTCTCTAGAGTAATTCCCTAGACCTCTGAAGTTATGAAATGCTCTCTTTGCATCAAATCCAATTTTCATTTGATTAGTATAAGGGAAAGGCCACTATTTGCCTATCCCTCACTTGGAACTTTTATCACTTGTCCTGCATATAAAGCAGAACCTGAAATATCATTTACTTTCTTGATTGTTCCAATCGATGTATTAAACTTACGTGCAATGGCAGTTAAGTTATCACCACGACGTACGCGGTATTTCTTATATGCAACACTTGATGGAACTCTTGTTGTAGAAACCTTTAGTCTCTGTCCAATGAAGATTCTGTTTCCTTTAAGATTATTCAATGTCTTAATATTTGAAACTGTTACACCGTACTTACGTGCAATATCAATTAAGTTATCACCTCTAGCAACTTTATGAGTAACGATATCGCCTTTAGTCTGATACTTAAGTCTTTGTCCAACAAGAATCTTAGAACCTCTAATTCCATTAATTCGCTTTAGATCAGTTACTCTAACACCTAGACGATTTGCAATAATTGAAAGGTTATCTCCACGTCTTACTTTATAAAATCCAGAAGATTTTTTATCAGAAGAGTTGGAAGCAATATTGATATACTTACGTGTTTCATACTCTGCTAATGAATCATAATCAGTAAACTCACTTGAAGGTAGGAAGATGCTTTGAGTATGTCTTCTTTGTACCTTTACCCACTTTCTTTTTAAATCTGGATTTAAAACTTTAAGTGTTTTTAAATCAACACCCTGAGCGCGTGCTAATTTGTACAGATCAAACGAACCTTTTACGTTGAGTTGTTTTACTTTCTCAAAAGGACTATCTTTTGATTCTGTAATCTTCATTCCGTATTTACCTGGATTATTATAGATCTCACGTACCGCAGCGACCTTTGGCACGTAATAGATTGTTTCTGTAGGAATTAACTTACGTGAAACAAGTTTCATATAATCACGTGTCTTACCTTTTCTAATCGCTCTAATGATACCGTACTCACCTTTATTATAGGCAACAAGAGCAAGCTCCCATGAACCAAAGATATTATAAAGATCTTTAAAATACTGAGCAGCTGCTTCAGTTGATTTAATGATATGAGTTCTCTCATCAACGTAGCTATCAACTCTTAACTTATATCTAATACCTGTTGCCTTAATGAACTGCCAAGGACCTACTGCAGCGGCCTTTGATTTGATAAAAGTATTGTAACCAGACTCGATTAAGCCTACAAAAAATAAATCTTCCGGTATACCGTGTGAGCGCATAATCTTTTCGATTACATTACGATAGCGTGCACCATTATTAACATATCTAAGAAATAAATCTCTTTCTTTTTCTGTAAAATACTTAACCCAAAAATCGAAATGTTTCTGGTGATAGTGAAGTTCAAGTTTATCCATATTGTTGATGGTGTAAGCCTTTACACTACCTACATCTTTAGATTTATACTTTACGACTTCCTTTACAATTACTTTTGGATTTTGTGCCGGTGTTTCACTAACATATGTTGGCTGAACGTTTGCACATGATACAAGAATAAATAAAGGTAATAAGATATTGATTTTTTTCATTGGGCTCCCAAAAAGCTTCAATACAGGTTTTTCTGTAATTTTACCAATTTACATATCTTACTATTTTAAATGAACACCACAATTTTTCGAGGGGGGGAATTTAATTCATATTAGACAAAATCACTTTTCCTTTTTCCCAAATAACATGAGGCCCTGAATCGTCTTTCAATTTTGTAAAACCATCAAAATCAAAATAATCAAAACCATAAGCAATATTGAAAAGTGACGCAATTCCCACTGTTGATTCAACCATGCAGCCAAGCATTGTCTTAAGTCCTAGCTTCTTTGCTTGTTGAAGTTGTGAGAAAGTCTTCATCAGGCCATTTGCCTTTGAAGTTTTAAGAACAACGCCATGACAAAGGTCTTTAAAAGGATCAAGAAATCGATGATCTTCAATGCCTTCATCAAGAAAAACATCGATTGGTGACTTTTCTTTTAATTCTTTATAAAGGTCGAACTCATTTCGATAAAGCGGTTGTTCGATAAAAAGTACATTCTCATCTTCTATCATAGCTAAATGCTCAAGTAATAATTCGAGATTACTCCCATATGACTCGTTAGCATCTAAAACGAATACACGCTTTGATTCATTTATAAGTTGTACCTGAACAGGAAATGTTTCATGTGTAATCTTTAATTTGATAACCCCATTAGTATCGGCATCATCAAGCAGCTTTCTTCCTTCATCTATTGTTTCAAAAACTGGAAATGAGTCTAATGAGTCTACGCTTTTAACTGTATTAGTACCTAAAATTTTCCATGGACTAAGTTCTGTGGCCTTCACAAGATAATCTAAGAAAGCTGTTTCCACCCCTAGTCTTAGACGAGGAATATAAAAATCATATTGGTCTAGATATTGTGTTAACTCATTATATTGAACAATACCTGCATTTTCATAATCTGATGCAAAACGCTCAAGTTCTTGTTTTAAATCTTCGACGCAGATATTCTCTTTTGAACCATAGCTAATTTCCCCAACTCCCTTGTATTCACCATTTTTAAGAGTCACGTAGATAATCTCTTTGGCCAAAACCTCGGCCCCTGAAATCTTCCATGGTTTATTTAAGTTAACTAGTCGTGTATCTATTGCCCATTCCATATTATGCCTTAAAGCGTTAAAATAATTATTAAAAAGACTAAAATATGTTACCAAAAATAATTTCAAATATCACACTAGCATTTATTGCCATCGTTTTGGCCTACATGCTTGCGCCTCTGTTTAAAGAGTTCTTTGATGGAATCTTTAATCCTCATAAGAAATCAAACAAGTCTCATTCAAAAGAAGAGTTTGATGAGATGGTTCGAAGAAAGATTGAAAGAATGTCTGCTACAGGTAATTCAAACTCAACTCAAGCAACGGGGACCAAAACAACGAAAGGATCTCAAAGAACCTTTCTCTCTTATTTTGAAGAAAAGAAAATGTTTGCAAGTGATGAAGATTTAAATTTCTTTATAGGCCTTCAGTCGTCTCTTCAGTGGGGAGATTTTAAAGAAGGTGAAGAGATATTAAATCTATTACGCAAAGATTTTAAATTTGATAAAGAAGAGCTATCTCCTCTAATAAATTCTTTTATAAAAAGTTTCTTTTGTAAGGAAGAGCTATTGAAAGTAGCAAAGCTAAACAAATCAAGTCTTTCAAAAGAATCCTTTCTGTCAGCTGCAACAACGGCATTTTTCTTTCAAAACATAGAAAGAATTGAACACAAGCGCTTTAATAAACTAACACTTAAGCTACTTATAGCTTTATCCACAATAAAAAGTGATAGAGTAGCAATTCTTGAAGGCTTTATAAGAAGCGAAGAAATATCCTTACCAATTAAGAAAGACTCTTTATTTACTTCGCTGACAAAGAAGATGAACTCTTCATATGATGAGATTTTTGCACTTTTTCCAATTGATGAAAATAAATTAAGTGATGAATTTAGTTCACTAAAAGAAGAAAGTGACCGAAAAAAGAAATATAAGAAATTAGTGCAAACCTATCATCCAGATAAGTGGCAGGCAGAATTAAAATCAAAGATCATTGATGATCGTTTAAATGAAAACTTTAATAAGATTCAAAATATTTATAATAAAAATAAGTAATTGATATAGAGAGAAGTAAAAGATGCAAAAGAGAAAAGAACAAATTATCAATAATATTGAATGTGAGCTAATTAAGATTGTAAGCGAAACAAATGGTATCTCTTTAAATGATACCCTAGAGCTACTTGTGCACTCACCTAGTATTCGCGACAATCAATTATTAGAGAAGCCAGTTCTTGAATTTATGAAGCTACTCTCATCTTTTCAAATTGATGAAGTTGATATTGAAACTCTTCTCAATCACCCTGTATCAGATGCAGTTTTTAACTTTTTTCAAAAATTTCCAATTCCATACTACGAAGAACATATCCACCTAACAGGATCTTTAAATGCAGAATTTATCTATCCACGTTTAAAGAAACTTCTAAGTGGTAAGAATAAAAAAGTTTACGAAAAGAGAATTGCAGAAGTTTATGGAGATGATGCTCTCCCAATTAATAGTATAGAAGATGTCGATAACCTTATTCGACTTAAAGAAGGCGAACAATTTGCAACTTACCTTCGAATACTCTTTTTAGCAAAGCTTATCCTTACATCTAAAAAGGCCCATCAAGATGCTGCCTATCATATGGCAAAAGAATTGTACGAAAATTATAACGTCGGAAGTATTCGTCTAAAGTTTACATTATCTCGTGCTTCAAATATGGATGCAGAACAAATCCCTGGTATCGGAGAAGTTACTGAAGAAGATGTTGTTCTAGGACTTTATGAAGGTTTCAAGAAATTTCAAAAAGAAGTACCAAGTTTCAAATTTATTCTATCTCCGTCTTTTAGAAAAGAATTGAACTTCTTTGATGACATTAACTTTGAGACTAAGAAAGAACACTTTGAGCATCAAGTGGATGCCCTACTAGATATCTTGGAAAAGTATCCGTACTTAAAAGAGAACCTAGTAGAAGTTGACACAGTTGGAGATGAGAAGGCCCTTTATCGTAAGGCGCACTTTAAAGAGCTTAAAAGTGGACTACGTAAGCTTCAGTACCGTGGATTAAAGATTCGCTCTCACCATGGAGAGACTTGGTTGACTTTAAAAAAAGGAATTCAATCTGTCGATAATGCTATGAATATTTGGCATATTGATACACTTGAACATGGGCTAAGCCTTGGAATTAATCCTAACTATTACTACCACCGTCTCTTTCAAAGAATAGTTGAAGCAAATGCAAAACATCAACCGATTGATAAGAAATCAACAGAAGGACATGAGCTCGAAGAGATGGAGTGGGAATCTTATTCTATTGGAGTAAAAAAGAAACTCTTTAAAGGTGAGCCACTTGAAGCAGATGAAGTGACTTTACTATTAAAGACTAAATTTCATAATGCACGTGAAGTTGAACACTATCAACACGATATTCTAAACCGTATTATTCAAAAGAGTGTTTCACTTGTTGCGCTTCCATCATCAAACCTTAAGCTCACAGGAGTTTTCCCAGACTTTAAAGACCATCCATTTTCATGGTGGGAAAAGAAAGGCGTTAAGCTTGGGGTTGGAACAGATAATTACATTACCCTTTCGACAAATTTCATTCGAGAGATGCTGATTCTACTCTACTCAGACCCAAAGAACCTTAAGATCACAAAGCTTCTAATGCTTACAACTAAGGAGTCGAGAAGGCCTTATATTAGTAATCTTCTATGGGAAATGCGAAAGAAATACGCGAAGTAAGATATTAATATTACATAATACTAAACTTTTTTGCGCGGTCTTCCGACAAGTCTCTATCTATCTATGATTTATAGAAGCTATACGATGAAGGACGTAGTTAATGACATTTGAGTACTCTCATTTCAAGTCACTAATCAATGTCGCTATTGACAACAATGCGAGTGACATACATATAAGGGCAGACGAAACCCCTTGCTTTAGAATAAGTGGTGACATGGTCGCCGTTAAATCAAACAAATTACTAACCCAAGAAAGCATCTACGATATCCTTCGCCTACTCGTTGGAGATAAGGAACAGCAAGAGCTCGAGGCAATCAAGGATCTCGATGGCTCTTTTGACTTTGAAGATAAGTGTCGTCTAAGATTTAATTACTTTAAATTCAACAATAAGAATGGCCTTGTTTTTCGTGTCATTAAAAAAGAAATTCCAAGCTATAAGGCCTTAGGCTTAAGTGATTCACTAAAACAAATTATCCGAGCTAAACGTGGACTAATTCTTGTTACAGGAGCGACAGGCTCTGGTAAGTCGACGACTCTTGCAAGTATGATCAACTATATTAATGAGCGTCGTGCAAAACATATTATTACAATCGAAGATCCAATTGAATATATCCATGAACAAAAAAAATCGCGCGTCACCCAAAGAGAAATTGGAGTGGATACCGATAATTTTGAAGATGCTCTAAAATATGCTCTAAGACAGGACCCAGATATTATCTTACTTGGAGAGCTTAGAGATCAAAAATCAATTGAAATTGCTCTAAAGGCATCTGAAACTGGTCATTTGGTACTAGCAACGATTCATACGACAGATGCGATATCGACAATTAGTCGAATCATTTCAATGTTTCCAGGTGAAGAACAGGCCGATGCACGAAAACGTTTGGCCGACTCCCTTTATGCCACAATCTCACAACGAATGATACGTTCAAAAAAATCTGCTAATGGTGTACGAGTTGCCCAAGAAATTATGGTCACTGGCCCAGGTGTTAAAGAATGTATTCGTGGAGATGAGCCTCTTGATCGCATCATTCCAATTATTGAAAATGGTGGAACAAATTCAGCAGACATCCCTTGCCAGAGTTTTGATCAGGCAATCCTTAATCTTCTTGAAGGTAATTATATTAGTGAGGAAGATGCTGCTAAGGAAGTGCGAAGCGCAAGTGACTTCATGAGAAAACTGATGCTGACAAAGTAGTAATCTAGAACGCTACCTCAAGAATAGAAAAGGCCCTGGTGGGGGCCAGGGCCAATCCGTCTAACGCGAATTAGACTAACTTGATGTGAGGATAGTAAGAAAAGACTTACATGGTATTTATTATTCGCCATTTTTCCCTTTTTATTAAGAGGAAGAAATTTCAGCAAATAAAAAGTAAAAGGCCAAGTACTTATGACTTGGCCTTTGTTAATTTTAAATATAAAAAAAATCTAAAACTTTTACTCTTTTTTACCTTAAAAAATTATTTTTGATGTGAAAGAATCTCTTTTACGACTTTATCAACCAGCTTTTTTGCATCATCACATTGAGTCTTCCAATGTGCATGATCTAAACTAGGATCGTGATTCATTAACAACTCTCCTAAGGCCTTAGTGCTATCATTAAATTTTCTAAGTAGCTCAACTGATAATTGCTCATCATCCATTTCCTCAAGAACTGCCATCACATGATCAATATCTGAATTATCAATTAATTTATTAAAATCCATTTCTTATCCTTATTATTTCTTTGCTTCTTGAGCAATCATATCACGCATAATATAGATTGCTTCCTCAAGCCCTGCATCCTTACGTAGAGATGATACCCATTCTTCCTTACGTTGTTTAAAGTCTTCTTTCCACTGCTTTTCATCACCTTCTTTTACAGTCTCATGTGACTTTAGTGATTCTTCGAAGTGAGTAACAACTAAATCTTTATTTTCTAGATCTAGTTTTAGACTTTCTAGCTTCTTCTTATTTGCCTCTTCTTCTTTCATCCAAGAGTCAATATTAAGCTTAAGCTCAGTCTCTTTACGTCTCTTCTTAAGGTAAGCAACGCTCTCTTCAATCTTTTGCATGCGCTCATCTTTTTGAACACGTTTTTGAGATTCACTAATAAGCTTTTTCATATCATAAGACATACCTGCCCACTTCTGATATTTCTTTGGCTTAATTTCATCCCACTTAAGTGAGTAAGTTAAATCCTTTTCACGGTTTTCAGCATATGACATTGGATCTGGAATTACAATATCAGGTGTTACACCTTTATACTGTGTTGATACTCCATTTATTCTGTAGAATTTTTGGATCGTAAGTTTTAATGCTCCAAACTCTTCACCAATCATTTTATTTAGACCTTGATCAAGGCTATAGACAACCTGAACAGTCCCTTTACCGTGAGTAACTGCACCACCAACAATTACAGCTCTCTTATAGTCTTGCATTGCTGCCGCTAGAATCTCTGATGCAGAAGCTGAATAACGGTTAACCATAACAATTAGTGGGCCACCATATTCAATACTTGGATCTTCATCTGCAAGAGTTTCAACTTGATTCATATAGTTTCTAGTTTGAACAATTGGCCCTTCCTTAATAAATAGACCTGACATAAGTTGTGCATCAGTCAGGGCCCCACCACCGTTATTTCTAAGGTCAAGGATGACACCATTAACTTTTTGTTTCTTTAATCTTTTTAGTTCAGCTCTTACATCATCAGTACAATTAATTGTTCCATTAAATTCACGGTAGAATTTCGGAACATTAATATATCCAAACTTACCTTTCACACCTTTAAGTTCAAGAACTGAAGACTTAGCAAAAGAGGCCCCCATCTTAACAACATCTCTTGTGATACCAATTGACTTACGTGAGCCATCGGCCTTCTTAACATGAAGCTTAACAACTGTTCCTTTCTTACCACGAATGTATCTAACGGCATCATCAACTCTCATCCCAACAAGATCAACCGGCTCCTTCTCTGAGTCACCTTCACTTACAGCAAGAATTAAATCATCAACTTCAAGTTCCTTTTGTCTCCATGCAGCTCCACCTGGAACGATTTCAACAACTTTGATATAACCTTCATCTTCAGATAAGACAGCACCGATACCTTCAAGTTGCCCTGACATATCGATATCAAAATCTTCTTTTCTCTTTGGAGCAAGGTACGCTGTGTGCGGATCAAATACAGCACCAACAGAGTTATAGAAAAGCTCCATATAGTCATCTCTTGTGTCTTTTAAAAGTCTTTCGAAATAAAGGCGATATTTCTTGTCGATAGCTTCGTGGGCCTTAGCTACGATTTCTTTTTCAGTTAGAATTTTTTCAGACTCAAGCTTCTTCTTTCCATTCTTTTTATTCTTAGCAGTCTTTTTAGCATTCTTCTTAGGATTCTTGAGGTCTTCTTGGTCTTCTTTAATCGAGATATAACGGGCCATTACTGATTGCTTGTAAGTAAGGCGCCAGTTCTTTTCAAACTCACTCTTATCTTTTGCAAAATGTCTCTTTTCGGGGTCTAGCTCAACAACTTCATTTCCATGAAAGTTAAACTTACCTTTAAACATTTTCTTTCTTAAAGCATCTGCTTCTTCAATTCTTTGCTTTTTAATTTTCATGGCATCAAGAACAAGCTTGTAGTTTCCTGATCTCATCTCATCATCCATTAAAGACTCATACTTCTTAAGTTCTTTAACATCCGAATCATATAGAAATTGCTTTGAGTAATCGACTTTTTGAACAAATTCTTTGAAAGCATTTTTAGAAAGATCATCATTAACTTTTAATTTTTTATAATGAAGTTTTTCGAGAACATCGATTAATAAGTTCCCTAAAACTTGATCTTTATTAATACTAAATAAACCATTTTCCGCTCTTAAAACAAATGGCGTTGATAAAAGAATGAGACCTAAAAATAGTCCCAACGACTTTCGAAATTTCTTGTGCATTGAAGCTCCAATTCTAATAATATTAGGTAGTTCCTAAATTATATTTTAAAGCCTCTTCAGTATTAATCAAAGATTAATTATTCAGGAAGAAATTACTTGCAATGCACAATAAAATCTCATTCCGCTCATTTTTTTTCAAAGTTACCTTGAATATCATACTGATATACTTCAGCATTATTAACGCATTCTTTAATTAACTCTGATAAATCATGCTCTTCGCAAAACTCCATAAAGTACTTTATTTCTGCCTTAATTACTGGATGTTTCGGTGCAAACATTGAACAAGCGTCATCATGTGGAATAATAGATGTTTCAAATGTATCAATCTTTTTGGCCTCTGTAATGATGTCCAGCTTATTCATCCCAATAAGTGGCCTCATCACAAGCATCGGACAAGAACGATCAAGTACACTCATATTCTGAAGAGTCTGACTTGAAACTTGTGAAAGGGCATCTCCCATAATTAGGGCACTCGCCTTTGCTCTTCTTGCAAGATACGCAGAAGTATCCATCATATATTTTCTAAAAAATAATGTTCTGTAATCTTCCTTACAATTTTTTGCAATATAGTTTTGAATATCTCCATAAGGAAGAACATATAATTTAAAGCTATCCTGAAACTTAGAAAGAATTTTTCCAAGCTCTAAAATCTTCTCTTTTACTTCCTCTCCAACATATGGATAGGCATAAAAGAAAGCAAAAGATTGTCTCACGCCTCTTCTTGCCATTAAATAACTAGCAACAGGTGAATCAATCCCACCAGATAAAAGAGTAATAGCATGTCCGCTTGTCCCAACAGGTAGACCACCAATACATGGAATTTTTTCCCAAGATAGATAGATCTCTTCATTCATGACTTTTACATCAACCATGAGATCAGGATTTTTTACATCAACTTTAAGTTCCGTATTTTTTAAGATTGCAGTTGCAATATAGCGGTTAATTTCATCACTATTTTTTGGAAATTGTTTAAGAGCTCTTTTTGTTTGAACTTTAAAAGTCTTAATATTTGATAATTGACTTAATTCTTTTACGGCAAGATCACAAACATAATCAAGATCTAATGGACACGCTCGCATCGGAGTAACAGAGCTTAGGCCAGCAACAGAAGTTAATCTATGGATTAGCTCTTCACTAAACTCTTCTTCACTTTCGGCCACTAGTCGCTGTTGATTATTTTTTAGCTTCCAAGATGTGTGATGATACTTACTAAATATTCGACTTAGATTTGTCTGAAGTTTCTTATAGTAGCTCTTTCTGTTCTTACCCTTAAGCCATAATTCATCAACTGTTAAAATTAAACTTTTATACATCTTTATTATTCCTATTTAATTAAAAAACCAATTTCTTCAATAACTTCGCCAAAACCTTTTAAAAGGCCTTCCACCTCTTCTTGTATTGTTGACTTACCAATCGATATCCTAAGAATATTTTTATGAAACTTCTCTTCAATCCCAAGTCCTGCAAAGAGAGGGTTTAATCCCTTAATCTTTGATGAACAAGCTGTAGATGAAGAGATCATGATTCCCTTGGTTTCAAGGTGTCTCATGATGATATCACTAGCAATTCCCTCAAAGAGAACACATAAAATAAATGGTGAAGTATTTCGATCCTCAAATGGATAACTTATATTTTTATGTAGAGCACTTAGCCCTTTTTTAATTACTTCTTTAAGAACTTCTGCTTTTTCAAATGAACTCTCTAAATCCTTAAAGGCCAATTCACATGCTCTCTCAAGAGCTACAACAAGAGAAGTAGGAGGTGTCGATGCTCTTAGGCCTTTTTCATGTGCACCACCTCTTAGGTAGCGTTTAAGAAATTGAACCTTACTTTCTTTAAAAATAAGACCGCCAATTCCTCTTGGACCTCCCATTTTATGAGCACCAAAAGTGACATAATCAATTTCAGAGTCTTTGAGTGTGAAAGGAACTTTACCAAAGCCTTGTGTCGCATCCACATGAACGAGACACTTTCTATTCTTGGCCTTCACAGCTTGCGCTATTTTTTCAACTTCAAAGTATTGTCCAGATTGTGAGTTAACAAGGCTGATACATACAAGTTGTGTTTCACTTGTTACGCCATCGACAATTTCATCAATGCTTTTATAACCTTGTCCATTATCAATGACTTTAGTGACAGAAGGATGATCTCCACTTAAAAAAATAATCCCCTCCTCAATCGAGCGAATCACCTGATTATTTGCTTCAGTTGCAGAAGAAGTGAAGATTAGGCCATAGTTTTTGGCCTGAATAAGTTTTAAGATATTACTTCTAGCATCCTCAATTTTCTTAGCACATTCCTTTCCTGCTAAATGCTTAGCAGCAGGATTTGGATAGTCCAGTTCGAAGCTTTGCGATAAAACTTCAATAACTTCAGGATAGAGCTTAGTTGAGGCAGCGTGATCAAAATAGTACATAATTTGCCTTATACCATGTTTTAAACAGTAAGTACCTTAAATAACGATATTTTTAGACACTGTCCATATAGTAAACACTCCAAGTTACTGAAAGCTCGTATAAAACTGCCCTATTTCTTGGCACTTTTCTTGCTCTATAAAATACATATGAAACTAAGATACTTTATCTTTATATTAATCGGAGTCTACTGGCTTTCAAATACGGTTCATGCAGTTGGACCTAAGGCCAATGACTACCTCTTTCGCTCTCAAGTGAAAATTGAAGAGTTTAATAACTTTTCAAAGAAAGGACTGGGCCATCTTGCGGCCAGAAGTCTTAACGAATCAAAAGATTATCTAGAAAGATTAGCACAGATTAAGCACGAACTCTCCCAAGAACAATTAAATCTCTTAAATGAACTACACGAAGAAGTGACTCAAAAAGAAAAAATTGAAGCCGAAACAATCAGCACTTGTGATTATCGAAATATTGAGCACTATAAAGAGATTGAAAAGCTAAAAGAGCTAAAAGTGAATGGTAGTATTCTCACATTCAGATCTCATAAGAATCTCTACTTATTAAAGGCCAAAGAAGTCCAAAAATGCCAACAATTCAGTACTTGGATGGAAAACTTTAACGAAATCTCTGTATAATGTTCATACTAACGCGATACATGGTGAAATTAGTGAATTCATTCAATATGATTTCTTCATGAAAACAAGAAAGATGAAATCAGTAATCCTAGTATTAATGTTAAACCTCTTAGCTTCGGCAACACTAGCTTTTACTAAAGATAGTGGGAAGACGATTCTAATTTCAGATATCGACGACACAATTAAAGTTGGCCATATCAGATCAAAAGTCGATGCCGTTTCAAACGCCTACCGCACAAATAATATTTTCCTTGGCATGGCCGACCTTTATCACATCATAAAGAATCGCCTTGATGCAGATGTTTTTTATCTAACAAATGCGCCAGAGGAAGTGATGGCATGGTCGCACAATGAACTCCTTAAAAACGGAAACTTCCCAGAGGGAAGCTTGGAAATTAGACCTTTTAAAGTATCGAGCAAGGTATTTAAAGCGCAAAGACTTCAAGAGCTAATCGCTGAGAATAGACCTGATACAGTTATCCTAGTTGGTGATAACGGAGAACACGATAACTCTTTCTATAATGGTATCAAACAGACTTATCCAGGAATTAAGTTTCATACTTTTATACGTGCTGCCTACAACTTTGATGAATCAAATGAACTATACAAAGGTCAAGCAAGTTTTGTTACACCATTTGAAATCGCAGATACTCTTTATCAGAGAAAAGTTTTAGAAAGATCTGATTCGAAAGAGCTCTTAGATAAGCATCTTCAAAATTATATGGAAGAGTACCTTTTAAGAGATAAAGGACAACTTTATACTCCTCACTGGCAAAGATGTTATGGACACGAAGTAAATAGCGGATCAAGCCTATTTTCAACACTACCTAAAGAACTGACAAAGAAGATCTCAATTCTTTGTCGAAATTACGATAACTAGTATAAGAGTTTAGATATCAATCCAGCACAATCTACTTGTGCTGGATACTTTCTCTTATGGCATTTCGGTCAACTCGAGAAAAATGCCTTGAATCAACAGGAACTCGGCCAAATTCAACAAGCGCTTCACCAAGATTCCAATCATTTAAGATTTCACTAATATGTTCTTTTATCTTAACTTCACCCTCAACGAGACACAATATCGTATCATTGACTTGAACGAGAGCTGCTCTTTGAACACCATCAATACGGGCCAATTCATTCTCATAGTGAAATGTTGGAACGAGCTTGCCATTAACCTTTAAACAATCTTTGAGCCGCCCAAGAAGATAAATCTGTCCCCCACTCACATATCCGACATCACCAGTGAGGTGCCAAAGTCTTCCCTGTTCATCCCATCTCTTAGTCGTTTTATTGGCAGGATGATTATCAATATACTCTTTAATAACATGAGGTCCACTTAGACAGATTTCTCCCCAAACGACTCCTTCCTGAAAATCAAAACCATTAGCGACCTTATCAATCTTAGTATCTAAAACTTCAATGATATGCCCCAACTTAAGTCCAACTTTCTTATTTGAAATATACTCTTCAATTGGAACAAAACTAATGGGCTCAACTTCAGTAGAGCCATAGATAATATGAATCTCAACCAACGAACAGGCCCTATCGAATTGTTCCTTCACAAAACTTGCATGCTTTGTCGATATTTCAGCACCACCAATGATAATACTTCTTAACGATGGAATTTTGATATCATTTGATGCAAGGTAATCAGCAAGTCTTTTGATAATCATTGGATTAGCACTAAATCGTGTGACACCATATTGGTTCATTTGCGCAATAACCCTTGATGCATCAAACTCAGCTAATTTACGATAGTCGATATCTGGGAAAATTGTGGTGATTCCAAGGCCCAAGTTTTGTAGAACAAGAGTTGGGAAAAATGGCATATCAACTTCATCTTCTTTATGTAGCCAAAAATATTCTGAGACAATCTTTTGTGATAAAAAGATATCAAGACTTCGATTTGCGGCCTTAGGTCTTCCAGTGGAGCCAGTTGTAAAAGAAATAAGTGTCTGAGCATCTTGCTCAATTGGTGTTTGCGAGAAATTAAGATTATCTTGCGCTCTAATACTTGTTAAAGTTTTAGTAAAAAGACAATTTTGATCAAACGTAAAGCGCTTCATTTTCCACAGAGCAGGAATTAAAGGCGTCCATTTTAAAAGCTCTTTAACTGAGATGATCCCTTGAGCATTTGCATCTTCAATGGCCTGCTTAAGTTTATCCTTTGGCATAGTAGAATCAATTGAGACGACAACTGATCCCATATAGAACAATGCCACCATTATCTGATAAAGCTCCAGTCGCAATGGAATGAGTACGATAACTCGATCCCCTTTCTTTATTCCAGCATCAGATAATGTCTTTATCCATGCCCCAACCTGAGACATAAACTCGCCATAGTTCTGATCTTTATTTTGATAGATCAAGCATCGCTTTTCTAAATTATTTCGAAAGTGAGAATCCAGGTAGTGACATCCATTTATCGGTATACCTTCGTAACCCAGTTCTTGCCTTATATCTTCAATTTTTTTCATATGATAATATTAAATGAAAATAATATAATTTGTAATGTTAGGTAGTAAATGTATCTATTAAGTAAATTTGATTCTCTTCTTACAACAAAAACACAAGTTGGTGGTAAGGCCTATAACCTTGCTAAGCTTGAAAAGTGTCGTGTTAATACACCAGATTGGTTTTGTATCACTAGTGATTACTTTCAAACATTAGTTGACCAAAATGAGGTATTAAAGCAACTCATTGTAAGCTACACACAACTTCAATTTATTGATGATTTAAAAGAACTAATCGCAAAAATTCATGCTGAAATTGATAAGTGTGAAATTTCCATTATTGATGAAGTTATGGAGAGAATTAATCCTAATATTCACTATGCTATTAGAAGCTCAGCTGCTGATGAGGATGGTAGTCACTTCTCTTTCGCTGGACAATTAGAGTCTTTTCTCTATGTTCAAGGAAAAGATAAAATAGAAGATGCCATTAGAAATTGTTTTAAAAGCAACTTCTCTCTAACGGCCCTTACATATCGCTTTAAAAATCAAATCCATCAATCGACACCTAAAATGGCCGTCATCATTCAAGAAATGATTGATCCTGAGAAGTCAGGTGTTCTCTTTACGGCCAATCCAATTAATGGATACAGAGACGAGATGCTTATTTCAGCAAACTACGGTCAAGGAGAAGGTGTTGTAAGTGGTGAATGCAATACTGATGAATACACAATCAATGACCTTGGTATCATTAGAGATGAAATTAGAGAAAAAGACTTTAAGATAATTGCTGACTACGAAAACAAAACAACAAAGAAAGTTGAAGTTACAGGAAATGATATCAATTCAAGTGTCTTAACTCACGCAGAAATCATTGAGTTAAATAAGCTTGCCCTAAATATTCTTGCATTAAAGAAGAAGCCTCAAGATATAGAATTTTGTTTTCAAAATGGAAATATCTATATTGTCCAGACACGAGATATCACATCTCTTCCAATGGATAAGCGTGAAGACTTCGCCAATGTTTTTGATAACTCAAATATCCAAGAGTCATTCAATGGAGTTACAACGCCCCTAACTTTCTCTTATGCCTCAAAGATGTACTACAAGGTCTATCATCAACTACTAGGCTTAACTGGGCTAAGTGAAGAAGAGTTAAAAAAGCACGAAAAAAGACATAAGAATATGATCGCTCTTATTGAAGGTCGAGTATTCTACAATATTCAATCTTGGTATAAGGGGCTCCTTTTGCTTCCGTCCTTTAAACAATCTAAAGGAGATATGGAGAAAATGATGGGGATTACAGACCCTGTCGACTTTATTGAAGATAAAGACCTACCTTTATGTGAGAGATTAAGAATGTTACCAGGTCTGATAAAAACCTTTGGTAGTCTTCTTTGGTATTTCTCAAAAATAGATAAAGTTGTTGCCGACTTTATGTCTGATTTTTATAAAGTTTATAATGACATTGATTTCACCAAACTCAATAGACTTAATCTTACTCAACTCTATGATCTAACTGAAGAGCTCGATCAGAAAATCACGAGTAAATGGCACGCTCCACTTATAAATGACTTCTACGTTATGATGATGAATGGAAAGATGTATCGCTGGATGGATAAGCTTGGTGTTGAAAATGCAGATATCACTCTTGGAAATTTATTATCAGGAGAACATGATATTGCCAGTACTCAACCGACTAAAGAACTTTTAAAAATAAGTGATGAAATTAAGAAATGCGATCAAAATCTTAAGGATCAATTCCTAAAACTAGAAAATTCAAAAGTTATGGACTTCTTCTACATCAACAATAAGGCCATTTTTGATTTATGCCAAGATTATATCGAAAACTATGGTGATCGCACAATTGGTGAGCTTAAGCTTGAAAGCTTATCACTGAGAGAAAGCCCAGACTTTCTCATCAATATTCTAAAAAATTACGTGATTAAAGAAAGCCTAAGTTATGAAAGCTTCATTGCAAATGAGCTTGAACTTAGAGAGTCTGAAGAAGAAAAAATTGAGCCAATAGTTAAGAAAAAGCTTTCAATTTTTGGAAGAAAACGTTTTTATAAAGATCTGGCAAAACTTAGAAAGGCCATTCGTTATCGTGAAAACACAAGACTTCTTAGAACAAAATCTTTTGGTATCTCACGTCAAATTTACCGTGAAATGGGAAATCAATTAGCAAACTTCAATCTAATCAGTACACCAGATGATATTTTCTTTTTAACTCTTAGTGAAATTGAAGAACTAAAAGATGGGCGTATTGTTCAGACAAATCTAAAAGAACTAATAAGCTTAAGAAAGTCTGAGTACGATTCATATGAAGATGAGGAACCTGGTCATCACTTTAAGACATTTGGCTTCGTTCACGCAGGAAATAAATTTATCTATGAAGGCAATACAAATCTTGATCATGATGGTGCATTAAAAGGTATAGGATGTTACCCAGGTCACATCACAGGAGAGGTTGCCCTACTCTTTAAGCCGGATGATGGAATTGATGTTAATGACAAGATTCTATGTACAGTAAGAACTGATCCAGGATGGGCACCATTATTTCCGTCAATCAAAGGACTACTTGTAGAAAAGGGATCGACACTTTCTCACTCAGCAGTTATTGCTAGAGAACTTAAGATTCCTACAATCGTCGGAGTTCCAGGAATTACAAAAATTGTAGAAAATGGACAAGAGATTGAAATGGACTGTGAAAAAGGTCTAATCAACTTATTACAAGAAAACCAAGAATAACAAAGAATAACAAAGGCCTCATTAGAGGCCTTTTCTTTATGAAACTCTTTTATAAAATCTTATGTCGTAAACTCCGACCTTTTCTTTCTTTATAAGATCTTTAAATTCAGCTGTGATATCTTCAAAGCCTTCTAGTTCCGGCGTATGGACACGTAGATAATAACGGACACAAATAACTCCACCAATAGCAATTGATGGCCTTGCCTTCTTAATAAAATCCTTACCTAGTTTATCATCAAAGTAACTAGGAACATCTGAGTAAGAAAAGTAATCAAATTGATACTTACCACTTTCAAGCTCCGCAACCACATCACCAATATGATAATTAACTTGCGTTGTCTCTATGCACTCTTTAAGCTTAGAATAATTTCGACAACGAAGGGGTGTATTTGTCAAAGTAACTTCACCAAAAAAGCACAGGCTTAAGAAAAAGTTATCTTTAATCAGATTGTTTTTAAATAAACGAGCAAATCGGTTTCGATAAAATTTCACATAACTTTCTGGGATATTCTTTCTAATGAAGTCACCTCGATACAAGAGAGAGTTCATTAAGGCCTTGTTTCCTACAATTGATAAAACAACTGTCCACTTAACCTTAAAGCTTACTGTATCCATTATATTTAATTGCTCTTGAATTGTTTTACAATTTCTAAGGGCCTCAATAATACGATGTCCTAAAATTTTACGACAAAGCTTTGAAAAGGTAATAAATGTTTTTTCCCATGATCCGGCAAGTGCCGCAATTTCATTGGCCTCAAAATAATCATTAAGTCCAACATTAGCACCAACTGTTTTTAAAATCGCGGAATCATCATGGTATGCTCTTAAATAATCCACTTCTTCAAGTGCAAGAATCGCCTTCTCATACGCTCTTGCCCATTCAATCTGAAGGCCCGATACATCAAAGAGGTCTAACTTTGAGTCAGTATTTGTAATAAGGTATAACCCTCTTGGTCCTGCACCACAAATAGAGCCAATTTTTTTAGGAGAAAGTTTTTCACAAACTTTTGACTCCATCGCAATATCTTCATTTGCTAGTGAGTAATTTAATTTGTCAGTAAAATATTTTGCCATGTCACAATTATAGTTGTTTTCATTATATAATGGTACAAAGAAAATAAATTCAGATGAGGATGTATGAGCAAAGATATAAGTCATATTACAATAGAAGATTCATTTATTAAGAGATATTTAGCTTGGTCAAACGAGCGCTTCCCAATGGCCAATGTCATCTCCGGTCTAATAACTTTCTTTGTCATGAGTCGCCTTGCTCTATTCTTACAAGATAAAGCATTAGATTTTACACCATTAGATATCCTAGGGGCAGTTGCTGTAGTCGGACACTACTTTGTCTTAAGAGTATTTGATGAACATAAAGATTTCAAAGTTGACTGTATTAATCACCCAGAGCGTGCGCTCCAAAGAGGCCTCATTAAACTTTGGCACCTAGATATTATTGCTGCAGTTTTTACTATTATTGGATTAATTTATTCTGCTTTAATTTCAAATAATTATTTAACGCTTATTTGCTACGGCGCTGTTTATCTGTGGTCCATACTTATGGCCAAGGAGTTCTTTATTGGTACATGGCTAGAAAAGCGCTTAACGCTTTATTCAATTAGCCACATGCTCGTTTCTCCTCTTATTATTATTTGGATTATGTCGGCAAAATGGCAGGTTCCTACATTTGAATTCTATGTTTATCTTATTCTTGCCATGTCTTTTGCATCAGGTTTCTCATATGAATTTACAAGAAAGACTCGTGGCCCTGAAGAAGAGACTGAAACACTTGATTCATATACAAAGATTTATGGCACAGGTGGAAGCGTTCTCATTATCACATTAATGAATATGATAACTCTTGGATGTTTTCTTTATCTCATCCCACTAATGCCGAATCTACGATCAATTTTAGCAGCAATGGGTATCGCAGGTTTTGCAGCTGCTCAATCGACACTTTTTAAATATTTAAAAAAACCAAGTCTTGAAGGACGTAAGAAGAATGAAAAGTCATTCGGACTCTTCGCTCTCCTACTTTATATCGCTCTTATTGTAGGTGTTTATGCAAATTAATTTAGACCGACTTACCCAAGAGCAAAAACAAGAGTTCCTTCTTTTTAAAGATAACGAAGCAATCTCAAGTATTGAACAATTTGTTGATGGCGATGCTTCAGCAATTTTCTTTCTTATTGATAAGCAAGCGTACTTTGGTTTTTGTAATGGGAAGCTATCACAAAGCTTTATTGAGGCCGCCAAAGATTATCGTCAAAAGTATGGAAGCGAAAAGATGGTTGGGCCATTAAATCTTTCTACATATAATAGCTACCGCTTAAAACAGAATGAAGATCTACCTCATCACTTAATGGAGCCCCCTTACGACAAAGAGTTGTACGAATTATTGAAGTCTCATGGTGAGATCTTTGAGAGTTATGTAACTTATGAAATTAATGATTTTGATAAGCTCTTAAAATGGTCTGAGCAATTTGATGAAATTGATGATTCACCAATGACTGAAAATTATGACCTAAAAGTAATTGATGGACAATTTTGGCTTGATAACCTTGAACGATTTTACCAAAGTGCTGATCAAGTTTTTGGAGAGAATATCGCCTACTCACCAATTTCATTTGAAACATTCAAACTTAAGTATGGCCAACAAGCGGCTGGCCTTATTTGTCCTCATACCTCACGTGCTCTAATTTCAAAAGCAGACAATTCAATTATTGGGATCATCCTAAATTTTGTGGATCCCACAGCAACAAAAATAAAGAGGCTCTTAATTAAGACTATGGGAGTCCATCCAGATCATCGTTACATGGGGCTAAGCTTCATTTACCTACTTAAGGAAATTATCCCCCAAGTAAGATCTCATTATGAGCAAGCTTATCTATGCTTGATGCGAGACGGGAACCTTCCCTCACTATTTGCGAAAGATATTTCGCAGAAAACTCGCTACTATCAACTTTTCGCCCTCTAACTCATTGATTTTACTGATGCAAAACTGCCGTCTACTGTGTAGACGGCCATAGTACAATTTTCAATCAAACGTTCTCGTTCATCTTTATAAGCTATATTTGAACTATGAAGATCAATGAAATTAGCACAAATTCAGCTTCTGAGCAGGAAGCAAAAGTCGTAAAGCAGAAGCTTTCGGCCCCATCTCGTTTTGACTACTCTGAAGCGGCAAGGCTAAATCGTATTGCGATTTTAGAGGCCCAGTGTGGGGAAAATCTCGACTCAATTCAAATAACAGACCTAGATGGATTAAACCTCAAAGGTAATATCGAGTCTTATGCTGGAAGTATTTCAATTCCAATGGGAATTTGTGGGCCATTAAAAATTAATGAGAAAGGTGAAAAGGAAGATTTATATATTCCAATTGCAACCTCAGAGGGCGCTCTAGTTTCTTCGATCACTCGTGGTGCACTTGCTGTTTCTTTAAGTGGTGGCTTCAAGGCCAAGGTTTTAAGAAAGCGTATGTACCGTGCTCCTGTTTTCACATTTGATGATATTGACCATGCTGATGAATTTATCTCATGGCTAGAAGATAACTTCGATACGATTAAAAGTATTACTAAAAAGTATTCAAACTTTGCAGATCTAAAAAAGATCAAGCCAGTTCTTATCGGTCGCAATGTTCACGCGAAATTTATCTATGAGTGTGCCGACGCTTCCGGACAAAACATGACAACTGTTTGTACGTGGCAATCATGTCTTTGGATCAAAGAAGAGCTTTTAACTTCAAAAATTAAACTCGTTGAATTCTTCTTAGAAGGAAATGGTTCAAGTGATAAGAAAGTTTCTGTTGGTTCTGCAATGCAGACTCGTGGAACATATGTAACTGCAGAATGTGTAGTACCAGAAAAAGTATTAAAGCGTATTCTGAAAACATCAAGTACTGATCTCATCAATCTCTACTTAAGATCACTACCTATTACTCGCCTTGAAGGAATGACAGGATATAACGTAAACGTTGCCAACGCTGTTGCGGCCATTTTTGCTTCAACAGGACAAGACCTTGCTTGTATTCATGAGTCATCAACAGCTGTTCTAAATTTTGAAAAACACGAAAAAGGTTTATACGTAAGCTTAACTCTACCTTCACTAGTTATTGGAACTGTTGGAGGTGGAACAGGACTTGGTCACTATAAAGACTGCTTAAAGTCGATCGGTTGTGCAGGAGCAGGAAAGGTCGAAAGGTTTGCAAAAATTATAGCTGGAGCGGCGCTATCTCTTGAGCTTTCAACAATGTCGGCCATCTGTGGTGGACAGTTTGCTTATGCACACGACAAGCTTGGTAGAAATAATCCGAAAGATCAGCTTAAAACGAAAGATATCACAAAAGAATTTATCAATGAAAACTTCACTGATCAGTCAACTTTAGTGAAAGAAAGTGAGTCAATTGAACACGACCACAAGATTAATATTGAAAATGGAATTATCACTGAAGCTACTTCAAGAGTGGTAAACAAATCTCTTGGTTTTACATCACTAGAGATCAACAAAGAAGATAAAATAATTCTGAAGTCAAAACCCCTTGATACTGACGTAATTGCAGGTTTTGCGGCCATTGCAGGTTTTGCGGATAGTGATATCAGAAGAAAATTCATTAAAACAATTCACAATAATGAATTTACGAAATGTCATATTAGAGAAATTGAGGCATACCGTATGGTTTCAAAGGACTTCTCTCGCTATATGCCAGAGCTTCATGGAACATATATAAATGCTCAGAAAGAAGCATACCTTCTTCTTTTAGAAAATTTAAACTTTTCTCAAATTGAGTTAATGAACACTCAAGGATGTTTAGAATTATGGATAAGCTCAACTCGTGAATTAATTTTTGATGCTATATCTAAGATTCATCAGAACTTTGCAAATTCACAAGAAGTTTCTGAGTCGTCTCTTAACCTTGGAAAAGTAAATATTGATAAAGACTTAACGAAATCAATTATCACTTATATTCGTGCACAAAACTACATCAGTGCAAAGACAGAGGAAAAGTTAGAAGAAGTTCTAAGTACTTTTGAACAATGGTCAAAGATCATCAACGAAGGTCCAAAGACACTTACTCACAACGACTTTAATCCAAGAAATATTTGTTTTAAAAATGGTCGCCCATGCTTCTATGACTGGGAACTATCTCGCTACAACTCTCCATATAGAGACCTTGTGGAATTCATGAGCTTTACAACACCAAGTGGTGAAATTGCGAATGATATAGATTATTACTTCTCAAAAGATGGGCTTGAACTATCTAAGCAAGAAAAACTAGAAAATATGTTATCTTGTGCAAATGAATATCTACTTAACCGAGTTCTATTCTACTATGTAGGCCACAGTGTAAATGAATATGAGTTCATGCCACATATCTTCAATAAAACACTTGAGATCATCTCATACCTAGAAGGTCAGCTGAATGCGTAATCTCATCGACAAGCTACTTTCAAATAAAGATCAAGAAAAGAAGGTTCTCTTCTTTTACAAGAACTTTAAGCTTGCTAGCTCACTTTCTATAAATGAGCTTATGGAGAAGGCCCGTGTCATTGCTTCTAAAATTAAGGCAAATGATATTACTAAAAAAAATATAATTCTTTCATTTGAAAATGAAGAAAACTTTGTGACTTACTTCTTTGGTATCATCCTATCAGGTAACGTACCTGTACCAATGGCATCAAGTGCCTTAATGTTAAAAGATGATTACCAAGAATTACTATTCCAATTCGCATCTGCGGCACAAACAAAGTATATCGCAGCAAAGAACTCTCCAGAGGGCTTTACCAATATAGCAAAATTTAATGACGCTGAGATGGCAACACAATTTGCAAATCCTGAAAGCAGTGAAACTTGTTTTATTCAATTTTCTTCAGGATCAACTTCTGCACCAAAAGGAGTTGTGATAAGCCATAGCAATCTACTTGCAAATAATGATCAAATTAATCAAGGGATCAAATTGAGTGATTCTGACTCTATTTGTACATGGCTACCTCTTCACCATGATATGGGGCTGATAGGAAGTCTGCTCACTGCTCTTTTAAAGAATCTTGAATGTCATATTATTCGTACTCAAGACTATGTTATTGCGCCTCATAAATGGCTTCACCTTGTTTCAGAAACAAAGTGTAGTGCACTTTGTATCCCAAATTCAGCATATTATGTTTGTGCAACTAAAATCCCAGAAAAGAAGTTAGAAGGTCTTGATCTTTCTCATATACGCTTTGCTCAATGTGGAGCTGAGCCAATTAAGGCCAATGTTTTAAAGGCCTTTAGCAATCGTTTTGAAAAATATGGCTTCAATACTAATGCCATTATGCCAGTTTATGGACTAGCAGAAGCGACTCTTGCAGTAACTTTTCATGAGGTTGGTACACAGTTTGAGACAGTCACGATTAAAGATGAAGAGTTTATTTCTTGTGGAAAAGTTCTAGCACCGACTCAGCTTGAGATTAGAAATCAACACCAAGGTGTTGGTGAAATCTATATAAAAGGGCCATCAGTATCGACTAACTATTATGGTAGAGAAACTCATCTCGAAGATGGATGGCTAAACACAGGAGACCTAGGCTTCTTAGATGAAGAAGGTAGGCTCTACGTAACAGGACGAAGTAAAGATCTCTTAATCTGCAATGGTGTTAATATCTTTGCAAATGACATCGAGTTTATGGCCGCAAAGGTACCTGCGGTAAAGCTTGGGCGTATGGTTGCTTTTTCAATTCAAACAGATAAGAGCGAGAAACCTCACCTCATCATTGAGCTAAATGAGAAGTCAAAAGAGGCCCGTAACAAAGTCAAAGAAGACGTGGCAAATGCTCTAAAATCAAAATTAGCACTCACAGAAGACAATATTTCAATAGTGCCAGAGCTAACTCTTAAAAAGACAACTAGTGGGAAAGTAAAACGCCAAAATGCCCAAAAAAGATACATGGCCGGAGAAATTACAAAAATCGAGAAAAATTATCGATTTAATCTTATAGTATCTCGCTACATAAAAAATAAATTTAAGTTTAATTTCTTAATTAAAGAGAAATTGGGATAAATAGATGAAAGAGCAAATTTTAAAATATTTGAATGAAGCAATTGCTGAAGTTAGTGATGAAAAAGAGATCACACTGACTTTAGAGACTAGCTTTATCACTCTTGGGCTTGATTCTTATGATGCCATGTCATTTATTGGGCGTCTTAAGGAAGATTTTGAAGAACTACCTGTAACAATTTTTTTACAGTGTCAAACAACTCAAGATCTAATTAATTACTTAGAAAAAAATCATAACGAAGAACTGAGACAAGTACTTTCATAATTGGAGCTAAGATGGAAACAAGACTTATTAGCAAATTAGAAAAACTTAATAAGCAATCTGTAGAGCGTGCTTTCACTGTTGATGCACTTGATTGGTCTAAACCAATCGATAAGAATCTCAAGTGGACACCAGAAGAAATGGTCACTATCTCTTACTTACCTAGTTATGATCTGCTTACTGAAGCACAAAAACTTAGATTCAATCAATTAATTGGACTCTCTATTTGTGAGCAATTTATTTGGTTTGAAAATGTTCTTCTAAATCCGGCACTTAAAAGCTGTAAAAGAATCTATAAGCTTAATCCTCAAATGACTGAGGCCATTGATCACTTTATGGAAGAAGAAGATAAGCACGGTGAAATCTTTCTTAGAATGCTCATGAAGGCAGAGCCAGAAAACTATTCGAAAGAGAGTCCTCTTCGTATTTTTAAACTTGGCCCAGTTCAAAACTTTATCATGAAGGTTGTTACGACATTTCCAAATATCTTTCTATGGTGGATTTGGATTGCCCTATTCTTTGAAGAGAGAACATTAGATATTTCTAAGAAATACAATAAGGCCCTTAAGGCCGGTGAAGTGGACTGGAACTTTTGGCAATGCCACTACTATCATATGCTTGATGAAGTAAGACATCAGCAAATTGATGAGTGTTTCCTTGCAGCTTTTTATGACAAAGCAAATCCTATTCTTAGAAAGATTAATGCCAGCGTTTTTGTGAAATTCATTTCGTCATACTTTGGTCCAAAGAGACTTGCAGGAAGAATTCTAGAGCTAATGCAAGAAGAGTTCAGCGATCTTTCACAAGAGACAGTAAATCAGTTAAAGAATGAATTTGAGTCACTTCGTACAAATGTAGAATTTCAACGAAGTGCCTTTTCGAGACAGGGGCTTGGCCGTACTTATGAGCTACTGGCCAAATATAATGAGATGGATGGTTTTTGGGATCTACTGCTTGAAGAAAGCAAAGAAGATCACATCGGAAAAAATCGATATGTACGTGGTACGCATTCGACAATTCTAAACTAGCCAAATAAAAAAGGGACCGCAAATGGTCCCTTTTTTTATTGTAAATCTCTTTTTAAGCTTGTTAGTAATTCATCTAAATCAAAAGGCTTATAAAAGAAACGAGTCACCCCTTCCTTCATAGCTTCTTTCAAAGAAATATCAGCTTGACCTGAAACAAAGTAGAAAACTTTTTCTTTTTGGCTATCATTGCTATTTGTGCAATCAAGGACAACCTTTCCATTACCATCTGGCATTTTATAGTCAGAAATAATGGCATCAAATGTTTTTCCACTATTGATAAGCTTTACAGCGCTATTTCCAGAGTTGGCGCACTCTGTCTCATAACCTTCAAACTCAAGCTCTTCGGCCAATAGTTCTAGAATATCTGGTTCGTCATCGACGATTAAAACTTTGTACGGCATATGTTAATTCTCTTCTAAACGTTAACAACGTAATTATAGTCATGCATCCTATTATAAACAGGATATTTTGTAAAACAAAATACATTGAGAAACTATATCTCTTAACCATCGAGGCCAAGGCCTTGTTATTTAAGATCGTTTCAACAAAAAATGGCGCACTGCTATAGTAAAAATCAACAAATGCTGCCCCTAGCGTCGTCTTTATCAAGTACTCATCGCGAATGACACGAAAGTAATTTAAGACATAATGATCTCTTTGAAAGCCTGCAGTCACGAGATAGCACTGATTTTGCGACAAAAGCTTTTCAATTGGCTTCGGTTGATAATTTCCAGTTTGCGTGGCCAAATCAGCATTACTCACACTCCCTGGACCAATATAGCCAAAATGATCAAGATATGAAATTGCCGAACTGTAGGTAGTATTATTAGTAAGGTTAGTTACCTTTACATTACCTTCATTTGATTGATCTTCAACAATTCTAATATCATTAATATTTCTCGTTACAACTCCACCGCCACTTTGCACGTAAAGGGCCATTCGAGAAATATAGGCACCATTACCACCATGATCACCGGTGTACTCAATAACAGCAGTCTGATCCCCTGCATATGTACCAATAATGTTAAGTGTTGCACGAGTTCTAATATCAGTAGCTGCTGCACTAATAACAAGCTTAAAGTAGATTGCTCTACCAACAGCATCCGGAATCTCTACTTCTTCATTTGAGCTGTAATCAGTATCATTAGGCATAAAGAATAACACTAATTCAACACTGTCTTTAATAGAAGCGATAGAGTCTGTAATACCAGCACAATTTAGCTCACTCGTTGAACAGATATCTGCAAAACTTACAAAAGGAGCTTCAACTTGAGAGCTTGGTATTTGAGTAACAATACGAAAAGCAGGATTTGAATTGTCGTTATCTTTTAATGCAACGTAAAGCTCTTCATTAGTGTAAGCAAGTGAGTCAACATCTTGTAAGTAGAGACCACCTAACTCAGATGTTTCATCTGCCAAGTTTGGGCTTAGCCCCCCAGAGTCTGCAGTATAATAAGCAAAATCTTGAGTTCCCGTCCCAAGGCTTAGGGGAACATAAAGAGTAATTGCGGCTTCAGGAGTGGAACCATCCCCACCCAAATTATAAAAAAGCTCATTTAAGTTCTCACCTGTAGAATTTCTCAAGTAGAAGATTGGCTCAGTTTTGTCATCCAGACTCAGAGACGCACCGTAAGCACTAGTGATTGTAAGGTAAAGAAAAATGAAGATTTTAAATAATTTCTGCATAGTAAAATTATGGGTTAAGTTTTATTCATGGTCAAATAATTAAAGATTTGGCATGATAATCAAAATAGTTAAGTTGTTTAAATGACAAAGGTTTGGATCAAATTATGAAATATATTGTTCTCTCAATACTTCTGCTAACTTCTTGTATCGGAACTGATGGAATCAAGGATCAGAGAAAAGTTATTGGCAGTATGGCAACCGCCCTTTCTAAGAAGTACCCAAGCGTTGAAAATATCGACTGTGACTACCTAAAAAGACGCTTACGTTTAAAAGATAATCGCCTCGTAATTGTAGATGCACGAGATATTTATCAATTTGAAGTTTCTCACATTGAACGCGCAATTCCTTTATCGAAGCTTCATGAAGTCTATCCTCAACTTCAAGGCAAAGAAGTTGTCGTCTACTCTACAATTGGAACTCGTTCAACGAAGGCAATACTCGAGCTCTCTAAAACTAATCCTAATACAAAGTTTACAAATTTATTTGGTGGAATCCTCGAGTGGCTACAATGTGGCCAGAAAATTTATCTAATGGGTAAGGAAACAAAAGAAATTCGCTTCGAGAATGACGCCTGGAATATCATCCCAGAAGGATACAAAGCAATTCTCCCATGAAAGTAATAAGTATCAATGGCCAAATTCTAGAGCGAGAAGAAGATGCAAAAATATCTGTACTTGATCGCGGCTTCCTCTACGGCGACTCTGTCTACGAAGTAACGGAAGTTAGAAATGGTAAAATTGGTTTTCTAAAAGAGCACCTTGAACGCTTACAAAACTCTGCTTTAAAGATGCACATGCATCTTCAACTCAACTTTACTGAGTATGAAAAGCGCATTGTAGACGTTGCAAAGAAGCTGCACGAAGCTGGTCATGACAGGTGCTATATACGATTAATTGTCACACGAGGAGAGGGAGAAATTACTCTTGACCCGCAAGCGGCCAGTAATCAAAATGTCATTATCATCGGTAAAGAGCTTCCTGAAAATCCTAGCACTTGGTATGAAGATGGTGTTGAGGTAATTATCGCTTCAACTCTTAGAAATCCAGTCAAGTCGATGGACCCAAATATCAAATCTGGAAACTATCTTAATAATATCCTTGCATATAACGAGGCCAAAGAAGCAGGCTACTTTGATGCCATCATGCTTAACCAAGATGGCAATGTCACAGAATGTACAACGAGTAATATCTGGATAGTAAAAGATGGTATTTTTAAAACGCCCCCTATTGCAGCTGGACTTCTTAAAGGTATTACCAGAGAAAATGTTATTCGTATTCTTGGCGAACAAGGCATCCCATTTGAAGAGGTAAACTTCACGGGAAGTGAGCTAAAAGAAGCTGACGAATGCTTTCTTACATCATCAACAAAATACCTTGTTCCAATTGTAAAAGTTGACGATACAACGATCGGAAATGGAAAACCTGGAAGTAAAACTATACAAGTGCTTGATATCTTTAAGTCTGAACTCTGAAACTTATATAATATCTAATATTTACATCCTTTCCCATTGACAATAGTGGCCATTGTTCGCTATAAAGCTTCAGTTACATCCGAAAATATTAAGTAAGATTGATGGGCCTAAGGCGTTAGCCTTTGAGATGTGATGTAACTTTTCCTTGTCCCTAAAGTCTTTTTTATTCAAAAGGAGCCAACAATGGCAAAGAGTACTACAGCGAGATCACGCTTTAAAATCCAAAGAGCACTAGGTGTTGAACTTCCAGGTCTTGGTAAAGCTGGTGCATTAGCACGTCGTCCATACGGACCAGGTGTACACGGTAACAAAAGAAAGAAAATTTCTGACTACGCCGTTCGTCTAAAAGAAAAACAAAAACTAGTATTCCACTACGGTCTAAGAGAAAAGCAACTTGTTACTTACGTTAAGCAAGCTAAGAAGAACACTGCTGGTAAGCCATGGATGGAAGTACTTCTATCTAACCTTGAGTCAAGACTGAACAACGTAGTTTTCAGACTTGGATTTGCACCATCAATGATGGCAGCTTCTCAAATGGTTTCTCACGGACAAATCCTAGTTAACGGAAAGAAAGTTGACCGTTCATCTTTCATCGTTGGCCAAGGTGATGTTATCTCTCTAACTGAGAAAGGTTATAACAACCAACTTTACAAGCAAACTCAAGAAACTCCACGTTTCGCAGCAGTTCCAGCTTGTTACAATGTTGAAGGTACAGATAAGAAGAAAGCAACTATGGTTGCTGCTCCTCTTGAATCAGATGTACCATTTGAATTCAACTCTCAGCTAGTTATTGAGTACTACTGGAAAGTTAAGTAATAGAAATAAAAGAAGGCTCCTTACGGAGCCTTTTTTTATGTCCAGGATGGACGGTATGTCGACGAGAGGCAGGAGCCGAAGTCGACACGAACTGCATAAAGACTACTTATTCCGAATCGCTGTCGAACTTAGCTCTTGATACTCATGAGGCTTAAGATAGATCACCTCAAGCTTTGAATTAAACACTTTTATCTTAGCTTCGACTTCCCTATACTCATCCATTTTCTCATCACGAGGCACAACATAGATTTTTGAAAGCAGCTGACATACTTTTTCAACTTCATACCATTTTAAAAATGAGCCAAATGTATCATCACCCATCAACCAATTAATATTTGGGTATTTAACCTCTTGCAGCCACTCATATGTGGGTCTTCTAAGCTTCTGGGCCCAAAAGCCCGTATAGATAGGAAATCTAGCTCCTGTGGCATCTTTGATCTTTAGATACTCTCCATACGGATCCTCTTGTTCATTGGACTTCCAAGGGCTGTAGTCTAAGACAATGATAATATTGTCTTCAAACTCACTACATTGATTTAGACACTCAAGATGCCCTTGATGAAATGGATGAAAACTTCCTCCAAACAATGTAACTGTCGACTTGGTCTCAGAAGAATAAAGCTCTACACTATTGGCTATTTCATCTAATTTGGACATTACTTAAAAATCTTTTTCTTGAAGTGTCTTTCTTCCGCTTTGCTTTGCACGCTCGGCCGCAGAATCGCATTTTACTCTAATGATATCAGACAAAATTTCCATGACATTTGCAGAAGTATTTAGGCCATGCTTATCCTTAATATATTTCTTAAGTTTTGAGGCCACAATTAAGATATCTTTATCAGCAAGGTTAAGAGTTTTTTTATCACTTGAAACTAGAATGCGACGAGGCTCTTTCCTGTCTTTCGACTTATTTTCTTCGCTCACGTTATCTCCATTTGAGTTCATTAAATAATCAACTTTCACATATATCTCCAAGTCTAGTATAATATTAGTGTAACTTAAATTTAAATCTAATAAACCAACGAGCAAAATATGAAGTTCTCTTGCGAATTTAACGATATTGAGTATTTTTTCACTACTGAAATCGGCCCAGACACAAATGATAAATACCATTTATTTCTATCTGGTACAAAGCTTACGAAGTACCAAAATAATGAAATGAAATTTCATACATTAACGATAAATGCTAAGTATGAAGGTCAAGAGCTTAACTACTTTATCACTGGTATCCCCCTGTCTCTTGATGAAGAAGAGCAAATGGAAGAGCTAGAGGATTTCTTTGAGGCCAAGGAAATTTTTGAAAAAATAGAAGATGCCTTTGAGCTTCTTTTAAGTGAGCGCAAAGCACCTCCATGGGGTCTAAAGGAGTATAAATAATGAATCAACAACAAGGAATTCTCCCTAATAACTCTCACAGTAAAGTCATGGGATATCTATTGTGGCTTTTTGGATTTATGGGAGCTCATCGCTTCTACTATGGTAAGCCTATCTCAGGAACGATCTGGATGCTAACACTAGGCCTTTTAGGGCTTGGCTGGCTAGTAGATATCTTTCTAATTCCTTCTATGGATGAAGAATGTGATAATCGCTATTATGAGGGCGTCCTTGATTATAATATCGCTTGGATTCTTCTAACATTTCTAGGTGTCTTTGGATTTCATAAGTTTTATCAAGGAAAGATTCTTATGGGGATACTCTATCTTCTAACGGGTGGCTTCTTCCTCTTTGGCGTTCTTTATGACTTTTGGACACTTAATGAGCAAATCGACGATATCAACAAAGGTATAGCATAAAAAAGGCCCTCACACAGAGGGCCTTTTCATTTAGTTAATTTTGATTTAATTAAAAACCACAACGTCCTTGATAAAGGTAAACACGGTCGTAGTCTCTAGAAGTTGCATCAAAAGTCGAGTAAGTTTGACCAGCATCTGCAACATCAATTCTAAATACTTTAGAAATAATGTCATCACGGTACTCAACAAAACGACGACCTGGGTAGCGACGATATACTGTCGTACACTGTCTTCTTCTACTGCTACAAACAACTTCAGGAATAGTAATTTCACAGAATTCATCACGGTGGCGAATTGGTCCACGCTCGATATCAGTTGTGATCGTTCCATGAAGATCATAATTTAGAGTTGTGTCGGCCTTATCAAGTGTAAACTCTCCATTACTTGGAAGCTTAAACTTCTCATCGAATTTAACAGTTAGCTTTTCACCAGCAACTTGAATCTTAAGCTTTCTCTTACCGATAAACTTCAGCTTAGCTTTGTACTCACCTTGAGTAAGTGAAATACTATCATCTTTAGACTTAAGCTCTACAGCAGAGTCAACTGCTAGAGTACCTTTAAATTCAGTCTTACAACCAACTAATAGCCCTAGTAATAAGGCAAATGTAAAAAATCTCATATCCCCTCCATATGATGAAAATAAAAATAAATTGTATTTAAAATACAAAAAATGGATTGTCCATACTTGCATAAGTGCTATGAAATTTATACTTATTTCGAAACTAAACAAAAAACTGATAAAGAACATGTTTTCTATTTCATATTTGTAGTAAGTTAATACTGGACAATTTTCTTAAATTGTTTAATATTGACGCAATATCGACTACTTAAACGGAGACCCCATGGAAAACACTAAAGTTTACGAGACGTCTATTGTTCCTAAAGGTGAAATGCTAGAGCCAGTTAGAGATACAGCATATATTGCATCTTCTTTGACGATTGAAGTTCTTCACGTTATGACTTTCTTTGTGATCTTTGCCTTCATCTTTGCTGGAATTTGGAAAACAGCAGTTAGAATGGAGAAAAGAGAAAAAGAAGGATCTAAATCTAAAGTTACTGCTTAATTAAAATTCAATATGAAAAGTTACTGGCCCGTCGTTATGTATTTCGACGGCCATGCTTTCTCCAAAGACTCCCTTCTCTACAGGGACAGTGCTTTTTAGTATCTCAACAAACTCATCAAATAATTTATTTGCAACTTCAGGCTTGGCGCTTCCATCAAAGCTAGGTCGATTACCTTTCTTACCATTCCAAGAAAGAGTGAATTGTGAAACCGCAAGAATACTTCCTTCAATATCCACAACAGAACGATTCATTCTTCCTTGCTCGTCTGCAAATATTCTTAAAGCAAGGATCTTCTCACAGGCCTTTTGGATTGTTTGTCGGTTGTCGTCATGTTCAATACAGACTAGTAAGTGAAGGCCCTTAGATATCTGGGCCACGACTTTATTATTTACTTTTACATTAGAACTAGAGACTCGTTGAATAACTACTTTCATTAAACTTGCTTATACTCTTCAATTTGTTTTAATTCATATTGTTTTTTAAGGTTCTTAATCTTCTCTTCGTAACTTGAAACAAGTTGATCTCTAAGTCTTTGCGAGTCGCTCATTTGTCTCTCTAGCTTTTTCTGAGCAAGATTAAGTTTTCTTCTCATGTCTGTATTGTGATCTGCTGTCATCTTCTGTTTTTCAAGATTATGATTATGGGTCATACGAGATGTTTTTACTTCATTTTCTCTTTTTACCATTTTAAGGCGAGTGTTAAAGTCGTCACGAAGCGCTTGGAATTGTTTCTCATACTGATCCTTAATATGATCCAAATTTTCCTTCATTTCGCTTCTTTGCATACGAGACTGTTCTTGAAAGAATTCACTTTCAGACTGTTGCTTTCTCTTTGAAGTTGTTCTCAGCATATATAGCTTTTCTTCAGCATCAGCAATTGACTTCTTTAAGTGCTCTTCTTGAACTTGAAATTTACTTTCATATGATGCCTGAATATCAGAGATTTTCTTATCCATTTCTTGGCGATGAGATTTTAGTGTATCTGCATACATCTCGTGATTTCGAGCATTGATCTCTTCTTTTTCTTCTCTAAATGAATCTTGCAAAGACTTAACTGTTTCGAGATTCTTCTCTTCTGTACGAATAAGATTATTTCTAAAGTGATTTCTCTGGCCATCCATCAACTCACGAAATTGATTTTCCTTTTGAACAATATTGTCTTCAGCAACCTTTTTTTCATAAGAAATATTTCTATTATATTGGGCCTTTTTAATTTCATGCTGTCTTTGAGAGCGAGCTTGTATCTCATCAGCATTCGCTCTGGTCTCACTTTGGAAATCGGCCATACGGGCCTGTTGCTCACGAGACTGATCCTTAACTCTTTTTGTTACTGCATTATCTTTTTCAACTAACTTATCCTCAAAATCTTTAATGACTTGAGAGTTAAGCTCTTTTAAGCGATCTATCTTTTGTTGAAATTTATCTTCAACACCTTTTTGCTCCATTTGGCTCATCGACTGAGAATTTTTGAAACGAGCAATATCGAGATCATGATCACCTTTGATATCTTCTCTTTTACTAACCTGATCTCTGATTAACTCAGAGACCTCTTTTTCGTGACTGAGTCTTTGGTCTTGTAGAGACTTTTGCGTTTTCATATGAAGATCGCGAGCAATTTGATCAACACCTGCTTGCTTTTCATTAATTTGACGAAGATAAGATTGGTTTGCTTCTTCCAATGCATTTTTCTTAGAAGCAACTAAGAAGTCTTCACGTCTCTTGCCTTCATCGACAACTTTTCTAAGATTTTTGTCAGCGGCATTTTTAAGGTCACGATTCTCTAGAGAAAATTGTGACTTAAGCTCATTTAATTGGTCACGATTTCTTCTTACTTGTGCTTTTTCACGGGCAGCGAAGTCAGCATTAAGCTTTTGATTTGATTCACTCGTGTGCTCATTTAATTGCTTAATCGTATCTTGGAAACGGTCTTGATTAAGTGCAATTCGCTCTTGTGATCTTTTATTTTGTGACTCTAAACTACTTTCGTATGTAGTATCTCTTTGTTCAATAGTATCTGCATAAGCTTGTTTTAAGGTAGCAAGCTTTTCGTCGAATTTAGACTTTTGATCAGTGGAAGTCTTATGAAAGTCTTCTCTAATTTGCTCATTTCTTTCGCGAAAGAACTCTTTTGACTTGGCCATAGCAAGCTTGGCCTTCTTTGCAGCTTCATCAAGTTTTTGCTGATTATCCTCAATAAGGGCCTGCTGCTTCTTAGCGTGCTCATGCTTAATATTATCGATTTTATGAGAATTCTTATCTTGAATATTTTGAAGATTGGACTGATAGCCTTCACGAATATGATTGAGCTGCTTTCGCTGCTCCTGATTCATTTGAGTAATTTTCTTAGAGTAATCTTCGACTTTCATAAATTTACACTACCGCCCGTCCTAAAAATTATACCTTCTTTATAGTCTCGCGTTCACTAGGCAAAGAGTGTCATGCCTAAATAGCTGATTTTTCATTTGTGCTAAGATATTTCAATGAATAGTTTAAGTGATGATAAGAAGTACGATAGTTTCCTAAATATGTGGAGAACACTAGTTTCTCTGACTCATCTCGATAATATTGTTTCAGAACAAGAAAAAACTCTAATTCAAGACTTTATCAACAATGCCAAGCTTGAAGATAAAGATAGACTTCAGCTAAAAGAAGACCTGATTCAAAGACATCGCCCAGATGAATTCATTCATAAAGTAAACTACCCTGCTCACTTAAGCCAACTCCATCACCTAGCAAATATTGTCTTTCGCTCTGATGAGCTCGACCCAAAAGAAGAAGCATTTCTAAAGAAAATCCTCGATGATATTGAGGCGAAGATTGGTATTCTTAACGCTACTACCCATAGCGCTCATGCTATAAGTGAGCTCAATAAAAACAATCTAAAGAATACAGTAAATGGACCAAAAAGTGCATTTGCAGAGATCATTCGCTTCTTTTCGAAGTAGCGACGAATCCCTTTTTATTGGGCCTGATAAAACTTCCTAGACTATCCTCTTTGTGCTAAGTTAATGCCAAAATATTCACAAAAAGGATTAATAATGACTAACTCAGAGCTAAATGATTTCTTAGAGAAATATGGAAAAATGTTTAGGCCAAATCCATGGCATGGTATCAAGACTTGGGACAATGAAGATAAGAAAGTTCTTAATGCTTATATCGAAATTACTCCTAATGACCGCGTGAAATATGAAGTTCATAAAGAAAGTGGATACCTAATGGTAGATCGTCCACAGAAGTTCTCAAATATTATTCCACAATTATATGGATTAATCCCACGCACTTACTCTGACTCAAAATCAGCAAGCTTTGCTGAAGCAGAAACAGGACGCACAGGAATTGTTGGAGATCATGATCCAATCGATATTTGTGTACTTGCGGAAAAGAATATTGTTCAAGGTGATATCCTAGTTAACTGTATTCCTGTTGGTGGTTTTAGAATGCTAGATGGTGGTGAAATTGATGATAAAATCATCGCTGTATTAAAAGACGATGCAATGTTTGGTCACATCACTGATATCGATCAAGTTCCTGCAGCTGTACTTGCAGAACTTAAGCACTACTTCCTAACTTACAAGGAAATCCCTGTAAAAGATGGTGAAGCTAAAGTAGAAATTACAGAAACATACAATGCTGAAACAGCAATGAAAGTTATCAACCTCGGCGTAGAAGACTATAATGAAAAATTTGTTAAATAATTACAAAGGGTGCCTTATTGGGCACCTTTTTTTTGCCCTACTAATTTCCCTTAATACTCTTGGATCTTCTTATATTGTTAATAAAGAACATTCAAAATTAAAGTTCAGTGTTAAGTACATGGCCTTGACTGATGTTGAAGGTCAATTTGACGATTACACAATTTACTTTAAGAAAGACGATAATACGATCTCTGATCTTCAAGGTGAGATCATCGTTAAGAGTATCAATACTTTTGATAAGAAAAGAGATCAGCACTTAAAGAAAAATGAATTCTTCAATGCTGAGAGTTTTCCAATTATCAAATTTAAAAGTGCTCAGGCCATTGTTTTAAAAGACAACAAGGCCGATGCAAAGCTAGCGATAACAGTAAAAGAAAAAACGAAGACTGTTCCTGTTAGCTTAAAATATCTTGGTAAGCGTACTGATCCTTGGACTAATAAAGAAGGGATCTACTTTGAAGGAAGCTTTAAGATCAATCGTTTTGACTTTGGTATCAACTGGAGTAAAAACTTTGACGGCGGACTTGTTGTTGGTGAAGAAGTTATCATCAACTTTACGATCGAAGCCTATCAATCAAATGATAAGCCGGCTTTTTCTCGCTTTTACCTTCCAACAGAATCAGTAAAACGTGAAGTCTCTCTGGATGCTCAGACATCCGGAGGGCCTCTCATCCTTCCAAGTGGAAAAATCACAAAGAACACGACAGCAAATGTCGCTCCTGATAGTGACTATACTGAAATTTCAAATATCCTCCTGACACTTGTTTCAACAGGTATTCTATTTATTGTAACCATCGTTTTTGGTATCTGGGGACAGGCCAAGCTAGTTAATTATTTAGAAGAGAAAGGAATGTCAGAAAATGTTACACTCCTACTATCAACAATAATCGTAACATCTTTTATTGTTGCATGTATCTACATCACTAGTGAATACACGGGTGTAGGAACTCACCCTCTTTTTAAGCGTTAACGAACCTTAAGATAACCTTAAGAAACGGGGCTCTAGAGCATTTCTTAAGAAAATCTTTACTTGTTCACCTTTAATCACTTGTCTTAAAATTTCTTCATGAAGAAGGAGATAGAATTTATGACAATTGAAGCGGTTGAATACAGAGTAGTAGATGGAATTATTTTCACAAAGGATATAGATGGATTATTTCGTCAAGAATACGATATCCCTCTAGACCATATTCGTACATTGAAGTTCAGGTTCTCTGACATCGATTATGACGATTATAACTGTTATTAATTCCTAATATACAAGAATACGGTTAATCCCTTACAATCTAAGTAAATATTGATTTACAAGGGATTAACCAATGAAGAAGTTACTAGCTCCGTTAGCAATAATAAGCTTATTCTCGTATAGCTCATGTACGAAGAACGACTCCACTTACAAGAATAGTTATCATATTGAGAGATCAAGCCAGAATGTGGCCTCTGAAGAAGAATTACAAAATATTAACCCTGTACTTCTTATTTCTCTTGATGGTTATCGATACGATTATACAAAGAACTATAAACCAAAGTTTTTAACAAAATTTTCAAATGAAGGAACCCAATTAAAAAGTCTCATTCCTTCTTATCCGACGAAAACATTTCCAAATCATCTCTCGATTGCCACAGGTAGCTATCCGATGAATCATGGAATTGTGGCAAATCATTTCTATGCTCCAGATCTAAAGTTAAACTACTCTCTAAAAGATCGAAAAGCGGTAAGAAATAAGAACTTCTATCTTTCACCTACGATTTGGACAGCTGCAGAAGAGCAAGGACTAAAGACTGCTACTCTATTTTGGCCAGGATCTGAAGCTGATATTTCAGGAATAAGGCCTTCATATTGGTATGACTATATTCATAAAATGCCACATGAAAATCGCATCAAACAGATCCTAGAATGGCTGAAACTACCGACTAAAGAAAGGCCATACTTCATGACTCTCTACTTCCCAGATGTGGACTCTGCCGGCCACCATTACGGAACAAAATCAAAAGAAGTAAAAGAGGCCATTGAGAATGTAGACACCTCTCTTGAGAAATTAATCACAGCAGCAACAAAACTTGTTCCAAATCTAAATATCATAATTGTTTCAGATCATGGAATGGAAGATATTGATCAGAACAAGAAGGAAATTATCTTAAAAGATGAAACGCTAGCTCTGTTAAAAGATGATTATCGAATTTTTGGAGAGGGACCAATTGTTCAATTCTATAAAAAAGAAACAGAACAAAAGATCGTCTTAGATATTCAAGCAACACTTAAACAAATAAACGCAAAAGCAAAGAACTTTAAGTGCTATGATAAAGATTCAATTCCATCACGATACAATTTCAAAAATAATGTTCGTATTGGAACATTTGCCTGTATTGCTAATGCTGGTTGGTGGATTGCCGCAACAGACTTTGATACACCGGCGGGCTCACATGGCTGGGATCAGTTTACAAATCAGCAGATGCATGGAATTTTCTACGCTCAAGGGCCAGATTTTAAAAAGAATTACATTGCAGACTCAAAAGAGAATATTCACATCTTCCCTCTTGTCTTAAGGCTTCTAGGCCTTGATAACCATTATCAAATTGATGGTAAAATTGAAGCGATCCAAGAAGTCATCAATCAATAGAAATAAAAAAGGCAGGTTTAAAACCTGCCTTTCTTTTTATATATAATTTAAAATTTAATTACATATTTTTTGGCTTATACCAACATAGTGGTCTAATACCTGTTTCGTAGTTATCTACTCTGTTACAAGTACCAGCAAGAGCATCTGTTTTAGATACGTCATCATTTAGGTCTTTGTCACAAAGAGCACCTTGGAAGTAAGTATCTAGACGACACTGACCAGCTGGGTGCTTGTCATCAGTTTTTCTAACAACAGACATATCTGGTGTTGTGAAAGATACTGAACGACCAGAGTTCAGAAGAGTCGCTAGACCTTTTGAAGCTTGTGCCATTCTCTTACATAGAGCATTTTCATTTGAATCAGACCAAACAGCATTACACTTTGACTCAACTTCTGGATCGATATCCATTTTTGATACGATACGAGCATTGTCATCATCTTGGAAGATTCTTCTGAAACACTTAAGTGAAGCCCAGTAATCAGACTGACCTTCGTTTGATGCCCATGAAGAAACCCAAAATCTTTTGATTTTTGGAGCACCAGCTAGGTGGTGACCTAGTTCGTGACATACTACAAGAGCAAATCCATCTGGAGATACTAGCTCGTGACGAGCAAGACCACCAAACATGTGAACATTCCATACTCCGCCACCTTGGTTAGCGTAAGCATTTACTGTTCCATCTTCCCATTTACGGTGAAACTTTAAAGTTGCACCTTCAGTTTCAACAACTGGAGCGTAAACTTCGTTTGCACGATCAATGATGATATTGAATAACTCTTCAGTCATTCCATTACCTGTTAGTGCGTCAACACCACGGTATAGATCGTTCTCTGGCATGATTCCTGTTTTTCCATGAATATCACATGAATAAGATTGAATTGAAAAGATTGCAGCAAAAAGAGCAATCAATAGCGTTGATTTTCTCATCTCTTTCCTCCCTGAAAGCACATAAATAAATATAAACAAGTTATTATAGAAATTAAAAAAACAGTCTGTGAAGAAAAAAATTTAACTTGCCAGATTTAATTAGAAAGTATTTTGGTCAACTATCTAAACTTCTTAACGATTTGAGATGTGTAAATTGTCTTCTTACCCGAGACAAATTGTCCTACGGCCATCGCAACAAAGAGATATGGCAATAATTCATAACCAAAGATCTCAGCTCCCATAGCGATACAAGCAAGAGGTGTATTTGAAGCACTTCCAAAAACAACACAGAAACCAAGAGCAGCGAGAAAGTTTGGATTGATCGCAACAATCGATGACATCCAAGAGCCCATTGTCGTTCCAATATAAACAAGAGGTGTAAACTCTCCTCCTTTAATTCCTGAAACAAGAGAAATTGCCGTGAGTATGAATTTTAAAATAAAATCTTTTATTGAAACAACTTCTATTAATGCCTGCTGAATAACTTCGATACCTAGTCCAGTGTAGCGTTGCTTGTAGAAGTCATTAATTACAAAGTAGAAAAGTAATAAAACAACACTTCCCGTAAATGTAATTAGCAAAGGTTTTCCCAAAGTTTTAATTTTCAATTTTGATTTCTCAACAGTTAAAACAAATATCCTTGCAACTAGACCAAAGGCAGCTCCAGCAATAAGTGCATAGAAGATTAAATTCCATGAAAAACCTAAATATGTGAATCGAATATAATTTGAGTGTGGCGCATATAATAGATGTGTTGTGTAAAAGCCAATATAAGAAGCAATTAAGCACTCAAGAAAAGTCGATAACTTTATTCTTGCATTTAAGTAAATGGCCTCAATGCCAAAGATTGCTCCAGCAAAGGGAGCACCAATAGCAGAGCCAAACCCGGCCCCACATCCGGCCATAAGAAGAACCGCCCTCTTTCTTTTTGAATGATTGAATAATTTAGCCAGATAATTGCCAATTGCTCCCCCCATCTGTACAGCACTTCCCTCTCGGCCAACACTTGCACCAAATAGATGAGAGAGTAGCGTCGAAAATAAAATCAGGGGAATCATGATAAGGGGAATATCCCTTTTTGGATTGTGAATTTCATCAATAATAAGATTATTTCCCTTCTCACTTATTGGAGAAAATTTCTTATAACAGAAATTTACAGCAACCATTGCAATTGGAAGAAAATAAATAAGGTAGCTATAACGAAACCTTAAAGATGTAACGATTTTTAAAAGGTGTAAAAAGACAGACGAAGCAATTCCAGTTAGGACGCCAAGAGCGATAAAAGAAAAGTAGTATTTTATATTTCGGGTATCATTACCAATGTCTGCTGCCATATTTCTATTCTAGGTTAGAAACACAGCAGCGTCCATTAATATGAATTTTACCAAGATCCGATATTCTCCATATCTTTCCATGGTGCAGATGGGGCCAATGGCTCACCTTTTTGAAGTAACTCTATTGAGATATCATCTGGCGATTTTAAGAATGCCATATATCCATCTCTAGGTGGACGATTAATTGTCACCCCTTGATCCATTAGTTTCTGACAAGTTTCATAAATGTCATCAACACGAAACGCTAAATGGCCCCAATTTCGACTACTCGTAGGTAACTTTTCAGTATTACCATTTTCATCAGGCCAATTATAAGTAAGCTCGATTAGTGGAGCTTGCTCCTTTAATGCTTTTTCTTCATCTTCAGGTGCACTTAAATAGACAAGTGAAAATCGACCCGCTTCACTCTCGATACGGTGAACCTCTTTAAGTCCAAGTTTATTACAATAGAAGTCCATACTTTCGTCTAGGCTAGTTACTCTAACCATTGTGTGGAGAAACTTCATTTTAACCTCCAAAATTAGTTGTCAAATATTGGTCTACTTTACCAAGACTTATCTATATAAAGTACTAAAATTTCGTTAGTTTTTGGTCAAATCTGTTTCTCATTTATAATCTCTGCATGAATTTGGTATATGAATAGAGAGAGACAAATATGAATTATTTAAGGCCATTGATACTTATTTTATCACTTAAACTATCGACATTTGTCTATGCTCAGCAAATAGATCGCAATGCAACAGTTTCAATGATTGACCAAATGGTTGCCAGAGGAATCATTGGTAAAGATGAAGCCGAGCAAGCAAAGTCAAAACTGGTAGCAATGCCAGATCAAGAATGGAATCAACTAAGTGAATTAGGAAGAAAGCTTGCCTCACAGCAAACGACAAATACAAACACAGAGCTAACAGTAGATAGTGCTGCCCAAAATATTGATTTTAACTCCAAGCAATTTAAGAATATCCAATCTCAGGTAAAAGATATTATGGGGAATCCGTAATTTATAACAAGATTAGATTAATTTTTTCATATATACTCAATGCTAATTGACCTATCAAAACAAAATTCATATAAGCTCTTTAAATCAATATGAGGAGCCCTTATGAAATCATTTATTCAACTAGTACTTGTTTCTATTATTGCATTATCAAGCACATACGCTTCATGTCGCTTAGAAGCTGAACTTCAGTCAATGGATATCCTAGCTCAAGAGCTAGCAGTTTCTTACGACGAAGTTTATAACGAATATCAAACTAATATCTCTTTTGACGGACTAAACGAAGAAGGACTAGATCTTTATTCGGCTTACTTCAATACTTACTCAGGTGCATATAAGCTTGAGACGGTAATTGACGAGAGATGCGATGTCGTAAGCTTTGAACTATCACTACTATAATAAAAAAGGCTACTTTATGTAGCCTTTTTTTTAACGTTCTCTTGTTTCTGATTGGAGTACCTCGCGGTAATCCTGGATGTCATCATAACTTCTCTTGTAGTTCTTTCTTTGATGACTTCTCTTTTTTCCATTTGCATAATTGCTTAATTCATTCACTTTACTCTTTGGCGCATTGTAAGTTTCAGAGCTGTTAATTTTTCTCTCATTAGCTGCAAAAGAAAGTGGCGAAGTTAAGAAAATAGCAAGAATAAATAAACGCTTCATCTTACACTCCTAATTTTCTTAAACTGAATCAACGCCTAAACGTTGCTACCATTCTATTCTAATGCACTTCTACGACGGGCGAAAGGGCCCGGCAATTACTTATTCAAAACTTGACATACTTAACAAAAACCAAACAATTTACTATTACATTCTTAATTGCTAAGCGATCTTCTTTTCAACAACAACATTCATGGCCTTTGTGATTTCTTGAACTATATCTTCTTCGGAGAACGGTTTATACAAAAATCCGTCAACCATTTCAGCAACTTCGCGATCTTCGCCTTCAAAATTTATACTCACACAGCCTGTTGAAATTAAAATTCTCGGCTGCTTTAATTGTTTATTGTTTCTGATACTTTTAATTAATTTTGGGCCACTCATAACAGGCATTTTCATATCAGTTATAATTAGGTCATAGTCCTCTGGCCTTTGGAGGTACATTTCATAAGCAACCTTACCATTTTCTGCTAGCGATACAGTAATTCCTGCATCCTGTAGAATCTCCTGAAGTAGATCTCTAATACCTTCTTCATCATCAACTACAATTGCACGAAACTTCATCTTAAAATCACTTAAACTAACCACTTTATTCTCCTGTGATGGTAGTTCTTCTCTTCCATAATGTATCGGGAGTGAAACTTTAAATACTGTTCCAATACCAACAACACTTTTCAATGCAATCTTTCCGTTAAAATCATCTTTAATAAATCCATGAGCAATGGAAAGTCCCATTCCTGTACCTTTACCAACATCCTTGGTGGTATAAAACAGATCAAATACTCTCTCACGTTCTTCTTCACTAATTCCATGGCCATTATCTTCGACTTTAAAAATAATTCGATCATTATTTTCTTTTACAATGACATTGATCTTTCCATTTTCCTTCCCTTCAACTGCATCTCGAGCATTTGAAATTAAATTGATTAAAACTTGTTGAAACTTTCCTCTCTCACCTTTTATCAATGCTTCATCACTCACATGCATATAGAGATTTAGATGTACATTATCTTTATCATAGAAATCTTTAAGCATTGAGACAGTATCTTTAAAAACATTTTGCACACTAAAATCTGTTGGCTCATCATCTTGAGTCTGCCGTGAAAACTTTCTTAAACCTGATACAATTTTTTCTATTCGAAGTGCAGCTGACTCTGACTTTTCAATCTTTTCAATAATTTCTTCTTTATGACTATTAGTAATTCTTTTTTTCAAAGACTTTAAATGTCCTATGATAATTGTTAATGGATTATTTATTTCATGCCCAATTCCTGCAGCAAGAATTCCAATCGAGGCCAACCTTTCATTTTGGCTTGCCAACTTCTTTTGTCTTCCTAATTCTTCATACTGCTTCTTTATTGCTTCTTCCTGTCTCTTTACTTTTTTTGAAATCAGATACTCTCGCTTTCTTCCTGTTTCAATAATGTAAACAGTTAGGATAATGATAAATAAAAAGAGAACAAGGTTAATAATGTAATCAAATGAAACCGTAAGTGTTGAAAAAGTTTTTGGACTAGATACAGTTAAGTAATAATTTGTATTACCATCTGTAGCAAATGGCTCCTCTTGACGATAAAAATTGTAATTCTTATCACCTTCACCATAACCGACATCTAGATTCACTCGATAATCTGACAACTCTCCTCGATTGACATTTGAAGGTAATAAAGAGGAGAACGAAAAGATCATATAGGCCCTCCCCTTAGTTCCATCAACAGAGCTTACAAATTCTTGTAAGATAATATCGGATGTTGCAGTATCAAAAATCACCTTATTATTCTTGCCAAACTTGCCACAAGTCTTTCCCTTAGACCTTAAAGTTTCATAAGTAGTTCCGTTTTCTCCGCTATAACAAATGGCCTTTATATTTAATTTATTCAAAGTCGACTTTGTAAAATTATTAAATTCCCACTTATTTACATTCAAAGAAGAAGCAAAGAAATGTGAGATACCGACGAGGGCCTCTCCACGTATGACACGATTGGCCTGTATACTTGAAATTATCTCTTGGGCACCGCTATTAAATTCTTCGCGATGTTTTTCTTGTAAGATACCTTCTCTTTGGTAATACAAAAGAGCGAGGAAAGAGATTCCTAAGATAAGAATTGTTAATGAGATTTTTGACAGGCCAAGTTTCACAGTAAACAAATCGTCTATGTTTACTGCGAACTTAACTTAAGATTATGACCTGATATACGCCATTATTTTTAACCAAACTTTACCTACGACAAGAGATATTCGTAACAGCACTTACTTGTGGGTATGAGCCCTCAATTAAGCCCTCTAAAGCTTTTGACTGAACTGGAAATGTGAAAACATTACCTAATGTTAATTGAATTTCAGTTTTTCCAATACGTGCATTTTCTAAGTCTCCACACTTTTCAATCGCCGCTTCAAAAATCTTATCCTTCAATTCAGCTTCCATATTAGAGAAAGAACCAACATATAAATTTATCGAACTTTGTGGAATAACAACAACCTCTGCGTAAACAGCTTTAGAAAAACTCAGAACCACTGCAAGACCTAAAATTAACTTTTTCATAATACTCTCCTTAATCCAACCCAAATCATTTTGAGTAAGAAGACTTTAGTTAATTCAATTTAATAAAAAAAATGAATAGATTCGATTGCTGGAATAAGAGTTTTTCATGACGCTTCGCAAACCACTGGATATTACATAAAAACAAAATGCTATTAGATATGACTAATTTTAAATATTAGACAACTTAATACTACTACCTTATAACATTTATACACACACAATAATGAACACTTGGAGAATTGAATGTTTAAACTTTTAATTGTATCCGCACTTTGCTTATGCGCATACTCATCAAGCAACCTCGAAAAGGCCAAAGAAATCCTAGCAAGCTCAGGATCTTCTGATGGTATTCGCTATGAACTTGAAAGACTTACGACAAAAGGTCACACGAAGAACTCTTATAAAGTTGCAAGAAAGCACCTTTTTGGAAATCTTCACCTAGAAAGAGACAATGCAAATAGCTTATATATTCGCGATGTATACTGTGACGAAGTATATACAAACTCAACTCCAAGAATTGGAAAAATCGCTAAGGGTACAATCCCTAACCACGAGGTAGTAAATTGTGAGCACACTTGGCCACAATCTAAATTTGATCGTGGTGCTCTGGCAAAATATCAAGTAGGTGATCTTCACCACCTATACCCTTCTCAAAACAGAGCAAATAGTACGCGTGGTAATTATAACTTCGGAAAAGTAGACGCAAAGAACTCAAGACTAGACTACTGTCCAGCATCTAAATTTGATGGAAATACATACGAGCCACCAACTTACCACAAAGGTAATGTTGCAAGAGCAATGTTCTACTTTTCTATTCGTTACGACCGTAAAATCAGCACGGAAATGGAAGAAACTCTTCGCCAATGGCATGAGCTAGATCCTGTTGATGAAGATGAGCGTGTAAGAAATGATAGAATTGAAGACATTCAAGGAAATAGAAATCCTTTTATCGACGCTCCAGATTTAGTTTCAAGAATTACTGACTTCTAGAATAAATTTACATAGATAAAAAACAAGGGCACTTATTAAGTGCCCTTTTTTATTTTTAAAAACTTTGTGAAAAACTAAATGCAAGGCCATCGAGCTTCACTGTAGGAAGCACAGTTAACCAGTAAGGCTTATTATACTCCACATGATTAAAATAAATTCCCCATCCATAACTTAAGCCTATAGTCATTCCAGCAGTAACATCATGTAGATAGTGCCAACTATCATTTAAGCGACTAAAAGAGATAAAAATAGCGGCCAAGTGTGCTACAGAACCCCATCCCCAGCCATGTTGTGCAGTTACAACAGAAGCAAATGCAAATGAAGCAGAAGCATGACCAGAAGGAAACGAGTCATTTTCGTCGGGATATCCAGGTCTTGTTTCATGAACGGCAGTCTTTAAAGCAACTGTTGTTCCAACTGTGTAGGCAGTCGCTTGTAACATATGTGAAGCACGCTCTTTACCAAGCCTTCCGCCCCAAAAATATTGTCCAATAATATAGGCACCATTCAGAACACCATAACCAATATCTCCACCAAATTGACCAAGATCTTTAAGGTGGTTTTTCTGGGCAGCACGTTCTTGAATTTCATCAATTCCTTTATATTCTTTTAGCAAACGAAGTCCGAGCGTAATCCCTGTCCCGGTCCAAAAGATGTACTTAGCATCCGTACAAATAGGTGCCGTAAAATCAGAAAGAAAGCTGCCACATTCATTGGCGTAAGTTTTTTGAAAACTTAATATCAAAATAAGTAACATTAACTTTTGTTTCAGCTTCATTACTTACCAATGTGTAGAATTTTACTTCTTGTATAATCTCTTTCTTCTTTTGATAGTATCTGTGGTTCTACTTTTGGCAGACCAGAATCAAGATCAAAGAAAGAATTAGGCTTTGATAATCTAAGAATTGTGCCCAAAGAAAGAAGTTTTAAAATAAAAAGTCCCGCAAGTTTTGAAAATTTTTCGAAGCCATTTTTTGGCCACTCACTAGATTTGAAAGAAGAAAACTTCATCATATTATAAGACTGGATATCCCCTAACGCTGACTTATCGCCTGTAACAAATGCACAAACAAGTCCATTAAATGGAATTTTTGCACCTAGAGTATTAACAATTGGAAAATTACAACATCCTGCATACCAGCGGTAGAGGCCTTTTGGAGATAACCTTAAACACGAAAGATGTTCTTGGCCTTTCGTGATTTTTATATAGCGAGGCGCAGTTTGAAAAAGTTCCGTACCATTAAACTTATCAAGAAGATCTTTTCGACCTAAATACTGTGCATACGTCTGGCAGTCATCACAACAGCAAACGACATGATTATTTAAGCTTTTATTTATTGTTAACTCACCTTCAACTGAGCCACACTCACACTTTAGAGAAATTAATTTCCTACCCACCTTTCTTATCCTTTTAGTAAATGCGTTTACAAGAGGCAGAGCAATCTTCAAAATTTTGAATATCAGCTCGTTGACTTAAATGAAGCCCATGTATATTGGCCAAAAGATCTGCCCATTCAGCATGGCCACCACCAAAGAGATCATAAATCTCTTTTGCAACACCAATGACAGCAGAAGAGCTAACACCACATTCGATACCAACAATACAAGAGACACTACAATGTCTATATTTATCCACTTCTATATTTTGAGATTCGAGGATCCTTTTATAGTAAGTTGCTGACTCAACCGCACATAACAGGCCATCAATACTTTTACTTCTAGTATTAGAAGCATACGAAAAATTCATTAAGCAAATCATCAGCAAAAATGCGCATCGCATATATCATCCCTTTTGTTAGTAGGACTTAATTATATGAACTCATGAAACGTTATGGCAAAGATTGCAAGAAATAAAAAGATTTAGCTAGGAAGTCCCTCTAACTTATCAATATTCTCTAAACTATTATCCCAGTCAGCCTTACTCTTCATGAAAATATGTGCGGTTGGCTTTTTATTGAATGGAGTATCTAAACAACCAGCAGGAATAACAATGAGCTTCCCTTCGCTAAAAACTCCTGGAACGGCCGAACCACAAGTCTTACAAAAAGATTTAGAGTGTCTCGTTTCAGGTAATTGATAAGATTGAATATTATCTTCCCCACTAAGCCAGTTAAACTTCATATTACCTGCAAAAAGATTTGCAGCATGTGCAGATCCCGTATCTTTTTGACAGTACTTACAATGGCATAGAAAGAAATTATCAAAAGCCCCTTCCGCTTCAAATTCAATGGTGCCACATAAGCATGAACCTTTATGTAAATTACTCATTTAAACTCTCCCTTGGACTAATGTAGACGTGCTCCATTTGGCACATCTTTATCCAGCTTAAATAGGACAATATCGTTATTTGAATCAGAGAATCCCATAACGAGAACTTCCGACATGAACTTTCCAATTTGCCTTGGAGGAAAATTAACAACGGCCAAGACCTTCTTTCCAATCAGCTCTTCCTTCTTATAGTGGACAGTAATTTGAGCACTTGATTTTTTAACACCTACACCTGGGCCAAAATCAATTTTGAGTTTATAGCTAGGCTTTCTTGCTTCTGGAAAATCTTCAATCTCAAGAATCTCCCCTATTCTCATATCAACTTCTAAAAATTTACTAAAATCTATATCAGTAAGCGCCGGCGCGCTCGGCTCAAAATCCAAATGCATAAGTATCCTTTCTTTTATTACTTTTTAAATTATACAAGAAAAATAAGTGGTCACCAAATAATTAAAATTCACACAAAATTGACAAGGTACTAACCACAGAATTTTCATTTGAAAAATACAATAGATGTAATGAAAAAATTTAAATTAAGCTTAATCATCTCTTTCTTACTTCATACTCTCTTGCTCTTTTCATATTCAAAGAATGATCAAATCAAAAAAATTACACAAAGAGAACCAATCAAAATGAAAGTAAAATCCTTAAAACAAAAAAAGAGCTCTATACAAAAGAATTTCTCAAAAAACTATAGAGCAAAGGGATTAAAGCTTTCAGACTTCTCCATTAATCCAAAACACCTAAACATAGACGATGCCAAGATTTCAACGAACTCGAATATTGGAATAGCAAAAGCAAATCAAATATTTTCAAAAATTGAACAAAACTTAACGTACCCAGAAGAACTCGTTGAAATTGAGGCCCAAGGACATTTTCAAGTCACATTCTATCTGGATAAGAACGCACAATATGAGGAGAAGCGAACTAAAATTTCAGTTGGTTCGAGATTCTTGAGGGCCTATATTGCTAAAGTGCTAAGAAAATCACTAAAGAATATAGATCAAAAAGATTTGAAACTTCAAAAGCTAACAAAATTTAATGCTGTCTTTAAATTCAACCTAACAACATCAGCCACTGAACTTGGTCAGTCGCAACTCTTAAAAGATCGCTATTTCTTTTATCGTCAAAGGTATGGTGTCTCTACTGGCAGAGATAGAGTTATGAATGGTGTCACAAAAACGCTTACAGGAATTACAAATATTCTTAGTCTACTAGAGTATTTACCAGATAGTGATGCAACAAAACTTAGAAAGAAAAGAGTCTTAGAAACTTATATCAAAGACCCATTCTATTAAGAGTAAGTTCTATTTTAAATATTGTAATAAATCTTTGGGATCGGCCCTTTTCGTATAATCAGCATCTGCAAAAGCATAAATGATCTGTCCTTCCTTATTAATGATATAAGTACCAGGCAAAGGTAGCTCAAATTTATCATTACCTTGATTTTTCTCAATATCGATCCCGAACTTTGAATAAACGGCCTTCAAACTTTCTTCGAGTTTAAAAGCTAATCCAAATTTTTTTGCAATCTTATTATCGACATCCGAATAAATTGGAAAATTTAATTTATGATTTCTTTTAGTTTTAGCAATTTCCTTCTTGGTATCTGGTGCTAGAACAATAAGTTTTGCACCTTTATTTTGAATTTCTTCATAATACTTTTGATACTCTTTGAGTTGAATCATGCAGTATGGACACCAACTTCCACGGTAGAAGCTTACAATGATATTTCCATCCTTATAATATTCACTAATATCTTTCCCACCAATTTTAAAACTCGGAACTTTAGTGCCTTTTTTCACACTCTCTTCGACAATTCCAGAATCTTTAAGATGTTTAAGGGCTTCATCCATAACCTTAGTTACTTCAACAGAGCGCTTTTTATTGGCCTTCTCTTTTCTTTCGTTAAGTCGATCTTGAAGAGAAGTTTCTGCAAAAGATGAAAGAGTAAGTATAAGTGCACTTAAGATTGATATAAATTTCATTGATATCCTTTTTTAAAAATAAATTTAAAAAATAATATCCTTAGTCTGGGATTTGAATGTTAGATTTTTGTAAATTCTAAGTATGACTATAAGTTTTTTTCTAGAATTAGCTGTTCGATATGATTTTCTTTGATTCTAGTATCAATTAACTTAAAACCAAATTTTTCATTGAGTTCAATCATTTCAGGATAGCGAGCATCAGTGTGAGTACGAACCTTTGTGAAGCCTTGTTCTTTGGCCCACTCATGTTGCCTCTCCATCAACTTTGTCGCTAATTTTTGACCACGATAAAATGGCACAACACCACCTACCCAGCTGTAGAAATAATCACCACAATCATAGCCAACTTTAAAGGCGATTGGCTGACTTCCATCAAAGTAAAATTGAGCAAGAAACTTAGTGCAGTCTTTTGTTTTTGAGTACATTCTGTCGACACAATACGGCGTACTAAAGATCTGAGAATTCGTCTGGGAAACGATTTCGAAGACCTCATCAGAGATTTGCGAATATTCTTTATACTCATAATGATTCATAAGGACGCAGAATATATCATAAAATTTTAAAACGTACACATTTAGATTGTTAAATTTCAATACTTTACAATCAAAACCCTCTAGGCCCTTGTAAGTAAATATTATCTAGTACCTTTGCACATCATGTCACTTTGGTTATTTAAACAAAAAACAAAATTTCGCAGGGAGTAATAAATGAAAGGTCTTTTATCTTTTCTAGTTTTAATTTCACTATCAACAGCTGTATCAGCTCAGTCTGATTTTCTATCTAAATCAGAATCAAAAGATATCAATGAATACATGGATAATATTTGTATGGATACATACTGTGGTGGCGATATAAATTGGTATACGCAAGGGATGAACTGTAGCGGAGATCAGTGTACAATTTCATACGAGGCCTATACTTGGAAAGATTCAGCTGATTCATTTGATGCAGATCTTCTAAAAGCACTCGATGGAAAAACTAAAGATTATCGTCATTTAAACTCATCACTTAAATTTGAAAATTTCCAACTCGTTAAACAAGGCAGAGCATTTGTAAATATCTCATGTACTATGTACGGACTCAATAATGAAACTCTTGCTGAATACGATAATGACAAACAAGAATATCTTTATATGACTATTCTCGAGTCATGTATTGATCCTGTTGAATCACTAATTCTTGCTTACTAAGAATATATAGGGCCAATTAAGTTGGCCCTTTTTATTCTTCATTTTTTTTCGACACACCAACGTTTGCTACCAATACACTTTTGCATCTCAACACGATATCCATCAGGACAACTTTTTCCATCTTCAAGAATGATAGATTCAGAGGCCTTGGCATTTCGTATAGAGCTTTCACAGCAACTATTACCATTGCACTTTTTTATGTACTGATCGTAGTATTCTTCAGAATTCGATTGGCAACTTAGACTAAGAATAAGTGTCGCTAACGTAATGAGATATTTCATGGCCTAATTGTAGCATAACCTTTTCAAGATATAACTGCCATGAGTCCAAATCAAGGCTCCACCAACACTATCAATTACTTCAGCTGTAAAATTAGAATTTCTTTGAGTAAGAGTCTCTCCAAAATCTGGTGAATGAACTGGGCTATAATCATGTTTCCCATATAGATGAAATACGTCTGTTGTAACTTCTTCAAGATTGAAGCCCCAAGGAGATAAGCACATAGATAAGTCTTGAAAGTAGGATTTAAATGAGCTTCCAATCCCTTCTTGAAGACATTCACGATACATCTTCTTATATGAATCTTGCGTATAGACCTTCTTATCGACTTCAGAAGATGTTCCAATAACGAACTCTATAAAACCATCCAGATTGAAAGTTTTTTGAAATTCATCGCATGTTAATTGGCCACTACTTACAGAGTTAACAAAACCTTTTGTATTCTCATCAAGTAACTCATAAGTACTTTTATAATGTAGATCATCTTGACCAGAAACTATGACGGCCTTTTTAACAATCCCATGCAAGCACATATGGTACAAAAAAGGCGCACCTTGAGAGAATGCGATAGCGTCAATCTGATCTAACTTAAGCTCTCTTAATAACAATTCTACTGATTCAGTGATACTAGAAAAAGACTTATCTTCATTGAAGTCCGACTGACCAAAGCCAGGCCTATCAATCGAATAAAGCTTGATATTATTATTTATAAGGTCTTCTTGATAGAAATTTAAACTACCACTCATCCCTGCACCATTTATATAAAGGACAGGTTTCCCAGATTCTGCTCCACTTACCCTAAAGCATGTCTTTAAATTATCTTTTAAAATATATATGTCTTTCAATTATTAATACTCCATTCTAATTTATCTGATATTTGTGACAAGCCAGTTAGAAAAATCATCCACTTCACTATGATGATCTTGAAAGTCCTCTTTAAGTTTATTCAAGGTATCTTGAACAGCATTAACATCATAAGCAATGCCTTTTAGTTTTTCAGCAAAAGACTCAATTAAAGGTGGGTGTAAGCAGTCACTAAAGATTGTCACCTCTTCCATTATTCCTTTATTTGAATTTATATGAACTTCAACACCACCCCAGTCAAAGCGTTCATCAAATTGATGATTAAACTTCGGCGTTTTCCCGTAAAGCCAATTCCAATCCTTTAATTCCTCATAGTATTCATTAACTTTAGGAACAGACTTAAGGAAGTCATAGTTTAAAACCTCTACTTGGCCCTGAGCATCGTAGAAACGACAAAACTCTTCAATAATCGCACTTGAGAGACTCTCATGATTGATTTCAGAATTAAGCTCAGCAAGATTGATCACACGTGCACGAGCAGACTTGATCCCCTTTGACTCTAATTTCTTCTTATTAGGGTTTAAGTAGTTAGCAAGTTTACTAAGATCAGCATTAATTAGAAGTGTTCCATGATGAAAGCTTCGATCTCTTTTTACTTTAAAGGCCGAACCAGAAATTTTTCTTGATCCTTCTTCTTGTGCAACTTTAACTTCAATATCATTTCTTCCATTAGCAAAGGCTTCAACCCCAAACGTTTTTAAAGCATTTGTAATGATCTTATTATTGGCGTCTTTATCGTATGATTCTTTAGATGACATGAAAGTGAAATTAGTATTTCCCAAATCATGGAATACGGCCCCGCCGCCACTTTGGCGTCTAGCAAGTTTCACCCCGTCTTCTTCCATCTTACTTGTAATACACTCTGTCCACGGATTTTGGTGCTTACCGATAACTACAGTCTCATCATTTTGCCAAAGAAAGAGAACATGAGAATCCGTGTCCATATCGTTAAAAATCCAATTCTCTGTGGCGAGATTAAAATATGGATCATATTGTTCAGCTACAAAAATTTTTACTTTCTTACTCATATTATTCCTATTTATAAATCTGTTTTCTCAAATCGCAGGCCATTACAATCATCGTAGTAATCTTTCTCGATTTCAGTTTGTTTAAAACCAAATTTCTTATATAAAGCAATTGCCGAATAATTATCTTCTCTAACAGTCAAAGATAAAGGCATTTGAGCATGATTTTTTAAACATTCTTCAAGTAACGTTGAGCCATGACCCCTTCCTTGAAAATCTTTTGAGACTGCAATATCAACTAGCTCGATATTTCCGTCCTCTTCCACGGTACAATAAAATCCGATTACCTCTGCATCTACTAGTACCTTAAGCTCATAGCCGATATAGTCTTCTGGAAATTCAACTAGGGCCTGAAAAGTTTCTTTCTCAGTCGCCTCTTGCTCACCATAGTTTTCTAATTCGATTTGAAATAACTTATCTACGTCTGACAGACTAGGCGTTCTAATATTCATTGTGGCCTCACTATATCTAAAAAATTTTAATTATTATAGTTTAGACCAAAAAAGATTACTATACTGATAAGTAAAACCAGTATTTTTACTCTTAGAATTATCAATTATTCGAAGTTCTGAATTTTCTGAATCAAAAGATATCGTCGAATTAAAGCTACGATAGAATTCCTCTTTAGTAGGATGATCATCGCAAACCAGATTAAAATCTTCATTACTAATATTGTGACCAATTGCGTAGTGTAAAAATGCAGCAACATCACTTGTGTGAACTAGATTAACATTAGTTTGTGACTTTGATAGCTTTGTCATTTTCTGAGAAAAGAATTTTGGATGGCGTTTACTATCAATAAGGCCACCTGGCCTGACAATTACATAATCATCCAACTGTGATATCAATTTTTCGCACTCAATAAGCTCTTTAGCATTTCTTGTATGACCAACTTTCATACTATCTTCATTTATCTGGCCTGTGCCGAAAACCGAAGTCGAACTAATAAAAATAACTTTATTTAAAGGCCCTAAATCATCTAATAGTTTTTGAAGTTTAAGAGAGTATTCTTCGACAGGTGGAAATGAAATGATAATAACATCAAAGTCCTTTGAAGCTTTCCAGCTCTCACCTAAAGAGAATTCGATGAGGTTAGTTTCTAATTCATCTGACTTTCTTCTTGTCCCAATAACTTCGTGTATTTTATTTTGGGAAAGAAAGTGCTGTCCTAAATGTCCAAGTCCTAAAAAGAGAATTTTTTTCATAAGTAATTATAGTTATAAAACAAAGACTCAGGAGAATACAAATTTTAAATAACGAATAGGTGTTATAAAGTTTGAAATACGACAGTATAAAAAGGGGAAAACCGAAGTCGGTAAACTTCGGCTTTTAATGGTAGCCCAGACGATATTAATTATTGCATCCCTAGCCTATAAACAAGTATTTAACTATCTGATAAATTGACTCTAATTCGATGACCATCAGGGTCAACGGCCACAAATGTTAAACCGAAAACTGCTACCTCAAGCTCTTGCTCGATTTTAACGTCATTGGATTTCCATTGCTCATAAAGCTCCCTCACTTTATCTTCTGATTCTACTTGGAAAGCTAGTTCTGTTCTATGCCCTTCTCCCCCTGATACAAAGTTCTTTGCCTTTGTTGACCAGAGACCTAAATTCAGGCCATTCTCAAGTTCAAAACATTGGTAACTTGGAAATCCAACAGGTTCCTGGCCTAATAATACTCGATAAAACTCACTACTTTTAAGAGGGTCATCGACGTAAAGTATTATCAAATTTGGCGAAATCATACATATCTCCTTTTTTTCTACTTTATCACATGCTACTGTCAAAAAATGGCAGGAGACTTTTCATGACAAGAACTGAACGATTATTAACTTTGATGCAAGTCTTAAGGCAAAACCAATATCCCGTAACTGGATCAAGACTTGCTGATGAATTAGATATCAGCATAAGAACTTTATATAGAGATATTGAAACCCTAAAACAACAAGGGGCCAGAATTGAAGGTGAAGCAGGTGTTGGTTATATCCTAAAACCAGGTTATTTTCTGCCTCCACTTATGTTCACTCAAGATGAAATTGAAGTCTTAATGCTAGGACTTCACTGGGTAAAAACTTTTGGTGACATATCACTAGTTTCTCCATGCAAAACAGTTCTCTCCAAGGTCTCTGAAGTTCTTCCTAAATCAATGACAAAAGAATCCAATTATAACTATCTTAGAGTCGGGCCACCACCTTCAAAAGAGCTTATGAACGAAGATCTCTCTGAGTTTAGAGAAGCAATAAAAAATGGAGAAATTATTAGAATTAATTACTCTCTAAAAAAACAGAATAAAATAAAAACCTTTACTGTATGGCCTATTAGCATAGGATACTTCTCGAAAAGTAGAACTCTTGTGGCCTGGAATCCCAAAGAAAATAAATTCTCATATTTTGAAACCAACAGAATTGAAAGCATGTATCTTAGTGATAAGAAGTACCCTGTAAAACAAGAAGTCCTGTTTAAGCAATGGCATTCTATTGTACTAAGTGAACTAAAAAAGACAAAAACAAGCACTTAAACGCAGTAAATACAATTAAATTTAAGAAATTACTTAGATTAGTGCGTCGTTTAACGTATATTGATTGCTATGACAAATAATATACCATTTGAAGACTTTAATTTAAGCGCAGGCCTCCTTGAATCCATCAAAAAATGTGGATTCACAACAGCAAGCGCCATCCAAGAACTAACAATAGATCCAATTTTAGAAGGTAAAGACATACTTGCTCTTGCTGAAACAGGCTCTGGAAAGACTGCGTCATTTGCAATCCCGATCATCGAACATATCATTCATGATGACCTCGTGGAAGTTGATGAGGTTCATTACGTTGTCCTTTCTCCGACAAGAGAGCTAGCGCAACAAACTGCAAAGGTCTTTAAAGATCTAGGTAGTGACTCTGGAATTAAAACAGTTTGCGTTATTGGTGGTGAAAGCCTCGAAAAGCAAAAAGAGCAAATAAAGAAGGGTGCTCATATCATTATTGCAACCCCAGGACGTTTAGTAGACCTACTTAAGCAAAAGGCCGTCCTCATTGATCGCACTTACGGAATCGTATTTGATGAAGCTGATCGATTATTTGACATGGGCTTCCAAAGAGATATTGAATACACACTTGGCCAAATGCCAGATGATAGACAATTAATCATGGTATCGGCCACGACTAATATGGCAGTTCTAAATACGGCCTACAAGTTCAACTCAACTCCAATTGAGATCAAGCTAAATGAAGACAATATGGTTGTTGATCACATCGATCATAAGCTAGCGATGATTAATGAAAATGAGAAGATGGGACTTCTTGTCAACCTCATACGAAATCACGAAGATGCATACGCCCTAGTCTTCTGTAATACTAAATTTCAAACACACTTAGTTGCTGAATGGCTGATCGCAATGGATTTCAAAGCAAAGGCAATTTCAGGTGGCCTTTCTCAAGTTAAGAGAACAAAGCTTATCAAAGACTTTAAATCGAAAGAGACGACAATCCTTGTTTGTACAGATGTTGCAGCAAGAGGTCTCGACATAAAAGATGTTAATCTTGTTATCAATTACGATCTTCCACAAGATGCCGCAAATTATGTTCACCGAATTGGTCGAACAGGTCGTGCAGGCTGCGAAGGAGAAGCAATAAGCTTTTGTTCATTTGATGACTGTGAATACCTAGACCCTATCCAAGATTTTATTGGTGATAAAATTCCAAAGTTAGACGTTGGCCCAGAAGATATATCGAAAAATCTTTCAAAAAAGCCATTCATTGACCGCAAAACTTTTAAAGTTGTCGATAGAACAACTGGCAAACCATTAACACAAGAGCAAAAAGATCAGCGCAAGAAACCTCAGCGCAAGAAGGCCCAAAATAATGCTAAGAAGAAAACTTCAGAAAGAGATAAGAAGACAACTGAAGTAGCTGTTAGGCCAGTTACAAAACCGATTAAGAAAATAGAAAAGAAACCAAATACACCAACGTTTACGATTCAAGCAGACTCTCAAGAAAGTGCGAAGGCAGCCGCTCTTGCATTCTTTAAGATAAAGTATGATTCACAACTAAGCCTTGATGAATCGACACAGGGACGCAAGAAGTTCTTCTTATTTGGAAAGAGGCTTACAAAGTTCACTTATAGCCTTAGGCCAACGTATAAAAAAATCGTGATGCCATTTCTAATTAATCTTATTAAAAAGGCAAACTTGAAGCTATTTGCAAAGTTCTCATTTAATGGAAAGGATATTAAGATCTTCTTTTCTGGAGCAGATGAGAAAATGTTAACAAGAGATAATAATGAACTACTCCAAGCTCTTGAGCACCTGACAAGACTTCACCTTTACAACAGTGTTGAAGTTCCTAGAGAAGTTAGACTAAATTTCAAGTGTAAGGGTGTAAAGAGTCAGGAAGACAGTCTTATTAAGATGGTTGAGCGTGAGACAGCTAAAGTTCTAGACTCTCGCGAGCCAGTAACACTAAAAGCATTAAACGCATCAGATCGCAGACTTGTTCATCAACACCTTGATAAGCATAAAGAAGTTAAAACAGTCTCAATTGGTGAAGGCCGAATGAAGAAGATTAAAATAACATTGGCCTAATCTTTTGTTCCAGGTACTTTTCACTTGCCGTACGTAAAGGAAGAGCACCTGGAATGCATATTCTATAAATAGGGCCTTTGATTCTTTTTATTCCATCATGAGGCTTTTCAATAGACTTTCAACCCATTTCGATTTTTTGCTTCTATATTCATCTTCATTAAGATGAGAAGAACTTCGTTTGAGCTCATTATACTCTTCAACGAGAGAAGGTTTGGTAGACAATAATTTTTTAAATTTCAAAAAGTCTTCAAATTCACTTCCATTCTCCACTAACTGGATTGCTACATCATGATTATATTTTTCTGTAATCAGCATGCAAAGCTGAGGAGTTCTTAAAGTGCCCTCTTTCTCAACGTAGCCAAGGTTCTTAATTGTTACTAAACTTGATTCGAAGTCTTTCTTATCCACGCCAACAAAAACATCTAAGTCTCCTTTTGAGACAGCACCAGGGATTGATGATGCTCCAATATGAATGATTCGAACATTAACAAGATGTTGAGATAGCTCAGACTCTAAGTCCTTAAAAATTTCATTCACTTTATCTTGATAGTCTTGTGCTTCATAAAATTTCATACTACTTCTTTCTTACAAGATAAGACATATCCATTTGTTGAATATTTCCATTTTTCCATGTTTCCCTATGAAAAACATACTTATCTCCCATAGTATAAAGCCTAAACTTAAAAATCATCTCCTCATGCTTCCCCTCTAGATAATATACATTCCCCTTAACAATCCCCTCTGCTCTGAAAGGCCCTTGTGACATGATAACTTTTTCACCTTTAACTTCTAGGCACATATCCTTAGTTAAATCTTTTCCGTCTCTAAACCCATGCGCCGTGATAGTAATGACATGCTCACTCTTACCAACCATCGTTTCAGGATAAACTTCTCTTTTGACTTCTTTTCCATTTGAAATTTCAAAGCTAATATTATCCCACTCGCCAATAAGAAAACCCACCAATGGGTTATATAATTCTTTTGTCCTCATAAAGTGAACTCCTTTCTTTATATGCCTCTTCTAATAGCTCTGAGATAATCTCTGTTTTTGCATTTGAGTATTCACTTCTTGGTATATCCAAAGATTTTTTAAGCTCTTCATATCTCAATGCTGCACTTGGATTGGAAATAAGATAATCTTTAAAAATAATATGGTCTTTAAGTTCCTTACTACCTGATTCAAAGATGTGAAGATGACAAAAGCCTTTTGTCTTTTCGAAGTTATAGAGAACAGAATATCTCCTACCTTCGATCCCATATTCACCTTTATATTCGTAACCGAGCTTCTCAAGTAAATCTTTCTTTTTATCTAACTCTTCTAAACAAGAAATCTCACCAACGATATCAAGTATTGGTTTTGCGACAATATTTGGAATTGCAGTGCTTCCGCAGTGGTGCAATTTTAACGAATTAATATTTAATGATTCAACGATTCGATTAGATTCAAACTTGAAGACATCACGCCATTTATTATTATGATCTACAAGACGAACTTTGTTATCCCTTTCCAGGCCCAGGCCGTGCTCTTCAAAAACGGTAAAAACTTTTTGCATGAACTTATTTTAGTACGATAAGGTGAAAAATAGGCAAAAAAAAAGCTACTTCAAAGAAGTAGCTTTTTTATGGTGCCCCGACGTGGGCGATTATCGAACTGCGATACTCGAAATTGCCGTATAACTAACTTAAATTAGGCTTCTTCTCTTGAACATCTCTCTTTGAACTAATTCTTTCGATGATTTGCGAAGCGTTAATCTCCCCATAGACCTTTTCTCCAAGGAGGGCAGTTTCCTTCATTAAACGGCTCAGCTCTTCCCACGCTTCATAAGGAGAACTTTGATACATCTTCTCAAATGCTTCATTTATCCTTTCAGGAATAGCCTCCATCTCACTAAAGGCCTTATCCATTCTTTTATAGGTTGGATAGTACATCTTATTAATTCCTAGAAGAGCGAGGAATATTCGTTTTTGATAACCAGAAATCAGTCCATAAAAAATCGCCCAATCCTTTCTCTCAATATGAATATGATAATTACCACTCCCAAAAACAGAAAGGTGCTCTTTTGTTAACTTTAGGCCTAACTCCTCAGGGTAATTGGTAATAGAAGTCTTCCAAGCTTCAAGTGTTGGACTATCAAGAAGTGGAATACTGTGTTGTATTGTATATAAGAAATTAAGCTTCGATAGATTTGTACTCAAGTTTTTTAGGACATCATCAATATCTCTTTGATTTCCTTCAACTGTGTTATGCCAAACATCAACTTGAAATCCGTTAATATAAATATTGTCTTCAACAACATCTTGATCTTTCCAAGCCTTAAACTCTGTAAAGTTCTCTCCATTCATTTGAGAAATAAGAGACTTCCTCTTTTCATCACTTATCTTATTCTTCCAAACAAAACAGATTTCTAAATCTGAATATTTATCAGCAACCCCACGAGAGACTGAACCTCCGATAAAGATAGCTTCAAGATCTTCTTCATTCGACACTTCAGAAACTATTTCTTTAGCGAACTCTATTCTCCATTTATTTTGATTATCCATAACTTCATAAATCCCTTTTAAAAAAAATACTTTAACCACAGTTAAAGTATACATTTAGAAACCTTGTTCAGTAATTGCTCCAGGTGCTTTTTCGTTGACCTTGCGTAAAGGAAAAGCACCTGGAACGCATCTTGCTCTCAAAAATAGTAAAAACTTTTTGCATGAACTTACTTTAGTACGATAAGGTGGAAAGAAGGCAAAAAAAAAGCTACCTCAAAGAAGTAGCTTTTTTATGGTGCCCCGACGCGGATTCGAACCACGGACACAAGGATTTTCAGTCCTTTGCTCTACCAACTGAGCTATCAGGGCATAAATGATTTGGTTCCATTAAATTAATGGTTTATGTTTCTTTCGTCAATAGAAAATTAAAAAGTTTTTTAATTTTAATTTGAGATATCTTTAATTATTATGTTTGCTATGAATGAAAAGTTTTTAAGCATCGATAAAATTATTTTAACTCAAGGATCAACAACGGTTAATGCCCTACTCTTTAGACCTCCTAGTGAGAAGCTAAAAGATACGGGATACGCCATTTTTACTCATGGTTACACATCTCACAAGATCAGTATTTTCTCATGGGCACAAAAGCTTTGTGATGAAGGAATCCCAACAGTAATCTTTGACCAACCAGGTCATTTTACGGGCTCATTTCATGACGTGGCATCTTTTGAGGACTTTAAAAATGACGCGCCGATGTTATTTATCCATGCACTAAATAAATTAAAAGAAGCTTACCCTTCTCAACAAAATAAACTTCTCGTTGGAGGTCACTCTCTAGGTGCCCTGACTTCAATTCTTGCAGTTCAAAATAACTACTTTGAAGGCTTTGACGTACACCACTGTGGCGTTGGCTTTGGTGTTCCACCAGAAGGTGTCACACACGTTTTTGATACGCCATTTTACCAAGCGACAGTTAAAGCACGAGCGGAACTTGTCTCAAAACACTTAGCACCAGAAATTATGTTTCCTTGGATCAAAGATCAAAAGTTTCACCTAACTCTAACAGGACACAAAGTGCATCTGATCTCAGGGGAAGATGATGTGGTTGTTGGAAAAGAAGGAATGGAAAACTTTGCAAAGATTTTAGAGAACCTTGGCAATACTGTGACAATGGAGAAGCCAGGTAAGCTTGGCCACCATCTTCCAGATATGGCCGGAAGTTTTATCAAGAAGCATGCAAAGAGGATTGGGCTACTTTAGCTTCAAATAAAGCCTTAGGTTCTTAAGCATTCCCACTCTTCCAGTACGTTCAAGTGGAGTACCTTTGAAGATACGACGGTATTCACGATTACTCATTTCTTCCAGATCGCAGAAGATATCTTCTAGGGGTCTCATTAAAAAGAAGTCGATGAATTGTTTCCCATTTTCTTTGAAGGCAGTTGAGTCGGCTTCAAGCTTTCTTTCCAGTCGCCTATTCCATGGACATACATCCTGACAAATATCACAACCGAAGATTTCACCATTTGCATTTTCGATCCCACTTGGAGGAAAGACTTCTTTAAAATGTTCAATAGTGAAAGTTGAAATACACTTATCAGCAATAATCGTTCTTTTATCGATATCAATTGCACCCGTTGGGCATGCATCACCACAACGCGTGCACTGGCCACAGTGATCTGTTTCAAACTTCTCACTAGGTGCTTCTAATTCCTTATTTAAAAGAAGTGAGCCAATGATAAAGTAGCTTCCAATGTGGCGATTGATTAGCATGGAATTCTTTCCGTACCAACCTAGCCCTGACTGATAGGCAAAGTCGCGCTCTAGAATTGGTTGGGTATCAAGAGAGAACTTAAAATCTAGCTCAGGATCTAGCTTCTGCAGTTCTTCTCCGATTGCTTGAAGCTTATCTCTCACTTCATAGTGATAATCGCGCCCCTTGAAGCCTACTACATAATTAGCTATTTTAAGCCCGTTGCTCTCACCACTCTCATAAAACTTCTTTGCACTACGAGCTATGTGAGAATAATCAAAAGCGATAACTAGTGTTGACTTAATATCAGGATAATAATTTTTGAGATCTTCTCTTTTGATAGCGCGTTCATCGGCGAGGTAGCCAAGAGCGCCATGAAGTCCATCTTTAATCCAAGCTTTGAAACGTTCTAATGATTTAGGTTTAGATTCAGTGACGACACCCCAAACTTCAAGATCTAGAGTTCTTAAAATATTTTGAATGTCGTCTTTTTTGATCATGACTTGTCGATAATCTCAATTGCACCAGTTGGACAGACTCGAATACATTCGTAATCAAGCGTACAGTGTCCAATTTGATCCTTATTAAGCTTTGTCAGTTTTGTCTTCTTATCTGCAACCCAAATCTCATGAGGGCAAATTGAAACACAATTCTGACAAGTAGAGCAGATATTATGATCTAGCAGGATTCTTTTTTTTTTATCTTCTGCAACTTCAAAAGTATCTTTATTAGCATCTTCGTGAGGAGCTTCTTTGATAATCTCAACCTTAACAGAGTTAGAATATCCTTTCGAGAAGATCTTCCCATCACCTAGCGTCACAACAACTTTGTCACCATTATAAAGACCCATTCTCTCCTTTGCCTGGTTAACAACATACTTAACGTATGAGCCAGTATCTTGTACCTCTTCATCAACAAGATATGGGTAAACTCCCCAGTATAAGCAAATGCGTCTTGCTGTACGAAGATTATGAGTTACACCAGCAACAGGAGTTTGCGGCCTAAACATCGAAACCTTACGACAAGAATTTCCACCTTCTGTTACGGCCAGAATTCTCTTAGCTTCAACTTTTTCTGCAATCATTGAAGCGGCAACCATTACAGATGAGTTCACTGAAGACAAGTCAATATTTCTTAACAGCGGACGCTCTTTAGGAGTCTTCTCCGCTTCAAAAATAATATCATTCATCATCTGCACGGCTTCAACAGGATACATCCCCGATGCAGATTCTCCAGATAGCATTACAGCATCAGTTCCATCCCAGATAGCGTTTGCAACATCACTTGCCTCTGCTCTTGTCGGAGTTGGAGCATCAGTCATACTCTCAAGCATCTGTGTTGCAGTAATAACAGGAATCATGCGGTCATTACATTTTTGAATGAGCTCTTTTTGGATTGAAGGAACTAAATGGTTTCCAACTTCAACACCCATATCTCCACGAGCTACCATAATAACATCAGTAACATCTAGGATTTCTTCAATATTATCTAATGCTTGAGGTTTTTCGATCTTAGAAATAATTGGCACTCTAACTTTTAATTTATGAAGTAAGGCCTTTACCGTCATAATATCTTCTTTCTTACGTACAAAAGATAGAGCGATATAATCAATATTATGTTTTAGAGCAAACATTAAGTCTGCTTCATCTTTGTCAGTAAATGCAGGAGCAGATACTTCACAATCAGGAAGATTAATCCCTTTATTAGACTTTAGCTCTCCCCCAACGATAACTTCAATTTTATAAACATCACGATCTCGTGTTATCGCTTTCGCAATTAGCTTTCCATCATCAAATAAAATTCTTGCACCATCGTGACAATCATCAACAAGTTTTTCATAGATAGTAGGGATATAGCAGTCTTTATATTCAGGATAGTCCGCTTGTTTAGAAGATGGTCCAATAACCCATGTTTCACCGTTTTTAAGTTGTAATCCATTAGGTAGTTTATCTGTACGAATCTTTGGACCTTGAAGGTCAATAAGAACAGCTACTTCTCTTCCAATATTTTTTGAAGCCTGACGAATATTTGAAATAAGCTGGGCATGAGCTTCATGAGTACCGTGACTCATATTTACTCTTGTTACATTTACTCCTGCAATGATTAATTTCTCAATCATTTCTACAGTATTTGATGACGGCCCTAATGTCGCAACAATTTTAGCACGACGGACTTTGCCCATTCCCATTATCTCTCCCTGAATTTTTATAAGCTTTTTCTTTTTTTAATAATTAAGCTTTACGAGACTCTTGTTGATCCGTAAACATACCGCCACGAATTTCACTCGATCTCTCTTCTAAAGCTTCAGCATTTGCCGCACGAATTTCTTCCATACGGTTTTCATACTGATTAATTAGATTTGATCTTTCAAGTTTTGAGTTCTCATAAAGAGTATTGTATTGATTCTCAAGTTCAGTAACTTTGGAAACATACTTTCTCTGTGACTCATCTCTTTCTCGAGCAATCATATCTTCATAATACTCTACCATTCTTTTAACTTGAATGTCTGCTCTTTGTTTAACCTGAGATAGCCTCTTATCGAACTCACCTCTCAAGTTAGCTAGGTTACTGTGATTTTCACGATCTTTCAATGCTATTGCATTTCTCGTTTCTTCTTTTAGTTGATTAGACTCTAGACTTTGAGTTAATCGAATTCTTTCAATCTCTTTTGCATTTGCTTTCTTAAGTCTGTTTAACTTTGATTCATAAGAAGAGATTAACTTATCGTTTGTTTCTTCTAATTGTTCGATCTTCTGTGTTAGTGACTTAGCAAGCTTATCCTTACTTTCAATAAAGTGTTCTTTTGCTTCTTGCATCTCTTGAGAATGCTTCATATGAGTATCTTGAATAAATTTCTTTGATTCATCCGCAAAGTCTGCCTGCATCTGAGAAACAGCTTCCGTATTTCGATCACTCATTTTTTGAACTGTCTCGCCAAACTGTGCTCTTTGTCTTTCAAGAATTTTCTTTGATTGCTCTTTATCATTATAAGCTTCTAGCTCTTTTTCTTTTACTTGGCGCTTGAAGTTACCTTGTAGCTCTTCAACATCTTTATTAAGCTCAATATTAATATCACTTAGAGTATCACTCTTAAACTTGGCCATATCTTTTTCAAGATCAGCAATATACTCAGATGATTTTTGTTTTTGAGAACGAAGTGCTTCTTTTGTTGATTGTGAGCGACGTCTTTCTTGGATATCAGCATTAAAGCGATCCGTATCAATTTGATCACGAATATTTTTAATACGTGTCTCATATCCCCTTTCCGTTTGCTCTAACTTATCGTTGAAGACATCTTCACGACTTCCACCAGATAACTTCTGATTCATCTCTCGTCTTGCTCGATATAATTCCTTCGCATGACGATTCTCAAGATCCTTTGCATTTTGCGAAGAATCTCTTTGCTCCACCTGTCTTTTTCTTGAGTTTCGATCATTGATTTCTTCAATAGAACTCTTGAAACTTTTTTGGTTTTCAGCAAGTTGCTTATCTTTTTGAGCAGTCATATCTGAAATGCGCTGCTCTTGATAGTCTTTAAGAGACTCTTCTCGACCCTTATGATTCTTTCTTAAGCTATCAACATCATCATTAAATCTTTCATAAAGACGTGCGCGTTTCTCACCACTTTCTTTTAATTGATCCCTGATTTCATTTTCATAATTTGATATCAACTGACGGCGATCTTGTTTTGTTTCTAACTCATGATCGTGTGCCGTATCACGAGCGTCACGGTAAACCTTATCAATTGTCTCATTGAAGTGGTCATTCATCTTGCCCATAGTTGAATCGAATCTTCTTTGTTGTGATGAGAGACGATGATCCATATTCGAATTTTCGGCCAATGTTTTTGACTCATAGGCTTCGCGAATATTTTTAAAACGTGTATCGAATTGATCCTTAATATCCTTACGATCGCGTTCGAACTCACGCTTATTTCCATCTAACTTACTTAGATAATTTTTTTGTTGTTCTTCAATTTTTCTTTTTGTATCTTCCGTGGCCGTTTCTCTGAATCGATCTTGCCTTTCTTCAACTTTATTAAGTGAGTTATCATAGGCTTGACGCTGTTTATTTAAGCGATATTCTTGAGTGTCTTTTAACTCACCTACTTCACGTTTATAACTCTTTCTCTGCTCATCAATTGTCTGCTGAAAGTTCTCGCGGTGTTGTGAAAGTCTCTTTGAATAATCTCTAACGTCCATATTTTTTCCGATTTAGATGCAATAAGATATTATATACCCCCTCTATTCTATCAATTATGCACAATATAAAAAGGCCGGGAATAAATGCCCCGGCCTCTTAATTATCTGTCTTTCCGACTATTTCTATAATGTATTATGCGAATTATTTACCTAATTCTGAATCAATAAGCTCTTTAAATACTTCAAATGGTTGTGCACCATTAATTAGCATACCGTTCACATAAAAAGTTGGAGTTGATTGTACACCAACGTCAATCCCTTCTTTAACTGTAGCATCAACTTCTGCTTTCATACGTCCAGAATCAAGACACTCATCAAATTTCTTTTGATCTAAACCAACTGTCTTTGCTTTAGACTTAAGTCCATCAACAGAAAGTCCTGACTGATCTGCAAACATTGAATCGTGTAGTTTCCAAAATTTATCACCAGCTTGCTCATTTGCACATAGTGCCGCTTCAGCAGCTTTGGCCGCATCTTTATGAAAGCTTAATGGGAAGTTCTTGAATACAATTTTAACCTTATTACCGTAAGTCTTCTTGATCTGATTCATGATCTCAACACCCTTAGCACAGTAAGGACACTGGAAATCCGAATATTCAGTAATAACTACGGCCGCATCCTTTCCACCAAACATTGGCTCTTTTCCTGTCACAGGAATTTCAAAACGTGGTCTTTTAGGTCTTTCTAAGTAAATTTCAACTGGGCTATTCTTCGTTTTCTTAGTTAAGTATGCTTCGATAGCTTCACGCTTTTTCGAGTTTCTTAAGAAGTCTACAATTCTAGCTTTTAACTGAGGATTTACATCAGGAATATTTCTTTCTTTTGCAAACTCGTTAATTTCTTTATCAGATACTTTTACGTCCTTAGCAATAACAACATCAATGAATTGCTCCATTGTCATTGAACTTCTTGCAGGGTCTTCATTTTTAAAATTCTCTAAAAGATAGGCCTTAACTTTACCTAGTTTTAGTTCATATACTTTTAATTGGGCTTCATATAACTCTGCTTCAGAGCCTTTAAAAAGCTCATCATGACTAACTTCTTTGCCATTGAACTTAATCACTGCAGTGGCATTTGGTGCCTTTTTAAATAAGAAATTTGGTTTTGAATTTACTTCGCTCGTACATGCAACTAGTCCAATTGCAGAAATAGCAACTAGGCCAAGTGCTAGCTTGGATTTTTTAAACATAATGATCTCCTTACATCAATTTAAACTAATTATATGTAAAAAAGAGAAATAATGCATTAGTGTTCACGTCATTTTTTTGTCAATTCGATAATTGCTTCACAAAGAGATCATATTGCGGCGAACTATTTTTCAATTCTTCATGCACACCTTTTGCAATAATTTTTCCACCTTCCATAACAAGAATCTGTTGGGCATCAAGTATTGTTTCAACTCGATGGGCCACGATAATTGTAACGGCCTGCTTTTGAACAAAGAGAATCATTTTACGTAGAGCTTCTTCAAGATCACTATCTAATGAAGAAGAAATTTCGTCGAATAGAACAATAGGCTTCTTTAAGTAACAAGAGCGAATCGCCGATATAAGCTGCTTTTGACCAAGTGAGATCTCATTTTGATCAAGGACTGTATCAGGCTTTATTCCCCATCTCGATAGATAAGAAATCTGTTCACAAACTTCACTCCAGAAAGCATCAAAACTTCCAAAACCTGCTTGCCCCATCGTAATATTAAATTCAACTGTTTCTGAAAAGATATGCGAATCTTGCGAAACAATCCCAATCAATTCACGATACTCATTGAAGTCATCAATATAATCAAAATTATACTCTTTCTTAACTCCGCTATGATTTTCAACAAATACCTTCCCTTCATCAGGAATAATATTAGCGGCCATGATATTTAAGAGAGTCGATTTTCCACTTCCAGATAATCCGACAATCCCAATAAGATCACCTTGGCGACAATCAAAAGAGATATCTTCTAAAGTAAAGGGTGTTGAATTCTCACCTTTAGCAGGATACGTAAATTTTTGGATTTCAATATGCATCTTTTCAACATCATACTGGCGTCTTTTTGTATTGATATCTGAAGACTTTTCCTTGTCTAAATCAACAAGAAATTCATTTATACGCCCTACTCCTGTTGCTGCTCTTTGAATATTTGCAACTTTTGAAGAGACATCTTTAATAGGATTAATCGAGCGCTGAATTAAATCAATTAGAGCAAAGATCAATGCGACTTGAGTAATACCACTATTTGGAATGATAAAGATTGCACAAGCTAAGAAGACTGGAAAAAGAGACTCGGCAAATGAGTAGTACGATGCGTCCCAAACGTTTGAAGATAGGATCTTCTTAAGAAATTCATCAAAGACAAATAAGGACTTCTTCGATGTATACTGATCTGCAGGGTTGTAGTAATTCTCACGAACACCGCCAATAAGATCCGCAACAACGCGGTAAAGTTTTGCACGTGAATTTCTCACGCTTAAGAAAACTGCACGCATATACTTAGAGCACCAAATTAAAATAAAGCAGGCTCCAAATTGGATTACTGCAAGATACACTCCGGCAATTGCATTTAAGCTTACAAAACTGATCAGAGAAGCAACAACGAAGAAGATATCAATGACAATTCCAAAAGTTCCAGAAGTAACAAGCTCCCTTAAGCTTTCCGTATCGCTCATAATACGCGCTAAGACCTCTCCTTGAGGGTAGCGATCATTGCGGTTTTCTTTCGATGTTTGAAGCTCCACACTTGAAAGCCACTTACCATAGCAATGAGTGCGGACGAATTGAACAAGGCCTACAACATAACGATTAATAATCAGGTTATAAACAGCACGGTTTAAGGCCGTTGCCAAAAAGATAAATGTCATAATTCCAAGAGTCTGACGATAAACCTCTTCGACTTCATAATTTGCAGTAAGTTTTGCGATTAATTGTGGTAGTGCTGCACCAAGAGCACTTGAGATAATAAGACATACAACCATGCTTAATAAATACTTACCACTTCCTTTATATACTAGGAATTTAGATGAGTTGTTTTCTAAAGTGCTCATAAATTCCTCCTTCTTGTTTTTGTGTAAAATCGATAACACTTGACTCTTCTCTTAAGCCTTCACTTTCACAGATTAAACTTAAGTGATCACATTGAACCGCTGTCGTGTACCTGTGTGTCGACATAATGAGCGTGCGACCTTCAAAAATATTCATAGCATTGAGCTGATTCAAAATTTCTCTTTCAAGCACGACATCAACTGATGAGAAAGGGTCATCCCAAATAATAAACTCACTTTCAAAAAGTAATGACTTAATCAAAGAGACTCGCTTGATTTGTCCACCAGATAATCTCTTTCCGTTTTCTCCAACAACAAGGTTAAACAAACTCTTGCGATCTGAAGCTAAGTAATCGAGTCCAAATATCTTCAGTAGATCATAAGCTTTCGCTAGTTGTTCTTCATTGAAGTCTCTACCCAGGGATAAGTTTTCTAGAATTGTTCCATTATAAAGATACGGATCTTGAGCAACATAACTCGTACTTCTTTCTTGGATCTTTAAAACCTCAGAAATTTTAACGAGTAACTCAGACTTTCCACATCCAGTTTTTCCGACAATTGCATTCTTTGTATTTTTCCAAATTTTTAAATTGATATCGTTGTCCCAAAATGGAAGCTGTAATTCAAAAGACTCTTCTTTTTCTTTAAAAGAAAATTCTCTTTTAAGCATTGTCTCAAGTTCACTCTCTTTATCAAGTACAGCAACAAGCTCTCTTACTCTTGCCCACGCTCCAGCAGAGCGAGTGAAGACAACTCCAATCCAAGCGAGGAACATAATTGGTTCTAAAAATAGATAAACAAAACCAGAGAATAAAATCAGTGAAGATGCACCAAGCTGTTGCGTAAAAATGATATAGGCACCCCAAATTAATGAAAGACCAACTCCAGTTGGCATAAGTGGAATAGAAATGCCAACACGCTTGCCTGCCTCATAAAAATTCTCAAGCTCTTCCATTGACTTCTTAGCAAAGAGATCAATAAATGCTTTTTCCGCATGGAAGTTTTTAATTGTCTTTTTACCTGCGTAAGTTTCAATAATGATATTTTGAACATCACCCTGAAGGTCTTGTGTTTGGCGATAGAATTTACGGTTCGTTGAAACAATTGCACTGAAGAGAACAAACGCCACAAGCATCGGTAGTAGCGCAATAAACAGCTCTTTATTGAAACTTAATAGCTTTGGAACAAGGATCGAAAGAGCAATGATGATATTAGCAATTTGTAAAAGAGCGAAACCAATTAATGCTCTTACGTGCTCAAGATCTCCACCAATAATTTGAAAGATTTGACCTTTCGGGTATTCTTTATAACGAGAAGGACTCACTTTTTCTAATTTCTTCATGAGATCAAAGCGTAAAATCTTTTGTAAGACACGGGCCGGATAGAAAAAGAGAAGTCGTGAAGAAGTTCTAAAAACAATAATTCCTAAGGCCAATAAGAAGAGATGTCCCACTGGAATAGAAATTCCTTTTGAAATTTTCTCTGCTAAATCTTTTGCAATAAAAGGAAGTTCACTTTGAATCTTGTGAGTTAGATAGAGACAAATGAATGCCCCAATATAGTAGTACCAGTAGTGAACAAACTGCGTCATTACCAGCGATGTTAACTTTTTATTAAGATAGTCTTTCATTCCAGCAAGTCTACTTGAAATCCAATCATCAGTCACGTTTCTGTTTAAAGGAAGGCCTAGTGAAATGTGAAAAAACATTCTTAATTTAAGTTAAATTTACCTTCTCAAACTTGGTTATGAGAATAAAGCTAGCTAAAATCCTACAAAATTAATTGGTTTCATAAAATACGAAGTTTTAAGAAAAACGTTTTTTAAGGAAAGAAAGTGATCTATCTCGTAAGTCTGCTGATGATATTAATTCTCTGTTCTATTATGGTTATTACTCATCAGGCCATTAAGATTAAACAGCTTGAAGTTGAAGGTCGCGACCTTTCGCGAAGGCTCGAAGAAAAACAACATTTACTCTCCGTTTTATTTCACGATCTATCGAACTCAACAACTCTCCTTTCACTACTAAGCGACTCTTCCCTACTTGCCATGAAAGACAAAGACGGAATCTTGCAAAACCTAGGACGTGTCAGCGGAGTTATCGAAAATATGGCAGAACTGATTCAACATATTCGAAAAATACAATCCATTGAGTCAGGCAAATCAAATATAAAGTTAGAGCCTGTTCCATTAAAAGAATCTATTGAAAATTCAATTCAGCTTATCCGAAAAAGATTAGAAAAAAAGAGTCAACATATCCGTGTTGAATTTGATGACCACAGTATCCAGGCCATGGCAGAGCCTTCGTCACTATGCCACAGCGTCTTTAGTAACCTTCTAACTAATGCATCAAAGTTTTCACCAGAAGGATCTGAAGTTGTTGTCAGGGTAACTCATCAAAACTCAGTGATCCGTGTGGATATAACAGATCAAGGAATAGGAATCCCAGAGTCAATGATAAAAAGCCTCTTCTCATTCACTAATGAAACTCACCGCGAAGGAACTCATGGCGAAGAAGGATCAGGTTTTGGCCTTCCAGTTGTAAAAAAATATATGAAATTCTACGGAGGAAATATTAAGGCCTTTAATAATATTGATGGTATTGGATCAACATTTACAATGACATTCGTTAACGCATCAAAGAGCAATCAGGATACAGTTGAAAAAACAGAGTCTAAACCAAAGAGAAGGCCTTTAAGAGAAGCGAATCAATAAATAGATTGAGAAAAAGATGGTAGGACTATGCAGATTCGAACTTTACAACCTGCGATCAAAAGATGCCCAAAGGCATGTTTTGGCGCTGAGTTGATATCGGTATCAGCAAACTAAATCATCAAGCAATGTAATTGAAAGTATCAAAGATGGTAGGACTATGCAGATTCGAACTGCAGACCTCTACCATGTCAAGGTAGCGCTCTAACCAACTGAGCTATAGTCCTACAAGTGTCTTAAAGTAGAAAAATAATATTCTAATTCACCAAACTCGTCAAAAGATAAAATTGACGCACAAACCTAAGCAACATCGTTGCAATTTTGCTAGTATAACTAAAAATCATGGAGGAATAATGAAAAATATTATTATGATATTAATTCTATCTAGTTGTGCTGTTTCAAAAACAAAACTAACTCCAGCTGGAGAGAAAGTAAAAGTAACATATCAAAAGCCACGTCATAAAAGCTGTAAGCCTTTTACAAATGTTGTTGGCGAAAATGAAAATGGTATCAAGGATCTTGCTGTTAACCATGCCGTCAACTTAGTTGCTGATGAGGGTGGAGACACTATCTGGATCAAAGAATCTGTAAATGAAGGAAACACTTGGAAAGTTTACGGACTTGGTTACCACTGCAAATAAGAGTAAGGAATTCGAATGATTATTTTAGATAGCGCAAAGAAAGCAATTGAGAATTTTTCAATGCCTGATCACGTGGGATTTGGAAAGGTCCTACTACCGATTATGGCGACTTGTGAGTATAAACGTGGAGAATGGGGAGAGCTTGAGATCAAGCCTTATGGTAAATTAGAACTCGATCCAACTTGTAAAGTTCTTCACTATGGACAAGAAATTTTTGAAGGAATGAAGGCCTATAACTTTAAAGGCAATGGCCCAAACCTTTTTAGGCCACTAGAAAACTTCAAACGCTTTAATCACTCAGCAAGACGTATGGCCATGCCAGAAGTACCAAAAGATATCTTTACTGCAGCTGTAAATACAGTCACAAAGATGGGTGAAAACTATATTCCGAAACGTGGTGGTGAATCTCTTTATATTAGGCCATTCATGATTGCCACAGAAAACAATCTAGGAATTAAGCCAAGTGAAGAATTTCTTTTCATGGTAATCGCCTCACCTGTTGAGTCTTACTTTTCAGGAGGAAGCTATAAGCTTTTAATCGAAAGAAATATGATTCGTGCGTGCCAGGGAGGAATGGGAACGGCCAAGACTGGTGGTAACTACGCCGGTGCTCTTAACGCAGGTGTAAGAACTTTAAAACTTGGACTACACCAAACACTATGGTTATCAGCAACTGATCGTAAATCGATTGAAGAATTAAGTGGAATGAATTTCTTTGCTGTAATTGATGGTGAAATTCACACTCCAGAATTGACTGAGACAATCCTAGATGGAATTACTCGTCGTTCACTCATCGATATTGCACGTCACAAGGGTTACAAAGTTGTCGAGAGAAAGATTAGCATTGATGAATTAATTGAAGATATTAAGTCTAAGAAATGTACTGAGTGCTTCTCTTGCGGAACGGCCGCAATCATCACCCCAATCTGCTCTTTACATGAAGAGTCTGGTGAATTTTATAATATTCAAGAAGAGTTTGGACCAGTGTCAAAAGAGCTTCGTGAAACACTTCTAGGTATCCAAGAAAAAACAATTGAAGACCCATTTAACTGGGTAGTTGATCTATAAAAAAGGGCCTCAGATGAGGCCCTTTGTATTTCTACTTCGCTAAATTTGGAAGAATTTGAAACATAACCATTGCAAGGATTGTTGGGAAAAGTGCTCCAAGAAGAAGCTTACCTGGGTTAATCCCATCTTTTCCAAAAGTACCTTTAAGGATACCAAAACCTGCTGGGTTTGGAGCGTTAGCAATAACAGTTAAACCACCACCGGCAACAGCACCTGCAACTAGGTTATACTTTGCAGAATCAGTTAGATCAACAAGTGTTCCTAGATATGTAAGAGCAGCGTTATCAGTAATAGCAGTAAGTGAAGTTGCACCTACGAAAAGAACAAAGTCACCAAGTTTAGATAGAATTGGTTGTAGCCACCAACCTTGTTGTCCACCAAGTGTAACAAGACCAGCTAAGAAGAAACCTACAAGAAGTGATTCTTTTAACTTTATTTCGTCTTGGTACTCTTTTGTAACAGTTGTGAAACCTAGGAAGAATAGGAATAAACCTAGGAAGAAAACCATATGGTGAGCAGAGAAAACAACTAATCCCATGAAGATGATATGAATTAAAGTCATCCACCAAGTTGGTGCCATCCAATTCTCATGCTTTTGTTTAATTTCAAGTTTGCCTTGTAGTTCATCTTTAAACATGAAAGCAATTATAAGAGTTCCAATAATGATCGAAATTGTTGCTTTGTAACCAAAGTTTGTAATCATGTGAACAAATCCCCAGTGCCATTTTGAAGCAACCATTAGAACAGGAGGTGCAGCAAAGTGAGAAAGTGTTCCACCAATTGAAACGTTTACAAAAAGTAGACCAATCGTTGCATACTTAAATTTTAAACTCATTTTCTCGTCTGAGAAGAAGTAGTCTAAAAGGATAAGAGCTGTAACTGTCATTGCAGCAGGTTCAGTAATGAAAGATCCTAGAATCGGCCCGATAATAAGAGCTGAAACGTAGAATGCCATTTTACCAGGCATTGGGATAAGTTTTGCAATCATCCCGATGATTTTTTCTGCAAGCATAATAATTGGTCTCGTCCCCGCCATACACATAATAACGAATACGAATGCGGCCTCTGTGTAGTTAACATCTTTTTCAAGATATTTAAGTGCTCCACCAACAACTTGGTGTGCGCTATCATAAACTGCAAATCCTTGCGTAGCACTATAGTACACAATAAATGCAGCTGCCCACATTCCGAATACCGCTTCTACTTCACCTAAGAAGTGAAGAAGATTCTCCATCATTGATCCTTCTGGATACTTGTGAGCTAAATGTTGAATTTTAGAAACTAAGAATGTGTGCAAAATTGCACATGCAAATAGAATCGTCCCTACGAGCTGTAGATTTGTTGGATTCATGAAACTTCCTTTGTAAATGTGATCTACCTTATTTTATTCCTGTCGGCAAAGGTGCGCAAGTACTGAAATTTTAAGACACTTAAAATAATTTACCATTTTCGTAAACTTTTTCTAAACTGCCACCGATAAGAATTTGTGTTTTTATATAGATTTGCTATCTCTATTCTCACTTTCTCTGTCGTAGTCAATGCTTTGGCCATAGAGCCTAGTTTTTTTAAGGAAGAGATAGAAGTTAATGGCAAGCAAATCAAGGCCAAGGATCTTGTCAAAGATATCGTAAGAATTTCAAAATCAAAGTCACCTAAATATATTCCGGTTAGGCATGAAGATGCTGTTTCTGACGATATTCCGAGGCATAACAGTGGGGCGTCAGAGTTGTGTATCGAGTGTAGAGATATCGCCGAGCTCGCTTCTAATATTTCAGATATCGTGGCCAAGGCCAATGAAAATTCTCCAGAACCGAGTATTAAGGTCAAACAAAAAGCACTAAAACTTAAGGCCATCGCAACTTATATCGAAACTGTTGATAAGGTTGGAGAAATTAGCTGTCTTAAAAGTGATTTTGACAGCGGAAAAGAGCGCTATAACACAAGAGATTTTGATGACTTCGAACTAGTTTTTACTTCAGATATTGCTCTTAGTGAATTCTCTTCCCTATCAATTGCTCCTCGTTCAGGAACACTAACTAGAATAACTTGGTTTCGATCTCAAGACGAAGTTGGCGAAGATATTTTTATCAAAGTAGTCTTTATAAAAGATCAAGAACCATACTTTCAAATCTACTACCCACATGACACTTTTGTTGATCCAACAAAGCCTACAGATGTTGAAAGAAATATTCCTGAAGGTGTAACTCTTGAGACAAATTATGATTCTGAAATGAGTCTAGTTAAGGATCAAGAATACGATACCTTCATTGGAAAAGTTAAGATTAATAAAGCACTGCTCCTCGAGCAGAGTTATTATGTTCCTACTTCATTAACATTAATTGAGATGGAGACAGAGAGTAAGCTTGGAGAAGAAACTAAACTTACAAGCAAGGTCGAGATTAATGACCAAAAGCAAAGAATAAACGTTAACCTCAACAGTAAGCTAACTGAAGACACAACACTAAACGGTGAAATTAATATCAAGCCTAACAAGCAGCAATTAAACCTTAATCTTTCTAATCGCTACAGTGATGATATTACAATTGATGGCAATGCCGATATCTCATCAGATAGCCAACAAATCAACCTAGACTTAAAACATCAAGGGAAGTCGACAGCAAGGGCCTTGGCCAAAGCTGACGGTTACTTTCTAGCAGGAGTAACTGTTGCCTCTCCAGAGTTTAGAAATTTTGATATTGAAACTGATATGAGTTACGACACTAATCAGACGGCAACGATTGCAAATGATTTCAGATTCCAAGGAAAAACGATAATTAAAACTGGAACTGTTATCAATGCTCAAGGTGAAGTTGACTTCAGTGCAAAAAGGTCATTTGGGGTATTTGAGAATGCTACTGTGACTATGGAGTTAAATCACTCAACGCAAGACAGAGGTATCGATTACAACCGCACCTCTGCCTATATTTCTTTTGATATGAAATTCTAATTAAATTAATTAGCCATCATTACCAATTGAAGCAACTGGACAAGCATCCATTTGCTCTTGGCATAGCTCTTCTTCTTCAGGTGTTGATGGTTGCTTAACAACGTATGCATTTCCATCTTCATCTTCAGCAAAAAAGTCTGGAGCACCTGTGTAACATACGTTACATGCAATGCATCCTTCGCCGTTATCATCATCTGGATCTGTGCAATACCACTTTCCAGCAACATTTTCTTTATGTTTCATTTCTTTATTTGCCATGTTAACTCCTTGATTTTATTAACACACAACACAATATTTCATTGATTATATTTTGCCTAAGTCTACTAGATTTGAGAATATAGCACAAGATACTCAAATATAAATTTCACAGGAGAATACTGAAATGACAACGAGCCTTGAAAAAGCAGCTCAATGGGCAAATAACTCATACTTTGATGAGGAATCACGTCAAGAGATTCAAAAGCTAATTGACGCTGATGATATGAAAGAGATCGAAGAAAGATTTTATAAAGATATCGAATTCGGAACAGGTGGGCTTCGCTCAATTCTTGGTGCCGGAAATAATCGTATTAATAAATATACAGTTCGCCGTGCAACGCAGGCCCTTGCTGGTGAAGTACTAGATCACAGCTCTAAAACTGGGATCACAAATCCATCAATTGCTGTAAGCTATGACTCACGTAAATTCTCTTTTGAATTTGCCAAAGAAGTTTGTAGCGTTATGGCGGCCAATGGAATTAAGTCTTATATCTATAAAAGACTAAATCCTGTTCCAATGCTTTCATACTCTGTTAGGTACCATAAGTGTCAAGCAGGAGTTATGGTAACAGCTTCTCACAACCCTCCAGAATACAATGGTTACAAAGTTTATTGGAATGATGGAGCGCAAGTTACTCCTCCAAACGATAAAAATATTATCAATCGCTACTATGATATTACTTCATATGATGCAGTTAAATTCATCGACTTTGACCAAGCAGAAAAAGAAGGTTTTATTAACTGGGTAGGCGAAGATGTAGAACAAAGCTTCTATAACGACATCCTATCAAAAACAGTTAACCCTGAAATGTGTAAAGAATTCGGTAACGATTTAAAGATCGTTTACACACCTATTCACGGAACAGGATTAATTCCTTGTACGACAGCTCTGGCACAGCTTGGCTTTACTAATGTTGAAGTTGTTAAAGAGCAAGCACAACCAGACTCAGCTTTTCCAACAGTAAGCTCACCTAACCCAGAAAATGCTTCGGCAATGAAGATGGCAGTCGATCTTATGAAAGAAACTGGTGCAGATATTGCATTTGGCTCTGATCCAGACACAGATAGACTTGGAGTTGCTTTTGAGCATGAAGGAGAGATTCAGTATATCAACGGAAACCAAATCGGAATCCTAATGCTGTACTACATGCTTCACAATCTTAAAGAAAATGGCACAATGCCAGCAAACCCATATTTTGTGAAAACAGTTGTAACAACTCCACTCCAAGAATTAATCGCTGATAAGTACGGAGTAAAATCTTACTCGACACTAACAGGATTTAAGTGGATTTGTGGACTAATGAATAAAATAGAAAAAGAAGATCCATCGGCAAACTTCCTATTTGGAACAGAAGAGTCTTTTGGATATCTTCCGCATAATTTTGTTCGCGACAAAGATGGTGTTGCTTCAATTACTTTTATGTCTGAAGTAACTCTATACTTCAAAAAACAGGGGCTAAACCTTATTCAGGCCCTCGATAAAATTTACGAAGAATTTGGCTTTAGTGAGGAAACTCTCCTAAATCTTGTTTATCAGGGTAAAGAAGGGGCCGAAAAAATTACACGAATCATGAGTCATTTTAGAGACTTAGCTCCTACAAGCTTGTGCGGACAAGAGATTCAAGCTATAGAAGATTATCAAACAGGTATTGTGAAAAACCTTGAGTCTAATGAAGAGTCGAAACTGGATTATCCAGTAAGTAACGTAATTGGTTACCACTTCAAAAATGGAAACCGCCTCTACCTTCGTCCTTCAGGAACTGAGCCAAAAATTAAGTTCTATATTATGATTCAAGAAAAAGAAGGAAGCCTAGCTGAGAAAAAAGCAAAGGCAAAAAAAGTTACTGACGAAATTCTGGCATTTATTAACGAAACGGCCGAAGGACTATAAGTCAGTAGATTAGGAGTTATATTTTGAAAAGTGATAAACTTGCAGTTGTATTAGTTAGTGGTGGTATGGATTCGTTAGTTTGTGCTGCAATTGCAAATGAGAAACATGAAAACCTTGCGTTTCTTCACCTTAACTACGGACAAAAAACAGAAGAACGTGAATTGGATTGTTTCCAAAAAATCGCTGACTTTTACGGAGTCGATAAATCTCTACGTAAAGTAATTGATGTCTCATTTCTAAAGCAGATTGGTGGAAGCTCGCTAACTGATGATGGAATTGATGTAAAACAATATAAAGGTGATTCAGAAGAAATCCCTGATAGCTATGTACCTTTTAGAAATACTCACATCATCGCGATGGCCGTTTCTTGGTCTGAAGTTGTTGGTGCTAAGAATATTTATATTGGTGCAGTTAACGAAGATTCATCAGGTTACCCTGACTGTCGCCCAAGCTACTACGCTGCATATAACGAGCTAATCAAGCAAGGAACTAAAGATGGTGATATTGAGATCATCACTCCTGTAATTGATATGGCAAAGAATGAGATTGTGCAAAAAGCGGTCGACCTAGGTGCACCACTTAAGTTTTCTTATTCTTGTTATGCTCGAGGAGATAAAGCTTGCGGTGTTTGTGATTCATGCGCTCTAAGGCTTAGAGGCTTTCAGAAGGCAGGAATTGAGGATCCGATTGAGTATGATCAAAGACCAAATTACTTATAAAAAAAGGCTCCGATAAGGAGCCTTTTTTATTTATACTATTCTTGTACTGCTTCTTCTTGAGTTTCTTCTACAGCAGGCTCTTCAACCTTAACAGCTGGAGCTGTAATAAGACCAGCATCTAGAAGAATTTTAACTTTTTCTTCTTTGTTTACGAACTTTCCATTTGCAGCTTTAACAGCAAAACGTCCTGATCTTTTTTTAACAATTGTGTACTCGCCTACTTTTTTAACAACTTCCATGAATTCTCCTATAATAATTCTTTGCGTTTGTTATCTTTTAAGTGTTGAACAATTTCTTTTACTCGTTGTGAATCATCTTTTGGCACAATCATTACGGCCCTATCATTTGAAACCACAACTAAGTCTTGAACATTAATTAAAGAAACATGCTTATTAGGAGCATAAATAATATTTCCTGTCGCATCCTTTAAGAAAGTTCCGTTACTATCAATTATAGTGTTTCCTTCGACACGGTCAACTACTTGTTCAAGTGCTTCCCATGATCCAAGGTCATTCCAATCAAACTCAGCTTTTACTAAACTGATTCGGCTTGATTTTTCCATAATGGCATAGTCAATCGAATCTTTTGGAATCTTATTATATACTTCTTCAAGCTTGGCCTCCTCGTCAAGAGATGCCTTTAATTCTTCATAGAAAGAAAACATTTCAGCAGAGTGGGCCGCGAACTCTTCTTTAAAAACACCAAGTGGTGCCATAAACATTCCAGCATTCCAAACATACTTTCCAGTCGATAAATACTCTTTAGCCTTTTCAAAATTTGGTTTTTCAACAAATTCATCAACCTTAAAGCCATCACCTACAGCTTCACTTGTTTTAATATAGCCATAACCAGTGTGCGGAAAATGTGGTGGTATTCCGATTGTTGTAATTGTTTGCGTATCACTTGATAGTTTAACGGCCTTATCAAAGCTGGATTTAAAGCCACTCTTATTTAAGATCACATGATCAGAAGGCATAACTGCAATAATGTCTTCATCTTTTGCCCCAGCTGCCTCAATGGCCGCAAGAGATAAGAGAATACAAGGGGCAGTATTTCGGCCCGCAGGTTCATAGATTATATGTTCTTCTAAAATTTGATTTTTTGAGCAAGAGATAGCTAGCTCAGCTTGATCACGCGTTGTGATAATAAAGCGATTTTTCAAATCTACACTTTCCTCAAAACGCTCAAGCGTCTGTGCAAGTAAAGTTTCATTTCCAACCAGTGAAAGATACTGTTTTGGTTTTGATTCTGTTGATTCAGGCCAAAGGCGTGTTCCCTTCCCACCGGCCATAATTAGTGTGTAAATATTCATAAAAAAATGCCCTTAATTTGTATAAGGGCATCGTATCATAAAAAATGTAAATGTTCTAAATGATGAGTTAGTCGAATTTTGTAAAGAAATAATCACGCCCTGCAAAAAGAGAAGGATGCTTCTTAACATATTGCTTCGCTTCAATACTTCTCTCAAATGCCCCAAGGCTTACGCGAAAACGATTTCCCTTACCAGGTACTTCTTTTTCATTAACAATTGGGCTAAAACCAAGAACTCGAAAACCTTCTGCAAATTCCTTTGCGTCATCAATTGACTCAAATGAACCAACTACAATTGTGTATTTTCCAGTATATTCATCTGTTTTAGGTGCAGACTCTTGAATAGTCTCACTTTCAACTGCTGGTTGCTGAACAGGCTCTACAACCTTCTCTTCTACAACCTCTTGTGCTTGCGTATCTTGCACACCAACATCATTGAAATCTTTATTTTCACTTGAAAACTCATTAACCATCTTCTGCTTTAAAGATTCTTCAATTCTCTTATTTAATTCTTCTTTAGAAACTTTCTTGGTCTCTTTATCTTGAACTATTTCTTTAACCTTCTCCTCTTCTGGAGATGTTAGCTCAATCTTCTGTTTTTCATCTAATGGCTCAACAATCGCCTTCTCTTCCTTATTGCTAAGGCCAGCTTTTTCAAAAGCATAATTAGATCCAATCTTTAGGCCAAAGAAGAATGAAGTAATGGCAACCAGGATGACAAAGATGACAACCAATAAGATTTCTTTTTTCTCAAATACGTAGAAGTTACTTTTATCGTTCATAAGGATATTTTAATCTCTCCACAATTATTAGCAACTTGCTGAAAATACTAGGAAAAATAATCCTTTATTTCATATGTGAAATATATCCCGACATTCTAACTCAACTTAAAGACTCTGTACTTTTTCTATTTTATAAACCCAAAAATCTTATGAACTAGGTTTAACAGGGAGAAAAATTATGAAGAAGATTTTAAAGAATAATAAAGGCCAAGGCGTAATGGAATATATGATCATCACAAGCCTAGTTGGAATTATTTGTATTACTGCTGTTAAAACACTAGGAACTAGAGTTCAAAAAAGACTTGAAGACGCATCCGATAAAATCACAAAGAGTATCAAAGTAAATTAATAAACAATCATGAAAATACTATCTTACGCTCTTAGCGTTACTCTAATTGTTTTTGTCTTTCTTGTGAGCAGTGCAGTTAGTGAAAAGTATCGTTGCAAAAATAGTATTGTTTTTCAAGCGTATGTACATTCATTAATAAAATCACATGATGATAAAAAATCAGTAAAAACATTCTCTTGTAAAAGTCTCCTCTCTCTTGAGAGGTGGCTTGATTCAAAAACACGGATTAAGTTTGTAAAAAATAAAAATGGAAAATACCTGAAGTATCGAAGAGAGAAGCATAGCTTAGGATTTTCAAATGGACTTAAATGAAAGAGGAAGTACTTCCTTAGTCGCTATATTATTTTTTATGGCCTTTATTGCCATCATATTCTCTAATATGGCCCGTTCTTATGAAGAGCTACAAATTATAAAATATTACAATAAGTCATATATCTGCTCAAAAAAAGTCATTGTTGAATATAAGTCATTTTATAAAAGAATTTCTTATATAAACGTAGGGCTTAAGAGTATCTTTTATGCACAGTTCTTCCCTTTAGCTGCATGGCTTAAGCCATTCATGAAATATGGAGCAAAAGGCTTGCAGTATATGCAAAGCGCTCTTCGATACTTTCTACGCTTCAAACTCTTAACGATAGATGAATGTGAGGCAACAAATATTTTAGCTCTTCTAAGAACAGATCCGCTAGGAAGCAAGCTCTGGAAGATCAGGAGAAGACTCGATACATCTGCAGTCTTTGAAAAGAAATGGAAGGCTTTTATGCCCTTTCACTATACTGGGAGCAACCTATCAGAAAATCATTCTTTCGTGATTACCCTAAAATTCAAACTAGAAGAGGGAAGACTTTTAGACGATTTCACTCTTTCGTCAAAGCACATGGCACCAAAGGGTATTCAACAATTGAAGGACTATTATGGACTTCAATTTTTGTAAGTACATTAATTCTTATGATTAACCTGGAGATAAAAATTGAAAATTCTAAACAACGAGAAATCCAAAACTTCATCAAAACCTGGAACTCAATCAAATAATGAGCCAACTTCCTCACCTCTGCTTTTTAACAAAGAAAAAGAAGAGAAGATGAAAAAGGCGCTTTATCTAAGATTCTGGGTTGCGCTAGTTCTAACTAATATATTTACATACATTCTTTCAATGCCATCGGTACAGGAAGTTCCAGAAAAGCATATTTCAGTAGCTAAAGATGAAAGACTTCTAAAACTTAAAATCAATGAAATGACTAATCTTGTAGGTAGTGAAGAATACGTGTCCCTATATGCAGGCGCAACACACATCACTAATAAGGCAAAGATCGTAAAAAAGCTCAACGATGAAGAGATACCTATCTATCTCGTAAAAATTTCTATTTCAGATTTGAATAGAATTGCTCCATACAAGACTTTAGAGCTAGATTCCTATCCAGTTACTGATCTACCTAAATCCAAAGGAGGAGCTTATGAAATTGAAATTTAGCCTTATTACAATCCTACTAGTTACAAGTATTCAAGCACGTGAAGTAATTGTTTATACATATGACTCTGAAAAGAACCACATGTTTGAAGTTTTAAACGAGTTAATGGCAAAAAATGGAGTGAAAAAAGAAGACTTCCGATTTATTAAAAAGAAGAATCCATGTGAAGACATCTATAAGAGTGCCCTACTTCACGTATGTTTTAAAGGCGAGGAAGCTGAACCATTTATTGTTAGACAAGACAAAAGAGTTCTTCAGAATACCTTTGGACAATAAAAAAGGGCCAACGTCTTGGCCCTCTTTCTATATCTGAAAAATAATTAAATATTAATCTAGATGAATTTTAAACTTAGGAGTAGTTCCCTTGTTTCTGTTATGCGCTTTTCTTTTAGCACCCATTTTTGTTTTTTTAGCATTACGCTTGTTTCTTGTAATACGAGTTCTTGATACCATGATAAATCTCCTCAATATATTTAAATCTAAATTAAAAACAGTTTTCGAGTATAGGTTTTTACTAAGTTTCTTGCCTTTTGTCAAAGTCATTGGCCTAGTATCAGTCGTAAATTTCAATATTTACGCTACAGGCCTGAAGCAAATTACCCTAGGCATAGGCCAAGTAACTGAAATCTCATTAAACAATGTTTTTAACTACAGTATATCTAATAAAGAAGTTTTATCGAGCAAGTCGTTACAGGCCCAATCAAAACTCATTATTAAAGGTAAAATGCAAGGTCACTCAATTGTCACACTATGGTTAAACTCTGGCAACAAGAAGACCTTCGAATTCTATGTACTTTCAAAGTCTGGTCAATTTAAGGTGCTCGAAGCTCTAAATAATCTACGTCATTTCGACATCAATGGTGAAATCAAGGGAGATAAATTAATTATTACCCAAGATATTACAACACTTGATCAGTACCTAGTCCTACGACCGCTGTTAAGTAAAAATAAAAGTATTATCTTCAAAGGTGAACTAAAAGATCAAGTAGCAAAGAAAATCATTGCAGAGATTCATCACCACTTTTTTCAAAACTACTATGACGATATACGCTGCCAAAAGAACAAGATCGATATTCACTGTTTCACCAACGAAGAGATATTGAAAGATGTAAAATTTCTTAAACCACTTCAAAATAAACTTATGGTTAAGTTTTTTCTATCTCAAAGGTTTGAGAATATTTTGAACCATAAACTAGAAATGAGAATCATCCAAATTGAAAGAATGGACGGAAAAGAAATAAATTTCGGACTAGATCAAGTTGACGTAGGCCTTGCAGACCTTCTTGACGAAGGAGCTTCAGCACTTGCAAAGAGTCAAAGTATTGTACTTAGAGATACAGATTATAATGTCTCAACACTTGCGACACAAAAAATTCTACTTCGTACAAGTAATAAAACAACAGTGCAAATGGGGTCTGATATCCCCTTTACGACAACGACTAATAACAACGGAAATAATACACAGTGGAGATTTGCAGGGCTTAAGATTGAGATACTTTTAGAGAAAATAAATAATCGCTATAAAGTGAAATACGCAACAAAACTTACTAGGCCAATGGGACAAATGAATGGGGATACGTATATCAATGGGAGTGCACAAGAATCAAGTTTTCTCATTGAAAAGGGAATTCCAATTCAAATGTTTGAAATTGACTTAACAACTGATGATAACGCAGGAAGAAGACTTCCTATCCTTGGCCAAGTACCTATTCTAGGAAAGCTCTTTTCATCTTCAACAAAGTTTAAAACATATAAAAGAATCATTGCAATTGCGAAACTTAAATAGGAAATAAAATGTCACAAATCAATCAGTATTTTTTCAATGAATTTAAAATGCTACTTAGTGAGAAAGCAAAGAAAACAATTCATCTGAACTTTAAAGAAATTATTCTAGAAACACTCGAAAGAAATAATCTTCAAGAAAGTGACTTAGATAATCTAAACGAAATCAAAGACTGGTTTAACAAGGTCTATCATCAAAGTTACATTGATGATCTTCTAAAAATGTATGATGCCAATGAGTTTATCATTCACTCTCCTAGTGATATCGAAGTACAAAAGAAGGATCATCTTAATTTAAAGGTTGAATTTCTAAGTAATGAAGACTTTGTCTTAAGCTTAGCTTTTCTAACTCAAAAACTAGGAATTGATTGGAACTTCAATAATCCATTTGCATCATTTAAGAATACTCGATTAGTTGACGGCAATGAGATTGACTTGCGAGTGAGTATCACACATCCATGTCTTTCCCCTAAAGCACAAGCAAAAGCATTTTTGAGAGTTCATGCAAAAGAGAATTTCAAAATATCCGATTTTTCAAAAGACAAAGAAACACATGAGATCGTGGAAAAGTTGGTTAGTGATTATAAGAATATTGTTATTGCGGGCTCTACGGCAAGTGGAAAGACTAGCTTTTTAAGAGTTTGTAAGGCGCTATGCTTTGAAAATGAACATCACGTTATTATTGAAGATGTTGCAGAGATTGACGGAGATATTTCCAATTCAACTCACCTCTTATCACATCCTAGTGAGGGAAAGAGTCTAAAAGACTATTGTAGTTATGCTTTAAGGATGTCTCCAAAGAGAATTCTTCTTGGAGAGATTAGATCAAGTGAGGTAATCCCATTTTTATTAGCAATGAATACTGGGCACAAAGGTATGATGAGTACAATTCATGCTAACAGTGCAAAGGATACACTACTCAGACTTACTACATTATTTTCAATCTTCTCAGAGAGTAAAAACGGAATTGATTTCGATCAAATCTTACGACTGATCTGTCAAAGTGTTGATAACGTGATCTTTGTTGAAAATAAAGAAGTAAAAGAAATTATAGAAGTTCACGGTAGTGAAGCAGATCGTCCGATTTACTCAACACTTTATTCAAAGGCTAAGAAAATAACTGATCACCAAAGAGGTCTATCCACTCACGAAGATCTTGGCCATCAACTTCTAGCGTAAAGTAATCATCGTTATTTTCATCGACTTCAAATGACCTTTCCAACAACTTTGCATTTTCAAGAGGAAGGCCAAATACCGTAATAAAATTGCGTGAGGCTTCATCTCTTTCTGTTGAAATAGCACAGAAATGATCTTCCTTAGCATCACTAATACAGCTTCCAGCTTCATTCGGGTAGAATACACTTTTAACAATAAGGGGTAGATTTGCTTCGATTAAAGGGTTCATCGTTCGATGAAAAAGAATTTTAGCACCTTTATTAGTCAATAGTTTTGTCTGTCGGTAGCTTAGGTTGTGAATTAAAGGTGCATTTGAAAGAACCTTTGGATCATGGCCGTAAACACCTTTAACGTCCTTCCAAATCACAAGCTCTTGTACATCATCTAATGCCCAAGCAAAGATAGCTGCGGAATAATCTGAGCCCTCTCGGCCTAGAGTTGAAGTTTGGCCATCGGTTGTTCGTGCGATAAAGCCTTGTGTGATAATTAGCGAGTGCTTATTTAAATCTTTGCAATTTGCCTTTGTATTCTTAAAGAGAACCTTGGCCTCATTAAAATTGCGATTCGTGAGAATATAGTCACGGGCATCTGCGTGAAAAAGTTCTCTTCCTTGTTGTTGGATATAACTAGCAAGGATTGATGTAGAGATACGCTCTCCAATACTGTAGATAGAATCGAGAGTCGAACTAGACTTGGGAAGTGTAAGATAGCTTAGCAACTCTTCTTTAAAATTGGAGAGATCAACTTGAAGGTTTAACTCTTCAATGATCACTCTATGCTTTGTGAAAAAGTCTTCAACTAATAAATTAGAGTCTTCACTAAAGTAAATTGACTCCAGCTCATTAGTTGAATTATACGTCGCAGATAAAACAACAAGAGCATCATTTGGACACGCTAAAATTAAATCTGCAATCTGCTTAATGGCAGCAGCGCTTTTTATCGAACTGCCACCAAATTTATATACACTTCTCAAGCTTATAGTCTCTTTTCTAATCTCTAGTAAGTTTCTTATAAGTGTAGCGCTTAGGATTCATTGCTGCATCTCCTAGACGTCTTCTCTTATCTTCTTCGTACTCGTTAAAGTTTCCTTCAAACCATACAACTTTCCCCTCGCCTTCGAATGCAAGGATATGTGTTGCTAAACGGTCTAAGAAGAAACGGTCGTGGGAAATGATAACAGCACAACCAGCATAATCAACAAGTGCTTTTTCAAGAGCTTGTAGAGTATTTACATCAAGATCGTTTGTTGGCTCATCCAGTAGAAGAACATTTCCACCTTCTTTTAAAACTTTTGCAAGGTGTACGCGATTTCTCTCACCACCTGAAAGCTCAGAAACTTTCTTCTTCTGGTCTTCTCCAGAGAAGTTGAATTTTGCAATATAGGCACGAGAGTTAACTTCTTGGCCACCAACATTGATAAACTCAGTTCCATCAGCAACAACATCGTAGATTGTTTTTTCAGGATCTAAATCACGTCCCTGGTCAACGTAAGCAAGCTTAACAGTATCACCTACATCGAAAGTTCCAGAAGTTGGCTTCTCTTGACCAGTAATCATTTTGAATAGAGTTGTTTTACCAGCACCGTTTGGACCGATAATCCCAACGATTCCACCAGGAGGAAGTGAGAACTCAAGATTTTCATATAGAAGTCTGTCGTCGAATGCTTTTGAAACGCCGTGAGCTTCGATAACTTTATTTCCTAGACGAGGACCTGCAGGAATGAAAAGGTCATTTGTTTCATTTCTCTTTTCACTAGAGATTTTTGCTCTTTCTTCGTAATCCTTAATACGAGCTTTTGACTTCGCCTGACGTGCTTTAGGGTTTGAGCGAATCCACTCAAGCTCTTCTTTCATTGCTTTTTGTCTTTTCGACTCAGTCTTTTCTTCTTGAGCTAGACGCTTTGCTTTTGTCTCTAGCCAACCCGTGTAGTTTCCTTCGAATGGAATCCCTTGTCCACGGTCAAGCTCTAGAATCCAACCAGCAACATTGTCTAGGAAGTAACGATCGTGTGTTACAGCAATTACTGTTCCTTTATATTGTTGTAGGTGTCTTTCAAGCCACCATACTGTTTCAGCATCAAGGTGGTTTGTCGGCTCATCTAGAAGAAGAATATCAGGTTTTTGAAGTAGAAGACGGCATAGTGCAACCCTTCTCTTTTCCCCACCAGATAGGTTTCCACACTTTGCTTCAGATGGAGGACAATTTAGTGCTTCCATTGCAAGGTCTAGTTGACTATCAAGAGTCCAAGCATCTGCAGCATCAAGTTTATCTTGAAGCTTAGCTTGTTTATCAAGAAGATTATTCATTTCGTCATCAGACATTGGCTCTGCAAATTTTGCAGAGATTTCATCAAATTGAGCAAGAAGATCAACTGTCTCTTGGCAACCTTGCTGAACAACTTCTCTAACTGTTAATTCAGGATCAAGTTTTGGTTCCTGCTCAAGGTAACCAACCGAATAATTTTTAGCTAAGTGTGTTTCACCTAGATGGTCTTGATCAAGACCTGCCATAATCTTAAGAAGTGTCGACTTACCAGCACCGTTAAGACCAAGAACACCAATCTTTGCTCCATAAAAATACGAAAGAGAGATGTCTTTTAAAACGTGCTTTTGCTTATAAACTTTTCCAACACGGTTCATTGAATAAATAATTTGCTTATCATTTTGATAGGCCATCGATTGACTCCATTTGTTTTAAAATTACTCAAATAAAGTACCTATAAAACGATAGAATATCAATTACAGAGTGCCTGCAAACTTAAAGATTTAGGTGACTTATTAGACGAAAAAAGTTTGCGACATAAGGCACAAAGAAGAAGACCACAAGCCATATAAATTTGAAGATTTTTAATCGTTGTAAAAAAACTTCATTTTCACTTCGGTAATCATCCCAAAGATTAATCTCAATGGATTCAAGGTCTTCACAAATATCCACACCTTGGTGTTTCTTTACTTCAATTAGTGCAGCGAGCCTTCGAAAGAGATCCTTGGCCAGGGCCTGATCTAAATCTACAATTGAGTTGATTGATGAACGATGAATGAGTTGATTGATGGGAGTTCCAACATCGTACATAAGCTTAAATATGAGATATGAATTTAGAATCTTACTAATAGGGGCCAGAAATTTTCGCTTTAGTTTCTTAATAAGCATGATGAAACTAAGAACACCTACAAGATTATAGATTAGGGCCAAAACGAGGAAGGTATAGTCGGTTGCGAGGTCAAGGATATTTGTTGCAAAGATATTTAGGGCAAATGTAAGTCCCATTGCCATAAGAAATTGAAAGAGTGTTTCATTAATTGTGCCTGCGGCCTTCTTCTCAATTTGAAGATCATTGGAGAGAGCGTGGCGCATTTTTGCAAGAGTTCGACTTGTTGCAGCGCCAAATTCTTTTGCAATCTGAGCAATTTCACAAATTAATGAGTCGTAAAACTTGTAATTTGAAAGTTGCGTTAAGTCCCCCATCAAATTGAGCTGGGATACTTCTATTAACAAGTCCTTGCCTCTTTGATATTCAGATCGAATTCGAAATTTCAATGAGTTAAACCTTTCAATTAAGGTTTCAGCAGGAATAAGTAATGCTAAGAGAGTGATTGATAAAAAAGATATTATTGCCAAAATAGACCTCCTATCTTGACGTAACGCTATGTATCTGAAATAACAATACTCCATGGAAAATAAAGAAGAGTTATTTCACATTCGAAATGAAAACCACGCTTTTGATAAGCAATCAGAGGATATTAATCACCCTGATTTCTATCTCAATGATGAACTATTAGAAGAGTTAAAACTCTTTTGCCAAAATTTTGATCCATATCGTGACATGGACCTTGAAACAAAGTTTCGTTTACAAGAATTTGGTGTTCTCGAACTCTCAAACCCTTTTGAGATAACAAATAAACTTCTTCTCTTACTAGAGAACAACCTTCAATATCGTATTAAGTTAGAAAAAGAAAAGTAACAATGAACAAGAAAACCGCAGGTCGTCCACGCATTCGTACACCTAGGGTAGAACTACACCCTGCCAGTATCAAATATCTCTTCAAAGGTCATCCTTGGATTACTAAAGATAAGTACTCTCTTAAGTTTCCTAAGGGCTCTCCTTTTATTACGGCAAAGCTTGATGAAGTTAAGAACGACGATGCGAAGTTTGTTGTTATGCTAAATGATCCGACTCACGATAGTGTGCTAGCACGAATCTGGCGTATTGGTGAAGGTTCATCTCACATTGGCCCAAAAGAGTTCTACTTTGAACTTAGAGAGCGCATGCAAGCAAGTTTTGAAGCACGTGGGAATATTGATACTCGTGAAAACTACTACCTTGCTTTTGGCGAGTCTGATTATCTGCCAGGTCTTTTTATTATTCGCTTAAAAGATAGAATTCTGATTCAATTTTATGCAAACTTCTGGAACCACTTTGAAAATGACGTTCTAAAAATAGTTAAAGACTTTTTTCCTAAAGATACTCTTTGGGTTCAAAAAAGAAATCTAAAGCGTAAGAAAGAATTTTATTGCGCGACAAATAAGCAACTAAAAGAAGATAACTTTATCGTTGAAGAATATGGAGTTAAGTATCAAATTAAGCTTAACCAATTCTATGATATTGGAATCTACACAGATATGGCGGCAATTAGGGACCGCGTGAAAGAAGACTTTGAAGGAAAGAGTGTTTTAAATCTATATAGCTACACTGGAGCTTATTCTCTGTTTGGACTGAAACAGGGGGCAACAGATGTAACAAGTGTGGATCTTTCTCAAAAGTATCTTGATTGGCTACAAGAGAATCTTGTTCTTAATGAAATGAGTGAAAATCATGAATCACTTTGTATGCCAACAATCAAGGCACTAGAAAAGTTTAAGGCAGAAGGTCGTAAGTTTGATTTAATTATTTGCGATCCACCAAGTGCATCAAGTGATGGAAAGAAAGTTTCGAAAGCTATTGATGCATATAAAGATATGATTCCTCTATTTGATATGATTCTAAATAAAGGTGGAAAAGCGCATATCTTTTTAAATACACATTCAATTACACGCAAGAAATTTGAAAATAAAATTAAAGAGTACATTGGTACCCGCAAGATTAGTATCACTGGATCACTAAAACTTACTGGTGACTGTCCGTCACTTAAAGGCTTTATTGAAGGCGACTACCTTAAAGGACTAACTCTTTTAAAGAAATAAAGGAAAAAATAAATGACAAATAACCTGGCCATAATTGTTCCCCTATTTATTGGTTGTATCGGAATCCTTCAAGGTGCCATAAACCGATTAATGACAAATGATATCGGTCTTACATGGATGGCCCTTCTTGGTAACTTTGTTACTCTAGTTGTTTGTATTGGTTTCTTCTTCTTTGTTAAATATAACCCAGAGTTCTTTCCTGAATTCGTTCGCTTAAAGGACTTCCAATTTAAGTGGTGGTATGTCATTCCTGGGTTCTTCGGCTTCTTATTTGTTGTGGGTCTTCCGCTTGGTATTTATGAAGTTGGTGCCGTAAAAACAACTGTCGGACTAATCGCTGCACAGATGGTGACAAGTGTTCTATGGGATGTATTCGTAGAGAATATCTCTCTTACTGTGCCAAAAGGTCTTGGAATCTTAATGGCAATTGGCTCAGTAATTTTAATTACACTATTTTAACAGTTACTCTTAAATAGCGTTAAAAACACTTGAATTTTATAGTCTGACACCTATAAATCCTATGCTATAAAGTAAAAATGCTTTTAATGTATTTTCGTCTATTCATTGCTGGATTATTCTTAGTTATTGGAACACTAATTTGGATTCCAATATGCATGTTTCGTCCTGCAAATCGTGGCAACACATACATGATTGCTAAGTACTACTCGTGGCTAACTCACCTTTTTTTAAATATAAAAATTGAAGCAAGAGTTAAGAAGAGTCACAAGGATATTAGAAATTCTGTTATCATTTCTAATCACCAATCAAATCTCGATATTTTCTTTGTAGGGCCGGCCCTGCCAAAAAGAACAGTCTCTCTTGGGAAGCAGTCTCTTGTCTGGATCCCTATTTTTGGTCAAATGTACTACCTTGCTGGAAATATTCTGATTAATCGAACAAATAGAACTAAGGCCTGGAAGGCCATGGCCGAAGTTGCTCGAACAATTAAAGAAGACAATTGTAATGTCTGGATTATGCCAGAAGGAACTCGCTCAAAAGGACGAGGATTACTGCCATTTAAAAAAGGCCCATTCGTTGTTGCTATCCAAGGCCAACTTCCAATTTACCCTGTTGTATTTTCTGAATATGATAAGTCATTTGATCTTAGAAAACTCAAACCTGGAAAGGTTATCATTGAAGCACTTGAGCCTATTTCGACACAGGGTTTAACAATGGATGATATTGGAGAGCTCATGGACAAGACTCGTGAAATGATGCTTGCCCATATCAATAAATTATCTAAAGAAGTTTCCTAATAAAGTCTTTTATTAGAAGATATTTACTCTTGTCATGTAATCAACTTTTCTAGCATCAGCTCTTCTAAGTGGACCTTGTGTTCCTGGAGCAGTAGTTCTTCTTCCATCATTTATGGCCGCATTACTTGTTGGACACTCCATTCCTAACCCACACATATCCTTCTTATTAAGAAAAAGTGCCGCTTCAATAAAGCTATACTTTTTACCCTTGTAGATTAATTTTAGATCTTCGATTTTACCTGTTTCATTTGGAAGAATAACAAAGTCACCTTTTTCTAGAATATCAAAAAAGAATTCCTTGTACGGTGCATATTCCTTCGTAACTTTGAAAAGAACATCATTATAATCATTTCCGTTTGGATCTTTAGAATAAGCACTTACTGTATCACCATAGACTCTAATCGATCTAATATCTTGATCACCATAGTACTGACTTCTAATCTTTAGATCACCTGAAGTTGCAAAAATTTGCTGGTATGAAAAAGCATTTAAAGTGATAAATAGTGCAATTGTAACTTTAAGAATCATTTTCATTATTCCCTCCAGATACATATATAGTTGCACTTTGTGTGCCAAGAATTTAACGGAATATTAAGTAGTTAGATTGTAAATATCTTAAACAGTGTCTATTGAAGTGACGACATACCGTCCGTCCTGGACATGCGTCTTTCGGTTATATGAAGAAGATTTTTGCGCTGAGGAAACATCAAGTAGCTGAAGCTATTTGAATTTATTGAGAATAATCATTTCAAGCGTCTGCGCATGGAAATAAAAAAGGCTCCGTTAGGAGCCTTTTATTATTTCTATTTTACAATGCGTTCACGCCATTTTTTGATATCTGGTGCTAGATAGTCGTACTTCATCTCATCAAGAGTATATTGAGAGAATTCATAGTCTGTCGTGTGAGTTAGACACTCAGTAGGACAAACAGTAGTACAAAGACCACAGTAACAGCAAAGAGCTGTATCGATTGTATATTGAAGAAGATCTAACTTAATTGGTGTTCCACCACTTGTCTTAAGTACTGGAGCATCTTTTTCACGTCGAACTGCTGTAATGTAAATACAGTCAACTGGACAAGCAGTTGCACACTGGTAACAAGAAATACAGTTTTCAACGTCGTTGAATAGACGTGAACGAGAGTTTGCTGGAAGCTCTTCTCTTACTTCTGGGTATTCAATTGTTACAGGCTTTACACCGTACACATATTTAAAAGTAATACCAAGACCTTTCGTTACAGTAGTAATACCAGTCCAGATATTCTTAAACCATTTTCCTAACGTTAGTTGCTCACCTGCGTGGTAAGTTGTATCAGTGCTCATCGGTCAACCTCTCCTAGAACAATATCAATACTTCCGATTGTAGCAACGAAGTCTGCAATCATCTGACCTTTACCAAGTTCAGGTAGCATTGAAGTGTGAGTAAAACATGAAGACTTAACTTTAACTCTGTAAGGAGTTTTTCCACCATCTGAAACGATGTGGTAACCAAGTTCTCCACGTGGACACTCAGTTTTTGTATAAATCTCACCTTTTGGAAGCTTAATGATTTTTGGAACTTTACCCATAACAGGTCCAGCTTCAATTCCATCAAGAGCTTGACGAAGGATTTTGATTGATTCAAAGATTTCGAATACACGTACATAGTAACGATCCCAACAGTCACCAACAGTTCCCATTTCACCTTTACCAGTAACAACATCAAAATCAAACTTATCGTAGTAACCATATGGCTTCTTCTTACGAAGATCCCACTCAACACCTGAACCACGAAGAACAGCACCAGTTGCACCGTACTCATAAGCCATCTCAGGAGTTACAATACCAACATTAGCAGTTCTGTTACGGAAGATTGCGTTCATACCAACTAGATCGTGGTACTTCTTCATGCTTTCTTCCATCGTTGTACAGAATTGATCGATACGACGAAGTTGATCGTCATTAATATCATTCCAAACACCACCAATCCAAATGTAATTGTATAGTAGTCTGGCACCTGAAAGCTCTTCAAAGATTCTTAGGATTTGCTCTCTATCTTGGAAAGCGTATAAGAATGGAGTGAAGGCCCCAAGGTCGATTGCGTAAGTACCAAAGTACATTAAGTGAGATGCGATTCTTTGAAGTTCCGCAACGATGATTCTGATATACTCTGCTCTTTCAGGAACTTCAGTTCCAAGCATTTTTTCTACACCGTGAACATAACCCCATTCCATTCCCATAGCACCAAGATAGTCCATACGGTCAGTGAAAGGAATAATCCCACGATAGTCTAAGTTCTCGCTGTGCTTTTCCATACAACGGTGTAGGTAACCTAGGTATGGAGTCGCTTCAACAACGATTTCAGAATCTGTTTTAATCTCAACACGTAAAACCCCGTGAGTGGCAGGGTGCTGAGGCCCCATATTTACTGTCAGTAGATCAGTATGTAAGGCTTCTTGTTCTTGTTTTAATGTATTATCTTCCATTAAAAATATCCTTAAAATTAATTATTTAGCTTCTTCCATCTTCTTATTTAGAGCTGCCTCTAAATCAGTAGAAATCTTTCCATCCCATGAACCAGAGATTTTCTTTGGTTCAGCAGCATCAATTCTTGCCTTAGCAAAGAACTCATGATCTGCAATATTCATTTTATGTTCAGGATTTACTTCGAAACCTTGCCAAGCTTTTTGAACTTCGTAGTCTTTACGAAGTGGGAAACCTTCCCAATCTTCAGGACAAAGAATTCTTCTATGATCTGGGTGTCCAACAAATTCAACACCATTCATATCGTAAACTTCTCTCTCTAAGAAGTTAGCTGACTTCCAAACATCACAAACAGAATCAATCTTTGGAACATCATCTTTGTTTGCTTTTGGAAGTTTTACTTTAAGTATTACATCATCAGAGTTCGTGATAAACGAAGCTAGCATATAGTTTACTTCGATTTCATTTTCGTAATCAACACCAGATACAACTTGAAGAACGTTGAATTGATATTCTGAGCTATCTCTTAGTGCATAACAAACATCTTTAATCTTTGAAGCATCAATTAAGATTGGCTTATCACCTGCTTCATTTTCAATTAAAGAAGCATTTGCACCACTCACTTTATCATTAATAAAAGTTACTAATTCATTAAGCATGCTTCACCCACTTATCTTTAAGAAGTCTTTCGTTGGCAACTTTCTTTTGAAGTGTCATTAAACCTTCAATTAAGGCTTCAGGTCTTGGAGGACAACCTGGAACGTAAACGTCAACAGGAACGATCTCATCAACACCTTTAAGAACGTGATAACCGTGTTGCCAGTAAGGCCCACCTTTGTTAGCACATGAGCCCATCGAAATAACATATTTCGGCTCGGCCATTTGTTCGTAAAGAGTCTTAATTCTTGGGGCCATTTTAAGTGTTACAGTACCCGCAACAATCATTAAGTCCGCACGTCTTGGTGTCGCCATGAAAGCACCACAACCAAATCTTTCTAAGTCATACTTAGATCCACCAGTTGCCATCATTTCAATAGCACAACAAGCAAGACCAAACGTCATTGGCCATAGAGAGTTCTTTCTTCCCCAGTTAAGGAAGTCATCAAGTTTTAATAAAACAACACTATCTTGCATTGCCAGCAATCCTTTTTATAGATGTATAAAATTATGAAATTCTTAGGTTATAAATTACCAATGCTTAGCTTTGTAGTCAATTAAAGCCGAGGAAAAAAGAGAGTTTTTTGTAAGTGATCATTGGTGCATAGAGACATTATTGAGTTCAGTCGTCAATAAAATTTAGTCTAAATATGAACGACAACGAGCATTAAATTTCGACTCTACTTGGCCAACTTTCTTATTAGCACTCGCTATTGAACGGGTTTGGCTCTCCCTAAGGTAGGTCATACGCTTGAGATCATTTTGACAGACCTTAGTCATAATGGTCCCATACTCCTCAATAACTGCTACTGGGTATGGCTTTGACCAAGCCGAAGATATTAGGCTTGAATCCTCACGAGAACTAAACTGGATAATCTCATCAGAGATGCCTAGTTTACTTGCCTCATGCTTAAATTGATCATAATGAACGCCTAATTTATAAAATTCCTTTATGGCAAGATCCCTTGAAAACTCCTCTCCATCTAAAATATTTAGGCACTGTGGAGAAATTGCCTTAAGGCCATAGATTTCACGTCCAACACGACACTCGACCATAAAAGCATCCACTTCCCCGCCTTTGCCTTGAATAGTATCGCTAAGAAAGGAAGAAACTGAGAATTCACTTAAATAAGGGTTAAAAGGTTTTTTATAAATATAGTGAGTGAGCTCATGGATAAGGTCTAAAACGGCATTTTTAGTTGAATGTGACTTATCAATATAAACAGTTGATCTTGTTTCAAAACGCACGCTCTCAGGAGAGCTTGGATTAAATTTTCGAACAAGGGTTGTGTCGGTTACCGATACATCTCCACTATCAATTACCTCTTCTAGGCGCTTACGATCCTTGGCAGCTCTTAAACGGGCCTTGTCAATGAGCTGAATTCCTAGCTTTGAAGTTGAGACAATTTCTATAAGCTGCTCGATACTGCCTTCTTGAGTGGAAGAAAGCTTTCTCCAATTTCCACTATACTTATTAGTAGCCGAGCGAATTACTCCACCACGTTCTGCCCAACTACTTGCCGCAACGCTAGAACAAACAAGAAAACTCGTTAAGATTGAAAAAAATAATGTAGGTAGACGGCCAGGCAAATGCATTATCTTAAAATCGACATCTAAGGTAAATTCTTGAGTAAAATTTGAGGAGAATTTCCAAAGGGCAAAAATAATTTCTATAACTTATTGCGTTTTGCACTTAAAGAACAAACGCATTAGAATGGAGCTGTTCAAAAAACATTTTAAGAATCTAGAATTAAGGAGAAAAGAATGGAACATAAACTTCCAGAACTACCATGGGCAAAAGACGCTCTAGCACCTCATATCTCAGCTGAAACAATTGAGTACCACTACGGAAAGCACCACAATGCTTACGTAACTAAGCTTAACGCAGCTATTCCAGGAACTGAATTTGAAAACATGACTCTAGAAGAGATCATCATGAAATCAAGTGGTGGATTATTTAACAATGCTGCTCAAGTATGGAACCACACTTTTTACTGGAACTGTCTTGCTCCAAACGCAGGTGGTGCGGCAACTGGTGCAGTAGCTGACGCTATCAACGCAAAATGGGGTTCATTTGATAAATTCAAAGAAGAATTCTCAAATGCAGCTGCAACTAACTTTGCTTCAGGTTGGACTTGGCTAGTAAAGAACAAGGGTGGAGAACTAGAAATCGTTAATACTGACGATGCTGAAACTCCAATGACAGATGGTCACACAGCACTAATGACAATCGACGTATGGGAACATGCTTACTATGTTGATTACAGAAATGCTCGTCCAGATTACATCAACGCATTCTGGAACCTTGTTAATTGGGATTTCGTAAACTCAAATCTTTAATTATTTAATTAAATGAAAGGCCTCTTATGAGGCCTTTTTTTCTTCTTCAATATAACTTAAAACTTTCACTTCAAAGCCAAATTGATTTTCTCTCCTCAAAAGTCTGAAGCGAGATTTATCCTTAGTTGGATGCAGATGCTTAATCTGGCCTAGAGTTTCTTGTAGTAATTTTGCCGACTCAATTGAGTGGCACTCAATTTTATATTGGTCACCTTTCCTCTGTTCAACAGGCAGAAGGTAGAACTCATCTTCAAATAAATTTACATCAATCAAAAACATTCTCTTTCCCCAAAGTATAAGTACTTATTATTTCGGATGTTTTCGAAAAATATTAATGATTTTTTTTATTATGTCGATAGGTACATGGAATAATGGAGATATTTATGAAAAGAATTATTTTTGCTAACTTACTTGTTCTAATCGCTTTCACAATCAAAGCTGGTCGTGAATTTAAAGATCAAGATGCAATCCAATTTGAAAAAAATCTAAATGCTCACATTAGTCAGGCGGTAGAGATTGCGAATCTAAAGCAAGAGGTCGCTCGCCATAAAGAAACGATTCAAGAAATCAAAACAGAATATCAAGCAGCACTTGATAATATGCAAACCCTAGTTGCTGCAAATCAACAAGCCAAACAATATATTGGTTCACTTAAAACTGGTAATGACAAACTCGCAACGGCCTTAGATAAGGGTGGGCTTGTAACACCAGAACTTGCAAAGTTTATCACTAGAGAAAGTGGAAGATTGCCAGCAAGCAGCCAATCTAAAAAGTAAGAAAGCTATAAACAACAGAAATATCAAATTGAAAAAGAGAGAAAATTTCTTTTCCAGAATAGAAGTTCATATCAGTACGTACACGCAATTGATTTGAAAGCGGTATATTAAATCCCATTCCTAAAATAACTGAGCTATACGTACGATTAACTAAACCTGTCAGTACTTGCCCATTATAAACAGAAGAGCTTCCCTCCACCATTGTCCAATGTCCTCCCAAGTTCATATCAAGCCATTCTTCAGGAGATAGACGTAACATAAAACCAAATTGGTTTGTGTCCAAATCGATCTTAAAGCCTTGATGATCATTAGAAAGCGTCCCCTTTCTAAAAAAACCTTCAATGGCCAAAGCACCAAATTTCACTCCTACATTGGCAGATGGAAAAATTGCGGTAGCGCCGTTATAGTAATCAGATTCAGAGATAACACCACTTAAGGATGCTCCACCTCCAGCATATAGCTCTGATGCATTCCCATTAGGGACCAACAAGAAAATTGTTAATATAATTATGGATAAAGTCTTAGAGAATGCCACTCATTACCTTTTTTAATAAATTGAAAACGATCATTTAAACGGAACTCTCCGTAAATAAAGAAAGTAATTTCCTGGATATCAACTAGGTACCCACCCCAGTTTTCAGGATAAGGAACTTCATCCTTATAGCGATCTAGACCAGCATTATATTCTTGCTCTAATTTACTTCTGTCTTCAATTGAAGAAGACTGTTTAGAAATGAAGCTGGCCACTTGGCTCTCGAGAGCACGGGAATGAAAATACTTCTTCGAAATTTGCGAATCACACTTAGAGATTGAACCTCTAATTCTGACTTGTTTTCCAAGACGATGCCAATAGAAAGTCATAGCGACTTTTGGATTATTCTCTATCTCGCTGGCCTTAACAGAGTCATAATTTGTGAAAAATAATGGTTTAAAATCTAAGACTTCTTTTAATAAGAGAGTTCTAGCATTTGGAAGCCCGTCACTATCGACAGTTGAAAGTGTAAATGCAGGTCCATTCTCTTCTGTAGCAACAGCTTCTTTAAACCATTTCTCAAAAATCTCAACTGGAGAATCTTTGTACTCACCTATAAATTTTTTGTAATCACTCACAACCTACTCCGTAATAATTTGAAAGTCTCTTTTTGAGTCGTGAAAGTCGCGGTTAATATCTAAAATCTCATAATATATTTTAGGAAACTCATGCTCTCCATACTTAAAATGTACAGGCTGAGTACGGTTACCTAAGATATCCAACTTAAAAAACATTAAGTTTGGCAGATCATCAACAGGAACAAGACTTTGCACAACACGATAAAAATACTTACGAAAATTATTCTTGTCGATGTTATCGATCACCTTTTCCAATTTAATATAGATATTTTCGACATCTGAGTTAAGAATTTTTTGAATTCTCCTAGCAACGTGACGAGTATGCGCCCTTTGCCAGAAGAAAATCTTACTTATGATATGGTCACCTTTTCCATTTCTTGAAACAACTCGGTAGCCACGATCTTTTTTGATCTTGTTAACTTCATCAATTATTCGATCAAGAGGTACATCTTTAATATAGTCAAAAATCTCTTTTCTAAGTACAAGACGATACTTAACTTCGGTTGTAATATTAGTCTTGATTGAATCTAATTCCTTGAAGTCCATTTTTAAAAAGATAAATTTAGGAACCAAGGCCTTGATCTTTTTCTTCGTTGATCGCCACTCTCCACTTGTGAAATATCGATCCTTTCTAATGTAGTTAGTTCCGAAATCAACAGAAGTTTCAGTCGCCCTATCTTTTGGAATGAAAGAGAAGTAAGACTCCTCGATCCTATCCTTTCTTTTATGAATAAGGATATTAAACTCTTCACTGTACTTGTAGACTTTGTTTGGAAAGAAATACTCTCCTGCATCAGGGCCATTTATAATAGAAATATTATTCTTATAATAAGTCCAGTCATAATCAACTTCACTAATAAAGATACCAAGCTTAAAACCACGACGCTTGAACTTATACTCATTGAATCCTTGAAAAAGTAATTTTACACCTGTACCAAATGTTGCAATTTCATTTGCTAGGCTAAAGTCAGAGATTAACTTTTCCTCAATATACTTTCGTCCAGTATACTGTCCAATCATCTTATCTGTATCAAGCTTATACTTAGGTTTGATAATACGATCAAATGCTTCTCTAGCATGTGGCAGGCTTAGATCAAAAATGTAGTCTAAAACGTACTGTTCACCTATTCCACGCCCTAAATTGTATTCGACTAATTTCAGTTGGAAATTTTTAGAAACAAAGTCAGGAGCATTTACTTTTTCAACTAGCGCGACAAAGAAATCACTCTTTACTTGAGCACCTGTTTTGGCTTCAGTCGAAGTTCTCGTTACGATTTTAAGGCGAACCTTACTCTCATCCATGCGGTAAATATTGATATTGTAATTACCACTAGTAATAACATTGGCAAATGCACTAGCATCCACAATATCACCATAACCATATGATGCGCTCATGCCGAAGTTTAATGTCATCTGAGCAGGAATACTAACGAAGTCACCAATGGCCAATCGTTTTAGAGTACTTTCTGCGTTATATGGTAGTTTATTGATAGAATAAGGAACTGCTAAAATCGCTTTCTTTTGGTCTTCGAAATGGCGAATGAAAGTTACACGATCATTCTTTGAAAATGTTAAATTAATTGGCGTAACAGCATCAATATATGAGCCAGGATTTACATGACGATTGAAACTCCACTCATCAACACGAGCAAACTTTCCTTTTAAGTACGATGGCGTCATTTCGTAGCCATACTTAAGGCCGACACCTACACCCTTTATCTTCTTCCAATCAAGAAGCTTTACTGTTGTTGATAAGTTTAGGTTAGCAATTTCCCTAACGATAATATCTTTGATTTTTCCATCTTTAAGAAAACCAATATCCTCGGCCCTTGATTGTAGAGAAAGGGCGATCAATATTGTCATTGCAATGGATTTAATAAGCGAAATTTTATTCATCGATAGATGCTAACGAGTTTTAAACAGCTCGGCAAATAGAAATTAATGCAGATTTAAGTGAGCGGCATCGGCCTCAACCATTAATAAATCTTTTAATTTTCTTGCGAATAGTAAATTTTCATTTTGCTTTTTAATAATGGCAAATGTTGGAAGATGAATGTCATGCTCTGGTCCAAGACAATAGAGTTCTTGGTATATTGATTCATTGCCAATTGCAGCAAGGATGATTTCCCCTCGTTGGGCAAGTGTTAAAAGATAATGGAGGTGCTCACTAAAGAAGGCTTCTTTTAGATAAACTTTTTGATCCTTAAGAATTTGTTTAGCACTAACAATCATTTTCTCATCTGAAGAAAGAAAACCTATTGGTAGTTTTTTTACTAACTTTTCAAATGGAAGATGGTCATATTTCTTGGCTACCGTCTCATTTGCATAGAATTTAAGGTAGTTTTGAGCAACGAGGAAATTCTCGTATAATTCGTTTGATAACTTCTTATCACTAATGGCCACATCAACAGTATCATTTTCAAGGTAGTACATAGTTTGTGAGAAGTTCTTAGAACGTTTAGTGATTGTATGGCCAAAATCACTATAGGCTGAATAATAATCCGCTAAAACCGTTGCAATATTTGGAGACTCCAAATGAGATTCAATGGAAAAAGTCACATCATAACCACCATCATCATGTGGCGTTAAGTTATCAACAAGACGCATCCCATTTGAAAAAACACCTTTGGCGTGTGAGAAAACTTCCTCACCTTTTTTAGTTAAAACAATCTCTCTAACTTTTCTTTCGAATAGTTGGACGCCATAATTTTGCTCAAGCTTTTTAATCTGCTCACTCACAGTCGACGAAGCAAGGCCCATTTTCAAAGCGGCTTTCTTTACGGATTTATGCTTTGCAGCTTCATAAAAACAATAGAGATGATTCCAGTTCATGCAAATACAATAGTTCGGAAATTCCGAATTTACAAACAATTGACTTAATATAGCTAAATAAAATCGCTACTATCTTCCTAGTTTTACAAAGAGGATGGAAATGACGACGCAAAACACGATGTTTACAGCAATCAAAAAACAAAATGAAAATCGTATCAATCTTAGGAATGTTGATAACTTACGATTAATCAGTGCCTCTAAGCTTGAGAAGAGTTCGTTTGATAACTCGATGCTAGATAAGATTAGCATCCGTCACTCGGATCTTAACGAAAGTGATCTAAGAAAATGTAATATCAAATACGCCAAGCACAATAATTCAAATTACGAGGGTGTTGACTTCACATGGTCAAACCTTGCAAAGAATCGTTTTAAGAGAATTAACTTAAAAGATGTAAGCTTGGAATGTACAAATTTAGAAGATAGTACATTTGAAGAATGTGATCTTGCGGCAACAAGCATGAGATGGGCAAATCTACGAGGAGTTACTTTTAAAAATTGTAGCCTTAAAGATTGTGACTTTTCTAATGTTGATTTAACGGGAACGATCTTCATTAACTGCAACCTTAAAGGTGCTAAATTTAATATCAATACGAAGATGCCATTCTTGAAAGAGAATGCCATTGAAAAGCTAGGAATGGATTTCATCGGAATCCACTAAAAACTAGTTTTACGCTAACGCTCTAGCACACAATGTTCACTCTCGAACACGTAGAGAGTATCGACAGTATTTTGCTAGAGCGTCTACATCAATCAAGTATTTCTTATAATCTCCCCCCAAAATTCTTAGCTTTTCTTCATAAAACTTAATATAGTAATTAAGCAAACTTCAAAGGAAATTGATTATATGAAACGTGTTCACTCACTAGCAGAAAGAGTCTCAAAGTATATTGTCGATCATACTAAAACTTGTCTTCTAATCTCATTCTTATTCTTCATTGCCATTAGTAGTGGCCTTCCGAAAATTCACGCAAACTACTCTGTAAAGGGTTGGCTAATGGAGCACGATCAACGTCTAATTGATCTTAAGGAGCATGAAGGGATTTTTGGTAGTTCGGATACAATCGATATCATGGTCTATAAGGAAGATGGTCTTTTTGATGAAAATACAATTAAGACGATTCAAGACATCACAAGTGATCTTTGGCAAATTAAGCATATTGTTCGTGTTGAAAGTTTAACAAATCACAACTCAATAGAATCAGAAGATGATGATATTTTTATTACACCATTTTTAGATGAAGAAGTTGAGCTAACTCCAGAAAATTTAAATTTAAAAAAAGAGCACGCAACTAATGATCGCATGCTTGTAAACTCAATTATTTCTAAATCGGGACGCTTTACGTATATTAGGGCCTTTCTTGATACATTTGAAGGTACTCCTCCTTATGATCAGGTTGTTGTTGATACAGAAGCATTGCTTGAGAAGTACAATAAGACAGAAGGTGTGAAATTCTATCTCGGTGGAATCTCTTTTATCAACGAGTCACTCCAAAGAGCATCTGATCGAGATATGATGGTTGTCTTTCCAATAGTAGTTGGAGTTCTCTCTCTAATCCTTTTCTTATTCTTTAGAAACCTCTTAGGAATAGTACTCCCATTCTCATTAGTTGGTCTTGCCATTATAACGACATTTGGAATTGAAGGACATCTTGGTATTGAACTATCAAGTATTATTGCGGCCCTGCCAGCAATCCTAATCGCAATTGGATTAGCTGATTCGATTCATATCTTAATTACCTATAGACACTTCTATATTTTCGATAGAATGAATGAACATGATGCTGCCGTTGCAGCTTTAAAGAAGAACTTTATTCCAACACTGCTCACAACTCTAACGACAGCTATTGGATTCTTCTCACTAACTTCAACAGATATTAAACCAATCTACAATCTTGGTATCCTATCAGGAATCGGAACTTGTATTGCGTGGTTCTACACTTACTTCTTCCTGGGAGCCTTGTTAACGAAGGTTCACTTTAAAGTTGGAGATCGAGACGATAAATTCCATGCCTTTGATGGAATCTTCATGTTTGCAGAAAAACATAAGGTTGTAATCAATATCCTAACTCCTATTATCACAATCGCTTCAATTTACTTTGGGATGCAAAACTATATTAACGCTGATCCTATCGAATACTTTGATGAGCATACGCCAGTTAAGCAGGCCTTTAACATGGTTCGTAAAGAATTTGGTGGCTCAAGAATGATTGAACTTGTTTTTGACTCAGAGAAGGCAGAAGGTGTTAAAGACCCTGCATTTTTAAAGAAGTCAGAAGAACTAGTTCAGTGGATGCTTAAAGACGAAAAAATTATTCGTGTTAGTTCAATCCTCGATATTGTAAAACAGATGAATAAAACTCTTCATGGTGACAATGAAGAATTTTATGCAATTCCAGATACACGTCGTGCAGTAGCAGACCAATTATTCTTATACACTTTAGGACTACCGCAAGGACTTGATTTAAAAAACCAGCTATCTCTTGATAATCGCCGCTTTCGAGTCCTTGTTATGTGGGATGTAAACGATTCAACGGCCGCTATTGCAAAAACAGATAAAATCTTAAAGAAAGCTGATGAAATTGGCATTACAATCTATGAAGCCGGTCAATCTCCTATCTACAATCGAGTTAATGACCTTGTTGTGAATACTCTTTTAACATCCATGAGTATTTCACTCCCTATCATTTTCTTAATTATATTATTTGTCTTTAAGGATTTAAAATTAGCGATGCTTTCATTAATTCCAAATGTCTTTCCACTATCAGTGGCCGCTGGAATTATGTACTTTGCAGGTGATGAATTAAATATTGGTAACGTTATCGTCTTTGCCGTGTGTTTAGGTATTGCAGTCGATGATACCATCCACTTCATTTCGAATTATAAGTTAAAAATACTTCAAGGAATGAACGGCCATGATGCGTTAGCATCAACAATGCACCAAACAGGTAAAGCACTAGCGCTTACAACAACAATGTTAACGATTGCCTTCGGACTTTTCTACTTAGGTGATTTTGTTCCAAATCAAAAGTTTGGAGTGTACTGCTCGGTGATCCTAACTCTTGCCCTATTGGCCGACTTAGTGATCTTACCTGCTGCATTACTTAGTTTAAAGAGCTCAAAAGTTGAGACTGATACTGCTAAGGTATAGAAAATACGTAGGTCCTCATCATATGTCTTAACTTACGAGCTTAAAATTGCTATAAGCATGGACATATTTTGAGGATTATATAAATGACTGATAACCAAGTAAATCAAATGGATTACGAAGAATCTCGTAAGAAAATTCAAGAAAAGAAAGCACGTCTTAATGTTGGAAAGAAACAAGAAGCGCGTAACCTTGAAAGAAAGCCAGAGTGGTTGAGAAATAAGATCCCAACTGGTGACAACTTCAAAGAAGTCAGAAAAGAATTAAGAGAAAAGCAACTCTTCACAGTTTGTGAAGAAGCAAGTTGCCCAAATATGTCTGAGTGTTGGTCTGCAAAGACTGCAACAATGATGATTCTAGGTGGTACTTGTACTCGTGCCTGTAAGTTCTGTCATGTTGATACAGGAAACCCAAAAGGTATTGTCGACTTCAATGAAATCGAAAATGCTGCAAAGATGGTTGAAACAATGTCACTAAAGTACCTTGTTGTGACAAGTGTTGATCGTGACGATCTTCCAGACTTTGGAGCTGGCCACTTTGCAAACGTCGTTAAAAGAATCAATAAAGACTATCCAGAGACACTTGTTGAAGTTCTAATTCCAGACTTCAATGCAGTCGAAGAACATATGCACACTCTTGCTAAGAGTAACCCTTTTGTTATCGCACAAAACGTTGAAACTGTTAGAAGGCTAACTCACGATGTGCGAGATCGTCGCGCCGGCTATGAAAAGACTTTAAACTGCTTAAAGTTCTATAAGGAAAATTATCCACATATCTCGACAAAGACTTCCTTAATGCTAGGACTTGGTGAAACTCATGAAGAAATTCTTGAGACACTCAAAGACCTTAGAGAAGTTGGTTGTGATATCGTAACGTTTGGTCAGTACATGCGCCCAACGATGAGACACTTAAGCGTTGATCGATACTATAGGCCACAGGAGTTTGATCGCTACAAAGAGATTGCCTATGAAATGGGCTTTGAATTTGTTGCTTCAGGACCGATGGTTCGAAGTAGTTACAAGGCAGCGGATTACCTTGATCACCTAAGGGCAAAAGGTCATGACGTTTAACAATTTAATTAATGATCTTGGTATCAAAGATTACTCACTTGAGTCGAAGAACCAAATATATATTTTTCACAAAGATAATTGGGACTATCTAGAAGCGCTAGCTTTCCAAGAAAAGGCCAATGAATATATCTACAATAATCCAGAGCAAATGGTTTATATCATTACCTCTCACCCAGAAGTCTTTACAATGGGAAGAGGACTTCAAAGAGATCAAATTGAAGAGCATGGACTTGTTGATTTTGATCAGGCCCTTGTCGGAAAGATCGATGTTCCTGTTGTGGAAATTAAGCGCGGTGGAGGACTAACTTTCCATCATCCGGGACAAGTGATTGTCTACCCTATTGTTCATATTGGTCAACAAAAGCTTAGAACAATTGAGCTTATTAACAAGCTCTTTAAAAGTACGGTAAACGCTATAAATACGAGTGATAACACGATTCATGATCTCGACTTTGATCGCCCTCTCCTAGGACTTTGGCATGGTGAGAAGAAAGTAGCTTCAATGGGCATCCAACTTAAGCGTTTTGTTTCAATGCACGGGATGGCCTTAAATATTTATCCATCAGAGAAGATGAATAAGGCCTTAATGATGACATTCCCTTGTGGCCTTCCTGGTGATATTTATAATACCCTTGTAAATATCTCATCTGATGGTCTTAATACTAGCTACGAAGAATATCGTATGCGCTTTATTAATCAACTCGTAAAAGAAATATATAAGAATTAAAAAAGGGCCATCTATTGGCCCTTTCTTTATTACGATTTCTTACTATAAGATTTAATTTTCTCTTTAAACTTTTTTCTTTCGACTTTCATTTCTTCAAAGAATTCTTTTTTCATACTTCTAATACTATCGCGCTGGTCTTTGTGTCGTAGTTGCTTCATCGACTTTCTAAATTCTTTACTCTTTTCTTTAATTTGTTTTCTAATATTTTTATTTTCTTCTTTTTTACCAAATTGTAACTTCTTCTTTAGAGCATAGATTTCATCTAAGTGCTTTAGCATTAATGCTTCATTATCTTTTAAAAACTTCTCTCTTTTTGAAAATACTTTTTTCTCAAATGCCACTTTCTTCTTATGTTGTTCATCTTGAAACTTAGCAAATTCACTTTCTAATTTCTTAAGATCCCCTTTAGAAAGTTTAGAAAAATCACCATCCATTTCAGTCATCTTTTCATAACGTGCACTTCTATCTTTCTTATGCTTTCGATCTCTTTTCTTTTCACCATCTGCGAGTGTAGAAAAAGCTAATAAAAAAGTTAAAGCTAATATAGTAAGAGTTTTCATCATTTTCTCCTTTTTATCCAGTTAACTGTTATACTGGTGGCAATGGAAAAGGTTTCACTGTCCTGTAACTAGTGAATATTATAGCACTTTATTGAAAGTGCGAAACCTTTGTAAGCAATATTCGTATAATAGGTATGCGTATAATGAAGAACTTTATCTGGTCAAATTCGCAATCAAAACTAGGCTCATCTGACCTAATGGAAGTTGTTGCAAAAAATGATGACCACCAAGCTTTTGAGGTCCTCTACCAAAGGCTTAGTACAAAGCTTTATCAATATGTTTATTATATCCTACTCGATGAGCAAAAGGCCCAAGAGATTGTTCACGATGCTTTCTTCACTTTATATGACAAGAGAAAGATGTATCGAAAAGAATATCAAGTATCGACATGGCTTTGGACGATTGCAAGAAATAAGAGTTATGACTATTTAAAGAAAATAAAAGAATTAAATGTTGCCGATGATAATGTGATTATTGGTATAGAAGATGAGCAAGTATCGACTCTTGAAAAGCTTATTGAAGAGGCCAATTCAGAAATAATAATTGAAGCAATTTCAAACTTACCTCCAACACAAAGAGAGGCCATTACCCTGTGGATGGATGAGTACACTGGAGATGAGATTGCAGAGATTTTAGGAAAGTCGAGACAGGCCGTTAAGAATTTAATAAACAGAGCAAAACTAAAACTTAAAGAGATACTTGAAACACAATTGGAGTCTTTATGAAAGATTCAAATAAAGAAATGAATATGAAAACAAATTTAAGAACAAAAGCTGCAATTAATCCACCAAAGGAGATGAATGCTGCGTTCAAGACAAAATTTACATCTCATTTGAAAGCTAAGCAAAAGAAGAGGGCCCAGTGGTTATGTGCAGCTCTAGCAAGCATTACGATCTGTCTTGCTGTAGTTATCACCCTAAGCCTTGAGCAACCGAGCTCCTCGGCCAGCAATGTGAAAGATTACTTGGCCTATATTGAAAGTAACTTTACAAATGATGACCAGGTTTTAGAAAGTATTGATGAACTAAGTGCCATCTCATATAATTACATTGATGTTGACGGCGAATATAGTGATTATTAAAAAACCAAGGAATATCTGTGACAAGTGAAAGCAACGGCCATTTAAATGTATTAGGTACTCCCCTACAGATGTGTGGGTGTACACCAATGACTGGATTTTGGCGTGACGGTTTTTGTCGTACAGATATTGATGATCGAGGAATGCACACTGTTTGCTGTATCGTTACAGAAGAGTTTCTTGAGTTCTCAAAAGCCGATGGAAATGATCTATCAACTCCTATGCCGCAATTTCAATTTGCAGGTCTAAAACCAGGTGATCGCTGGTGCTTATGTGCAGGAAGATGGCTTAGCGCATACAAAGCAGGAAAGGCCTGTCCAATTATACTTGAAGCGTGCCATGAAGAAACCCTGGCCGTGATTCCAATGCAATTTCTAACAGAGATGGCCTATAACAAAGCTTAAGCTTTACTGGCCTAAAGATAGCGAATACAATAGAGCGAATGCGGCCGTAGTTCAGTTGGATAGAACGTCAGACTTCGGATCTGAATGTCGGGGGTTCGAGTCCTCCCGGCCGCGCCACCTAGTTCCCTATTTCAATCATAATACTTTTAATCTAAGAAAGTTCTCTTTTGAATGAGGAGGACGAGAAGCGAGGGAGCGCGCGATAGCGAAGAGCGAGCTGGATGCGAGCGGAAGCGACCGAGTCGGGCCGAACAAGGAGGCATGGATGCCGACGCAGAGAAGCCGAGTCCTCCCGGCCGCGCCACATCGTGCTTTAAAAGTGCCCCAAAGGGCAGTTTTAAAGCACAGATGAATGTGACTCAAGGAAGCTAAAACGAGCGTAGCGAGTTTGCGGCTTACGGTTACGCGTACTTCGCTTAAAACTTTCGACCAAAATTACACTCAACATAAGTCGAGTCTTCCGGACTATGACTCTCATTACTCCAAGCATGGTGAACACTTTTTGCTACACCACAACCAAAGTACATTGTCTTATCAGAATTATACTTAATAAGTGAAAACATATTTTCTTTTTCAAGAAGGCCATCATCATTACCAAAGTCAGCGACTTCCTCTCTTTGATACTCTAAGTAAAGACTTCGAGAATTATCTAAAGCAACGCGAACTCTTGCCCCATAAGGAATATGTAACGATTTATCATGAGCAGAGATATAACGGATAGCACGTACACCAGCATAGGCTTCAACTTCAATTAACTCATTCTCAGTGCGATACCCTACCGCCCCAGTAATATCACTTGGTATAATAGGAACACTTAATCTTACGTCGTAATATAGTCCCGACTCATCATATCTTTCTTCTACATTTTGAATCGCTTGTGCCTCTAGGTTAAGGTCAAGTTCATTTGCAAATGAAGAAAATGAGCAGATAAGTGCAGTGGCCAACATAAGTTTTTTCATCTTTCGTCTCCCTAGGGTGTCTGTGTTTTTGTCCGATTGAATTACAAATAAGGTAGCACTTATGAGCTTTACTCTAGATTAAATTGAAAATGTTTCTATGAGTTCTAAAGTTTAGACACTTAACTAGAATAAGATTTTAGATACTTAGAATGCTAATTCATAAAAAAACTGACAATAGACTACCTGCGTCTTCAAATAGAGAACCCCAACGTGTACCTTCATCCAATGAAGAAACTAATCACAATAACGCTTATGGCAATTAATATTTTTGCCACTTCCACTACTCCTACAACTGAGTTCAATGATTGGCTTAATGAGCTTAAGATTGAACTTAATCAAGAGCATGGCTTTTCGTATGCCTTACTAGATGATGCCTTTGATGGTGTTACTTTTAATGAAGATGTTATCAAATATGATCGCAGACAACCTGAGTTTGTCATGAGTGTTGGCCGATACTTAGATATCGTTATTAGTGAGACAAGAATCGAGAAAGGCCAAAGATATCAGGCCGAGCTTGAAGATATTTTTATCGATATTGATAACGATTTTAATTTTCAAGATCGCTTCCTCTTATCATTCTGGGCCCTTGAAACAAACTTTTCTTCGATTACAGGCAAGCTCGATATTATCCGCTCTCTTGCGACTCTTTCATATGATGGCCGCCGCTCAGCATTTTTCAAGAGAGAATTAGTTAATGCTCTTACAATGCTGCAAAAGGGAATTTACTCATACCCTAGTGAACGTATGCAGGGATCATGGGCAGGAGCGATGGGCTCGACTCAATTCATGCCTTCAACAATGCTAGCTTATGCCATCGACTACGATAAAGATGGTCAAATAAATATGTGGGAAAACCAACGTGACTTCTTAGGTTCATCAGCAAACTTCCTATCAAAAGTTGGCTGGAATGGTGATGAAAGCTGGGGACATGAAATTGATCTACCAAGCGACTTTGACTACTTTCATAGTGGATTAAAATATAAAGAAGATCTGCAGTATTGGATAGATCGCGGAATCACATTAAGAGGTGGAACTCAACTGCCTTACACAAGTGGGAAAACTGCAATCTACCTTCCACAAGGAGCAAATGGGCCAGCATTTATTGTTTACCCTAACTTCTTTACTATCTTTAAATGGAATAATTCAGAAAAGTACGCTCTAGGGATTGGAATTCTTTCTGATCTTATTGCAAAACGTGGTGATTATTTTAGTAAGTTTAATTTAGATGAAGAGTCATTTATGTCATTTGAAATGGCAAAGAAAATTCAAGCAAAATTAAACGAGTTAGGGCTCGATGCTGGGCCAGTTGATGGGATTCCAGGAAAACAAACGACGGCAGCAATCCAAAGATTTCAAGTATCAGAAGATATCATTCCAGACGGCTATTTAACTAAAGATTTGGCCGATCAAATTCTTGCAAAATAAATAAAATCTTAAGTCAAAACATCAATCCCCTTTCCGATGAAGTAGTCACTATCTAAGTAAACACTTCACCGGAAAGGAGAATATATGTTGAAAGTAATGAAAGGATTACAAAAGGGTATCGTCGGTATCGAGGGATCAGGACGTATTACAAAAGACGACTATATTAATGTGCTTGAACCGATTTTAGATGAGGCCCTAAAAAAAGAAGAAAAAGTTGGTGTACTCTTCTACTTAAATGAAACATACGAAGGATACACTCCAGGGGCAGTATTTGAAGATACGGCCATGGGCCTAAAATATTTTAATGTTATGAAAAGGTGTGCAGTAGTTACAGATAGTGCACTAATAACAGGGGCCGTAAAATTATTTGCGCCAATCATTCCAATTGATTTTAAGTCATATAAAATCAATGAACTCGATGAGGCCAAAGACTGGCTTATGCGTGAAGTAGAGTCCGATATCGAATTTCACTTCGATAAGAATGACAACATTCTTACGCTAACTTCTTACCATCCATTGCGAGTCAATGATTTTGAAAAGATTCAAAACTTACTTAATCAAGTTTATAAAGAAACAAAAGTAATTTCAGGAATTATTCTAAACTCAGAACAATTTCCAGGTTGGGATGACTTAAGATCTCTCCTAAGACACTTTGAGTTTCTTAAAGATAATCGACAGCACATTGAGAAGGTTGGAATTTGCACAAGTAATGAGTTGATTAGAAACTCTGCCTCAGTTGTAAGTGATCATTTAGAAAGTGTTGATGTAGCAGTCTTTGAGTACGGTGCGATTAACGACGCAAGGAATTGGCTGAGAAATATTGAATCGAAAGATACAATGCGTGCCGTATGAAAGAAGGCCCTCTTTTTAGAGGGCCTTTTTATTTATCACTGTATGAATTAAAGTGAATCAATTACTGAATTGAAAGTAGCTGATGGTCTCATTGCCTTTGCAACAAGCTCTAAATTTGGATGATAGTAACCACCCATATCAACGGCTCCACCTTGTGCGCTATTTAACTCTTCAACAATCTTTGCTTCATTTTCAACAAGGTTTGAAGCAACAGGAGTAAAGATTTCTTTAAGCTCAGCATCTTCATTTTGATCAGCAAGTGCTTTTGCCCAGTACTGAGCTAAGAAGTAGTGAGAACCTCTATTATCAAGCTCACCTACTTTTCTTGATGGAGACTTATCATTCTTTAGAAATGCAGTATTTGCTTCATCTAGAGTTTTTGCAAGAACAGTTGCCTTTGCATTACCTGTTTTAATTGCAAGATCTTCAAGAGAAACACCTAGTGCTAAGAACTCTCCTAGAGAGTCCCATCTTAAGTGATTTTCACCAGTAAATTGTTGTACGTGCTTAGGAGCTGATCCACCGGCACCAGTTTCAAATAATCCACCACCTGCAAGAAGAGGTACAATTGAAAGCATCTTTGCAGAAGTTCCAAGTTCAAGAATTGGGAAAAGATCTGTTAGGTAGTCACGAAGAACGTTACCTGTCACAGAAATAGTATCTTCACCTTTAATGATTCTCTCCATTGAGTAACGGATTGCTTTAACAGGATCTAGGATTTTAATTTCAAGTCCCGCTGTATCGTGATCTTTTAAGTACTCATTTACTTTCTTAATTAGGTTAGCGTCGTGGCCACGGTTTTCATCAAGCCAGAATACTGCCGGAGTATTAGTAAGACGAGCACGAGTTACACCAAGCTTAACCCAGTCACGTACTGCAACGTCTTTAGTTTGACACATTCTCCAGATATCACCCTCTGAAACCTCGTGAGTAAATACTGTGTTACCTTCTGAATCAGTAACCTCTACAACACCGGCCGCAGGGATTTTAAATGTCTTATCGTGTGAACCATATTCTTCAGCTTTCTTTGCCATAAGACCAACGTTTGGAACTGTTCCCATTGTCTTAGGATCAAATGCTCCGTTCTCTTTACAGAACGAAATTACTTCTTGGTACATTTGAGCGTAACTTCTATCTGGAATACAGAATTTAGTATCTTCTTGCTTATTATCTTTATTCCACATTTGCCCAGAAGTTCTAATTGCTGCAGGCATTGAAGCATCGATAATAACATCAGATGGAACGTGTAGGTTTGTGATTCCTTTATCAGAATCAACCATTGCTAGACGTGGCCCATTCTCGATTGCTAGATCAAGTGCACCTTCGATCTCAGCTTTCTTTTCAGCAGGAAGGCCAGAAAGCTTAGAATAAACAGAGCCAAGTCCGTTAGCAGAATTTACACCAAGCTCTTTGAACTCAGCTGCATATTTTTCAAATACGTCTTTGAAGTAAACTTCAACACAGTGACCAAACATAATAGGATCACTTACCTTCATCATTGTTGCTTTTAGGTGAACAGAAAAAAGAATATCTTTTTCTTTCGCATCTTGAATATTCTTAGCGAAGAATTCTCTAAGTGCTTTTGCACTCATTACACCTGCATCGATGATTTCGTCTTGAAGAAGAGATACTTTTTCTTTTAGAACTACTTCAGATCCATCATTTTGCTTAAGAGTGATTTTTACATCAGTTGCTTTAGGCATGATTGCTGATTTTTCAGAACCATAAAAGTCATTTGCATCCATGTGTGCAACGTGTGACTTAGAGTCTTTTGACCAAGCTCCCATTCTGTGTGGATTAGCTTTTGCATATTCTTTAACCGGCCCAGCAACACGACGGTCAGAGTTCCCCTCACGAAGAACTGGGTTTACTGCTGAACCAAGAACTTTCGCATAACGAGAAGCAATGTCTTTTTCTTCATCAGTCGATGGTGCATCTGGGTAATTAGGAATTTTAAAACCGTGGTCTTGAAGTTCTTTAATTGCAGCTGAAAGCTGAGGAATTGATGCAGAAATATTTGGAAGCTTAATGATATTAGCTTCTGCTTGTTTTGCTAACTCACCTAGGTAAGCTAGATCATCTGATTGCTTTTGCTCTTCAGAAAGAAATTCTGGAAAGTGAGCAAGAATTCTTCCTGCAAGAGAGATATCGCGAGTTTCAACATTGATACCTGCATGCTTCGTAAAAGCTTTTACGATTGGAAGAAGTGACTGAGTCGCTAGCGCTGGCGCTTCGTCAGTAATTGTGTAAATGATTTTTGATCCATTAGACATTTTACATCCCGTGTTATTTGTTATGAACTGATAATAAAACGTCTTATCCTATAATAAAACCAACTACTTCGTCCATTGGCTGCGCATCACGGAAAAGTAATCCTTATTATTTAGCTCAAATAAGTTTGACAAATCATACACAAGTTTCAATAATCAACCTCTATACCACATGTAACCAATTACGAGGGAGAAAATATGAAATTTCTAGTGCTTCTTGCTCTTGCACTTCCAGCACTTGCAGGACTAACAATTGATAAGAATAAAGACATCCAAGAAATTAAAAAAATGACAGGATGCTATGCCATTAAGTTTCAATCGTCTGAAACTTTCGCCTATAGCAATGATTATGACTTCTACGATCGCTATGCCTCAGGGGCCCTTGAGTGGATCTTTGTCGATTCAGAAAATGAAGACATGGTTAATATTCAACATATTCTAGTTACTCCACATGCCATCGTTAAGCACTGGAGACAGCAATGGGACTGGGAAGCAGCGAATGCTCTCGATTACAGAGGCTTTAGTAATTGGAATAACAAGGCCGTAAAAAACCCACAAGGAAATTGGGTACAAAGAGTCTATCAAGTAGATGACTCTCCAAGATATGAATGTTCTGCACCATGGATTCACACAGATACAAACTCATATTGGGAATGTACAGCTAATGCTCCTCTACCAAGACGTGAATTCTCAATCAGATCAGACTATAACGTTTTAAGAAGAACAAATCGCCATGAACAGACTTCATATGGCCACGTTCACGACCAAGATAATATCAAAGTTAATATGCTTGAAAATGGAATGGAGCTTAAACTTGCAATGGAGAAGAGCTACAATACTTACCAGAAAGTTGATGATAGCCGTTGTCAACCGGCGATTGAATGGTGGAAGACTCATAAGTATTTCTGGCGTGACGTCGTTAATGTATGGAACAAAGAGCTTTACTCTGAAGATTCAGTGAAGATTGATTTTAAGAAAACAGGTGCTCCTCTATGGGCAAGACTATTTGAACTAGATGATCAAATGAGCACAAGACCTGCTTACGACTCAAAAGAATCAACTCAAAAAATCAAAACAATTATTCAAAACCATATCCTTAGATAGAAAAAACAGGGCCTCTCCTAGCGGGGCCCTTTTTGGCATTCCAATTGCTTTTAAATAGGTAGATATAATTTGAACTAAACAATTATGGGCACTTATGAAAAAGCATCTGTTCTTTTTATTTACACTTTGTACACTTTCTACACAGGCAAAGCTCTACTATGCACCAGATGGCACTCAATACGAGCTGGGCGAATGTCAAAATGAATGTATGGATAAGCTTGCCCAAGAAACGCCATCACGTGTTATTCAAATCGTAGAAGGTTCTCGTTACAAAGACTTTCTAGTAAGAGAGACCCTGACAAAATACCTTGAAAATGAAAGTATCGAAAATTTTGATAAACTATACAAAGACTCATCATATGATAATTTTTGGATCCTTAATAAGCGACACGCTACAGAAATGAATATCAGCATAAAGAATGTTAGCGACGAACAAAAGCTAACGGCCGCTATCCAGTACATAAAGAATAATCCAGACAAAGTTAAAGAGAACTACCCCCTTATTAACGAATTAGGGCAACTCGTTGCTGCCAAAAATAAATCAGACAATGGTATCTCAAGTGCAGAGAAAGAACTTCTTAATGAACTAGATAGACAGAAGAAGATAAATCTTGGTGATCTTATCCAAGACCTCACTTACTACGACAATACAAAAATGACGGGCCTCTATGACCTACTTGCATTTGATAAAAGGCAAGACATTGTCTGCCAGCATATTGATGAAGAAGTAGCACACTTTGATGAGTACATGACAGAAGATTGTAGAGAATATGAAGATTGTGTCCAGTTAGCAGAATCAACAATTACTTCAATGAAGGATACGTTTAAAGATTACCTAACATACACTTGTAATGGAAGCTCCCTGAGCGACAATATTGATAATATTAGAGAGCATGCAAAAGACACACTTTCTTATATGTTTCCGGATATTGTTGCAAAACTCAACTACAAAACGATGATGGATGAGTGCTATGACTGTGGCGTGACCAAAACTGAAGACTATATTGTCGATACGCGTATTGTTCAAGAAGTAAATAAGTTTTTTAAAGTTACAAAAAAATGGACACAGGGCTGTGACGAATTAGTCATAGAGAGCTCATTTTATAATATGGAAAGAAGAGCTTTAAAGAAATTAAGAAAGTACCCAAATCTTAAAATTAATGACGTTCAAACAAAGAGTTCGACATGTAAAGTAAGACTAGATGCTACTAATTAATCTTCAGTATAAGTAACAAGTTGATTACCTAAGTCTTTATAGGCCTTAAATAGGGAGTCTTCATTTACCCATCCGCTATCATTGAAGACATCAAAGTTCTTTCCCCAGCTATTGTGGACACGGTACTGATTTCGACAATTCTTACCATTGTCACAAATCTGGCGAAAACCACTTAATAAGTAAGCATGTCCTCCACAGTAGCGCTGCCTCTGCTCTTTTGGACACATCTCCATATACTTAACTGAAGGGTCATCACAATAACGAGTCCAAGTACAGCTAGAAATTGCAGCGGATTTATCCTTTTCAAAAAGATCGATCATTTTTTCTCTAAACTTATCAACTTCTGTGATTCGCTCTTGCTTAAATCCCATAGGAGGAAGCTTAATCTGAGTCTTATCCTCTTTGCATTTTTGAGGGATTAAAACTTCATTTAAAAATTCCTCGAAGGCATTAATTGAAGTAATCTTTGTTGCCGCACGAGAGAGGCTATCTAACATCTCAGAACTAAAAGGAAAGAAGTCTTTAAAAAAGTCTTCAGTACACTTATTACAAACACCATCCTTTAAAGAGTTATCTTTGACCTGATGGTAGATCTCATTAATAGCGAGAAGCTGAGGATAGTCCACAATACGAAAGTCATTATCTGGGTTGTTGTAATTTTCAATTTGTTGATAAGGAGCACATTCTTCTTTGGCAAATTTTAAGCTAACCTTCTCACCTTTTGTTAAAGCATCAATAACCTGTGTTAGATTACCACCATTAAGCCCTAGAAACTCACTTTGAGTTCCTGATTTTAACTGTGTCTTACCTAGAACATCTAAAACAGAAATTTGATCGTCTTTAGTACAATTGCCACTTTTCAGGCATGATTGATCCATTAGAGAAGTCATGGCAAATAAATAACATGTTCCAAATCCATCCTGATCACGAACGATTGGATTCGTCTTCACATCAATTTGTTTAACAACTTTCTCACTCCCCATTGGTGGAAGATATTGATAAGCTGCATGCTCATACTCTTTCCAGCGCATGTCTTCAGTAATTTCAAAAGCAAGAACAGGAAGAGTAAGAAGTAGAATAATAAATTTTCTAATCATGGATTAAGCTCCATGCACTCTTTAAGCTTCCATCAGAAAAAAGGCAAAAGCCGTACTGATTATTATCCTTATCTTTTAAAATTTTATACTGACTATTTCTAAATTCTTTGCAGGCCTTAGAACCTGGATGGCCAGTAAGCCCTGTGCCCTTCTTTGGTGTAGTTTTAGCATTTTGACAAACTTTAGAACTTAGACATTCTTTATTCATGAGAGAGTTGTTCTTCCCCTTATAGATTTTGACTTCTCTAAACTGACCTTTCTTATAGATTTTCATGATTTGAAAATCTTTTTCTACTGCCAAGGAGATAAATGGCAAGAGTATGAGTATTAACAATTTCATGACTAACCTTCTGCTCTAAAGAAGGATTCAATGCGACTAAAGAATCTTTCAATCCAACTACCTTCAATTGAAGAAGGATTTCGTTGCGTCTCTTGTACTTCGGCCATAACTTCAGCAACTTCCTCAAGTGCAAGGTCCATCTCATCACCGTGCTCAATTGTAACTTCTGGACTAGATTCTTCAGACTTTGAATCTATTTCTTCACCGTTCTCATCAACTTCAGTAACAGTTGCTCTCTCTTCTAATTTTGACCTCTGATAGAGATAAATAGGAGTTGAAGCTGGAACAAATTGAATAAGTTGACCAATTAGGCTTCTTTTATGGGTAATACTGATATCACCACGAGCAATTGCCTTCTCTTCCGCGGCCATCATACGCTCATAAAATTTTGGGTCTGCTGTTTTGGCATGTTCTTTTAATATCTTCCACTTCTTAACAGCAAGTGCATCAACCATTCTTGCAAAAGTAACAAGAATTTCATCTTTTGGAACAGATGTATTTACATTCTTTAAATGAGAATAACTCTTTTCCACATCATTCTTAAAACTCTTAACAATACTATTGATTTTTGGAAAATGAATCGTTCTTGCTTGTGCATTATAGAAAGCTTGAAAGATACGAACAGCACGATACTTTCCTATTCTTTTTGATTTATAAACCAGCCCCATAATCGAATCAATGATTTCTGGTTGCAGCATTAAAGAGATAAGCCAGTTTACAACCTCAGCGTTTCTCTCCTTCTTAAGCTTTGTTAATAAGGCAACAGGGTTTTCGTGAACAACCTTATTAAGCTCTTCAAGATCTGGTCTTTCCACCCCTTTAAAGAATACAGGTAAACTTCGCTGTTCCTTTTCACTCTCTACCCCTAGATTAGCAAGAAGTGTTTTTAGCTGGGCCTCACATTCACTATTACAAAGATCACTCCCGTTTAAATCCCTTAGGTGTTCTCTCACAAGTCTATACTCGTAGTAGTGATTACCAATATGAAGCAGATTACTTTGAATCTCTTTATCTAATTGAATTTTGAATATTTCAGCATTAGGTGAATTTTCAAACTTAGAAAGAATAAAATCTTGAAACTCACTCGCATAACCCTTTGAGGCGATGTAGCTTTTTAACTTTGCTTTTGTAATCTCTGTCGACTCAAACTTTTTATTAATATCTGAAAGCCTTTGAAATGAAATGAAATTCATCTCAAAGTCGCGAAAAAAGACTTCCCAGTCTCTTACGTTAACAGAGTAATGTTTTGTAAAAATATTATTATCAAGCCTTTCAATCTTTTTCCAAATGGCCAAAGTTGTAGCAGGCTCTTGATGTTCACTTGAGTTTCTTAAACGATTATTTAAGATCTCAAGCTTATTGATCTTCTGTTTAAGTGCATATTCAGGAGTATCGTAGAAAGAACTCTTTCTCATTCCAAGAAATGACTTAAGAACACCACCACATGATGCAAATGAATTAAACGTGATATTGAATACAATTAAATAGGTAAATAATCTTCTCATAGGCCCTCGTCGTCTTATCGGTGACTTGGGCCTAATCTTTAAAGAAATCAGCTTAAATTAGAATGTAATTTCAATTACTTAAATAATGAAAGGTACTGGCCATAGCCTTCTTTTTCTAGATCGGCCTTTGGGATAAAGCGCATGGCCGCAGAATTTATGCAATAGCGCTTTCCATCTGGGCCTGGGCCATCATCAAAGACGTGACCAAGATGAGAGTCTCCACTTGATGAGCGCACCTCAGTTCTTGTCATAAATAGCTTAGTATCTTCTTTCATACTTACCACTTTTTGATCAATAGGCTTTGTGAATGCAGGCCATCCCGAACCAGAGTCATACTTATCAAGAGAGCTAAAAAGGGGCTCACCTGTTGCAACATCAACGTAAATCCCCTCTTCTTTATTGTCCCAGTACTTATTAGCAAAAGGTCTCTCTGTAGCATCATTTTGAGTCACTTCAAATTCAAGAGGCGTTAGTTTTTCTTTTAATTCTTTTAGATCAGGTTTCTTGTACATAACTTTATCCTTATTTTCTTTTGCTTGTTTTATTTCTTTCTTTTCACACTTTAAAGGTCTTGAAGCGACATCGCGAATATAGCCACCACGTCCAGATAATTCTTTATAGGTATTATAGCTTATCGGATTCTTTTTATAATAATCTTGATGATAATCTTCTGCTGGAAAAAATTTATGTGCCATCTCAATAGCAGTCACAATTGGTTTGTCATACTTCTTACAGGCTTCAAGATTATTTTTCGAATTTAGAGCTATTTGCTTTTGTTTCTCATTGGTGACAAAAATCACAGTGCGGTACTGACTACCACGGTCAGCGAATTGACCTCCACTATCAGTCGGATCAATATTTTGCCAATAAATTTCAAGGAGATCTTCATAACTGACAAGTGAGTTGTCGTATGTCACTTGTACAACCTCAACATGTCCACTACTACCACTTGAAACTTCCTGATAACTTGGACTCTCTTTTGTTCCTCCCATATAGCCAGAGACAACAGAGCTTACACCTTTAAGTTTTTCAAATGGAGCTTCCATACACCAGAAGCAGCCTCCGCCAAATACCGCAGTTTCTTTAGCTGCATGAATACAGGTACTTAACGCAATCAATATAGTTAAGAGAACAAACTTCATTTTACCTCCGTGAAACTTTCTTCTACTTCCTTCGTATAAGTATTCGTAGCGCAAAACTAAATTGTTACATCCTAATCTTAACACAAGGAACTATGGCCGACTGAAAGAGTTTGACCTCGTGATTTTGGCTACTTAAAATTAGAATATGAAAAAATTTATACAATACTTTATCGATAATCTTCTAATCTCTAACGTTTTATTCTTCAGTGTCTTTGTCATCGCAATCTTTGCGTGGACTAAAATTCCAAAGGAAGAAATGCCAGACTTTGAATCACCTTATGTTCGAATCATGACTGTTTTTCCAGGGGCAAGTGCAGAGGATGTGGAATTTTTTATTACAAAGCCCATTGAAGAAGAGTTAAAGAACGTTGCAGGTATCGAAGAAGTGCGCTCAGTTTCTTCAACAGGTTCAAGTTCTGTTACAGTTGTGATGCTTGAGAACTACCCGAACCCGAGAGAAGTTTACCTCGACATACAAGATGCGGCACTTCGTGCAGATCTTCCTAATGAAGCCGAACTCCCAACTTTTCATCAATTTAAATCTTCTGAAAAAGCATATATTGATATTGGATTCTATCTTGAGGGTAAAAGAGACCTATCAGTTAAAGACCGTGATCGCCTTCAACAATTAGTTAGAAATTTTGAAACTCAAGTAAAGACACTACCTTCAGTATCAGGTGTTGATCGCAGTGGTTATCTTGATCCAGAAAATCATATCCTACTTAGTCCTACTAAGATAAAGGAAAATAAAATATCAATCCACAAAGTTGTTTCAAGCTTAAGAGAAAGTCATATTCGTGCTCCTATCGGAGTTTTAGAAGATACACAGCAATCTAAAGTAACTTCAATTAATGAACTTATTGATGAAAGTGATTTTAAAGACCTTCTTGTTACAGGTAACTACGATGGTGAAGGTGTTACTCTTGATCAAATAGCAACTTTTAGAAAATCTTTTGAAAAAACTAATAGCATCTATAAAATTAATGGCCATGAAGGAATCATGCTCAACTTAAAGAAGAGTCACAATGTTGATATTCTTGAAGCAAATAAAGCGACCGTTGCCTTCATTGAAAAATACAAGAAAGGACAGCTCGATGATTTGAAAATCGTAACACTTGATGATGAGTCATACGATGTAAAAAATAGACTTGCCATTGTCGCCAGTAACGGACTACTTGGTTTTGCTCTTATTGTTCTCGTTCTCTTTTTATTTCTCGATTTTAAATCAGGAATATGGGTCAGTATGGGGATCCCATTCACACTATGCTTCACCCTTATTTGTATGCTCATTTTTGATTACACAATCAATAATATGACTCTTGCTGCGATCATCATTGTAATGGGAATTGTCGTAGATGATGCCATTATTGTAGCTGAGAATATAGGCCGAATTACAGAAGATCACAAAGGGACTTTAAAAGAGTTAATGGATAAGGTAACAGCAAATGCTGCGAGTCTTCTAATGCCTATCACAAGTGCAATTGCGACAACTTGTGTGGCCTTCCTGCCTCTCTTATTCTTTGGTGGATGGTTTGGAAAATTCGTCTACGTTCTTCCCTTTATTATTACGATGATGCTCGTTGCCTCATTACTTGAATCCTTCACAGTACTTCCAGCACACGTTTTCCAGAGAAAACCTAAGAAGAAACATGAAGTAAGTTGGTTTAGAAAATATGAAGCAATTTATGCAAATACCTTAGAGAAGGCCTTAAATTATCGCGCCCTAATTGTTGTGATCTTCATCGCATCCACTGCCCTTTCGGGATATCTTTTCAAAACAAAACTTAAATTTGTGATGTTTCCAAGAGAAGAAAGTAAGGAATTGAGTTTAAGTGTTTACACTAAAAAAGGAACTTCAAAAGATGAAATGAATGAGTATCTTAAACCAATTGAAGATATTCTACTTGCCTCGACTAAGGAATTAAGTATTGTTGGTTTCCGTTCAAATGTAGGTCAATCAAGACGTGGTGGTGCCGTTAATTACAATCGTGCAAATATCAATGTTGAAATTTTACCTGCAGATGAAAGAGAACTTTCGGCAAATCAAATCATTGATATTTTAAAAGAAAGAATGAAAGACACTCCAAATATTGAAGAAGTGCGCTTCTTTAAATCTCGCTGGGGAAGTGGTTCTGGTTCAACGATTGAAATTCAAATTCAAGAAAATGATGACAAGATTAGAGCTGAGATTGCAAATATACTTGCAGAAAATCAAAAGGCCAATAAAACTCTTAAAAACGTTGAGATTGAAAGACCTATTAATACTAAAGAGTATAACTTTAAAATTAATCAAAATGAAATTTTAAGATTTGGCCTTACTCCAAGTGACGTTACCACTTCCCTACGTACATTTGTCCAAGGAACAGTTCTTTATACTCTTAAAAGTACTGATGAAGAGGTTGAAGTAAGACTTACTGTCGCTAAGAATTACAAAGTTGATATCGAAAGATTAAAGCAACTAAGAATTGATAACGGTACGGGTGGCTATGTTCCTATCTCACGTTTTATAACAATTGAAGAAGTTGTAAAACCTTCTAATATTGAGCGTGTCGACTTTAAAAGAACGACAATGGTCTACTCTGATATTGAAGAAAGCTCTGGTGTTACTCCTTTAGAAGTAGCCGATTACTATGAGAATGAAGTTTTTCCAGAAATTCTTAAAAAGTATCCATCTTCAATTATTAACTTTGTTGGTGAAATTGAGGAAACGAGGGAGTCTACAGGAGACTTTATGATGGCAGGTTTTCTTGTCATTGCTTTAATTTATATGATCTTAACGATACAGTTTAAATCACTCTCGGCCCCACTAATAATTATGACGATTATTCCAATTGGGGTATCCGGAGTTATTTATATTCTTATGGCACACAGTATGGAAATTTTTGGATTCTTTGCAGTCATCGGTGCACTAGGAATGGTTGGGGTTGTAGTCAATGATTCAATAGTCCTCATTGATAAGTTAATCAATGATACTAAGTTTACGACAGATAAGAAGGATCTTTACAAGCAGATTGGTGAAATCTCTTCAACAAGACTTAGAGCAATTATCCTGACAACACTAACAACTGTTATTGGGGTACTTCCTACGGCCTACGGTTTTGCGGGATACGATTCAATGTTATCAGAGATGATGCTTACAATGGGCTGGGGTCTTGCTATCTCGACAGTCATTACATTATTTCTAACACCGGCGATCTTCTCATATTTATCGAGGTTTTTAGTGACTCAAGATATACCAGAAGAAGAAGCCTTTCTAAGCGAGAAATAGATTATTAAGTACCTGATATTATGTCCTTATGGCCGTTAATATCAGGTATCCATTCAATAAAAAATCTTGTCCATTTTATTTACGGCCCTTTACGTTTTTTCAAAACACTAATTCCAGTGACTAAATAATGATAATTTCTTCATATGAGCAAATTCAATATTTTGAAGAAATTTCTTATCCTGATGCTAGGTACTTACCTTTTATGTACTCCTACGAGCTTTGGCCAGGATACGACGACTGAACTTCAACTCAAAATTGAACAGTTATTAATTCACAATGATCTAGGTGAAGATGTCGCAGAGAAACTAATCTTTGGTATAAATGATATTGAGTCTCGTGAAGGCGAAAATCTTGATATCGAAAAAATCACCAATGATTTGGAAAAACTAAAAGAAGAAAATGATGATCTCTATGAAAATGTAGAGCTAGAAGTTCTTCCTCTTAACGAAGCTAGCGTTTCGATAAAATTTGAAATGCAAAAAAAGAGACTCATAAAAAGAGTTATTATTAGAGTATTTGATAATCAAAACCTAGAAAATGATATTGAAAGTGATCTTAGATCAAAGCTTTCACTTCGTCGTGGAGCTTTCTTCAAGTCAAAACAAATGCTTGAAGATTTAAATACAATTAGTGAGTTCTATAAGTCAAAAGGCCATGCACTTACTAAAGTTGCTAAGAAGTTAAAGCTTGATAAGGAAGATGAAATTAGTATCTTCTTCGATATTTATCTTAACTCAGAACAAATTAAAATTAACGATATCAACTTCGACGGTAATAATACTTTTACCTCAAGACAATTAAGAGAGTTGATTTCTTCGAAAGAGTCTCACCTCTTTTCTAAAAACCTATTCATTGAAAGCACATTTCTTGAAGACGTCGAAAGAGTCAAAAGACATTACATGGAGCAAGGCTTCATCAATATTGAAGTTACACCATCATTTAAAATCGAAAAAACAAAGGCAAATCTACTTTTTACTATTAAAGAAAATGATCAACTAAAATTAGATCAATTATCGATTAGTGGTAATGAAGTATTTTCTAACGAAGAAATTTTAAAAACTTTAAATATTAAATTACCATCAGTTTTTTCTATAAAAAAACAGAGAGAAGCTATTCAAAAGCTAAGAGAAGTCTATGGTGAAAAAGGATATGTATTTGCTCATATCACAATGAATTATGATCAAAATAAAAGAAGCGCATCCTTAAATATAGAAGAAGGTGTTGTCCAAAAAATTATAAAGATGGAAATTATCGGTAATACAAAAACAACGCCAGAAACGATTTACGAGCTGATCTCAATTTATAATGGAGAAATCGTCAATACGAACAAAATCAATGAATCAATACTCGCTCTATATAAAAGTGGTTTCTTTAGAGATGTTAAAATTGACTATACCCCGATGACTAAGAGTGCGGGTAAGATCATAATTCAGGTACAGGAAGAGAGTACTCAAACTATCCAATTCTCTCTTGGATCCGTTTATGGAGGTGCAGGCTTTGGTGTTTCATTAAGTGATGGAAACCTATTTGGGACGGGAAGTTCATTGGCCCTAACGACAATGATTTCAAAAGAGATCAATCGTATTGGGCTGGTTTATAATGACCAACATCTTTTCGGTTCAAATATTAGTTTAAATATTGCGGCCAATCACGACACTGAAAGAAGCTTTCATTATAACGAAAATAAATCAGCTATTCGTATTCTCTTTGAGAAACAGTTAACAAAGAATATTAAAGTTGGCCTAGGTACTAGGCTTGAGTATATTTCTGTTAATAGTTTGTCACAACAATATGCTTCTGACATTGATCTATCTGATACTAAAGACGTTGTTAGTGGTCTTATCGGCTCATTTGCATATCGATTTGAAGATGCAAATGATAAGGGATTAAAAACAAACGGTACTATTTCTATTCACCTACTGCCTTCATTTAATAAGCAAGATTTGTTTTTTAAAAGTATTGTAAATGCTCAGACATCCCGTGAACTCTACCGCAATCAAGATGGAGGAGCTCACCGTATTTCGGGAAGAATCACTCTTGGTTATGCCTCCGAACAAACTCCATTTTACGAGCGTCTTCAAGGTGGAGGAAATGGAACAATACGTGGATTTGAATACGGGTCAATTAGTAAGGATGGGCAGCTAGGATCTAATTCAATGATCTCGGCCAACCTTACATATAGTATGCCTATTTATAAAGATGTCTTTAGTGGAGTTCTATTTCTTGATGCATTCACTCCAGGAGATAGCTCATTAGCAATGGATGACTTTAGACTTGTTGGTGGACTAGGCCTAAGGGCAAAAATGGATGCTGGCTTTGTTTCAGAAACATTTGAAGCAGGACTAACGATACCACTTCTAAGTAAAGATGGAGATATAACAAAACCATTCTACTTTATTATCGGGGAATATGACCCTGCTTATAACTTATAAGGAGATTAAATATGAATTTTAATCGATTACCTCAACTTATTACTGCCTTGGCCTTACTAGGTACTGTGGGTGTAAAAGCAAAGAATCTCGAAGTTTGTGATCGTCTTCAAAAAGACATCAAGATCGAGGAAGTAGATTTTCAAACAGCTTTAAATGACGCTCAAGATTTATCTGACTCTGCAAAACACTGTAAAGCGGCCAGAAGTTATCAACTGGCACTCGTAAAAGATCAAAAGCTGGCCTTAGATCAAGGTGTTGATATCAAGTTATTAAACGAGCTATATGAAGGGAATTATTTAAATGACTATGCGAACTTTTCTCTTTCATTAAAGAAGCTAGTTAAAAATCATCCTAGCTCTGAGACAATTCATTACCAACTTGCTGACCTCTATAATCAGAACCTACCTACTGATATTAAAAATATGCCTGTTGGTAATTTTGTTAAAGAAGATGGAAGTGCAAATGATATCGTTAATGAAGCCATTATGGTTCAAGAAGACTTTTTGAGAAGCTTTCCAAATTCAATGATGCTAACAGATATCCAAAGTAAACTTAGTAATTCAAAAACAAAGCGCTTAGAGAAAACTCTATCAGACTTTAAATATGAAATTTGGCTTAATAAGAAAACAAAAGATAAAGATATCTATGAGTATCAAGCAGCTCTACTCATGCAAGAGCTTTCTTCAAATGAAGACAGTCGTATAAAGGCACAGGCCCTTCTAGAGCTATTTGAATTATACAATAGTCATCAAACTAAGCTAATTGATGCGAAAGAGAGAATGGCACAAGTTGCTTTTCTTCTTAGTGAAAGTAGTAATGTTAAAGATCGTGAAGTTAGAAATGTTCTAAAGGACCTAAAGAAAGCAGGAATTGCAGTAGCAGCGGTAAGCGAAAGCGAGCTTAATCAAGCGATACAAGATAGTAGTGAGATAAAAAAATCACTTCTTAGCGATGCAGATTTAAAAGAGCTTCTAAAAAATAAAAAAGGGCGTGATCGCTCAATCTTTATGCCAATCGAGTTCTCTGATTCAGAGAAGTCACTTATGCTTAAAACACTTGGTGTTGTAGGTGTTATGATGACATTTGATCGCCCGCTAATGGATTTCGTACAGGATAATAAGAACGACACTCTGACGACAATTACTGACTTCACAAATAATTATGGTGAAGCGGCCGGACTTGTGCCACTAGTTGGAGCATCAATGGCCATTGGTCTTGTTTTTAAAAACGATCAATTTAAACGTGCAGCAGTAAGAAGTGTTGGCGCAGTGTTAATTGGGCAATTGGCCACTCAACTACTTAAGTCATTGAGTTCACGTGCAAGACCTCGTGAGGGGAAAGGCCCATATCACTTTGATGGAGTGAACTTTGGTCGAAATAATACGTCTTTCTCTTCAGGTCACTCTGCAGGTGCTTGGTCAGTTATGACAGTTTTCGCCACAGAATTTAAAGACACTAAAATCGTTCCAATAGCAGCTTATTCATTAGCAGCACTAACAAGTTTTGCTCGCGTGTATAAGAATGCTCATTGGTTCTCAGATGTTACTCTAGGGGCGCTTATTGGATGGATTTCCGGTAAGTTAATGTACAAATTATTTGATAAAAAACAAGACGGCCCAGTAACATTTACTCCAGTAACTGGTGACCTAAACGGTGGTGCTGTAACATACAAGGTAGAAGGTCAAAAAGATCTTAGGGCCTGGCCAATTGACTACTACAAATTAGTATTCTCACCTACTGATAACGAGAACTAGGAAGTAAATTGAAGATTGTTTTTACTCTGATATTATCAATAATCATTGCTCTAGGTACTAGCTCTAGTACCTGGGCATTTGATTTTGTGTTAGATGAAAACCATGCTGTTTTAAAAGATATTGAGAAGCTAGTTAATAAGAATTGGAAGAATCTTAAGGAGCTTCAAGAGAATGAAGAGTGGCTTGAAGGACAACTAAAACTTCAATATTTTGGAACAATCTATCAAAAAGGATGGCATGGGCCCAAGGTTCAAAGAAATATCTATCCTGCAATTAATGGTCAATTCCTAGTTGTGGACTCTGTCACACTTAATGCACCAGTTCTGGAGCAGATGGCATATATCGGTGCGAACTTTCTATTTAAAACGCTTGTTCCCGTTTTACAGGGCGCTCCAATTGAAGAGCGTAAGTTTTCAAAAGTGACGACGGTTGATTCATACGAACAAGCAATAACTCTTAATCATATGAAGGTTAACGAACTTCCAATGACAAGAGCGAAACTTAATCAACTCAAAGATGGAGAACAAGTTAATACTATACTCATGACTGGCTTTGCTTCACGCATGAATTTAATCTGGTTAGAATTCCTTGATGTAGTCATTCCTGTTCTTGATCGCTTCGGCCCAAAAGCTAAATTTAAAGTAATGAAGGCCTTAGATATTACCATCGAAAAAGCTGCGCAGGATATAGCGCTCATCACAATTAAAAACTTAAATGAGAGATCAAAAGGCCTAGGTTTGGGACTAAGTGTTTTCTTAGATGAAGTAATTGATCTCCCTATATCTATCGGTATCAATGGATCAGCAGGTTACTCTCCTATCGTTTTTAACTACAAGAATAAAGAAAGTAAGATCAACGAACTTGTTTACAAGGTGGATCTTAGTACAAAAGAAGGACTTGATGCTTACCTAAGCTTTCTAGCTCAAGATTTTTCTAAGCTACAAGACCTTGAAGAAAAAAGAAATCAAAGCGTTGATCTCTATATTCAAAAAGAAGGCGATATCAAAAATAGCGAGTTCAATTGGGGTTTAAATCTTCTTCTTTGGAAATCAGGTGCTCGCTATATAAAAGAAGATGGCAAGTATACAACGACATTTAATAATGGCGATGCTTACCATTACGACATTATCGAACATAAGAAAATTACTGATCATAAAGGATTTTCAGGAAAAGAAAATAGAAGCTTTGAAGTAAAAGCGATCGTTCCTACAAATGAAGATGCTATCTCTAGCTTTAGTTTGGAGCTTAGTTACTCATATTCTGATGAAATTGCCACAGGCCGTGAACTAAATAATGAGGCGCAATTTCTCTTTGAACGATACCTTGATAATGGAATGAGAATTGATTTCGATAAAAAGAAGAAGTATGGCAAGGTACAAATTCACTCTTCTCTTATGTTTTCAACAAAGGCAATTTCAGAGATTATGAATGTTGATGATTTTGATTTATGGGAATCAATCGCTTTAGCTTTTGATTATACAAATTCTCTTATTTGGATTGATGAAGCTAAAAGACGTCAATTTGAAAGAGAGAATTATGTATACAACGACTCCCATAGTGGGCAACAGAATCGCCTCTCACAAAGTGAGAAAAGAAAGCTAAAGCAGCTTGAAAACTTAAAGCTTGCAAAGAAGATTTATAATATTTTACATAAAATGCGTGTTAACGGTCTTACTAAGGAAAAGGCAGCTCTCTTAGTTGAAAGTCTTCGAAATTCTAAGCTAGGGCCAAAGCTTCAAAGAGCTATGGTCAATATCATTGGACTTAATGATCTCATGGGACAGGGATATATTAGAGGAAATCTCTACTAGTCTCATTTAACAAGTTTTTTAAGTTTCTTTCCGTGCAAGTAACAATTTTGACTATGGTCTTGGACAATTCCACATGCCTGTAAGAAAGCATATATGATAGTGCTTCCAACAAAGCGAAATCCCCTCTTTTTTAAATCTTTTGATATGGCGTCACTTAACTCTGTTTTTGAGGGATAATCTTTAAGGCCAGAAAAGCTATTATAGATAGTCTTTCCATTTGTAAAAGACCAAATATACTTATCAAAGCTTCCAAACTCCTTTTGAACTTCGATAAAGTACTTAGCATTTGAAACTGTTGACTCAACTTTTAGGCGATTTCTAATAATCCCCGGATCGAGTAAGAGTTTTTCAATCTTTGCCGGTGTGATTTTTGAAACTTTCTTCACATCAAAATTATGGAAAACCTTACGATAATGCTCTCTTTTAGTTAATACAGTTTCCCAACTAAGGCCCGCCTGTGCACCTTCTAGAATAAGGAATTCGAAGAGAGTTCGATCATCGTGAACAGGTCTTCCCCACTCTTTATCATGATAATCGACATATTGTTTATTTGATAATTTTAACCACGGGCATCTTTCTTTCATAACGATCATTATAAACCTTTTTTAAATTATAAATAAGGATTAAAATAAACCTTCATGTACTTTCAGAAAGGATAATAAATGAGTAAAGTAGTCAAAAACTTAAGCTTCTGGGTACTCGTCGCAGGTGTACTTGGATATATTTTAGGATCAATTTTTGGTGATCCACTTTGGGCAACGTCAAAAAACCCTCCCGATATTTATCAAATAATCGTTATGATTAAGGATGTCTTCATCAGTTCACTTAAGATGATGATTGCTCCGATGATTTTCTTCTCACTAATTGGTGGGATAATCAGCATAGGTGAAATCACAAAACTTAAGTCCATGGGAATGGTGACGATCACTTACTATATCTCAACAACAATCATCGCAATCTTTATTGGTCTAACAGCAGTCTTCTTCATTCATCCATGGAAAGACTCTGGAGTAACAATTAAGACTAAGGATTCAATCCAACAGCAAAAGCCTGCTAAGTTCATTGCAGAGGGTTCTAACTCAATACCACTTGTCATTAAGAACGTTTTTACAACTGCACTTGTAAATCCATTCCATGCCCTTGCAAATAATAATATTCTTGGAATTGTTACGGCAGCTCTTCTTCTAGGCCTATCGTTACTAATAGTTCATCACACCTCGAGTCCCCTTTATCAAATCGTTAAGGATCTCAATATAGTCATTAATCGGGTACTCCACTGGATTATTAATCTGAGTCCAATTGGTATTTTTGCTATCGTTTTTGATTTTAAGGTTAAGGTATCGGGAGATATTTTCTCCGAGCTTCTCTCTTTTGCCCTCTTAGTATTTGGGGCAACAATGGTACACGGGCTTCTCGTTCTTCCATCAATTGCATGGTTCTTTGGAGGACTAAACCCAATCAAACTATTTAAGAAAACGGCAAGGCCTCTACTACTTGCCCTTTCGACTGCCTCAAGTTCAGCAACACTTCCTGTAACAATGCAAACTTGTGAAGAAGAACTAGGCGTTTCTAAAGGTGTTAGTGGTTTTGTCTTTCCACTTGGTGCAACAATGAATATGGATGGGACGGCACTATTTGAAGGGATTGCAGCTATCTTTTTGGCTAACCTTTATGGAATCGAGCTTTCAGGTGTTGCCATGTTCTCTATCTTCTTTATGGCAATGCTCTCTTCAGTAGGAGCACCAGGTATGCCTTCAGGCTCGATGTCAGGGATGCAGATGGTTCTTCTGGCCGCGGGAATTCCACTTGAAGCAATTGGTATTCTTTTAGTAATCGAGAGACCACTTGATACTTTTAGGACGGCCGTAAATGTCGAGGGTGATATTATTGGAGCAGTTGTTACACAAAGATACTTAGATAAGAAATTAACATAAAAAAACAAAAGGCCGCTTAAAGCGGCCTTTTTTATTGGAGTCTAAGAAAGTTTAATTATTTTACAACAACATCAAATGCTAAACTAACTTTATCATCAATCGCTTTGTCACCAAGGCTTTTGAAGAAAGAAGCAGAACCATACTTAAGACCAAAGTCTGTACGATTAAACTCTAGTGAACCAACAAAATTCTTACCATTTTGTGCCGCTAGAAACTTAACTTCTTTTGTCTTTCCTAAAATTGTAAGGTCAGCAGTTACTGTAAAACCTTCAACTTTTTTAATATCTAGAGTAGCTGTTGGGTACTTTGAAACATGAAAGAAGTCTTCATTTTTAAGGTGACCATTTAACTTATCTAACCACTCACCTTGAAGGTCTGTCGCAGTAAAAGAGTTCATATCTACAACAACTTTTCCTGATACTAGTTGACCTTTTTCAAGCTTAACATCACCTGATTTAATTTTAACTGTACCGAAGTGACGACCAGTTACTTTAGTACCTTGCCAGAAAACAGTAGATTTTGAAGTATCAATTTTTTCAGCATAAGTTGCAAATACAGTAAATACCGCAAGGGCCATAACCATAAGTTTATTCATAATATTCCTCCATTTGAATTATGATATAATTTTTAAAATATCTTAACAAAGTATAGAAGAAAATAAAGATCATTATTAAGGACATCTTGTGCTATAATTAGTCCATGATTTGGATAACAATTGAACAAATTAAATGCCTACAGGCGTTAGAAAAGGCCGGAAGCTTTACTAAAGCAGCCTCAGAGCTAGCTAAGGCAAAGTCTGCGGTAATTTACTCAATTAACAATCTTGAGGAACAAGTAGGCTTCGAACTCGTCGATCGCTCATCTTATAGGCCACAGATAACAACAAAAGGTCAGGAATTTCTAATCGAGGCCTCAAAGCTTACAAAGCAATATGATGAATTGATTCACAAGACTCAGCAAATTTCATCAAATGTTGAAACCAGATTATCCATTTCAGTGTCTGGAATTTATGGCCTTGAAAAACTATATCCAATTATCAAGAAGGCCATGGCCCGTTACCCATCCACAGAAATTATTCTTGAGCGTGAAATCCTAAGTGGAGAAAAAATGCTATTGAACGATAGAGTCGATTTAGCAATTTTTGAAGACCTCTCAAGTATCAAGAATTTTGACTATAAAATTATTGGTAAAGTGGATATGTATCTTGTGGTTGCAAAGGATCATCCTTTTCTTGATCTACCTAAAAACCAACAAAACTTTAAAGGCCTGGCACAATTTCCACAAATAATTCAACGAAGTACAATTCCAGATGACACAACAAATATTGGCGTGATTGAGGACTCTCTAAAGTGGAGGGTTACAGATACGCCGTCGAAAAAAGAGATTATTCTAAATGGCTTTGGTTGGGGAAGACTTCCCTATCCACTAATTGAGAAAGATCTAAAGGCCGGGCGACTAGTACACTTGAAGCATCTTGAGAGTAAAGTCCCAGTCACCTTTTGCTTAGGACACAAAAAAGAGCACCATTTAGGAGAAGTGGCCCAATATATCTGGGATTCCTTCTAAAATAGCGCAAATAAATTACCTGATTCTAGCATTTTTTCCCATTTCTTAAGCATTTAGTGCTAAGTTGCCCCCATTAACACTATAAAATTAAGGTAAGAAATGAAAACTGTTTATATCGGTAATCTCAACTACAAGATCACTGCTGAGCAATTAAAAGGTATCTTTTCACGCTTTGGCCGTGTTCAAGACGTGAACCTACTAACAATTCCGGGAACTCAAAAGAGCAAAGGTATTGCATTTATCAAGATGCAAAAAGAGCAAAGCGCACAAGATGCGATCAAGGGCCTTGATGGGACAACTCTAGACGGAAGAACTGTTAAGGTATCGATTGCTAAAGATAATTTTGAAGAGCAGAAGAAGTACAAGAAAGAGACTAAAGCAAAGGTTGAAAAAGAAGAGGCACAAGAGCTAATTATTGAAAAAAAGAAAGCTCGTCGCCGTCGTGGCCTAAATGAATTATTCGATCACCTAGGTAAGAAATAATGACGAATAATGATATTTTAAAAAAGCTTAGAATCGCATTATCTCTTAAGGATTTTGAAATTATCGAAATCTTAAAGCTAGTTGATTTTGAACTTACAAAATCTGAATTATCTGCAATTTTTAGAAAAGATGACCATCCAAATTATAAAGAATGTGGTGATCAACTTCTTAGAAAATTTCTTAATGGCCTAATCATTAAGAATCGCGGAACACGTGAAGAAAGAGAAGCCAAGGCACAAGCTTATAAGTCACAGGCCAAACCAGTAGCAAAAGCACCAATCAAGAAAAAGGCAAAATCTGATGCTCCATATAGGAAAAAACAATACACTAAAAGTTCTAAAAAAACTTCATAATGGATATACGCTAGTAGACGAGGAAAATATCCAGCAGGTATTTCTTCCAGAAAACTTTGCGCCTCTAAAAATAGAAGTGGGCTCAAAAGTTAAGGCCTTTATTTACCCAGATACTCAAGGAGAACTTGTTGCAACAACAGAGCTTCCTCTTGCAGTTGTTGGTGAGTATGCCCTATTAGATGCAATTGAAATCCAAGAATTTGGTGCATTCTTTGACTTGGGAACTTCTAAAGACCTACTTGTTCCAGGTAATGAGCAAAAAATAAAAGTTAGAAAATACGAATCTCATATTGTTCGAATTTGTAAAGAAGAAGGTACTGGTCGAATCTTTGGGACGACAAAACTTGGAAAGTATATTGAGTCTTCAGACTTCGATATTAATGTTGGAGATGAAGTAGATATTTTTATCGCTCAAGAAAGTGATTTAGGTTTCAGAGTTATCGTAAATAAGAAATTCATTGGAATGATCTATAAAAATGAAATCTTTCAACGTGTCTCTTGCGGAAAATACTTTAAAGCATTCGTTAAAAAGCTACGTGAAGATGGGCTTGTCGATGTTGCTCTACAAGAGCAAGGGATTAAAAACCTTGTCGACTCAAAAGACATTATTATCGACTTTCTAGAAAGAAATGGTGGCTCTAGCTTCTTAAATGATAAAAGTTCTCCGGAAGACATTAAGAACTTTCTAAATATGAGTAAGAAGACGTTTAAGAAAACAATTGGAATGCTCTATAAAGACAAGAAAATTACAATCTCAGATAACGGAATAAAATTAAATCAATAACAATAAGAAAGGCCCACAAAATGTGGGCCTTCTTTTTTAAGTACTCAATTTATATAATTAAAAATTAACCTTGAACTACTTTTACATTTACGGCACATGGACCTTTAGGACCTTCACCTAATTCGTATTCTACGCTATCACCGTCATTTGGCTCTCCACCTTGAACTGATGAAATGTGGAAGAAAAGATCTCCACCGTCATCTTTTGTGATAAATCCAAAACCTTTCGCTGAATTGTAGAATTTAACTTTACCTGTACTCATTTAATTAACCTCGTAATAAAATTATTCGTTAGATACGATTTTACCCTACTGTTTGCATAATTCCTAAGAAAAAAGGAAAAAAAATTTATTTTGCTGATCCTTGTCACTTTGACAGACGCGACGCTTCAAAATGTGCTCGAAATGTACTTTCTAAGTCACTGATATTATGGGTTTCTTTAGTTGCCTTCGTTCCCCATATTGCTCCAGGCCAAGAACGATCATTTTCATAACGACAGATTATATGGACGTGAAGCTGAGAGACCATATTTCCAAGGGCCCCAATATTTAACTTTTTAGGGTGATAGTTATCGCTTAGAAAGCGACTTACTTCATTGATTTCCTCAAGAAGCGTCACCTGATCATCCCACGAGAGTTCATGAATTTCACGAATCTCTTCTCTTTTTGGAACTAAGACTGCCCAAGGATTTTCTTGATCAGGTAAAAGCATAAGCTTTGAAAGTTTCATATCAGTAATTTCTATTAAATCTTTTTTTAAAACTTCATGTAGTTTAAACATTGATACCTTCTTTTTCCTTTATCGATTTCACAACTCGATATGCACTAGAAAAACATCCCTGTAAGAGATAGCCACCAGTTGGTGCTTCAAAGTCTAGCATCTCTCCTACAAAGTAATATTGATTATTTTTAATTGCTGACAAGTCATCATTCAATGATTCAAAACAAACACCACCAGAAGTAGAAATGGCCTCATCCATTGGTCTGGCCCTTAATACTTCTATCTCACAATCCTTAACCATCGCTGCCAAGTAATTAACATCTTCCTGTGCTTTTGAGCGATCAAGAACTTCATAAAGTAATGAAGTTGCAATCTTATCGAAATTTAAGTTCTTTCTTAGACGATTAGTTAATGAGTCCTTATTTCTACGAGACAATTTCTCAATAACATCTTGCCTCTTTAAGTCTGGTTTGAAGTCGATGTGGAGTTTCGTCGATACTGATTTCTCTAATTCATCTCTAAGTCCGTTGGAAATAGCGTAGACAGCTCCCCCCTCAACACCGTAAGGAGTCAACATGATCTCACCTCTGGCGTTCTGGGATTCATTAGAAACAACTATATTTTTAACGAAGCCACGATCAACTTTATCTTGAAAGTGTTTAGACCAATTGATTTCAAAACCACAATTCATGGCCTTTAGTGGTGCAGTCTTCACACCGAGAGCTTCAATATACTCCATCCAAACACCGTCACTACCTGTCTTAGTCCAGCTTCCTCCACCCATGGCCAAAATATAGTAATCAGCTTTTTGCGTCTTATTGCTATGATCGTGCTTAAAGATTAAATCACCATCAGCTGTTATATTAGTAAGACTATGTTTTAAATGAAGATGAAAATTTTCATGAGACTTTAGTGAATTCATCCATTGATGTAAGATATCTGCGGCCTTCATTTTCTTTGGAAATACTCTGCCACTAGTACCAATAAATGTCTCAGTACCAAGAGTATTTGCCCATTCGATTAAATCATTAGCGTTGAAGTCTTTTAATAAAGAACGAAAGCGTGCTTCATCCTTAAAGTATTTTTTAGCAAACTCTTCTTGCTTCTCACTATGAGTGAGATTGAGACCACTATTTCCAGCGACTAAGAACTTCTTCCCGACACCACCAGTCTGTTCATACAGGTGAACCTCAATTCCCTCAATTTTAGAATTCAATAATTCATAAGCACAGAAGAGGCCTGCGGGGCCTCCTCCAACAATGGCAACGACAACTTGATTTGACATGATAGAATACTATCACGCAAGCAAGTTGGAGAAAAGTCTAAGCAGCTTTTGACGAGATTGTATCCATATCAATTTTGTAGCGCAATGCTTCGATCAAGCGATCCACTTTCTCCTGAGATATTGGCTCATTTCGACGGGAATCATTGATTAAATCATTCCAAGCAATCACATGATCAATAACATCTAAGTCCATGTCATTTAGTTTAACAAGGGCCAATGGCCAATTTTCAAAGCTTCTATTTTCGATCTCACGATCAGTCAATAAATTCACATTTTGATGGCGTGGATCCAAAATAATTTTATTATATGTATAAATCACATCATCTTTCTTTCCTTCAATAACCTGAAAAAAGAAGCCACTATTATACATCAGTACACCTGTCACATCTCTTGCATTATTATTTCGAAATGACGAAGAGACAATCTTATCCAAGTCCTGCTCAGGCTTAAAATCGCCTGTTTTTTCGCTGATATAAATGATTTGATATTCTTTGCTCATAGAGACCACCTTGCTGCACATTTGCTTTTATTATAGATGTTTCAAAAGGCAAATGAAGACAAGAATACTTAAATTGCAGCTTAATAATGAATCATTTCATTGTGCTTCTACATTGCTAAATTTCAGAAAAAACTTAAGCATTTTTCGATAAAAATAGAGTCTTAAAAACTCCTTATGCTGTCCCTTCTTCACCACAGCAAACTTAATTACTGCATCATCTTCACAGTCACCGTATGTTTTAATTGTCGTCTCCTTACCACGAACAAACCATGTTGCATTAGTGCGACTTTCATCAGATTGGTTATTACATCGATTGTGATAGATCCACTTATCAACGGCCTCCTGGGCCCCGATATGCCCAAAAGGATGTTCAGGGTAATAGTCCTTCCCCACAAAAGGAATGGTTTTATCTTTTGTGCCGTGGATATGAAATATTGGCACGGCCTTTACATTAGGGCATGGATCCTGTTCAATGATGACCTCACCATTTTCATCTCTAAGATCAAGAGTTGCACCCAAAACTCCAACTGCTGTAACATAATTAGGATAAGTACAGGCCATCTTATAAGAAAAGAATCCACCATTAGAATGTCCAAAGAAATAGATTCGACTCATATCAACTCGATTGAATCGAGGATCGTTTGCTATATAGTCGATAAGGTTTTTTATATAGAGAGTGTCATCGACACCGGATTTATAAAAGTCACAACAAAAATTTCCACCGTTCCAATAATGCTCACCTTCAATATCCTTACGCCCTTCTGGAGTGAGAATCATGAAGCCAAGAACGTCCTTGTAGAATGAAAGACGAGTAAACATATACTGCATAAAAATTGAGCTTGTGTAGCCATGAACATTTACGATGAGTGGCCATTTCTCTTTTTGATAATAGCGCCGAGGCAACTCTAATAGTGCCGCAGGATGTCCTTGTTGTGACACATTTAATTTATAAGTTGTTCGAAAATGAGGGTGGCCAGCATAAACAAGAGTGGCCTTAAATAAAAAGAAGATTATCACCACGAGCGTGGCCCAGAATTTCATCATTAACTCCTTTCTGACCCCTTGTAATATCAGTATCATACTGATCTGAGCGATCCGGCTCCAGTAAAGTTGAAAGCAATAAAGTAAAAATAATATTCCTTTAACACTCCCGTAAATCCGTGGACTAATCGCATTAAATAGATTAAGCTATGGGCCGTTAATACATCTAAAATTTAAATAAGGACGATTTATGATTTCCACATCCAATGTCAGCTTAAGCTTTGGTGGCAAGAAGCTATTTGAAGACGTTAATATCAAATTTACTCCGGGTAACTGCTACGGTTTAATTGGTGCCAACGGTGCTGGTAAGTCTACATTCATCAAGGTTCTTTCTGGTGAAGTTGAGCCAAATACTGGTTCAATCAATATCACTCCAGGTGAGCGCCTTTCAATTCTAAAGCAGGATCACTTTGCGTACGAAGAAGAACAAGTTCTTCAAGCAGTTCTTATGGGTAACGAAAAACTTTTCTCAATTATGAAAGAGAAAGACGCAATCTATATGAAAGAAGATTTCAGTGATGAAGATGGAATGAAAGCAGCAGAGCTTGAAAGTGAGTTCGCTGAAATGAATGGTTACGAAGCCGAGTCTGAAGCAGGTATTCTTCTTTCTGGTCTTGGAATTGGAACTGAATACCACTACAAATATATGAAAGAGCTTACAGGGCCAGAGAAAGTTAAGGTTCTTCTTGCTCAAGCACTTTTTGGATCTCCAGATATTCTTCTTCTGGATGAGCCGACAAACAACCTTGATATCAAAGCGATTCAGTGGCTAGAAAACTTTCTTCTTAACTATGAAAAGACTGTAATTGTTGTTTCCCACGACCGTCACTTCCTAAACAAGGTTTGTACACATATTGCAGATATCGACTTTGGTAAGATCACTACTTACGCTGGTAACTACGACTTCTGGAGAAAATCTTCAGAACTTGCTCAGAGACTTCGTGCAGACCAAAATAAGAAAGCTGAAGATAAGGCCAAAGAACTTAAGGCCTTCATCCAAAGATTCTCTGCCAACGCTTCAAAGTCTTCTCAGGCGACTTCAAGACAAAAGCAACTTGAAAAGCTTGAGCTGACAGACCTTCCACAATCAACGAGAAAATACCCATTCGTACAATTCGATCCTAAGCGTGAAGCAGGAAAAGAAATTCTACGAGTAGAAGGAATCTCTAAAACGATTGATGGTGTTAAGCTACTTGATAATGTTACTTTCATGCTTAACAAAGACGATAAGATCGTTCTTCTTGGTGAAAATGACGTTGCAAAATCAACTCTTATGAAAATCCTTATGGGAGAAATGGAGCCAGATGCTGGAACTGTAGAATGGGGTGTAACAATCACGAATTCATATTTTCCAAAAGATAACTCAAGCTATTTCATGGATGGTAAGAACGACCTTGTAAACTGGCTAAGACAATACTCTGAAAACAAAGACGAAACATTTATTCGTGGCTTCCTTGGTAAGATGCTTTTCTCAGGAGAGGAAGCTCTTAAGAAGACAAATGTTCTTTCAGGGGGAGAGAAAGTTCGTTGTATGATGTCAAAGCTTATGCTTTCAGGTGCAAACGTACTTCTAGTTGACGGTCCAACAGACCACCTAGACCTAGAAAGTATTACATCAGTGAACGAAGGTTTCGAAAGATTTAAAGGTAACCTAATCTTTACTTCACATGACCATGAGTTCATTCAAACAGTAGCAAACCGTATTATCGACCTTGACCACACAACTGGAAAAGTTATTGAAGATAAGTACGTTAGTTACGATGATTACTTAGCATCAAAATCATAATTGCTATAAATACTAAAGGCCTCTTCTTGAGGCCTTTTTGTCACTTTTACCTTATTACAAGGTGAATTCCTGTAAGAAAGTTCTCTAAGTCTACTAAATCCCGTAATAAAAGATGTAAGAAAGTAAATTTCTTTAGCTAAACAAAATTTTAATTTCAAAAAAGTCATCCCCCACGTTAGAACTGGCCAAATTCAATTAAAACTCAGAGGGAGATTTATGAAAAAATTGGTTCTACTATTAGTGCTTACGGCCCTGACAGCAACGACTTTTGCGGCCCCAGGTAGAGGAAGAAGAAATAACAACGATGACGAATTAAGAAATCGTCGCTCACGTGATGCTAGATATGATAGAGACTCACGTCAAAATAGACAGCGTGACAGAAGATATGATGATCGTCGCAATGACAGACGTTATGATGACAGACGTTATGATGACAGACGTTATGACGACAGAAGATACGACGACCGTCGCACAACAAGACCTGATCCGACACGTGCTTACCGCCGCTACCGTCACACTCCAAACCGTGACTATGTAAGACACGACCGTCGATGGACATCTGCACGAGACTACCACAGAACGATTAGACCTATTTACGTTTATAATAATCGCTGGTTAAGAGTAAGTGTTTCATATGTTGATGGTTACTACTGGGATTACGACTATCCATACTTTATCTACAATGGTTACCGCCATCGCTACAGTGCTTACGATACTTGTAACTATGAACTTGTTGATAGCTGGAGTGATACAGTCGAAAGAACTTTCTACACGTATTCTTGTTCAACTGGATATGACCTTTGTGCAGATTTACGTGATGAATTAAATGACTACGAATACAATTACCGTTATTTCTGTGCCGAAAGATATAACTGGTAGATTCAATACTTATATGGGGCCACATTATGTGGCCCTTTTTTATTTTCGAATGAATCGATTAAATGAAGAAAAAGAAATTAGAATTGAAAGAACAATAATTAAAATGGCAAAGCCAATAATTTCAGTAGAACTAAAAATATAATTTAAATCAAATTGAAATTTAGCAACAGCAAAAGTAACAAGTTGACCTAACGTAATTCCTACCACAACAGCACTTACTGACATAAGCGCCATCTCCTTCATAATTGATTTTCTAATCTCGCTAAAACGAATCCCAATAATATTAATAAGAGAGATATCATCTCTTCGAGACTCTAACTGATGAGCTATCAGAGAATAAATCACAAGCAGCCCCACAAGAAAGACGATGAAGCTCATCGTAACAAGAATCTTTGTGATACTCTCCATAATTGTTGCCACTCTTTTAAGAGAGCTTTGAATATCAATTAAAGACACGTTTTGAAACTTGGCCGCAAAGTCAGATTGAAGCTGATCATTAACATCCCCCTCACCTTTGCCAATGGCCGCAATAAAAGTCTTTGGTGCATCTTCTAGAATACCTGGGCCAAATGAAATAAAGAAATTTGGTAAGAAGCTCGTCCAGCGAATCGAGCGAAAGCCTACAACTTTAGCAAGAATAGGCATTCCAAGAATATTATACTCTAGCTCATCTCCAAGATTAATACCTAGTCGACTCGCATAGCGCTGCTCAAGAGATACTTCTGCAACCTCATCTGTTTCAAAATCAAAACGCTTAGGCAAACGTCCTTCGACAATCTCCTCACCCCTTACAAGATGATCGCGGTAGCTTAAGTTTGCACTTCGGTTACGACTTCGCTGCTCCCTTTGCTCCTCTCGTGTTAAATCCCCAAGTTTTTCAGGATCGTAACCTTCACCGTTAATTTTTACCAGACGTCCACGTACCATCGGACTAATATTTAGAAGATCTAGCTTTTTATCTGTGACAAAAGTCTTCAACTCTTCAACTTGCTCAGGCTGAATATCAAAGAGGAAATAAACAGGACGCTCCTCTGCAGGCATCGAAAGTTCCGCGCCGATAATATTTTTCACCGAAGGAATTAGCGTCATGAGACTTGTTGAAATGAACAGACATAAGAAGATAAAGAGAGTCGAAATCTTATGTCGAGTCACATACTTAAAGGCCATATTAGAAGATAGACTTAGTTTAGGATTAAGTTTTCCAAGCCATGAAAGCACAAGACTTCCTACAGGAAAGAAAACTCCGATAATAATTAAGAAGACTACAATAAAAGCACTTCCAATAATTAAGCTCTCAGACAAGTAAATGGCCATCACCCAATAGAAAAGTACAATTGGGATAAATAGCAGGTAATCGGAAATATTATTAGATAAGCTTGTATCGTGATCAAAGAGCGCTTTTTGATCAACTCTTAAATAAGGAATAATTAAGGCCGGAGCTAATACAATAGTTGAAGCAACCCCAACGGCCATCGTGACAAAGAAAGTCGCTAGACTAAATTGTAACTCAATATTAATGCCAAGATTCTTACTGACCATGGTTTGAATAACTGGACTGAAGGCCGAACCAATAGCAATTCCAAGAAGTGATCCAAATAAACCTAAAAAGAAAAGTTTAAGCGTGTAGATCTTAAAGATATCCTTCTTCTTCATCCCAATGAAGCCAAGAATTGCTAGATCCTTTCTTCGCTTTAAAAGAAATCCTCTAAAAAGATAAATGAGTCCAAGCCCCGCAAGAAATAGTCCACATAATGAAACAAGACCTAAGAAATCACTTAGATAATCCATTGAGCGCCCCACTCTTTCAGAGTTAGATTGAGGAGAGCGAATACGAATTGAAGAATCGATTATTTTAGACTTTAGATTTTTCTCGGTTTTAACAAGTTCTTTGTCACTTAGTTCTTTGGCCATCTTAAAATGAAGACCTGTCCAAATTGTACTTCCAGGCTTGATAAGATCAGTTGAATCGAGAACTTCATTTTTCAAATAAAGTCTTGGTGCTAGTTGTCCCATCGAAAAGCCTGCAGAGCCATCTTCTTCGACGATTCCTGCCACTTTAAACATTTGTGATCCAATCTTTATTTCCTTGCCTACATCAAGTCCAAGTTGACCAACAAGTTCAGGATAAATAAAGACTTCATTCTCTTTTAAATCGCGAAAGCTCTTGCCACTCTTTGATCGGATATCACCATAGAAAGGAAACCCTTGACCAAGTCCTCTTATATTGACGAGTCGACTTTTTTCACCGTTAAAGAGCATCGAATACAAAGAGCGATTGCGAGTCATTTCACTATAATCGAGATTAGACTTTGCGATTTCTAAAGTATCCTTAGTAATGGCAATTCGTGAACTAACCGATATATCAGAGCCTAGAAGTGATTTTGATTTCGCTGTTAGAGCACTATCAAATGAAGACTTAAAAACTTCAATAGTTGATAGTCCAACCATTCCAATAGAGAGATTTAGAATAAAAATAATAAAGAACATTGGAGAGCTTCTAAGCTCTCGCATAACCATTTTAAGCTTCAAGACTTAGCACTCCATTTTCTAAGTGATAAATCTTCTCACACCTCTTTGCTAAATCCTTATCGTGAGTGACAAGAACAAGACTCATCTTTTCATCGCGAACAATATCAAAGATTAGATTCATGACTTCATCACCAGTATTCTCATCAAGACTTCCACTTGGCTCATCTGCCAGAAGAACACCTGGGTGAGTAACGAGAGCGCGAGCAATGGCAATTCGCTGCTTCTCTCCACCACTTAGCTGATTTGGAAAATGCGTCTTTCGGTGACTCATCCCTACTTTTTCAAGAAAGTAATCCACACGATCTTTCTGATGGCCATTACCATTTACTTCGAGCGGTAAGAGGACATTTTCATATGCATTTAGATGTTCTAATAAATGAAATTGTTGAAAGACCACACCAATATGCTTTGCTCTAAGATCTGTGATCTCTTCGCTATTTAGATCTTTGAGTGAATTATTGCGATATGAAATATCACCACTGGTGGCATCATCAATTCCACATAAGAGTGATAAGAGAGTTGATTTTCCACTACCAGATTTTCCAAGAATTGCGATGGTCTCCCCTTCGCTAACTCCAAGCTCAACACCTTTTAAAACATTGAGGATTTCTTCTCCTTGAGAAAAATCCTTTCTCACTTCTTTAAGTGATAATACTAATTCAGTCATTATAAAGCTTTCCTTATAAACGGTGCGACCGTCTTTGCAATAATCTTGTGTCCTTCCTCATTTGGGTGGATGCCATCGTCAATATTATACTGACGCTGTCCTGCTACATCCTTAAGTAAGAATGGCAGTAGTGTAACTCCCTCTTCTTTTTTTAAATCAGGAAACATTTTTTGAAATTCTTTTGTGTATTCAGGCCCATAATTTGGTGGAATCTGCATTCCGGCCAAAATAACTTTTACTCCCTTACTCTTTGCAAGCTTGATAGCATTTTTTAAATTCTCTTTTGTACTCACAAGTTTAATTCCACGAAGTCCATCATTTGCCCCAAGAGCAAGTAGCATAACATCAGGCTTTCCTCTTAAAGACCACTTAAGGCGAGAAACAGCAGAAGCTGAAGTAGAACCGCTAATACTTGCATTCATCACTTCAATTTCAATACCTTCTTTTTTTAAGATATCTTTCACAAGATTTGGGTAGGCCTTCTCTGGATCAACTCCATAACCGGCAGTAAGAGAGTCTCCGAGGAAGAGAACTTTTGGCGCAGCAAATGTTGAGAGACTAATTAATAGAACTAGTAAAAATTTATTCATAACAACTCCAATCATCTTATTTTAGGGCATCACAGCAAAAATAGCGAAGTTCATTTCGCTTTTTTACAAAGATTTAACAAAGCCTTTATTAATGCTTTGCTGGCCCTCTTTCATCAGTTAAACTAGATAAGTGAGTCAAGGAATCGAGATACTTCAAAAAATATTTGGTTATAATGCCTTTCGCGGCAATCAAGAAAAGATTGTGGAAAGTGTCATTGCAGGAAATAACGCACTGGTCCTCATGCCAACAGGTGGTGGGAAGTCCTTGTGCTATCAAATTCCAGCACTTGCCCGCTTTGGGACGGCCATTGTTATCTCTCCCCTAATCGCTCTTATGAAAGACCAAGTTGACGCCCTTATTGAAAAAGGCGTCGAAGCAGCCTACTTAAATTCTTCAATTTCTCATAGTGAACAGGATGATATTGTGGGAAATCTTCTCAACGGAAATATTAAGATCCTCTATGTCTCGCCAGAGCGTATGATGAATGAATACTTTCAGAGAATTTTGGAGCGCATTGAGATTTCTCTCTTTGCCATTGATGAGGCACACTGTGTTTCTCAATGGGGCCATGATTTTAGACCTGAGTATATGCAGCTTGGCATGATCACAAAGAAATTTCCCGACATCCCTCGCATTGCTCTTACCGCTACGGCCGGTGAAGCAACACGTGGTGAGATCATTCGCTGTCTAAACCTCCATGGCTCAAATCTCTTTATCAGCTCTTTTGATCGACCAAATATTACATACGAAGTTCAAAAGAAGACAACGAAAGAAAAAGACTTCTATCGTCTCACGCAATTTGTTCAAGATAATCTTGATGGCCAATCAGGAATCGTCTACTGCCTTTCACGCAAGGGTGTTGAAGAATGTGCCGACAAATTAGTTAAAGCGGGCTTTAAGGCCTATGCCTACCATGCGGGAATGAGTGCCAATTACCGCGAAAAAGTTCAAGAGAAATTTATCACTCAAAAGAATGTCATCGTTGTGGCAACCATTGCATTTGGAATGGGAATTGATAAGGCCGACGTACGCTTTGTTGCCCATATGGATATGCCAAAGTGTCTTGAGTCCTACTATCAAGAAACGGGACGAGCAGGACGAGATGGACTCCCTTCTCAAGTTCTTATGTTCTATGGACTAAGAGATCTTGTTCTTTTAAAAAGAATTGCTAATAAAGGCGTTGGCGCAGCAGCTCGTCGCCGAGTAAATGAAGAAAAGCTTGATGCCATTCTTGGTTTTTGCGAGGCCACAACTTGTCGCCGCGAAGTTCTTCTTAATTACTTTAATGACCCCTATCAAGGGCCATGTGGAAATTGTGATATCTGCTTAAGTGAACAGACTAAGCAGAAGCTTATTAATGCAACTGAAATAGCCAAGGCCGTTCTCACTTGTGTTTATGAAACTGACCAGCGCTACAACGTCCACTATATCGTCGATGTTCTCAAAGGAAATATCTCTGGTGTCATTCAAAAAAATGGCCACCACCATATCACAAGCTTTGGTTATGCAAGTAAGGAAGACGAAGGGTTTCTCTATTCTCTTTGTCGCCAACTAATTGCCCAAGGCCATCTTAAGATGATTATGGATGGAAGCTCAGAAATTAAACTTACTCAATCGGCCATCGATGTTATCGAAGATCGCAAGGAAGTCATGATTCGTGCAGACTTTAAAAAAGGTGCACCTGCTTCGAAGTCGACTGCGACAAAAACAAAAGCAACAAAGAAGAAAGCAGTTCGCAAGAAGGCCACCACAAGAAAGAAAGCTGTCGCCACATATAGGCCAAATGATGGAACTGATAAAGCAATGTATGAGAATTTAAAAGTTCTACGATCAAAGCTTGCCAAACAAAAACGCACACAGGCCTTTAAGATTTTTCCAGACAAGACTCTTATGGAGATGGCCGCCCAACGCCCACAAACTCTCGACGATCTCGAAAGCATCTATGGGGTTGGACCTAAGAAGCTTCAGCGCTTTGGGAAGATTTTCCTTGAGGCCCTTAATAACGATTTATAATTCTGATCATTACCGATAAGAATTTGTATTGAAGTAATTTTGCGCTTTCCTTGCATAAAAAAATCACAAAGTTTAAAGGCAGTAAACGGAGTTTCCGCCATTTTACTTAAAGAAGTAAATTTACATAACAAGCAAACTCACCATTTGAATTTAACAACTCATTAATCAGTACCTTGTCCTCATCTAATAGGTCATCATCACTCTCAAGATACATGATCACATGATCGTCCTTCACCTTGCTAACGCCGCAACTATCAACGCATGCAAACTTCTTACCTTCGCAACCTAAACTTTTTCCAGCAAACGTGTACTTCTTTTTCAACTCTTCTCTTGTAAGTTTAAAAACATCGTCTTTAAATTTAAATACTTCTTTCACATCATCAACATTTATCCACATATCTTGATTTGATAAAAGTTTTACACGTCCATTTTCAAACTTCTCCACTACTCCATACGTAAACACAAAATCAGAGTAATGTTCGTTCTTTAGCTTTACATAAATCTTAACTTGAACTCCATCTCTTGCACCAGGTTCTTTCTCAAACTTAATTCCTAGTTTCCCAATAGACTCTTTTCCTTTAGCGCTCTTAAATATATCAGCGACATAGATATTCTCAATATTCAAATCAATTTTAGAAATGATGTAAGCAGGACTGCCTCCAAAATTCTTCTCAAACAAATAACCTTGCTTCATCTTACAATTTGCATATACTTTATAATTACGAGTAATTCTAAAACTACTTTTACAATCAGAAATATATTTTTCATATTGCGTCTCTATCTTATCGGCTTTTGTCTTAAATTCGGTTATATTTTTATCAATTTGCGCTTTAATGCTGCCAGAATACTCTTGCTCAAAAGTTCCATACAAAAGATCACGTCCATAGACGCTAGAGCATAAACAAGCAACTAAACTGACTATTATTAATTTATTCATTCAAATCTCCCTGCTGAGAGTAAATTTTCATTTTTTAGCATTCGGTTCCAGTCTATCAAAAGGCAGTAAACGGAGTTTCCGCCATTTTACTTAAAGAAGTAAATTTACATAACAAGCAAACTCACCATTTGAATTTAACAACTCAATAATCAGTACCTTGTCCTCATCTAATAGGTCATCATCACTCTCAAGATACATGATCACATGATCGTCCTTCACCTTGCTAACGCCGCAACTATCAACGCATGCAAACTTCTTACCTTCGCAACCTAAACTTTTTCCAGCAAACGTGTACTTCTTTTTCAACTCTTCTCTTGTAAGTTTAAAAACATCGTCTTTAAATTTAAATACTTCTTTCACATCATCAACATTTATCCACATATCTTGATTTGATAAAAGTTTTACACGTCCATTTTCAAACTTCTCCACTACTCCATACGTAAACACAAAATCAGAGTAATGTTCGTTCTTTAGCTTTACATAAATCTTAACTTGAACTCCATTTCTTGAACCAGGTTCTTTCTCAAATTTAATTCCTAGTTTCCCAATAGACTCTTTTCCTTTAGCGCTCTTAAATATATCAGCGACATAGATATTCTCAATATTCAAATCAATTTTAGAAATGATGTAACCAGGACTCTCTCCAAACTTTTTCTTAAATAAATAACGCTGCCTCCTTTCGCAGTCTGTAAACTCTTTAAGGTTTTGATTTTTTTTCAGACTACTCACGCAGCTAGAAATATATATCTCATATTTCTTCTCTATCTTATCGGCTTCTGTCTTAAATTCGGATATATTTTTATCAACTCTTTTTTTGAGATCACCAGAGAATCGCTGCTCAAAAGTTCCATATAAAAGATCACGTCCATAGACGCTAGAACATAAACAAGCAACTAAACTGACTATTATTAATTTATTCATTCAAATCTCCCTATTGAGAGTAAATTTTACATTCGTTTCCTGGTGCTTACTCATTGACTCGGCGTTACTCAATCTTAAATAAATCATGAATGCTTATCGACATTATACAGGTATAAATTCAATAGATTTAATCGCTTTAGGATTAAAATAGAATTATCTTCTATATATTTAAATTTATGATAATTTTTGAGAGTTATTAGCTGATTTTCACTTCGTGAAAATGTCGTTCTTTTTATGCGTTAACTTTCCCATTGGCCTTGAGACGAACCGCTCGGGCTTGAACCCTCGCTCTCGACACTAATCTCTAGCTGAAGAGTTGGGGGCCTAGCACCGCAAACAATAGCCCGCCTTTGGGCGGCCAATTTTGCGGGTGGCCTTGAGACGAACCGCTCGGGCTTGGACCCTCGCTCTCGACGCTAATCTCTAGCTAAAGAGTTGGGGGCCTAGCACCGCAAACAATAGCCCGCCTTAGGGCGGCCAATTTTGCGGGTGCTTAATAGCGATCTTTAAAACGTATAATCAAAGATTGATTGATATGAAGGTTTCCGCGACGGTAGTCGATGAATTTTGCACGCATTAAGTTTTTTAATGAGTGAGAGAAGTCCACATCGGCCATAGCAAATTCTTTGTAAGGATAGCCGGCCCAAAGATTTTTAAGCTCAGCGTGAAGATCTTTTTCTCTTTTTCTGAATTTACCTTGGTCTTTTAGATGGTAAATGATGAAAAGCTCTTCGTCTTCAAGATCAATTCCTAGGCCATAGCAGATGGCACTTAGTGCATGAACTGCAGCAATGTATTTCTTATCCTTACCGAATTCGTTTTGAAAATTAACAAAGCCTTTAAAGAATGCATCTAATTTGAAAACCATATTTTCATAGATTGCATATGTACTTTTTGATGAGTCATTAGAGACGTGGATACATTTATGAAGAAGTTCTTCAAATTGATCCATTTTCTTAAATTCTACTCTTTCTAATATTTCTTCTAATGTTTCTTGTAATTGTTCCATAGTCGTCTTTTTATCACATAATTCCTAAGCTGCCTATTGAGTAATACCGCGAATCTGATACTCTTTCGAAGGCTTACGACGGCGATCGTATTCCTTTTGTCCTGGAGAGCGTGAATCATTGTAAATATCCTCAGCTCCATAATAATTACTGATCATACAGACATTAAGAGCTGCGATACGATCGCATTTTGATTTAACAATTCTTTTATAATTGGCCACCGCTTTTTGATTTCGGGCCTGTCTTTCTGGTGTTAAGCGGTAGTATTCAACAAAGAGATTTCTATCCGCTGGATTAATTTCATCTTTGTACACATTGTAAACGAGCTTCTCGCAAGAAACATCCTTAAGCTCTCCTTCAATAGCAGGAAAGTGATTCTTTAAAGTTGATGCTGATTGAGAACGGAAACCACCTTGATCATCGTCCCCTGCAAAGAATGAAAGGTTTGAATAAATATCTTCAATCTTAGCTGTTTCGTTTTCACAAGAATTAAGCATTTGATCGACTCTTGTTAGAAGTCTCTCAAGATTCTTTTTAGTCACCTCTGCATTTTCATCATCACAAGAAATACACCACTCTCTTTCTGCGAAGTCAGAATTCACATAGAGCATGGTTGCTAAGAGAGTATTTTCAAGTCCACTCATGGCATCAGCATGGGCCGTCGGAATTAATAAATCAAGGACAGTAAACCTACGAGTGGCCTTAACTTTATCCGTTAACTCATTAAACGCCTTATTAAAGTCGAGCTTCTGAAGGTCGATAGGACGCTCATTTAAGAGGAACTGGTTTTTAACTAGGGTTTGAATCGAATATTGTAATTTATAATTTCCAACCCTAATGGTAGCTATACCATTACTAATAGTTGCTGGTGGAAGTTCACCAATTTTGTTCTTCTTTAACCAGCGAAAGTACTTATGCTGTTCTTTGATATTTTTAAAGGATTGCGCATAAGACTCTGGATCCTTGCGCCTCTGATTGTAACTATCTGTGATATTCACAAACCTTCGGTAAAAATTCTTTAAAGCGAAGTCTTCAACGATTGCTTCTCCAGAATATTCTTCTTTCTCCACAATCATTTTTGCATGAGATTGGGACACTGTCGCCAAAAGGCCAACAAGTACCAAGAACTTAATAACTGAATTCCTCATAATTATCTCCCATACGCTTAACGGAGTAATTATATCAATTATTAAATATTTATGTCAGAGATCTAAAGATATCAGTAAGATAGCAAGGCCATCGACATGGCCTCGCCCTAGTTATGCCAATTAAAATTGTGCTGATAATTGAAAGATAAAAGATGAGCCACACTCGAATTCATCGAGCTGATTGACTCCACAATCCATTGCTGAAACAGAGTAGTCCATTGTGAAAGACCCTTTTTCCGTATTCAATTTGAAGCCCTCTGCTAAATCAAGGCCTTGGGCCGTAAGAGCTGGAGCGATTGCTCTTTCTAAGTTCTCTGCACTAATTGAGATTTGTTTTAGCTTACCAAATAAAGTCTTCTTAACCACTGCTGGTACCACAATATCAATTTCATGCTCTTCAAAGATAATTTGAACTGCTTTTTTAGAGACAACGTTTAATTTCATTTTATTAAGTATTTGCTTAGTAGGAACTCCTTGCGAGATTTCATTACGTGAGCCTTCAACACTAATAACCATGTCGAAGTCACCTTCAATTGTCGACTTTGTTCCAGTAAGAGCATCTCCCTTAACTTCATAGAAGTCCTTACCACGAAGCTCGATCGTAATTTCCATTCCATTTTCAAGGTGATTGAAATTTGTGTTAACAGTCTTAGCTAATTCATTATAACTTACACCCTTTGCAAGAGCTTCTGTCATGGCCGTCGAACATGATTCAACCTGACCAAGATCTCCTCTCTTTAAAAGAGCTGCCGCCTTAGTAGAGCCGTCTAAGGCACGGGCATAATTTATTGCGGCCTCATTATTTGAAAAGCGACAACTTGATAATCCATCATTAACAGATAATGATGCAAATGCTTGAGTGCTTAATAAAGTGATTGCTGTGGCAATAATAAATTTATTCAATTCAGGCTCCCTGCTACCTTCTTAAAAGATTGGCAATAAAATAGCACATCCAGCAAATCTATCGAGTAATTTGAAAATTTACCAATGGATGTCTTAGATTTAGACGCCTATTTTAAACAAGGAGAAGTGGTCTTGAAACTTAAGAATATTCTTAAATTTCAAGACCTTAGAGCTTATTCTGTCTTCATTTGCTCAATAAATAACCGATATAATGAAGGTAAAACGACAAGAGTCAGAAGAGTTGCTGAAATAATCCCTCCAACGACTACTGTCGCTAGCGGTTTTTGAACCTCTGCCCCTAGCCCAGTTGAAAAAATCATCGGTAGGAAACCAAAGATATCCGTTAAGGCCGTCATAAGAACTGGACGAAGTCTAACCATTGTCCCCTCCCTCACAACGTCATCAGGTGATTTTCCATCTGCTAAGAGTCGATTAAAGTAAGTCACAAGAACAACACCATTTAGAATACTAATCCCGCACAGAGCGATAAATCCAACACCAGCAGAAATACTAAATGGTAATCCTAAAATCTTTAGTGATAGAACTCCACCGATGAGGGCCATTGGTGCGCATAGAAAAATCAATAAGACTTGGGCGTAGTTTTTAAAAGCCGCATAGAGCATCACTAAAATGAGAAGCAGGGCCAATGGAACCAGAATACTTAGTCTTTCTTTAGCAGAAATAAGATTCTTAAAACTTCCACCCCATTCGATATAATAACCTTCAGGAAGAGTTACTTCTTTCTCAACAATCTCTTTTGCTACCTTAACAAAGTTTTCAATATCACGAGTTTGTGGATTAATTAAAATGGCCAATCTTCGAGTTGAATTCTCACGATTAATCGATGAGTATGTCTCAGAAAGTTCAATATCTGCGACATCTTTTATTTTAACAGTGTACCCTTCAGAAATCCCCACCGGAAGATTTGAAATTGTTTCCACATCAGATCTCTCATTAGCAGATAAGCGAGTCATGATTGGATACTTCTTAACACCATCATAAATATCACCAACCTTGCTGCCACCAATGGCCGTTGAGATAACATCAAGAACAGGTTTGCTACTAACACCTAACTTTGCAAGCTCCTCAAGCTTTGGCGTGTATTGAATCATTGGAGAAAGCCCCTTTGATTCAACTTCAACCTCACCTGCTCCAGGTGTTTTTGCAATGGCTTCAGAAACCTTATTGGCAATCTCTTCTATGACTTTTAAATCTTCCCCGTAAACTTTCGCTGAAACAGATGCCCTTGTTCCTTCAAGTAACTCGTTAAAACGTAGTTCTACTGGTTGAGAGAACATTGCCACTTGAGCTGGTATATTTAAGGCGAGGGCCTTCTTCACTTCCTCCATTAGATCATTCTTATTTTGAATAAGATCACTTTTTGGCCATTCATCAACTGGCTTAAGCATGACATATGAATCCGAAATATTAACCCCCATAGGGTCAGTACTAATCTCACCTGCTCCAGTTCTCCCAAAAACTGTTTTGACTTGTGGAAATTCTTTGATGACATCTTCACTTAATCTTTGAAGATGGATGGAATTTTCAATGTTGATGTTTGCTGGGCGAATAAACTGAACCGCAAAGTCCCCCTCATCTAATTGAGGAATAAACTCAGATCCTAGGCCCATAAAAAGAACTCCCCCCAGAGCAATGGCAGATACGCCAAGGCCAAGGACAGTCTTTTTAAACTTAAGGGCCAATTCTAAAATTGGAGCAAAAGCTTGCTTGGCAAGAAGCATGATCTTAGGTTCACGATCTTTAGTATTTGAATTTAAGAATGTTGCGGCCAATGCTGGTACTAAAGTAAAAGATAGAACGAGGGCCGAACCAAGGGCCATAATGAAAGTTGTCGCCATTGGACCAAACATCTTCCCTTCAACTCCAGTTAGGGCAAATAGAGGGATGAAAACAGTAATGACAATGATCTCACCGAAGCCTGCGGCAGAACGAATTTCTATTGCACTTTCGACAACAAGATCTTTGATTTCAGCGCGTGTTAAGGCGCGCCCAATTTCCTTTGTTCTCTTTTGTAAGCGGTGGACACAATTTTCAATAACAATAACGGCACCGTCAACAATGATCCCAAAATCTAGAGCACCAAGACTCATTAAATTTCCTGAAACATTTTGCCAGCGCATTAGAATGAAAGTAATTAAAAGAGATATTGGAATGGTAGCAGCAACAATAATTGCGGCCCTAATATTTCCCACAAGAAGCATGAGAAAGGCCATCACAAGTCCGGCACCTACAATTAAGTTATGCTCAACTGTACTTAAGGTAGCATTAACCATATTCGAACGATTATAAACGATTTCGAGATTTACCCATGAAGGAAGATCCTTTTTAATCTCGTTAATACGCTCTTCAAGCCTAGTTGAGACTGCACGCGAGTTTTCCCCAAGAAGCATGAAGGCCGTTCCAATGACAACTTCTCTACCGTTATGAGTCGCCGCTCCAGTTCGTATTTCCTTATCAAATTTAACTTTTGCAACATCTTTTACGCGAATGATATCAAGAGAACCAAGTCGCTTAATGACAATATTTTCAATGTCCGAAATATTCTTTAATAGGCCAACTCCGCGAACAAGTAGCTGCTCTCCTGTTTGAGGAATATAGCCTCCCCCAACATTCTGGTTCGTACTCTCAATGGCGTTTTCAATATCATCAAAGTGAATTCCAAAACGGGCCATTTTATTAATATCTGGTTGGATGAAATATTGCTTCTCATAACCACCAATTGTATTAACTTCTGTCACACCTTTAACAGTTAGAAGTCTTGGCTTGATCAACCAATCTTGGATTGAGCGAAGCTCCATAAGCTTCAGCATCTCCTCTTCTTCAGTTTTTACTTCTCCCTTAAAACTTAAGGAGTAGTGAAAGATCTCTCCAAGGCCCGTACTGATTGGCCCCATCTCTGGCTTCATTCCTATAGGAAGATCGATATTAACAAGTTTTTCAGAAGTAAGTTGTCTGGCGCGATATATATCCACATCATCACTAAAGATAACAGTAACCTGAGAGATTCCGTATTTAGAAACTGAGCGGGTTTGCTCAACACCAGGCATTCCCGTTAAAGCTGACTCAATTGGAAACGTTACCATTCTTTCAATTTCTTCAGGAGTTAGCCCTTCAACAGGAGTATTAACCTGCACCTGGGTATTTGTGATATCTGGAACAGCATCAATTGATAATTTATCAAAAGAGTAAATACCGCCAATGATGAGAATTGCTGTGGCAATAAAAACAAAGAGACGGTTATGAACACTGAATTCAATTATTTTATTCATCATGATTCTTGCTCCCGTCCTTAATGTGCGTGGCCATATTCAGACTCATCTGTTGAGAAGATATCTGAAACGCGAAGAAGACCAATTCCGCTAACAACAATTTCATCCCCTTTAGTGAATGCTCCAGTCAGCTCATGCTCGTCTATTAACTTAAAGAAGCCAGCTCTTTTACGATAAAGCGCACGCTCTTTACCAACCACAACGTAGGCACTATCTGGGATATTTACAAATCCCTTTGTGTACGTAGTTGTTTTAATAGCAAGTCTCTTCTGCGCTTCATTAGACAACTGAAAACCGTGCCTTTCATCAACTTTCGTGATGGCCTTGCCTTCACCAGTTTTCTCTTCCCCGTGTCCATGATGATCGTCGTGGTCGCCATGTTCTTCATGATCGCCGTGTTCTTCATGGTCATCGTGCTTATCATGATCGTCGTGGTCAGAATGTTCCTCATGCTTGTGTTCGTCATGCTTGTGTTCGTCATGATGAGATTCACAACCAACTAAACCGATCAGTAATATTATTAAGAATATTTTTTTCATATTTGTTCCTCTAGGATTGTTCCTCTTAGTAAATAGATATTCCATAAAGCTTCGACTGCTCCCATTTCGTAGTCGTTTCGCCTAATGGAAAAGTCCACCATTTGCCTGTGGGCCTCAATAATTAGCGATGTTGAAATCACACCGCGATCAAAGAGCTTTTCTATTCTCTTATGCTTCTTTTCTAAGACCGCCTGAGAAATCATTTTCTTGTAAACTGATTTGTAACGTTGATATTTTTGAATCCAATTCCTAAGATCGATTTGAAGATCAAGCTCATCGTAGCGAACTTGGTACTCACCCTTTTTAACTGCGGCCATCCCCTTGGCCTTTGCTCCATCATTTGTATTAAATACTGGTAAGTCAAAAGTAAGGCTTAGACCAAAGGCATGCTCTTTCTCATCATCAACTTTGGAGTATTCATACATCGGGCCAATTCTGAGATCACTATAAGCATTAGACTTGGCGACATCGTACTCAGCTTTTGCAACAGCAAGTTGTGCGAGTCCTTTCTTATAGTCAGTGCTATCTTTTAACTCTAATGACTTAAGGTTTATCTTCTTAAATTGGAACAACTCAGGAAGAGCACTTTTTGTGACGACACAATTCTTTCCCGCATTCAATTTCAGATGAACTTGGAGTTTAGACTTTTCAGCATGTAATTCAGATAGCCTGATATAGTAATCATCCATGGCAAAAGAAAGTGTTTCATACTCAACCTCTTGGCTTGGCGAAAGCGCTTTCCTAATCTTGCTCTTTTTATCAAGAACTTTCTTTAGAGAATCGTATGACTCTTGATAGACAGGTATAAGTTCTTGAACTTGTCTAAGGCGATACATATTTAGAATATTTTCTAAAACGACCTTTTCTTTCTCCCCTTTAAATTCAAGGCTACCAAGCTCTTTCATTCTCTGGGCCCACGTCTTACGCGATCCCCTCTTGCCCCCTAACTCAAAAGTTTGAGTGACTTTAATCATCGAGGAAATCTCATTTTTTCCAGGCGTGACAATTTCTGTTTCAACCTCAGGGTTATAAACCTGATTGGCCGAATTGATTTCACCATCAAGCATCTCCTCATTGACCTTTGCCAAGAGATTCACTTGATGATTCGATTTAATTTGCTTCAAAAATTCATTGGCATCTGTGATACGACAACTCTGTCCATAGGTATTTATGCCCATGCACAAAGCGAGAATCACGATGCTACTTCGACTAGTATTCATCGCATTAATCCTTTAAAAATAAGAATGTTAAAACTTTAAATTTGTAATGTTACGATAAAGAAGGTGGCTTCTTTGCCGGGTCGAGGTATGGGGATTTGAAGAAATCCAATCTTGGTGTTTGTGTGATATTAATTTCAATTAGAGGTAATTTAATTTCGACAGTATGTTCGAGATTGGCCAAGAAGTGAAGACCTGTACAATGAATATGACAGTGATCAGAACCGCTGTCGTGATCGTCGCAATGATCTGGATGGTCCAATTTAGATTTTTCGACTTTGGTACTCTCCATATTATTTACAGACAATTTAATTTCATGGGCCTCATGAGTGAAGCTCACAAAAATCATAAAGACTGTGAATAGTGAAAGTAGAATTCGCATCATGAGTAAAATACTAACATGCTCAGATATTGGAGTCTAGCCTCCAATCTGTTTCCACTTTAAATTATTTTTATCGAAGTGCGCCTTAACTTGATCAAGCTTTTCACCGTGAACTTCAATATAGTCGTTCTTAAAAGCGCCACCAACCCCTAGAGACTTCTTTAAATCTTTAGCAAGTTTCTGACACCACTTCTTATTTGCTGGAAGATCACTTATTTCAACGATTGCTCTTCCTTTTCCAGAAGTAAGCCTTCTAATTTTAAGAACAAGTTCAGACTCGTTAACTTCTTCATTAGAATTATTTTTACTATTTTTTTTTCTTAAATCACCGGCCTCATCAGACCATACTAATTTTGCATCTTTCATTCTTTAATCATAACTTAGAAACTAGAATTTGGCATTTTCAAAAATTCAATCTCTTCTGGTGTTGACTCTCGACCAAGAACTCCATTGCGATGTGGATAGCGGCCAAAGCGCTCAATGATGGCCATATGCTGATGCATATATTGAAGGGCCATGTCGTTATCTAATTTTTCAAATAGTCTTAATCCCTCTTTTTGAATGGTAAGAGATTCACTGTGCATATAGGGCATGTAGAGAAAGTGTTTCTTTCTAGTCGTAAAACCTTCATCTGTTTTTTGCAAAATGGCCTCCTGAGCTAAAACCAAGGCCATATCATCACTTGCAAAAGAGCGTGCATCACCACGATAGATATTACGAGAAAATTGATCGAGGATAATAATTTCGGCCAAACGACCCAGATGCTCCTCCCTCCATTCAAATAACTCTCCTTTTGCTGCCTTTGTATGAAGTCTGCCAAAGCGCTCTTCAATCTCGCGATCAATTCGAGCATCTTTCATCCACTTTTGCTCTTCAGTAAGCTCATCAAACCAAAAATCAAGTACTTCGTGATACATAAACTCTCCTACTTAATGAAAAATTACCCGATATCTTGTTCAAAATTCGAAATCTAGGTAGAACCTTGTCATGAAACAATTAATCCTTCTAGCGTGTTTATTTACATTAACAAAATCAGTCTTTGCGGCCGTTAGCAAGGATGAGTATGAGCAAGTAAAAACTGCTCTTTACCAAGCTTATAGTGAACTTGCCCCGTCACAAAATGAAGTTTTACAAATTAACTTACCAATTGCAGGTTTACCTGATTCGTATTGGTGGGATATTGATATGATCCATGCCTCATATGTTCAGGCCACAAATCAAGAAGATCAAATTGAACACCGTATTTACTTAATGGGTGGTTTTGGCCGTCTAGCAGGAATGACTCCAGATGGACTTGCATTAACAGCATGCCATGAAATCGGACACGGTATCGGTGGAGCTCCAAAGAAAGATGATCCAATGAATATGGGCTATCACTCTTCAATGGAAGGTCAATCTGATTACTTTGCAACAAAAGACTGCTTGGCGATCGTCTTTAAATACCTTCCAGAATTACGTGAAGTAAAAGAGAAATCAATCTACAAAGATCTATGCTCAAAACAAGATAAGCATGAGTACTTTACTTGTCTAAGACTTCTAACTGCTATGGAAGCAGATCAGGCCTTCTTTAAAAGCAATGGTGATGAAGTAAGTTTTTCGACATACTCTTCAAATGTAGCGACTGAGCTAAATACTGCCCCGTCATTTTATCCTAGTGCCCAATGTCGTTTTGATACGATGATTAACGGAATCTTAGACCTAGAGCGTCCAGAATGTTGGTACCCAGGTGGCGAGAAAAACGGAACATTGCGCTAAATACCTCCTATTTTTCGACATGTTCTCCATTAAATGCTAAGGTGCCCACTATTAGTAGATTTTAACCAAACAAAGGGTATTTAATGGAAACTCATATGGAAAAAGTAAGCTACATTATCGGTCGCCAAATTGGATCTGATTTTGTTGCACAAGGAATGGAAATCAATGCTGAAATTTTCGCAAATGCTGTAGCATCTGCAATGAAAGGTGAAGCAAGCCAACTATCACCAGAAGAAACTCAAAAAACAATGACTGAGTTCCAAGAGCACATGGCAAGACAACTTGCTGAAGCAGCGAACAAGCTAGCTGAAGAAGGTCGTGCATACCTTGAAACTAATAAAGCAGCCGAAGGTGTATCAACAACAGCTTCAGGTCTACAATATAAAGTTCTAGAAGCAGGTTCAGGAGCAACTCCATCTGCAGAGTCTACTGTAGAAGTTCACTACGAAGGTAAACTAATTGATGGAACTGTTTTTGATTCTTCATACCAAAGAGGACAAACAATTCAATTCCCTGTTGGTGGTGTAATTAAGGGTTGGACAGAAGCTCTTCAACTGATGAAAGAGGGAGACTCTTGGGAACTAACAATCCCATCTGAGCTTGCTTATGGTGAGCACGGTGCAGGAGCAAAGATTCCTCCACACTCAACTCTTATTTTCAAAGTACAACTTATCAAAGCAAACGTATAAGTTTCATAGGGGCCAAGTCATTGGCCCTTTTTTCTTAACTCACTCATAACCTTTCTTAACCAAACTTAAACTTCTAAATTGTTAATAAAAAGCTACATTTCCATCCATAACTTATGGGAGGATTCATGAAAAAAGTATTAATCTTTTTGGCAACACTACCATTTTTCTTTAATACTGCTCTTGCAGAAAGAAAAAGCGGAGAAGAAGTAAAATTATCAACAACAGAGACAGTCGGTGCAATGAAGCACACAAAACGTTTTAGAAATTTCTTAAGCGCGGCCAAAATTGCAGGCCTTGATGATATCGTAACAATCGATCACCCGATCACTATCTTTGCACCGAATGATGCAGCATTTGCTAAGTTACCACCTGAAACAGTTGAGTACCTTCTAGCAAATCCACTTGAGCTAAGAAAGCTTTTACTTTATCACATTGGATATGGCCGCCACGAAAAAAGCGATCTTAGACAAAAGAAAGAAGTTAAGACATTCCACGGAAGAGTTATTCTTGTGGATCAAGACAGTGAAGAGTTTATCCTAAACTCAAGTACACTACGTCTTGGAACATTAAAGAAACACGATAGAAATATCATTGTTCATGAAATCAATGAAGTATTACTACCTTCTGAAGAGCTTCCTGCAAACAACTTCCAAACAGTTGAGTATGTTGACCTATCTCGCTACCTTGGTACTTGGTACCAACAAGGTGCATATGACGCCTTCTTTAACCTAAGATGTCAGGGAACAAAAGCAGAGTATAAGCTTAAGCACAACCGCATTAGAGTTAAAAACTCATGTCAGCTAGTTAATGGTGAAGAAAAAGTTGATAAAGCTTATGCAAAAGTAGTGGATAAGATTTCAAATGCAAAACTTAAGGTTAGCTTTGTTCCTCTACTTGGATACTTTGGTGTTGGCGCTGGCGACTACCAAATCATCCACCTCGATGAAGAATATACTGAAGCTATCGTAGCTGATAGAAATAGAAATACGCTCTTCATTTTGACTCGTGACAGAGAAATTGCTGAGTCAAAATATGAAGAATTAGTACAAATTGCTGTAAATCAAGGTTTTAGACCGGAGTATATTAAGAGAACTCCAGTATATGAAGTTGTTGAGCCTGCTGAGCCAACTGAACCGACAGTAGAACCAACTGAGCCTAATGATCATACAGATGGTGACAATCATGACGGTGATCATGATGGGGATATTGTAATTACAGATCCAGTTGAGACTGAAGTAATATTTTAGAAAAAAGAAGGGCCAGATTCTGGCCCTTTTTTATTGAACTCTTACAAGATTTTTACAAACGATGATATTTCTCTCTTTCTTTGGGAAATGGGGAAAGAGATTATATTTTGAATCAAGAGAATCAACCATGAATTTACCATTCTTTTGTTTCTCTAAAACAAGATCATTAAAGCCTGTGAATTCGTCATCATGAAACCAACGAGTCTCAATCCCTGTATACTGACGATAGAGTCTAAACTCATCTGACTTATCTGTTTCTAGCTCGCCTTCAAGCACAAGAGACTTATCTCCTTTTTCAACAGTTGCATGACAGTATCCATCTTCACATTCAATACTAACGGCACAGCCACTAGAGCTCTCATAATTGCCTTCTAATTTTGCGGCAAAAGAATTAAGTGAAACTAGCGCAAGTAATGTTACTAAAGTAATTTTCATTGTGAACCTCATAATTTTTTTTTGAATCTAACAGAAATCAAATTCAAATCATATGAAGTAAGTAAGAAATATTATGGTGATTAGATTTTAAACAAGGGGGCAACGCCCCCTTAAGTAATTGTAATTATAGGGAATACATTTGAACAATGATTACCGCAAAAAAGATTGCTAGAAAAAGGCCAACACAGAAATAGAATCCCCAGACACTTCCCTGCTCTTCATCATTATTATAGTGTTGTTTAACCTTACCTTCATAATCGTATTTCTTTACTTCGACAGAAGTATCTACTGATGTGTTTTCCATACATCCTCCATTGGATTTAAATCAAAAAAATAAAAAATAAAAAGTTATAAATTGATCTAAGACAATGGTGGACTGAGTCCAGAATGAATTCCTTGATAGAATTTTGAATCGAGATTGATATAAGGTAATGAAAAGTGACCAAAGACAGAAATAACTAAATCACTTTCATCATTTTTTAAATGAGAATAATCATCAGGAAAGTCTTCCAAAGACTTGAGCTCTGGCGCCCTTGTTCGATTTTCGATAGAAGAGCTAGTCTCATGATTAAAGTCTAAGAATATTTTTGCACTATCCTCAACATCAATTTGAGTTGAAGATGCACTTGCGATACTTCCAAGAAAGAAGATCCAGCTAAATAGAAGTATTTGCTTAATTTTCAAAGCGCCATAGTCCTCTAACATTTGTTACGCCATTTACGCGCCACTTATCTTTCTTCATTAAGCTGAAAATAACTTCAACTGGCTTAAGCTCATATTGGCCTTCATTGATATTTTTCAAAATAATTGCATTTGTTTCCGCACGATTGGAAACAAGTGGTGGCCTAGTTAATTTCAATAAGGCAATTTGCATATCAAATTTATTATCAAACTCTGGAACAATAATGACAGTTCTTACTGTCGCTCGATTTCCTTCAACTTTGACATCAACCACTTTGAAAGACAGTAAACCTTGAATAGCAGAAAGAACCTCTTTCTTTGTCTTCTTGATATTCTTTTCCCAAGCAACGACATCATTTACAAAACCGCGATAGTCTGCGATCTGCTGCTGACTACCAAAACCAGGATCATAATAATTAAAAGTTTCTTCAAAATTCGCTGAAAAAGTTTCTCTAATAACAGTTTCAACTGTTTGTTCAGGAGTAGGTTTAGAGCAGCTTACGAGTGAAGAAATTAAAATTAGTAGAATTACAAATCGTTTCATTCTAACAGTATACACGCTGGCCTAATTATGGCCTAATCATTTCTTTGTCAAATCTTTGTATTGAGAGAGAAGTCACTAAAACATGGAAAATACTAGAATAAGTATTACTTTTATAAATATGATCCGCAGGAAGTTTCTCCATTAACTCTTTATGGGCAGCTGCTAAATTCGTATACGGCAGCTCTGGAAAGAGGTGGTGAATAGCATGATAATTAAGTCCATTAACAAAGATGAAAAATGAACTTAATCCAGACTCAATTGTCACTGTATCAAGTAAATGCTCCTCCCATGTCATCGCAACAAGACTCTCGTTCGTATAGAGATGATTAAAGAGTGCTCGATACATATTCAGCGTCGAAGAAATCACAACGATTGAAAACCAAATCCATATCGTCTGCAAAGGAAGAACTTCCAGGAAAATCAATAGTCCAATTGCAACTTTATAAAGTACACACATAAGATCATTTCTTACCATGCGAGCAATATCTTTTTTTTCATTTCTTATTGGCCTTTTATAGTCCATCGAAAATGCAAGAGTTGAAATATTCTGATAGACCCATTTCTTTTGTTCTGAATTTAAAAAGATATATGTCAGAGGGAGAATTCCAAAACGGATGACTTGAATGATTGGTAAAGCAACTGAAGCTAAGAACGGCCTTGTTAAGGTTAGGAATCGAAACTCAGAAATATACTTATATTCAGGGTCTCTTTCAGTGCCATATGTTTTCTTACCATGGTGAAACAGATGGGCATCTCCAAGATAGACAGGATAAGCATTAGGCCATCCAAACAGGATATTAAAGGCTGTACGATAGCCTTTTACCTTCTTTGCAATATGACTTACTTCATGAACTAAGATCGTTCCACGATAGATAAAGAAGATAGCAAGAATGAATGTGAAGATATTAAAGTGAAAACAAGTATAAAAGAAAGCACTCCATCCAATTAGAGCATTAGAAAGAAGGTCAAACCAAATCCTACCTTTTTTTAAGGTATGATGGTTCTTTAAGATCTCCTTCATTAACTGAATGTCATCTCTTTTGATAGTTGTCTCTCTCATTATACTTTTCTAGCACATAAGAGAGACATACATAATATAAGAATTGAAAACTTAACTTAAATTAAGTGCTACTTCACACCATTTTTAATTTCTTCAACCACTGATGGATCAAGAAGTGTTGAAGTATCGCCAAAGTTATTGAAGTCATGGGCCGCAATCTTTCTAAGTATTCGACGCATAATTTTTCCAGAGCGAGTTTTTGGAAGTCCTGGAACAATTTGAATTTTATCTGGGCGAGCAACAGCGCCGATTTCTTTTACAACAGTTGCGTTAATAAGCTTTGTTACCTCGGCCTCGTCAGTAAGATTAGTTACAACGTATGCGTAGATCCCCTCACCTTTAACGTCATGTGGAAAACCGACAACAGCACTTTCAGCGATGGCATGATTCTTACCAATAGCATTTTCAATTTCGGCCGTTCCAAAGCGGTGTCCTGAAACATTGATAACATCGTCAACACGTCCAGTGATTCTAAAATATCCTTCAACATCACGTTTTGCGCCATCACCTGAAAAGTAATAGCCTTTGTACGTTCTGAGATAAGCATTCATAAAACGCTCATGATTCTTGTAAACCGTACGTAGCATTCCTGGCCACGGATACTTAATACAAAGCTTTCCTTCGGCCATTGTTTCACCAATTTCATGCCCATTATCATCAACTAACACTGGAACGATTCCCGGAAGAGGAAGAGTTGCCTTACATGGTTTTGTTTTCGTAAGCCCTGCAAGTGGAGAGATTAAAATCCCACCAGTTTCAGTCTGCCACCAAGTATCAACAATTGGGCATTTCTTCTTTCCAATAAATTCATTATACCAATGCCAAGCTTCCGCATTAATTGGCTCACCAACTGAACCTAGAACCTTAAGAGTTGAAAGATCATACTTAGCAGGTACATCATCTCCCGCGGCCATAAGGGCACGAACCGCAGTTGGTGCTGTATAGAAATGTGTTACCTTATTCTTTTCAACAATGTCCCAAAAACGTCCCGCATCTGGATATGTTGGAACACCTTCAAACATCATTGTTGTGGCGCCGTTTAGAAGTGGCCCATAAGTAATATAAGTGTGACCAGTGATCCAACCAATATCGGCAGTACACCAGTACATATCATTTTCTTCTACCTGAAAAACGTTTGCAAAAGTATATGCTGCCCAAACCATATACCCAGCTTGAGTATGAAGAACTCCCTTAGGTGTTCCTGTTGAACCAGAAGTATAAAGAATGAATAATGGATCTTCGGCATCATGCTGAGGTGCCTCGTGTTTGTCTGATGCTTTATCAAAAACATCATGCCACCAAATATCGCGTCCCTCTTTCATGGCCACTTCATTTCCAGCGCGCTTATGAACGATGACAGTTTTTACACTCTTACATGCACTATCTTCTAGGGCCTCATCAACAATAGGCTTAAGCTCTGTCACTTTCGTTCCGCGAAGTCCCCCATCGTTAGTGACAAGAACACTACACTGAGCATCTTCAACTCTTCCAGCAAGTGCTTGTGCAGAAAATCCACCGAAGACAACTGAGTGGATGGCACCAATTCTTGCACAGGCAAGAACAGTAAACATAAGCTCTGGAACCATCGACATATAAATACAAACGCGATCCCCTTTTTTTACGCCAAGCCCTTCTAGCATATTTGCAGTTTTACAAACTTGAGCGTGAAGTTCTTTATATGTAAATTCTTGATTGGCCTCATTTGGATCGTTGGCCACAAAGACCATCGCTTTCTTATCACCCTTCGTTGCAAGATGGCGATCAAGACAATTTTCTGTGATATTTAATTTTGCTCCATGGAACCAACGGATATCTCCGTCTTTAAAATTACCTAGAGTTACTTCATCCCACTTCTTAGAAAATTTAAAATTTTCTGCAATAGATCCCCAGTATTCTGTTGGATTATTTTTGGCCTGCTCATAGGCAGCTTCATATTCTTCGAAAGTCTTTAAACGAATATCCATATTCATTACCTCGCTAAATTACTTATTAATTTTTTATGTCAGAGGTAAATTTTCTCGCAACTTTTAAGATACGTCTAGTACTGGTAAGGATTCTTAACTTCTATTATCTTAGATAGTAAGGCCCTTAAATCATTCATCTGCCCATACCAGTAATTTGGCGATTCAAAATAGCCAAAAGTATACTTAAATGAAGGGTCATCCCAGCGCTTTGCTATCCAGGCACTAAAGTGAATTAGCCTTAATGCACGAAGAGAAGGAATGAGCTTTAGTTGCTCGTATGGAAATGAGCGAATGCTATCGTAGGCTTCTAGAAAGATATTGCGATCAATGACAGACTGTTGGTCATCCCCAGGGCAAATAGGCCAAACATCTTGAACCACTGGGCCCATTACCATATCGTCAAAATCAACAAAGAATGAGTCATCACCTCTTAAGATGATATTACCCTTATGAAAGTCTCCGTGAACTCTTTGATAACTTACATTTTCAAAAAGTGGTTTTGATTCAGCAATGATTTGTTCGCAAATTGTAATGAAGTGCTCGCGAATATCAGTTGGAATATAATTTGTCGAAGCTAAGAACTTTAAGTTAGCGACTCCATACGTCTTAGGAGTAAGCTTAATTCTGTGGTCAGCACTTTTTAAGGCACCAACACTGTGAATACGAGCAAGTGAGCGGCCCATAATTTCAAGCTGCTCGATATTCATCTCTTCAGGGTTTCGTCCCCCTCTCTTTTCATAGAGACAATAGAAAATTTTGTGGTTCGGCATTTCAAAGATAGTTGTGCCGTCAATTTTAAGTGGAGCAATTACAGGAATCTCCGCATCATCTAGATCCTTTATGAAGTCATGCTCATCAATGATCTGATCTTTCGTCCAGCGTCCAGGACGGTAGAACTTGGCCACAATGAAATTATCACTTGGAGACTTAATCTCTGCTTCTGGGCGATCCACCTCAATCTCATAAACGCGGTTTTCAATACTATTTAGTGGTAGGCAGCGCCCTGTTGTCTTAAAACCGACAGCATCAATAGCGTCTAGAATGGCCTCTGGATTCAATTGGAAGAAATATTGGGTTTCTTCACTACCCCATACATAATCAGTCATGTAAAAAATCATATGCTTGCGCACAGTGCCATGGCAATGAAAACCTAGGGTGTTAGAAAGCCTTATACTTAGGAGAGATTATGTACAAATTTGCACTTTTAGCACTTATTTCAACTTTTAGCTTTGCCGCAACTTTTGAATTTGTTGGCCCTTGTAAAAGAGGAGCTCTTTTTAAGACTGAGATGCAGCTTAAAAAAGGTTCAACTGTAGGAAGTGCTACGATTGATCTTCTCAATAATTTTGGTATTGCTTATAAAGGAACTCAAAGAGCAATGAACTCGATCTTTGATACGCCAACAGGACTTGATGCCATGGAAGTCTTAAGTGATACACAAATGAATGCTCACGGTTGGTGCTATTCTGTTAATGGCCAAAGCCCAGAAGTATATCCAGATGAAGTTCCACTAGGAAATGGTGATCATGTGATGTGGTGGTTTGGTTATGCTCACTACGATAGTGGAGAATGGCTAACTCAGTGTGAACCAACTTGGATGCGTGCACCTTCTCAGTTTTGTAACTAAGAAGGTTACCCACTAGCTCGAACAACTTAATGTCGAGCAACCTGGCCTTGATGTGGACCAATCAGGTGCCTTAACAAGAAAAGGTCTTGTGAATTCATTTAACTCATATGGATTAGCAATGGCCTTTTCAAGATTTCTAAGAGATGTCTCATCCCCTTTTTCTAAATCATCTAAAACCATCTGCACAATATAGTTACGCGGAATAAAAGCAGGATTCACTTCATTCATAATTCCAAATGCAATCATTGGATCAATTCTTTGAAGTTTCTGCTCTCTTTGCCATTTAGTGACCCAAGTATTAATTCGTGTAAGATCTGCATCACTTAAGCTTTTATAGAAAGCATCTTGCCAAGAAATATCCTTGCCTTCCATCACACTCATAAGAGTACGGTAGAAAAGAGTCATATCGGCCTGTAGCTCATATTTTAAATCAAAGAGCTCATCGATAAATTCTCGAGAACAAGTTTTAAGTCCTAGTTTCTTTGCCACACTCTCCTGATAGAAGCTGTGAAAATACTCAGGGTATTGATCTAGAGCTTCATCTAAACTTTCAAGGCAAACTGCTTGCAGGGCCTCTTTAAGCTGAGCAAGGTTCCAATATGCAATACTTACTTGATTAATAAAACGGTAGCGTCTTTCTCTAAAGTCCGTCGTATTTGGCGTCCAATTTGGATCGAAGCGATCAAGCCAACCATACGGCCCGTAATCAATTGTTAGTCCTAACATTGAAAGGTTATCAGTATTCATGACACCGTGGACGAAGCCCACACGCATCCACTCACTCATAAGAAATGCACTTCTGCGCACAACTTCTTTAAACATTTGGGCAATGCTCATGCCTGGAAAGTAATTATCAATCGTAAAGTTTACGAGCTCAGTCAACTCTTCTAATTCGTGATTGGCCGCATGGATCTGATAGTGCCCAAAGCGAAGAAAGCTAGGAGCAACTCTTGTGCAAATAGCACCTTTTTCATAAGCAGCATTTCCATCATAGAACATATCACGTAAGACTTGTTCACCTGTTTCAACAAGACATAGTGCTCTGGTTGTTGGAACACCCAAATTATACATGGCCTCCGAACAAATATACTCTCTTAAAGATGAGCGAAGAACTGCCTTACCATCGGCACCTCTTGAATAAGGAGTCAGACCTGCTCCTTTTAGTTGTACTTCAAGTCCTTCATAAAGACCTAAAGTCATGGCACGGCCATCACCTAGCTGGCCGGCCCAGTGACCAAATTGATGACCACCATAGCGAGTTGCAATTGGAGCTGGATTATATGATTCTTGGTTGCCACTTAGCAGAGAAAGCCAAGATGACTTATGTTCTTCAGTTATTCCCATGGCCCTAGCAAGATCCCCAGACCAGCAAAGCTCTTTAGGAGCTGGAGATTTTTCTGGTGTGACACGACTAAAGTGTGCACCAGGAGTTTGTTGTGGACGACCTGTGAGATTTTTAAACTCACGTAGTCCTTTATATGCAGTTTCTAACTTAATCATAGTTACCTAATAATGTGGTGGCTTGAAATCCCTAAGATTATCAAGTGTCAATTGCTCTGCAGAATCCTCTCCTTGATTAGCAAGGAGGTTCCTAATATGTGTGACAAGTTCATCAATGATAAATTCTTGTTTCGTGACAACTTCGTTTAGTTGGCCAAGTAAATGATCTTGGTGACAAAACTTTTCTTCTAATGCGATTATTTTCTTTTCAAGTTCTTCATTATTCATGTCTATAAAATACTACATTACTCAAGTAGCGTCCATTTCTTAGTCGATGAATACTGTAGTTTTGGGCGCTTACAGACGTCAAAAATATTAGGATTTTATTAATAACTCCCCTTCCTTTACATGGTACAATTACTGCCATGAAAAAGAAGTGGAATATTGCCACAAATTTCATCTCCATCCTTCTTATTGGGTTTATTATTTACAAGCAGGCACCTGCTGTACTCAATAACTTTAAAAAAGAAGGAAGCACTCTTACTCCACAAGAGTATGTTGACCTTCGCACAAATCAAAAAGTCGATTTCCCTAGTAAGGATTTAAGAGATAGAAGCCTTGCTATCTTTTGGGCGACATGGTGCGCTCCTTGTAAAGTGGAAATGAAACGACTTCATCAATCTGTTTTGGAGGGCAAGCTCTCGCCAGATCAGATCTATGCCATCAACTCATTTGAAAATGAATCAACAATCAGAAGATTTATCGGTCAATCTCCATACGAGTTTCGCTTTATCTCTTCACCTTACGCAGTAAAAACTCTTGATGTAAAATCAACGCCGACAACAATTCTACTTGAAGGCCCACACGTTAGTTCCATGAGTTCAGGATTAAGCTTTATTGGTATTTGGCGCGCAGAGCAATACCTTGCTAAGAAGTAGAATTCTCGACAAATAGTTCCTCACTAGCTACTATTAACAATACTTTATTATTAAACGAGGATTCTATGGGAAGAAAATGGGCCAATATCGTCAAGAAGAAAGGCGCTCTTGATAAGGCAAAAAGTCAGATTTACACAAAGCTATTATTTGAAGTAACAAAAGCAGTAAAATCAGGTGGCGACGACCCAGGCTCAAACTTTATCCTTAAAATTGCTCTTGATAAGTGTAAGGCAAATAACGTTCCAAAAGATAATATTGATCGTGCCATCAAGAAAGGTCTTGGCGGAGAAGATGATGGATATGAAGAAATCAACTATGAGGGTTATGGGCCAAATGGTGTTGCGGTATTTGTAGAAGCTTCAACAAATAACCCTACTCGTACAATTGCTAACGTAAGAGTTCACTTCAAGAAGGCCGGCGGCTCAATTGGAACAACAGGTACTCTACAATATGTATTTTCTAGAAAGGCGCTTTTTGAAGTTCCAGTTGCAGACCTTGATGAAGATGAATTCACTCTTGAGATGATAGATGCTGGAGCGGAAGATATTGAAGTGGAAGATGGCTACTTTTCAATCACTGGGCCAATGGAAGTATTCGGCTCTATCTCTAAGAAATTAGAAGAGATGGGAATTACTCCAGAAGAAGCGACTCTTGAACAAATTCCACAAACATTCAAAGAAGTTGATGATGAAACGTATTTAACTATAATGAAGATGGTGGATGGCCTTGAAAGTGATGAAGACGTTCTAAAGGTTTACCACAATATTGAATTTGATGAGCGTTTCGAAAGTTTATAATGGATAAAGCAAAACTAACATATACAAATGAACAAGGACGAGAGGTGAAAACCTCTCAGTTCTTAAAAAATCGCGGCTCTTGCTGTAAGACTTCATGTCTTCACTGCCCTTACGGCTTTACCTTAAATAAACACGGTATTCAAAGCCAAGAAATTTCAGTAAATGACATAACGAAGGCCCAGGCCATCGTCGATGCCAACCAACAAGAATCTCTATCTGTTGCCTCTTCTTTAATGGGTGCAGCTTTTGGCGGTAGCAAGCCTAAGAAATTAACAATAACAGAATCAAATTCGTGTGATTTTGCTTTTGTTGAGCTTAAGGGTGAGATTTTTGGCCTTATTGAAAAAGGTGGATTACAGGCCAAGAAGCTCTATCTCAAAGAACAATTTAAAGAGCAAGGTCTCGATCTCGATACAGTAAATTCAGTTATATAGACACTGTTCACTGTTTTTACACGCTCGTCTTTTTTTCAATTTCTCTGTGAAACCTCTGTAATCAATTTATATTGAAGCAGATTAAATGGAGAAAATATGAAGAAGATTACTCTACTTTCAGTAGTGCTCATGGCACTTCTTAGCTCACTGACAACTCAGGCCAGACGAGACGAATCGCCTTTTGAAAGAAGGCAGCGTGAACGTATGGAGGAGCGTCGTAAGCAGAAAGAACTCGAAAAGAGGGCCAATCAAATCAATTGGGGAGCAAATTACCAAGACCTTCTAAACGAGAATTCTCGCTTCTTCAAAAGACTATTTGATCGCTATGAAAATGGAAATATCGTAGGACTTGAGCTCGTTATTGCCTCAAGCTCTTGGTCTAATATTGAAAGTGGCTTTGGCCACACAATGCTACGTTTTGTCGACAATGTAGGAACAGAGGCAGATGACGTTGTTCTAAGCTTCGTTGCAAACGTCGACACTTTAAAGCTTAATTACTTTAAGGGAATTTTTGGTGGCTATCCTGTCTTTCCTCAAGTGAAAAGTCTTCGTATGTTTATGGATGAATACAATAACAAGCAAAGACGTGACCTTGATCGCTACATCATAATTTCTAATGAAGAAATTAGAAGTAATATCATTAGAGAACTTAAAACTCAGTGGGAACAAGTTACTAAGCACAGAGTAGAAACTCAAAAGTCGGTACTTCAAAATACCCTTGATGAATTGAATAAGTTTTCAACTGAAAAGTATGGCCAAGGTAATTATGGAATCCTTCCGCTACGCTCAGGTACAGGTTCGGTATTTGCCCTAACACCCGTTCCAAATAATCTGACTTCAACATTTAAGACAACTGTCGAAGAAGTTTTTCCTGTTAAATATGAACTACCTGAAAGTAGTGAATTAGGAGACTACACTTTCTTCTCTAATAATTGTGCTGGAGCACTTGTTAATTTTCTAAAGCAAGTTGGTTATCCATATCATAAGAAGATGGGCTTTAAAGGACGTATTCCTCTCGCTCTTCCAGATTATTTGCAAAGGGCCTTAATTAACCCATACCCTATTATTAAGATTCACTCTCTAAGAGAGCTTAAAGATAAAGTCGCTAATATTCTTGAGTTAAAAGATGAGACATATCTGCAATACGATATCGACACAGCTCAAGTAAAGAAACTACAGAAAAAACTTAGCCTTAATGAGTTTAGAAAACTTAATGAAATCGCAACTCTTGATTTAGAAGCTTTCAAGTATTATGCATCTCAAATTCAAGAAACGAAGGCCATTTCATTTGACGAGCTTCATGGCATTACTAAAGCACCAGATGCACTTTATGAAATATGCAATAACTCTAAATGTGAACAAGATGTGATTAAAGGACTAGAAGAGTTTTACGGGACAGGTAGCTTTTCTAAGATCAAAGAGATTAATAAAGAGAAATCTCTAAAGTCCATCACAAGATGGAAGCGAGATCACGACACAAAAAGAAGAGAGAGGGTCATCACTCGCCCTTACAAAGGTTTATTAGTTAATAAGAAAATATTAGATCATCAAAAGAGATTCTACCTACTCGATTCGAGGTGGTAGAAATAGGAGAATTCAATGAGAAAGATTATGCTTTTAACATGTCTAATTTCTATTTTAATGGGATTTAGTACAAGAGCATCATGCCTTGAAATTTATCAAGAAAATCATCGTGCGCCTGACTATCAACAATTAGGGGCCGTCGTTGGGATTTCTTCTACGATTTCAGGAGTCACAGTTGCTGGTGGAGAGATTGCTCTAGGTCTATCAACGACAAGTGCCGTGGGTATTCTTCATCCCGATAGTGCTCTTAGTGACCTTACAATTTCAAAGTCAATCAAAGGCGCAGCTTCTTCAACTGTTGATACACTTTTTTATGGTGCCTCAAGTACATCTGCGGCCATGGGAATCATTAAAGACAGAGATTATAGAAAGCAAATTAAGCTTATCCAAGCTTCTGAGCTTGCTCCAAAGCTTATTAGTGGCGACATTATCGAAATGACAGGAATGATCAATGATACACGTCCTCTAGATAAGAGAGTTTCAGTTAATGAAGTTGCAAATGAAATTCAACTAGCAAATGAAAGAATGGAATTCTGTCTCGATAGTGAAAATCTTATGACAGTAGATCAAATACAAAAATATATTGGTGAACAACTATAAAGGAGAAAACAATGAAAAAATCGTTAATTGCCCTTGGACTACTATGTTCAGTAGCAGCTTCAACGCAAGCATCTTGCCTTGAGCTATACAAAGAAAGAAATAATGCTCCAACAGACAAGGCCCTTGCAACTGGTGCGGCCCTAAGTACAACTGGTGTGGCCGTGATCTATGGTGGTGTTGAGCTCGCTTCAACAACAATCGCTGCAGGAACTGCGCTTCTAGAAGATTCAGGAAATATCATTATCGATCTAATCGCTCTTGATATTATTGAGGATGGACTTTCATCTTCAACTCATGCTGTTTACCACGGATCATCTAGTACACTAGCTGCAACTGGTGTTATTGATGACAGTAAGAGAAACTTTAGAGGACAAATTGAATTAATCCAAGATGCACAACTTTCACCAAAAGTGACAGGATCAACTCTAGCTGAGTTTACAGAAGATCTAAATGATAGAAGATCTTCAAATGATAAAGTTACTGCTGAGCAAGTTGCTGACGAAATCCGCGTAGCTGATGCTCGTGGTGAATTCTGTATGGACGTTGATGATATGATGTCTATGTCAGAAATCCGTAACTACATCAATAATCAACTTTAATAAGTGTTTAAATAATAGGCCCTCTTCTAGGGCCTATTGTTTAAGTTCTAAACACTATCCTCCCCTAAACTCCTCAAATCACATAACCTAATTGGCACTATCATTGCATTAAATATAAAGACTAACTAAATTAGGAGAGAGAAATGAAAAACGTCTACTGCTTGGGACTTCTTACCATTCTATTCTTAAATACAAACACGTATGCGCAAAATCTACGTGGGAAGATTTATGATAAAGATGGCAAGGCCAGAGCAATTGTAAAAGTAGACGGCCAAAACCAAGACCTCTCACTAGAGCTCGATAAGCGCTATGACAGGTATATGGATAAAGTTCTTAAGAACTCTCCAGATTATGTCTTTGAATTTGACGGTGAAATTTCAGGAGACAAGTTAGTAATTGATAAAATGCCAAGAGTTGTCGCTGATCTTGAAGATCGTATCGGTGTTCTTACAAGAGCAAAAGATGGCAACTATTATATCGATGATCAACGTGTTGAGTTTGGACGTTCAAAAAAGATTTACGGAAGTGAGTTTGATTATATCTCACGCCACTACTTTGAAAATAAGAAAGTTCACACTCAAGGACATATGCAAGATGATACCTTCATTATCAATGCAATTATTCCAGCGGATCTTTTTACTGTTGGAGAGAACCCATATCCAGCAAGTGAAAAATTTAATAAGAATCCTCTAAAGTATATTTTGAATGAGATGCCAAAGAATAAGAACTCACAATCTAAGGTGCCTTTTAGAGGCACAATCAGATATCGTGATAATTACGAAGCAACTCCAGGTGATCATGTCTTTATCGTAACTCTAAGCGGACGCCAAGGAGATGAACCAGGTGCGGCAGCAGGACATTTTGCTATTGGTATGGGAGAAGTTCAAAATGACCTATCGATAAAAGGTGAAACATTTAACTTTTACTTTAAAGGTGAAAAAGAAGTTCTAGCAAGTAATACTGATCTAGTAAGTTACTATGGCCACTTAATTCAAGGTCAAGTTAACTATAGGCCAACTTATACTCTTATTGGATACGCACGCTCAAAAGAAGATATGCTTAAAGTTAGAGATATATTTGAAGAGCAACTACACCGAGTGCGTACAGAAGTAGGACTTGAAATTACTCCTTTCTATAATTGTACAACAACATCAAATGATACAATGAGAACAATTGGGATTAAGGGAGCACATGAATTTGCAATTAGTAATATCCTTGATTACCAAACATATTTACCAATGAGCTCGAAAGCACCAAAAGATGGAACAAATGCATCAACTCTATCTCAGCTACGTTATATCTTAAAGAGAGATACTGAGCATTATGTACCAAGAAAAGCATTTGAATCGTTTGCTAAGGCAATGGTTTATCAAAGTAAAAGACTAAAGCTTAAAAGAACAGATTATATTTTCTTACCACAAACACCTTCACAAAGACCGACTGGTGGGATCTCTTATGATGAAGTTCTATCAGAAGGAAAGAAAATTATCGATTTCAAAGAAGAGAGACTTCTTAGACTTGAAAAAGAAGAGAATGCTCGTAAGACATTAAAAGATCCAAATGCGACCGCACAGCAATTAGAAGAGGCCAAGTCAATTCTAGCAAATGCTCCGACTAAAGAAGAGGATCAAAAACAAATTAACGAACTACTATACAGAATAGATTAAAATTAACTTTCTCCTAAACTCCTATCCTGAGAAGATAGGGTTTAGGAGTTTTCATGACTAAGCCCTTAATACTCATTCTACTACTGGCCCCATTTTTATCATACGCAGAGTGGAGTACTCATCGTTTCTCTCTAGGTCTAGGATACACATATCATGACACGACAATACAGGTTGGAAAGAAATCCTTAGGTGCACTCATATTGAGTACCGAAGACACACTAGGACTTGATGACACCCAATCTTCGATACGCTTAAATTATGAATGGCGATTTAGTCAGAACAAGAGGCACTCATTAACGACAGGCTGGTATAGTCAGCATAGGAGTGGAAGAAGAATTCTTGATCAAGATATAAAATACTTCGATAAGAATAATAACGAAGTAGTCATTAGCGCAGGAACTTCAGTAGAAACAATCTTAAATTTTGACATCGTTCGACTCGCCTATTCTTACGCCTTTTTCCTAGATGATCGCATTAATATTTCTACCGGAATAGGTTTCTATATTATGCCCCTTGAATTTGGCATTGGTGAAACAGGCACAACCAAGACTGAAAGTGACTTTATAGCACCACTACCTACTCTTCAGCTCAAATCAGAAGTTAAGATTACCCCTAAATGGACCCTTTCAAATGAATTTAATATCTTCTACATACAAATCGGAGATTATACCGGAAGTGTAATTGCAACAAGCCTCTTTGTTGACTATCAATTCTATAAATCATTCTCTATTGGACTTGGTTTTGAAGCTTTCAAGTTAAAAGTTGATATGTCAGAAAGCTCCGATGTCTTTGATGCAGAGGTTGGTGGAGAGCTCAATTTTGGAAATAATTCACTAATTGCTAGGATGCGCTACGAATTATAGGGGCCTGGTAGATTTTTAAGTAAAGCTCAATCCAATTTAATAAATCTTTTCTCTTTTTATTAAAAAGTGCAATTTGCTCCTGGCTTAGTGTTTTTGAAAATTTATCAAAGAACTTAAAGAAAGACTTATTTTGTTTTAAAACTTCTTTTAATGGAACAATGTCTTGAAAATTCTTTTTAAGGTAATCCTGATATGCTTTTTGGTCTTTAAAATTTAGCGCCGAAATAAATTCATTATGCCAGCTTCGGTTCTCAACACGATCTTTTTGATATTCAAGAGCAAATTCATTGACGAGTTTAATTTGATTTTCTGAGAGCTTCCCAAATACATTCTCAAGGCGTTTCACACCCCTTTGCTCATAACTCTCCTCATAGTCCTTACGGTCTTCGACTCTCTTTTTTACAAGTTTCTGTCTTTGTTCAAAACTAAGTCCTGACAATACTTCCACAGATATTATATTTACTTTCTTCATGATAAGAGAATACGGAGGATAACCTTTCACAATAGCTGCTTTTAATGAGTCATTTTGAATTTCATAGTTTTTAATAATTGCCTTTAACTCGAGAACTTCTTTATGATGTTCAAAGAAGGCATTAGTCACTTTAACTCTTAATTCTTTTTCTTGTTCATCATCTAAAGAAAGATAGTCATCAATCTTCTCGCTTAAGAAATCAGGAGCCTTTTTTAAAATAACTTCACGATAACTACAACTAGCAAGGGAGAGAATAAGTAATAATGAGAGAAACTTAACAACTATTTTGGACACTCAACTTCCTTCCATTTAGAATCATTTGTATAACGAAATGTCGGAGCATTTTCAATATCGACTTGCTTTAGCCAAACATCCCATCCCCATTGTCGCATAACTTGGTAAATTTCTGGATACTCCTTACTTGTTAAACAAGTATTAGGTTTCCTTCTGACAACAAATTCAGAACAGCTCAATATAAATAGGAAGATAATAAATAACTTCATTTAAAACCACTTCTCAACTTGAAAGATAAAATCTAAATAAGAATTATCAGCAACGTAAAGGTCACTATTATCAACTTGAAGATCATAGCGATCGATTCTCTGATTAACTTTAAAAGTTAATATTCCAATTCTATTCTCATATTTTAGATAATCAAACTTAAGAAAATAGTTTTGTTGAGTTGATTTCTCAACATTAACGTTTTGAGTCTGACCTGAAAGCGAAAAAGTATCAGCAGATAAAAATGAAATTCCAAGACTTGCTTTCAAGTGCTTTGAAAGATCAATTTGTGCTTGAAATCCTATTGCAACTTGATAACTATCTTCGGCCTTTAAGCTCTCATTTCCAAATTCAAATTGATTTAATCCACCATTGTAAAAAATGGCCCCGACATAACTAAGTAGATAGAAAGTATTAAAATCAATTCCTGCAATGGCACTTACTTGATAGTAATCTTGTCCATCAAAGGGGCTAACAGTTTTACTAAGTGGTGTTTTCCCGGAGTTTGTTGCTCCCCATACGACTTTAGTACTCAAGTCGAAGAAAACCTCATTTAAGTCGATAAAGCGATATCTAAGCTCTATGGCAGGATCGTAAATTCCAAAAGGGCTCTGCTCAGGAGTTTCTTCATCCAACTCATTTTCAAGATGCGTTTCAAAATCAGCAATTTCAGCATGAGTACTAAAAGCAGCCAAGAAGTTATCTGAAAAAGCATAACGATACTCAAGTCCGGCAACAAGAACAGAGCGGTCAACTTCAAAAAACTCTTCAACTCCTGCACTACGATTATCAAACTCCATCTCGTCAATAGACCAATAGAGTGAATAAGTTAAAACACTCTCTCCCTTTTGAGGAAAACGATAAAGGTAATCCAATCTATTTTCAGCGAATGTAGAAATTGTCAGGAAAAAGATTAAGAAATATCTCATAACATCATCCCAAAGCTTAGAGCATAGCGTTCATTGATTATATCAATTGCTGGCGCTACGACAATCTTACTCTTTTCATTAAAGCGATAATTGCCACGATTATCAAAATGGAAGTCATACATTAAATAACTTGTAAGCCCGCCAATGAATGCCCCCATAGAGACATCTTTAAAACTGTGTTTCTTTGCATCAATACGACTCCAACCAATATATGAAGCATAGACAAGAGGAAGTGAAGCAACCAGGTAATTTCGATAAAATCTTTCACTATTAAAGATATCCCTACTCATCCACATTCCAACAGCAAAAGCATGAGTGGTATGGCCACTAGGAAAAGAAAGATAGTTTGAACTATCAGGTCTTTCTTTATTGGCCGTATACTTGATACCAAAAGTTATTCCTTGAGAAATAAGCAACGACTCCGTAAAAACAAATGCTTTCTCTAGAGCATACTCATCGCTACCAAGTAAGTAGTAACCATACATACCAACCGTTAATAACTCAGGTCCATGATTACCTAACTCATACAACCACTTTGGGACAGATAGATCATCTTCATTATAATCAAAGTCTCCTCCCTCAAATTCTGTTTTTACAAAAGATGGAGAGATGATTGAGTAAGTAATGAGCTCTAAAGCAAAGAAGGCCGACATAAAGCGAATTTGAATAGGAGAAATATCCCACTTAGATTTTCTAATATGCTCGGATGGTGCAACGAAAGCACTTGTGCTGAAGCTAATGAATATACAAAGAATAAATGCTTTTAACATCTATTAATGAAAACAAAAAACAGCTAATTCGTCTATTTATTTTACTTTTAGAACGATAAATAAAGAAAGAGTACTGCAGATTAAAAACCCTAATGCAATTGGCGTTACATCACCACTATACATCTGACCAATTACCCCACCTATTGTCGCAGAAATGATAATCTGCACGGAGCTAACAACCGAATTTGCAGTTCCCGCAATATGTCCCATTGGCTCCAATGCTAAAGCAATGAAATTTCCAAAAAGAAGACCAAAGCTGAAAAGGCTTAATAGTAAAAAGCCATAAAAAAGGAAAAATGGAGGAAGTCCTCCAGTAAAGAATAAAATAATATTAAACGTAATTGCGATAAAAGAAATTGTCGTTAGAGCTAGGCGACATAATTTTTTCATTCCAAACTCTTCCACAAGTCTAGAATTTAAAAATGAAGAAAGACCGATAAATGAAGCCAGTACACCAAAGGCCAATGGGAAGTCCTCACCTAGTCCATATTTAATTTGTAGAATCTGCTGAGAAGTATTTAGATAACCAATAAAAGCACCAAAAACTAGACCAGAAGCAAGAGTATAACTAATTGTTATAGGATGGCTTAAAGTTTCAATGGCAGCATCTTTAATCTTCTTATAAGAAAGAGGGCGTCGATACTCTTCGTGTAAAGTTTCTTCTTGTCTCACAGTAAACCAAGCTAGACACAGAACTGCAAGAACAAGCATAATAAGGAAGATATCACGCCATCCACCAAAACTTAAAATAACTTGTCCAATAGTTGGAGCAAGGGCCGGAACAAGAACAAAGATAATCATAATTAACGACATCGTCTTGGCCATTAGCTTTCCGCTAAAGCGATCTCTAACCATTGCTGTTGAAATAATTTTAGCTGATGCCGCTCCTAAGCCCTGAGTAAAGCGTCCGACTAACATCATTGTAAAAGTATGAGCATTTAAAGAAATAAGTCCACCAACAAAGAAGATCGCTATACCAATATACATTGCAGGCTTTCTTCCAATGGCATCAGAGATTGGACCAAAAAAGAGTTGACCAACACCCATGCCCAAGAAAATGAAGGAAATAATCATCTGGTTATCATTAGGGTTTTGAACTCCTAAACTCTGACCAATAAGATTAAGCGCCGGCAACATCGCATCAATTGATAATGCTGCAAATGACATAAGTGCTGCCATCAGAGTTATAAATTCACGACGACCAATTTTTTTTCCAACTTCTTCTACTGATAAATCCACTAGCTTAAATGTCCCATTTTTCCTGATTGATAATCTTCAAAAGCTTGAATGATCTCTTCTCTTGTATTCATGACAAAAGGGCCATGTGAAAAGACAGGCTCATCAATAGGCTCACCATTTAAGATCAATAGCTCTGCGCCTACATTACTTGATAACTCAACCTCTTGGCCATCTCTTTCAAAGATCACTAATTGGTGTTCGTTAACTTGATTACCATTTATTGCAACACTTCCTTTTCGAATAAGAACAAGTAAGTTTGTTTTATCATCTAATGAAAGTAGGAAGTTAGAATCTTTTTGCATTTTCGTTTGAATAAGATTTATTGGTGTAAAGGTCTGACAAGGCCCTACTTTATCCGCATATTTTCCTGAAACTAATTTTAACTCAACACCTTCACTAGGATTGATTACAGGGAACTTCTCCCCCTTTACCCCCTGATAGCGTGGAGCTGTCATCTTATCTTTCTTAGGAAGATTTACCCACATTTGAACCATCTCAAATAGTCCACCTTCCCTTGCAAATTTTTGAGAATGAAATTCTTCATGTACAACACCACTTGCAGCAGTCATCCACTGGACATCTCCACTGCCAATGATACCGCCGCCACCAGCAGAGTCGCGATGTTCAATTTCACCTTCAAAGGCAAAAGTTACAGTTTCAAAACCGCGGTGCGGGTGCTCACCCACTCCTCTTTTTGTTTGCGTTGGTGAAAACTTTTTAGGAGCAGCAAAGTCCATCATTAAAAATGGAGTTGTGTAATAGTAAATATCAAAACCTGGGTGAAACATTGTGTGAACATGAAATCCATTTCCTACCCAATGTTTTTGCGGAGGATTTAAAATATATTTAATAGCTTTTTGTTTCATTTAATTATCCTTAAAAAATTTCACTTGGCCCTAAAGCGACAATACGATATGGATTTAAATCATCGTGGCTATAGAAGTAGTGTCTTTTGATATGTTCAATATTAGTAGTCTCTTTAATACCTTCGATTGAATAAAGGTCTCTCACATAGCGAGAAAGATTCTTATAATCTTTGATTCTCTTTAGGTTGCACTTGAAATGAGTTACGTAAACACAATCAAAGCGTAAAAGAGTTGGCACTAACCTAAGGTCAGCTTCTGTTAACCTGTCACCTAGTAAGTATTTTTGGCCTTCAAGTATTTCTTCGACTCGATCAAGAGATGTAAATAACTTCGTCACAGCTGATTCATAAGCTTCTTGAGTTTTTGCAAAGCCACTACGGTAGACACCATTGTTGATATTGCTATATATAAATTCATTTAACTCATCAATTTTATCTGCTAAATCTTCAGGATAAAAATCTTCATGATTACCAGTAAGTTCATTAAACTCAGAATTAAAAATTCTAATAATTTCTGATGACTCATTATTAACAATCGTTTGTGTTTTCTTGTCCCATAGGATTGGTACTGTCACAGTTGTGCTTACCTTAGGATCCGCTTTCAAGTAAATTTCTTGAAGATAGTTTAAGCCGTATAGATCATCCCCTGTTGCACCAGCGATTGACTTATCAAAAGTCCATCCCATCTCTAACATATCAGGAGAAACGACACTTACACTAATATGAGACTCAAGTGATTTTAACTTGCGATAGATAAGAGTACGATGGGCCCAAGGACAAGCATAGCTAACATATAAGTGATAGCGCCCACTTTCGGGTTGATACTTTGAGTGATTGCTACTTATTGTGTCTCTAAACGAGCGTGGTACGCGATCATATGCCCCACTTTCGTCACTTGTGATGACCGAAGACTTGACCCATTTTCCATCGACTAAACGTCCCATTACTAAACCTTTGTTTGATTATTAACGGGTATAGAATAACGAACAAATGGATCGATTAAAAGATCATTTACCAGATCAACTTGTTCTAACTTTAGATCATTTAGTATTTAGCTGGCCACAGGCCGCAAGGACGTCATCACCTTTAGTGGTACGAACCATCGTCGGGATTTTGAATTCTTCCAGGATTAATTTGAAATCCTGAACACTTTGAAGCTCTGGCCTCTTATATTTTGTGCCAGGGAATTCATTGAAAGGAATGAGATTTATTAAAGCACGTCGATCTCTAAGAAGCTCACCTAAGGCCTTCGCATCTTCATTTCCATCGTTTAAATCTTTAATTATCAAATACTCATATGTAACAAATTGCTTATAACGAAGAGGTATACCATCAATGTAATCAAGTACTTCTTTAAGAGGATACTTTCTATTAATTGGAATTAGCTCGTCACGTATTTCATCAAATGGTGAATGTAGGGAAAGTGCTAAATTAACTCCAGGTATCTCATCTTTCCATCTTTTTAGTCCTGGGATATAGCCACTTGTCGAGATCGTTATCTTTTGATGGCCAATCGAAGTTCCATACTGAGAAGTAAAAATATCACAGGCCTTCTTTACTTCATCAAAATTATGTAATGGCTCGCCTTGTCCCATAAAAACGATATTAAGAATTCTCTCTTCACCTGGGCGATGATCTCTTAGCCAATGCCAGGCAGCTAGAAATTGACCAATAATCTCACTAGCTGAAAGATTTCTTTTTAGCCCTTGCGTACCAGTGAAACAAAAAGAACACTTCATGGCACAACCAACTTGAGAAGAGAGGCAAATTGAATACTTCTTATTAAAAGGAATTAAAACACTTTCTACTTTAGAACCATCTGATAATTCAAAAAGAAATTTTACCGTTTTATCGTCTGCCTGCTGAACTTTTACAGGACGAGGTAAAATAAAGTTAAAATTAGCATCAATAAAAGACAACGTACTCTTAGCAATATCAGTGATTGAATTGCTGTAATGATTTTTTCTTTTATAATACCAATTATAAAGTAGATTAGCGGCCGATACATTGAGCCCATTTTGCTCTAGTAACTGCTGTAACTCATTGAATGTAAGTTGATAAAATGACTGCTTCACCAAGTCACATTATAAGAATTAACACATATAGTCCATGCTAAAGAATCAAAAGGGGTCAATTATGAAAGTTTTATTAATCAGCTTATTTTCAATTCTTACTTTTTCCCAAGAACTTGGCCTAGGTGTCGGAACCAAGTCCCCTAATATAGAGATTAAAAATATTGAAGGTACGGAAATAATTCTAGATGATAGCGACAAGAAAACGGTACTTGTTTTTTATCGCGGTTCTTGGTGTCCATATTGCATGAAACAACTTCAAAGTATTCAAACAGAAGTTATGCCAAAACTTGATAAAAGCTCTAAGCTAGTGGCCATTAGTGTGGATAAGAAGATGATTGCTCATAAAATGAAAAAGAAATATCAATACACTTTTGACATTGTCTCAGATCCTAAAGCGAGTCTTCTCTTGGCCTTTAATATTGTTAACAAACTCGACGACAAACTTGTTCAAAAATATAAGCAGTCTTATAAGATTGATATTGAAGGAGACTCAGGGCAGACACATCACATGGTTGCTCACCCTGCAGTTTTTGTCATAAGAAATGGTAAAATCACTTATCAAGATATACACAAAGAATATAAAGATCGTACAAAGAATGATGATATTTTAGCAGCGCTAGAATAAAGCTTACTTTGTATAAAATGTTGCACGCTTTTGCTCAATGAGAACAAATTGTTTGCCCTCAAAAACAGCAAGGCCATGATAATTACCTTTAGGTAATTTTATAGAGCCAGAGAATGCATCTAGCTCATTATCGAGAATAAGTATTTCACTACTATTTGGATCTAGGCCATATAAAATTGAGTCAATAACCTTAAGGCTTGAGATAACTGGGCCTAGATCATTATCATCAATGAAGATTTCTTTTTCACTATTCAAAAGAAAATCTGCACTAGAAAATCTAGTTGCAATAACTTTATTATTCTTTTCATTGGGTATTGAAACGATAACGAGTTCTTGAGTTTTCTTATCATATGCTAAACAGCGAATATAAGAGTATTTCGAGCGAACACTTGAAAGACGTCCTCGATATTTCTCAGAAATTCCATTTGTTCCCTCTAAAAAACCTGCATAGTGGTCAACAATTTTCGCTCCCTCATCAATACGGATGACGACATATGACTTATTATATCCTGTAACCATAAGACGACGTGGGCCAATGAAGCTTATACCAACAAGAGTTTTTATATCGATACTATAAAGAGGATCTATTCGTACGTAGTAGAGAATACTTTTTAAATTATCATCTAAGATATAAATAAAATATTGATCTGTAACGATGGCAAAAAGCTTTGACTCACTATTATAATCGATATCTCTAATCCCCCCCCTAATCTCACTAGGAAGACTAACCTCCTTAACCTTCATTAATTCATCACCACTTTGAAACATTGCAATCTTTCGTCTTTCATCATACTTAAAGTAAGGTTTATCAATTGAGTAGTTTCCCCTTAAGCTAAATGGTTTTAATAGGCCACTCCAATTCTTAGTCGACCAATTCCAGTTTTTAGGAACCCAAGAAAATCTCACGGGATCACTATGTCCAATAAATGGTGGAGGACCAACTTGGGTAAATGCTTGTACCGAATTAAAAAATAAAATAATGAAATAAGAGATAAATGCCAATGATTGAAACTTACTAAGATAGCGAACTTCTCCGTCTTCATTATCAACTAAATTATTACCAAAGAATATAAGTATAATTGAGAGAATTAATAAAATTGACCAGCATATAACAACACCCCACGTATATGTGTGGAGTCCAAATATTTCTAAAGAAAATCCCTGACCAAGATCTCTTAAGAAATGACCTCCTGTATGCCTTAAGGTCATGAAGATTCCAATCGTACAATACAGAATTAATAAACCGAGATATTTTGGTCTAAGGCCATAGCGCATAATAAAGAGAGTTGTTAATGTAACAAAAATTAGGATTGCTCTTTCCTGCCAACAGAGAATACAAGGATTATCACCTAAACCAAACCCTAGAATGAGACATGCGATTCCAACAGGTAGAATAATCAGGGCCATTGATGCCAGGGCCACGATATTATAGAAACGTTCTGATTTATTTGTCATGGACACCTCTAGTAGTTACCAGGCGGAAGAATCATCGATTTTGTTGCAACAAACCAAATTAAGAACATTAAGAATGTAGCACTATAAAGAAACTTTTCTGCTTGCCTTTGATTTTGAGGCTTCTTCCATACTAGAAAACCGGCAATTATTAACAGTACCATTTCTAAAAATTCCATACAGACTCCTTCTATCAGCTCATTTCGGCTTGTGTTTAATTTAAGCTAAGTTAAATTCCCTTAAATTTAGCTTTGCAGTAAAATAGAAAGATAACAAAAGGAGTTGTTATGAATAGTCTTAAGCTAATTTTCTTAATACTAATTTCTAGTGTGACACTGGCAAAATTTGGATCAAAATCTCAACCTCTCTATCATTGTGTGAATTATGATGGGCAATCAAAAGTTACTGATGCGATGATATATGAATCACAATACGGAAGAGGGCCAATCTTTCATGAAATTGAAGTTTATGTTGAAGATACTAATCAAAACAAGGAATTCTCATACCGTAAAAAAGTTAACTATATTCCAAAATATGATGCCAAAGTTGAGTCTTTCACAACTGGAAGTTTCAGAATAAGACTTGATCATGTCGTAGGTGGTATCGATGGAAATATTTGGGCCTTTGTCCGTATTCCAGAATATGATATTCATTCATTTGATTGGTCATGTAAGGCAGTAGAGGGACAATAAATGTCCCTCTTCAAAAATTAAACTTTTTTAACTTGAGTTGCACAAGGTCCACGTTTACCTTCCCCAAGCATATAAGTAACTTTATCATTATTGTTTAACTTATTGCCAGTTTCAACAGCAGAGATATGAACAAATAAGTCCCCTTCCCCACTATCTGGTTTAATAAACCCAAAACCCTTTGTTTCATTAAAAAACTTAACTTTACCTGTTTGCTCTGTATTCATATTCTTCCCTATTTTTTCCAAGACCGACAATCAGTTGCCGGGAACTAAATTAACAATAGAAAAGTTATCGCCAAAACATTGAGATTTGAGAATTTAAAATAGGTTAAGTTTTTCAAATCAAAAGATTACTTGGACATATTGCATAAACAATCGTGATAGTCGTTTTTAATGGAAATAAATGAGAGAAAATAAAAAAGTCGCACTAAATTAAGTGCGACTCATTTTAAATTTTATCAAAAATGGTAGGAACACTATTGGAACAATAGTAAAGACCACCACGATAATTGCTCCAGCAGGAAGATCAAAGAAGTAACTGAGGGCCATTCCAAGTAAGCTCAAAATTAAGCCAATCCCCCAACCGATAAACAGCTGTGATCGAATACGTTGAGAGAGTAATGTACTGATCAATGCAGGGACAACAAGAAATGAGAAAACAAGTAGAATACCAGCTATTCCAACAGATGAGGTAATTACAACACCAAACAACGAAAAGAAAATAAAATCCCAAAATGCAGAACTATTATCTTTATCTAAAGTTGACCTAAGAATTTGTTTTCTAAAAATATAGTGAATTGTAGCAACAATACTATAAATAGCACCTGTCTTTATAACATCTGCCCAAGTTACCCAGAGGATCTTACCAATGAGTATTTCTTTAATATGTTCTGCACCATGGGCCATCATGTTAACAACGAGAATAACAGCGGAAGAAGCGAAAGCATAAACAAGAGCGATTAACACTTCTTGCGAGATATACTTTTCAAACTTCTTGGCCCAAGCAAAGTAAGCTGCGGCCACAAAAGTGAAACCTAAAGAAACAAAGTAATTAAGGCCACTATGGTGATCGAGATGAAGGAGTAAAGCTACCGTTGAGCCTAGGCTTGCCACTTGTGCTAAGGAGAGATCAACGAAGATAACTCCTCTTCTTAAGACATGTAATCCTAGATAGCAGTGTATCCCTACAAGAATTAAACACATGACAAATGGTGCAGCTAAAAAAGAAATAACTTCCATTAATCCTCCAGTGCTAGAGCGAGGCTCTCATAAAGAGAGAAAATATCTTTCACTTGTGAGCTACCGTCAACAGCAACTGCGACATTATTGATTTTTACATTTTTGATACTCTTACTAATTCTTTTAGCGACACTATCATCGAAGTAATTTTCAACTAAGATATGACGAATTCCTTCTTTTTTCATCTGTTCAATAACACTGATAATGTGTGAAGCAGTTGGAGGAATTCCTGGCTTAGGTTCAAGAACATTTTGAACTTGAATCCCAAATTCATCTAAAAAATAAGTTAGCGTACGGTGAAACGTTATAATCTTAGTTCCTTTCTTAATCTTGGCGCTAAGATCTTTTATCAATTCTTTAGTGCGTTTTTCATATGCTATGTAATTATTTTCGTAAGCCTGCCTATTACTTTCATCTAACTTAATGAAACGATCACGAACTCCCTTCGCAACTTCTAGGGCCTTACTCGGTGAAAGCATAAAGTGAGGATTTCCTTCCGGATGAACATCACCATGAGCACGCGTTAGCTTCCCCTTAACCTCATCTGTTAGTTTCACAAGAGCGTATGCTTCAAGTCTTCCTTCTTGTCCGATACGAACTTTTGGATTGCGACTTCCTCTAACAACAAGCGGGAGCCAACCGACTTCAAGGCCCGCACCGATACTAATTAACAGACCGGCCTTAGCAACTTTAAAAGTATAGCTAGGTTTTGCTTCTAGGAAGTGAGGATCTTGAGTACCTTTAGCAAGAGAGTGTACACTCACACTCTCTCCACCAATTTTTTTTGCAATATCTGCTAAATTTGTCGTCGTTGTTACAATTCTCAATTGAGCGTAAGAGCTCATACCTAGAACAAGTAACAACCCTATAAGAATTGACTTCATTTTAGCGACCTAGTACTGGTGTGCCGGGTGGGCACCGATACTAAAGCTTAACTGAAGACTTACTCTTTTTTCAGGACGATCTTCACCATCATGAATTTCATCGTATTGCATTCTTACAGCTGAGAATTCAGTAGGAACAAATGCTAAAAGTGCAGTATATGCATTTTGATCTGCAATTGACTCATCCTTAGCAACACCTAGGAATTCATATTGTGCTTGAGCAAACCAGCGTGGTGCAAATTGATAACGTAAGAATGTCGAATAACCACCATTTTTAACTTCGTTTGTTCCCTGAACATCTTTGTGGATAAACTCAGTTGACCAAACAAATGACGAATACTTACCTTTTTTAACTGGACGCCATTTTAATGTTAAGTCTGTTCCTAGGACAGTTGATTTCTCAGCTTGTTCTTCAAAATAAAGACCTGAAAGACCCCACTCTAGAGTTAGTGACTCAGATAAATCCCAAAGGTTTTTTAGGTTAGCGACAGTAGTGATCGAGTGTGGATCTTCAACAAATAATTCTTCATTTGTTGGCTGAAGAAACTGAACAGTTAAATCACTATACCATGGCAGTGGCGCTAGATATGATACACTTACACCAACTTCATTTAGTCCTTCTTCTCCAAACATATACTCTTGAACAAGACCACGGTAAATGAATGGCTGAGCGTGAGTATGTACCATATTGTACTTACCAAATTGGGCATAGAACTTCCCTAACTTTACTGTAAAATCAGGAATTGAAATTGTTTCAGCAAATACTTCTTCAGGCTCAAATGCATAACCATGCTCTTCCTCGCCACCCTCTTCATGATGTTCCTTGTGAACAGCAAAAGTAGCCTCAGCTCTAAAGTATGCATCAACATCTGCACTAAACTGAAGCTCTGCTTCTTGTAGAGAAAATCCATCGTGATCATTATCACGAGACGAGTTTTTATAGATAGTTAAAGCATTTAAACCGATGGCAGGATTAAACCCATTGCCTCTTGAATTGTCAGAAAGAGATTGCGCAAAAGTGTTTGAGCCTAGTAATAAAATAGAAATATAAAATAAGTTTTTCAAAATAAACCTCATTGAAAATTAATTAATTAAATTTAAAAAATAAAAAGTGAATGTAATTAAATTAACAATGAGTTGGTGGCCCACGAGGAGCTGTTTGAATAAATAGAGATTGTAATGTGTGACCGACTAGGGTCTGATAACGATCTGTAACGAGAAAAAGAAAACTTGCTTCAAGTTCTTCAGAGAAATCAGAATTACTAGCATCATATTTGAATTGAGAAACTTTAATACAGAAATGGCAAGCTTGATCTAACTTACTAGTCTCATGCTCATTTTCATGGAAATGGATGCTTGCTGTAAGAAAGCTTACAAGAAAGGTTGCCGCAAATATGAATCTAAAAAATTTCTGCATTAGCTCAATACTAGCAATACTAAATTTAAATTGTCTCGTTTTTTTTTAACAAGACAATCTATTTAGATACTTAACATCTGTCCAATAAAGAGATTACTCGATCGAAGAGAGTTTCTCTTTCTTATTTCGTATGTAGTCGTATTATAGAGTTTGGCAATACGTGTTAAGTTATCACCCTTTTTAACACGATAGCGAAATACTCTTACACCTCTAGTGATATCTAACTTTTGCCCTACGTAGATATTATTGCCATGAATTCCATTTAAGCGTCTTAAATAAGACACGCTTAGGCCCGAGCGACTTGCAATCTTTCCTAGATAATCATTCTTTTTCACAAAGTAGAATCTCTTCCCAACAACACTCTTATACTCATTTGCTCTTAGGGCAAGTTTTTGACCTGGATAAATTCGGCTGCTTCTTAAATTATTAATTCGCTTGAGCCTGTTAAGTGAAATTTTGTAACGACGAGAGATCTTTGTTAATGAGTCCCCTCTTTTAACTCGATAGTGAGTTGGAAAGGAATTAAGTTTTCCCCATTGACGACTACTTGCCAATTTCTGTTGAATTTCTTCTATATTCTCATAATCCTTACGAGGCATCCAAATCGCATATTGCTTAATCCAATTAGGTGTACGCTTATGTTTAAGGGCGGGATTAATTTTTTCAATTTCACTGCGATCAATATTAAAATGTTTTGCAACATCTTTAATGTGCACGCCCCCAGGAACCTCCACTAATTTTAAATCTGGGTAAGTCGGAGATTGTGCAATCATCTCTTCGTCAAAGCCAAATTGAGCAAGATTTTCACCAACGTAGGCTGCTGCCAAAAACTTAGGGACATAATTTCTCGTTTCTCTTGGAAGTAGTTTTCGATCTGCAAGTTCCCAAAAGTTACGTGTTCTCCCCTTCATAATGGCACGTAAAACTCGAAGCTCCCCACAATTATAAGCTGCAATTGCAAGCTCCCAAGAATTAAAAACGGTATATAGATCTTTTAGATACTTCGTTGCGGCCTCTGTACTATGAACAGGGTCTCTTCTTTCATCAACAACTCGGTTAACAGCTAGTCCATATCTCTTTCCCGTGGCCTTAATAAATTGCCATGGCCCAACGGCCCCTGCATGAGACAGTGCAGTTTTGTTATAGCCACTTTCAATTAGAGGTAGGTAATATAATTGATATGGAAGCTCTTCTTCTTCAAGTACTGTTTGAATAACTTCTTTGTAATACATTCCCTTTTTAATAAATTGTTCAAAACGAGCACGATCTTTTACTGCAAAATAATTTATCCATTTTTGGACACGTTCATTTTGATAGAGCTCCATCTCATGCTTAATTGTATCTTCATCTTGATAAGAGATCGTATTGCTTCCAGCAACAGCAGGTGTAATATTCTCCTTCTCTGAAGAAACACATGAGAACAAAGTGAATAAGAGTGTAAAAATAGAGAAGAACTTAATTGAATTTAAAAGAGTATTTTTTTTCATATAAAAATTCTAAGGGAATTTTCACGAAATAAAATATGATCAAACACAAATTAGTTTTATCCTAATTCAATAAATCATCTGAAACATCAGACACTTCAATCTGTAAATCCACATCTTCATAACGGTCAGGAACATTAGATAATTTTGACTGAAAGAGTTCTTGTAGCTTACGAATAGAAATAAGGCCTTCATCTGATTTCTTCCAAATAGCATAGAGAGACATTTTGAGAGGCTCTCCAAGATTAAATGTTTTGAGTCCGAGGTATTCTTCAAGCGGATTCTTTGGCAAGAACATCACACAACGTCCTCTCAAACACAACTTATGAACAAAGTCGATATGATCGCTATAGACCTTCTCTTTAGGTATGACACCATTCTTTCTTAAGTGTTGGTAAATAACACGATTTAGATTCTTATCCCAATTACTCTCTGCAAATGGAATATTTACAAGTAGATCCTTTTCATCCTTAAACTTGTCATAAAGTTCTGTTGAGCAACAGAAGACAATTTCGAATGAACCTATTTCAGCAACATTTAGACTTTTTCTCTTAGGTTTTCGAAGAGAGATTCCCCAATCGATATTTCCTCGTAAAATATTATCCACAAGAACTTCATGGTCGGCCTGGCGTATTGTATTAACTGTTCCATATTTCGTATAAAGATCCCAGTATTGAGATGCAAACTCAGTAGCAAGATCATATGAAATAGTCTCTTCAATACCAATTGAAACAGGATAACCACCAACAACATCTTCTGAGAAGTGTTCAAGTAACTTACTCCCCTCTTCAAAAATGCCTTTTGTTCTTTCGAATAATTGTAGGCCTTCAGGTGTTAGAGATAGCCCCTTTGAGCTGCGATTAAATAGCTTCATATTGAATTTATTTTCAAGACGCTTTAATTGTTCACTAAGTGTTGGTGATGAAGTACCTATGATTTCGGCACCTTTTTTTAAAGATTGAACTTTGGCGACTTCATAAAAACAATAGAGATGATTCCAATTAATATCTTTTAGTTTTTCCAAGTTTATTCCTCGATTCATTTAGCTTTGCTCCTTACCTTAACAAGACGATCATCAATTAGCAAAAACCGAACTACCTAGTCGCGCTAAGTACCTAGGAGTCGGAAGAAAGGGGGAAAAATTGGTCTAAAATGAAAATGATCATCTTTAAAACCTGTTCAAATAAGTTACTTATTATATTTAAAATCATATCAACCTCTAAATTATTAACTCTTAATATTGAGTTTATGAAACTCAATCCCTGCACTTTGAAGCTCAATATAGAGCTGTGTGCGCATATCATTTCTTAACTCCCAAGCATCACTTGGATTATCGGCCCAAGCAGCTAACCAACACTCAATAGCATCCTTATCTAATTTCATGACCCACATCGTTGGCTCTTCAACATCGCTGAAATATTCCGATCTTTTTGCAACCTTGTGAGCTATTTCCTTTACCAACTTCAAATCGACATTTGGCGCAACGAAAAATTCAACGTGTGTCCAAACATAATGATCATTCATTGTAAAATTCTGGATTTCTTTCTGGAGTAACTTTGAATTCGGAATTACTAATCTAATCCAATTCCATTTTTTTATTACTGAATAAGTCAATCCAATTTCTTCGATCAGCCCATAATGTCCATCGATCGTAACGGTATCTCCTATCTTGATTGATTTAAAAAAAGAGATAATGACACCTGCAAAGAGATTTTCTAGAAAAGGCCTTAAAGAAAAACCAGCAATCACAGATACAATGGCAGCGATAATTGAAACGTAGACTGTTGGAATTTCACCTAAGTACGGGATTGAAACAAATAGAGACCATAAAATAAAAAATAAGACTGGCAGTGCTTTCATCATAAATGAGAAGCGACCTTCTATGCCCTCAGCACCATGAGACTTTAATTCTTTTTCTTGATCGTCAACAGGTGAATCTGTTTCAACTGCATCAGAAATATCTCTTTTGCGAATATTTTTGAGCTTTCTTTTTTGCACTCTTTTAATATTAAAAAGAGAAAGAAAGTACCCTCCTAAAAATAGGAGGGTAACCGTAATTGGGTATAAATAATCGACCAAGGAGTTAGCTATTGGCTTCATTTACAAGCTTTGAATTTTTCATTCGATTATCAACAACCTTATTACTAGAAACGATTTCATTTAATGGTGTGTTTGAAAGAACAAAGTATGTGATTAGTCCTGCCATGATACCTGGGGCAACTTCATAGATAGTCGCACCGTAACCAAGATTCATCCAAACGATTGTCACGACTCCACCAACAATAACCATAGAAATAGCAGTTATTTCAGATACCTTCTTACCAATTGCATAGATAAAAAGGAGTGGGCCAAAGCAAGCAGCTAGTATTGACCAAGAAAGAAGAACCAACTCAAACACATTCTTGCTTCCAAAAAGGGCAACACAAAGAGCAATAATTGTCGTACCTGCTGTTGCTAGCTTTGTTAGATAAATATTATCTGATTTTTTAGGTAAAATATCTCTCGTAAAAGCTGCAGAACAACTAAGTACCTGAGAGTCGGCAGTCGACATTGTTGCAGCAAAAATACCTGCAAGGACAACACCAATCAGTAATTCAGGTAGAAGTTTTTGACTCATTAAAGGTAGTGCGAGTTCAGCATCAAAATTTGCTGAGCTTGGTAAGAGAAGTCTTGCAGTTAGACCAACACCAATTGTTAAAATTGTAAAAGCAATAAACCATGCATAGTAATACAATTTAGTCTTTGCCATATTCTTAGTATCATCAATTGTCATAAATCTAATCATGATATGTGGTTGTCCAATAACACCAAAACCAGCAAATACCCAACCTAATATAAATAAACCGATTCCCGTTCCACCTGGTACATTAAGTCCAGTTGGAGTGAAACTCAAAAACCCAGGAGATACAGAATCTAGTTTTGTCACATATGAATTAAATCCACCAACTTCATTGATTCCAACAAAGAAAAGTAGCCCCATTGCAATAATCATGACAAATGATTGAGCTGCATCTGTCCAAATTGATGCGCGAATCCCACCTGATAGACAGTAAGCAAAAACAATGACTGCACCGATAATAGCACCAGTACTATAATCCCATCCAAAGAGAACGTGTAAGGCCTTAGACCCTGCCTTGAATTGAGCAGCAGCATAAACACCTAAAAATAAGATAGTAATGATACCGACTAATAATCTAAGTTTCTTAAAACTTGTTCCACGTTGCCAACGAGAAAGAACACCTCCAAAGCTTAATAGGTTTTCTTTTTCAGTAACATCTCTTAGCTTCTTGTGAACAAAGAAACTCATGACCATATCACCAACAATCCAACCAATCATTACCCAAGAAGACTGAAGTCCACTCGTATAGGTATAGCCAATAAGGCCAATAAACATATATCCACTATTATTTGTTGCCACAGCAGATAAAGCTGCAAGCCATGGTGGTGTGGAATGTCCTGCTAATAAATAGTCAGAATTATTTTTCTTACTTTTTAAACTTGAAGAAACTCCAATCAAAACAAAGAGGAGTAAAAAAAAGAGGAAACTGTAAACAATCATTTAACAATCCTTTTTTTGGCACAGCTATCCGTTCACTTAAAGAATACAAAGCGCTAGCGAACAAGATGAGCTCTTGCTTATTAATAAAATACTAAATTAAAAACTTATTCATTAGAGTATCGAGAGGCAATTCTCTTCATCTTCAATTAGGCTTCGACGAAGGAAAGATGTCTCTCTTAGCGCCTTACCATGCCCCTCTTCACAAATAGAAGTCTTCTTTTGTACTTTAGTTTTGCGGGACTGTTTCTTATCAACGATACTATAACTTACTAATTGTACTAATTTTTCAGATTTCTTATTGTTCATTTAATTACCTTAACATTGTCTAGATTCATTAAGAATTGATTAATTTACTAATTAGGTTATCCCTAAGACTCACGTAGTTGGGCCGAGCGAAGGATCGCTTTATCAATTCCCATCCTCACAAATGCATCGACACCATTATCCTTAAAACTTTCAATCGCCTCTATCGTAACGCCCCTTTTAGACGTTACTTTCCCGATTAATTCATCTAGTTCACTCTCGCAATTAATCAATGCACTCTTTGCACTTCCTCGAAATAGTTGGCTAACGATTGCTCTGGATTCAACTGATCCTAATCCCCAATCCTTCAAAGAGTCTTCTAGAGTATTCATAAAATAATAAACAAAGGCCGGGCCAGATGCCGAAACAATGGTTACCTGATCAAAGAGTTCCTCGGTACTCATTTTTAAAATTAAAGAGCTATCAGAGAGAAGCATTTTAATAAAATCGAGTTCATCTACTTCCACATTCTTCGAAGAACTAAGAAGACAGATTCCTTCAGAGTATTCCATAGGTAAACTTGGCATCAATCTGATTACCTTTGTCGTATTTAAGAGCCTACAAATCTTTTCTTGATCGATTCCGGCCATGATAGAAATGATAACTTTCTTTGAAAGGTCCATACTCTTTAGAGACTTTGCTAATTCTTCAAATTGTTGAGGTTTACAGCCAATCAAGAAATAGTCTGCATCACAAGCTTCTTCTAAATCAACAATTGCCTTTCCCTCTACTTCTTTAGCTAGTTCAACTGCTCGAGTGTGACTTGGCGTATAAGTGAGAAATTCATTTTTTACTTTTTGGCCTCTATACATTGCACGAACAACTGCGCTGGCCATATTTCCGCAACCAATTACTGCAATTTTCTTCATCACTACTCTCCTTGCTCTATTAAATTATGATCTGACTTGTCCATCACCGACGACAACATAGCGAGAAGTCGTCATTTGTTCGACACCCATTGGCCCATAAGCATGTAGTTTCGTTGTTGAGATTCCAAGTTCAGCACCAAGGCCTAGTTGAGCACCGTCGTTAAAACGAGTTGAGGCATTAACCATGACACAACTTGCATCAACGCTTTTTAAGAACTTAAGACAATTGTCTTCATTAGTTGAAATAATACATTCTGAGTGATTACTTCCATACTCTCCAATATGCTCAATAGCATCATCAAGAGAAGAAACTGTTTTGATTGATAAAATATTATCTAAATATTCTGTCGCCCAGTCTTCAGAAGTTGCTTTAATGAATGAACCTTTTGTCTGTTTTGCAAATTCTTCATCAACTCTTAATTCACATCCTTTTGCCAAAAGTCTTTTCGCAATTTTTTCATTTACTTTAGGAAGAATGTCTTTATGAATTAGTAGTGTTTCAATTGCATTACATACACCGGTTCTTTGTGTTTTTGCATTCTCTACTAAAGTCACGGCCTTCTCAATATCAGCTTCGCTATCAATATACATATGACAAAGGCCCTGGTAATGAGCAATGACTGGCATTTTGGCATTTTCAAAAACATGATTAATTAGGCCATGTCCACCACGTGGTATAACAACATCAATCTCTTCTTTAAGACTTAGTAAATCATTTAAAACTTCGCGATTATCTGATGCTAAAACTTCAACGACACTCTTATCAACATATTTCGATATCGCCTCCTGAATGATCTGTCCTAGAACCTCATTTGAATGCTTGGCCTCTTTTCCACCTTTTAAGATGATGGCATTTGAAGATTTAAGCGCCAAGGCAGCGCAATCAACAACAACATTTGGTCGACTTTCAAAAATCATTAGGATCACCCCTAGTGGAACCCTCTGACGCTTTATCTTTAAACCGAGATCATTAGTAAATTCGTTATAAAAAGTACCAACGATTTCAGGTTGTTCCTTAATCGTTTTAACTCCAGAGATAATGTCATCAATTCTTTCATTAGAGAGCTTTAGGCGATCAACCATTGCTTTAGAAAGATCATTTTTAAAAGCAGCATCTAAATCAAGTTGATTCTTTTGTAGAATTAAATCACGATTTTTATCAAGGGCCCTAATAAGATCATCAAAAATCATTTCTTTTGTTTCACTACTCAATTGTAGCAATTCTCTTGAAGCCTTCTTTACTGTACTAGCTAATTTTTTCATCAATTATTTCCTTTTCTAAAATTAAGTTTATTGTATGGACAACCTCGATTGATGTTCGAAAACCAATAACTTCTTCGATTTCATCACTATGGCGTCCCATAATTTGTTCAACTTCACAGTGGCCATACTCACAAACCCCGGAAGCAAAAACTTCTCCATCACAAAGAATATCAACACAGTCCCCTTTATAAAATTGGCCAAAAACATCAATAATCCCTTTTGGTAAGAGTGACTTATTCTCATTAAGAGCTTCAAATGCACCTCGATCAACTTCAATATAACAATTTGGTTTTTTCATTGAGAGCAGCCATGCTTTGCGCTCTTCCGGGTCATAGGCATTTTTAGGTGCAAAGTAGGTTCCTATGTCTTTAGTGAGTGGATCTAAAATTAGGCGCTCATTTTCCATTGAACTAATAATCGCCTTTATACCTATAGGAGTAATTTTTGTGATGGCGTGAACTTTTGATTCCATTCCACCTTTTCCTACAGCAGTCTTTCCTTGATAATCCACGTCCTCTAGAACATCACTTCCAAATGGAACAATAGCGATTCTCTTTGCATCACTAAAAGCAGGATCTTTATCATATAGGCCATTTGTTGAAGTGATCATAAGCAATGCATCGGCATTAATCATCTGAGCAGTTTGCGCAGCAAGGTGATCATTGTCTCCTAAGGCAATTTCGGTAAAAGAGATCGTGTCATTTTCGTTAAGAATAGGCGTAATATTATTTTTCAAAAGTACATTTATACTTTGCTTTGCATGTAGGTTGCGCTTTCTATTTCTAAAGTCATCATGGGTTAGAAGAATTTGTGAACATATTTTTTGATTCTCTTCAAATAGTCTTGAGTATGTATTGATAAGCTTTGGTTGCCCCACGGCACTTGCAGAGTGCTGAAGATCAATTTGACCTCTTCTTGGTAAGTGCTCCTTAAGAAAAGACTTCCCCACACTAACTGCACCAGAACTTACTAGGACGATTTCGATCCCTTCATCAATTAGCTCACATATATCCTCTACTATTTTTCTAACCTTCCTTGTATCTAATTTTCCGCTGTCTTTTGTAATAACGTTACTTCCAACTTTTACAACAAGGCGCTTCACACCCTGTAGTTCTTTACGAAGTCTCATTCCTTCCCCTTATCTTGTTTAAAAACAACATGACATAAATTCCAATAAACCAAAAGTGAGAGATTTCAAGATTAGGGATAACCGAACTAACAAGTCTCTGACTAGAGTAGTCAACATATACTAGTATATTGTTTAGAGCTCTTAAAAATTTAATAAAAATTACAAAATATTCCCTACAGAATTAGGGATTGAGATTATAATATTTCCATTAACTTATGCTTTAGAAAATACAATTTGGAGAGAACTTGAAAAGAAGAATTGAAGTTATTAAGCCTGATAATTTTGAACAAGAGAATCACTTTTATCCGAAGGCCTTGAACTCACAACTACACCCTCTTGTGAGTCACTTTTTTAATTTAGATCACGAAAGAATTATCAAAAGATATAGTCATTTAAATCCACAAATTTGTACTGACACGTTGAGAGAAATTCTATCTTATGAAAGTAAGCACTTCTTCTGGGGTGGCTCTGACTTATTTTATGTAACAACTCAAGCTGGTAATCGCCGCATGGTAGTTCTTGAAACAAACTCTTGCCCTTCAGGACAGAAGTCGATGCCACCAAGAACAGATGCAGATGAGCACAGAGGTTATAAATTTCTAATCGAAAACTCATTCATACCAGCACTAAAGAAAAGAAAGAAGAAACTCCCACCCGGAGCACTAGCTGTTATCTATGATAAGAACTACATGGAAACATCGGGATATGCTTCAACTATTGCAGACCTGACAGGAGAAGAAGTTTATCTCGTTCCTCACTTCAATGGTGAAGAACAAATGGCCGATTTTGAAAACGGAGTTCTTCACATCACTCTTGAAACAGGAGAAAGAATTCCTATTCGTGCGGCTTTTAGATATGTAACTCAAAAGCCATGGAATAGAATTCCAACGACAACGAAGACCTTCATCTTTAACTCGACTCTTGTTTGTCTTTCAGGTGGACGCAATAAGCTTCTCGCAAATAAAGCCTACGAACTCTATAACTCACAAATTGCAGAATCAGGTTTAAAAATCAATATGCCTGAAACAATTAAGGATGTTAATAAATTAGAAATTCCTTTATGGGTTCAAAAGTTTGGTGGAAAAGCAGTTATTAAAATTCCTTATTCAAATGCTGGCCAAGGTGTATTTACAATCACAAACCAAGATGAGCTAGATGCCTTCATGCAAATGGATTATCCATATGACCAATTTATCGTTCAAAGTTTAATTGGTCACTATGAGTGGAGTTCAACAAGTGAGTATGGGAAATTCTTCCATATTGGGACGGTTCCAAATAAGAAAGGAAATATTTATATCGCCGATCTAAGACTTATGGTCTACTCTTCACCTAAAGGCTTTATGCCATGTGCAGTTTATGCTCGTCGAGCGAGTAAACCTCTTGAAGCAACATACCCAAAAAATAGTTGGGAAGTTCTAGGAACAAACTTATCAGTAAAGAAAGGTGAAAACCTATGGGACTCTGACACATCAAGACTAATGCTAATGGATCAAAAAGATTTTAATTCACTAGGAATTGGTACTGACGATCTAATTGAGGCCTACATACAAACAATTCTAACAATTGTGGCCATTGATAAGATGGCAGAACAACTTATAAGTAAGAAAGGGACTTTCAGAACAAAACTTTTTAGAAGTTTAGATAATGATAACTCTCTCTTTAACGAGATCATGATCTCATAGCATAGGAAGTACAATGGGTGGAATACAAGTCATTAAGACCACTGAAGAAATTGATTTAAACTCTTTTGCAAAAGGTGAAGTACACCGTTTACAAATACACCTTTCAGATAACGCACTAGGAGTACCTTGGCGCGTGCCGATCATTATTATGAAAGGAATTGAGGATGGGCCAGTTGTTGGGATTACAGCAGCTGTTCACGGAAATGAACTAAATGGTATCTCAACAATTTTTAAAGTTATTGAAGAGATTGATCCGAAGAACTTGAAAGGAACTCTCATCATGGTTCCTATTAGTAACGTACCTGGTTACCTTACAAATCAGCGTCGCTTTATTGATAATGTTGACTTAAATCGTATTATGCCAGGTAAACTTACTGGGAACCCTAGTAATGTTTATGCTTACTACTTCACTCAAAAAATTGTTTCGAAGTTTGACTACCTACTCGATCTTCATACAGCAAGTCATGGCCGTGTGAACAGTCTTTACTTAAGGGCCGATCTTGAAAAAGAAGAAACAAGAACCCTGGCCTTCTTGCAAAACCCACAAATTATTGTTCAAAAATATGATGAAGAAGGAACGCTAAGAGCATGGGCGAATGAACAAGGAATTCATGCTATTACTGTTGAAATCGGTAATCCAAATGCTTTCCAACATGCTCTAATTGATGAGACTCTCGATGGAATTAAGAACACACTTCGCTACTTCTCTATGATTGAAGGCGATGTGAAAGATATGATTACTGATGCAACAATTTGTGACCATTCTTACTGGATTTATTCAACAAAAGGTGGAATTGTTGATGTCCTTCCAAAACTTACTCATCGAGTGCAAAAAGGCGAAGTCATCGCAAAAGTTTACGATGTCTTTGGACAAGTTAAAGAAGTGATTTGTGCTGACCGTTCTGGAGTTGTTATTGGAAAGAATGTTAGACCTAACTGCGAGGCAGGACAACGTATTGTGCACCTTGGAGTAGACCTAAAAGAAGCATTACCGGAAGAAATTCCTGGCCACGATGATTTTGAAATTTCAGAGAAATAAAAAAAACCAAGGGGGATTCAATCCCCCTTTTTTTATAAATTCACATTAAGTGTTAGTCCAACATTTGTGCGATCGGCACGAATATCTTCTGCAATGAAGCGAATATTAGGTGCAATTGAGATATCGCGATTAAAGAAGTATGTAGCTGCAATAGTTTGTTGAAGAACGCGCTTTTCAAGTTTACTCTCACGTCTTAGTGTATAGCGAGAGAAGATATCTGAAATAAGTCTTAAAGAAATATTGCGCTTCAAGTACATTTCAGTTGATAAACTTATCTGATACTCTCTTTCTCTTTGATATGGAAGAAGCGAGATATCAAAACCCATATACTTTGTCGTCGACTTATCAAAGAAGTACTGAGTCAAAGTGGCAGTTGCCGCAATATAAGCGAATTTAGAAATACGGTACGCCATTGCTTGTGAAAAAGCGGCAGCAGAATGATAACCATAATCTTTTTCTGTTCCACGAGTTACATACTGATACTTTAGAAATGAAACATTTTGTAATTCACCAATTGTGTATGTTTTAAAGTATGAAAGAACAGGATTATCAATATCAAGCTCTTGTGAGTTGTCATCAAATTCTTTTTGAATAGAAGCTGTCGATGCCGTGTGGTTTGAATGAAATGGAGTTGCCATATACATTCCAGCTTGAAGAGAAATATTATCTGATTTCGTGAGGCGATATTTAGCACCAAAGACACCAGATATATTTGTCAAAGAAGGATTACCTTCTGCATTCTTAATATTAGGTCTTTCTGCACTTGTTAAGTCATTAATTGCACCACCTTTGTAAGCAAAAGTTGAGTAAAATGACCAACGCTTAAGTGAGCCCGACAAAGTCTTTAAAGTTGGGTTTTCGATTACCTCTTCCTTTGTATTAAAAGATTCGGCTTTTTTTACTTCTGCCTTTGACTCATTTGCCGGGGCAGCAGATATAGTAATTGAAAGTATTGAGAAAAATAGTAACGTTACTAGCTTCATTGTCTCTCCGTTAGTTAAAAAAGCTTAAAAAGCTTTCGCTATTATTTGTAGTTTTGTATTTAGTTTCGCCAACGAGGTCATTAGCAATCATGGCCGAGCGCCAAGACATTAAACTTGTTTGTGGATCTGCTACACCATGGCCATGGCGACTAAAATTCATTGAATAGATCTTCCCGTTTTCAATCGTAGTCTGGATGCTATAATCCTGTCCTACAATTATGCGCCCCTTAGAATCCTTTGTAATCTTATCCGCAATTCCATCCAGAAAACTAGGTAGAACACTTTTAAAACCTGTCGCCAAGATAACAATATCGGCGTCGATAAATTCTTCGTTTTGATTAAGTAAATTATCAACGACTAATTTATATGATGCCCCTTGCTTCTCAATCGCCTTAAGCCAGCGCATTGGAGAAATTGTATAATCAGGAAGTTTCTTTAAATAGAATCGGTCAAGATATAGTTCATTATACATTTCTTGTAAGTATTGAGGAGTGTTACCATCACTAGCTAATAACTGGCTTTGAGTATATGAATCTTTTTGCTCTTGAGATAGAGAGTGAAAATTAAGTACAAATTCAGGTGTAAATATTTCATTTGTAAATGGAGCTTCATCAAGTGGTTGTAAATTATGTCTTCCGCTTAACAAGGTAACCTTTTCTACTTTTCCCCACATTCCATTTAGAGCATTTCTAAATGTTTCGACTCCCGTCTGTCCCCCACCGATAACAACAACTTTCTTACCTTTAAGATCAAGTTTCTTCATTTGCTTAGACTTAGCGTGAAAAAGAGTCTCAGACAGGAATGGCCTTGCACATTCTGGTATATTTTTAGTTGGGCCAGAAGCGACACAAATATTTTTTGTAAAGTAACTCCCACCTTCCTTAATCACCTCAAATTTTTCACCATCGTGCTTTATATCAATTACCTTAGAGTCGAAATCAATATCATCACAAAGTTGTTTTGAAACCCACTTGCAATAGTCTTGAAACTCATAGCGGTTAATCGCCTTACGATCTGTATTTAAGAAGTGATAAAATTGTCCATTTTCAACTAAGTAATTTAGAAAACTAAAGATACTTTTAGGATCAACAGGTGTGACAAGATCCTTTAAGAAAGAAGTTTGCATCATCGCATCACCAAACATCAACTCAGGATGCCAACTAAATTCTGGTTTGTTATCTAAGAATTTACTATTAATTTCACTTAAAGGATTTAAAAGAGCTGCTAAACTCAAATTAAACGGTCCTAAACCGATTCCAACAATGTCATATATATTCTGCATTTAACTACCTCAACTCAACCCTAACTATTTTTAACAAGAGGATTTTTAATATTACTTCCAAGCATTGGTTTAAGCCTTTCCCCTGTTTCGCTGTAACCAGCTACAAAGCGAACAGTATTAACCAATACCTTTTCAAATTCATTTCTTAATAAATTAACCTTACCAACAGGAGAACAATCGACTTGATAGTTTGCTATAACTTCACCAAGTAAGTGATAAAAGTCCTTTTCTTTAAAACCTAGACATTCTTCAACAACTCTCGAGAAGTAGCGTAAGACTGTGATAAAGTGTCCTGTGATAAGATCGTGAATCAAATACTCTGGTGGTAACTTATCAAGCTCAACACCAAAATCAGCTTCGCTATGCTTTGAATCAGATGCCATTCTAAAGTCACCATGAAAGTCTTTGATAATAAGTTTATTAGGTCTTGCACCTTTAAGAGTCAGTATCGTATTTTGTCCGTGAGCAACAAGGCCCAATCCATGTTCTACTTGTAAGTGATAAAGAGGAATGACAACAACTTCAAAGTATTCTTTTAACCATTCTTTAGTACCTAGGCCCGATAATTTAATATATTCACTAACAAGAGATTGGTCATCTTTAGTGAATAATAGTGCCGCTGTAGGAATTGCGAGCTCATCATCAGCAATCTTATTCTCTACACTTTCTCGCCATACACACCCAAGTAATTCCTTATAGCGATATGAGCCACCGTCGATACGGTTAAACTCAGGTAGCGGACAGCTCATTGCTGCAACTTCTTTTAATATATCGACCTTATCAACAAGAAAGCTATCTGACTTAATGATGCTCTCAACCTTCTGTGATAAAAGATGTCCTTTTGAGACATATTTTTGAGGAATTCCTCTTACACTAGATGTATTTAAAATTGAAATTGCGACTTTTAAGTCAAATTTACTCTCACGAGAATTAGAAGATAAGGTTCTAATAGAAACCTGTGGAGTATATTCTCTTCCCATGATTCCAAGTGGTATAAGGGCATTTTGATAAATTAAGTGTGCAAATTGAACACTTATATATTTACTCCACTGCCAAGGATGTACAGGGATGAAAACAAAATCATCACTATTTGCGCCAGTTTCATGAACTAGCCCTTTAGCAAATTCAACTTCGCTAATCGACAGGGAGTCTTTATAGAGATCATTTAGTTTTAATTGTTCTTGATCAAGGCCTAATTCAAGATACTCTTTTTTTATTGCACACCAATGTAGCTTGTAGCTGTTTCGTGTTTCTGGTGCATATTTTAAGAGTTCATCACTTCCCCATCCGAGGCGTCCCTTATTCATAATAATTTTTGGGTGCCCTGAAAGAATTTGATCAATTTTATTAAAATTAAACTGTGCAATCTCATTAAGAGAAAGATTCTCTAGAGAGTGATAATGAAGGATATCTCCATAAATAGTCTGATTACCTTCTTCGATAAATTGTGCCAATGTTTCATCACTCATCTTTGTAAGGTATTGAGTCTCGTAGAAGAAATCTGCCAGAGTAAATTCCACGATAACCTTTTCACCACTTACTTTGTGAAAAGTACTTTTATCAATTTGAAGGTTTCCCCATGCACCAATACGGCCATGAAAGCTATAATAGATGCTATCATTTATCCTAAAATTAAAACGATCATCAATAAACTCAACATTAAATAGTTCTTCAAACTGAAGTTCTTCAATGGCCTTAATGATTAGGTTTTTATGTAATTCATAGAATAGCTGAGTATTGATCATGATTGAACCTCGCGCAAAAACCTTGTACGATCAGCTTCTAAGAGATTTGATGTTTTATGTGGAAAATCAAAAACTCCTCTATGTTCCCATCCCGGAAGAAGCCTTGCTAAAGTTAAGACCTTCTTATTATCAACACGAGGCTCCCCCCACACCTTTTGAGTTCTTTCATCATCTTCAAATAAGAATTTAGTTAAATGAAAAATTGAATCAAAAACGGCACGAGTACCTAAGAACTTCTCTTCTCCAATTAAAATGTGGATTCCTCTATCATATAGTGAAGCATCACAATAAGGAGCAATCCTATCATCAAAGCTCCAATAAACTTCGAAGTATCCAGCTTGTTCTCCATCGATATCCACAATCATTGGAAGTTGGTATGGAGAATCTTTCAGGCCCTGTACATAAGCTCTTAGTTCCTCTATCGACTTATTCATTTCCCAAAATTCATAAACATACTTCTTATTATGCCATTCATGAAACTTTTCAAGATCTTCATTCAAATCAAATGCACGAAGAGTTATCTCGTGATTATGCTTAGATTTTGCACGATAAAGCTCGCCTTCATAGACACGAGGTTTTCTTAGAAGAGTACTAATAGGATTAGGTATTTTATTATATATATCCCAAGGGTTTTCAATTGTATTTTCGTTAATATTGCTTACACAACATCTGAAATTTCCTTTTTGATAGAGAAAGTCACTGTTAATCAAATAATTTAGAAATGTTGATTTATGATGCGCTTTAAAAATAAAATTTCTAAATTGTCCTAAATGAAATAGCTCGGCCTTAGCATCACCATTTGCAAGCGAGATAATGGTATTAAATACTGAGTTGATAATTAAGTAGTATGTATATACTTTGTTAACATCATCAGGTGAAAGAATATTTCCCTTTGTGCCACTAATAAATTCATACTTAGAACCAAATTTTTCCACACTCTTTGTTGTAAATCCAGTCCCCTGACAATCACGGTATATTGTCCCAACAGGTAACCCATCTTTCATTTTTAGGATGATATTTTGCATATGAGCACCTAGAAGAATTCCGTGCTCTTCAGAAAGAGTAATAAACTCCCCTATGACATTTTCAAGAAAGGCTTCAAACCAGTACTTTCTTGCTAAAAAGATATTCCCGCAAGCCTTCTTTGCATTTCCCTCTACTAAGCTTAAAAGATGTGACTTTCCTGTATAAGGATTCTCTTCAGCAAGGCTACCTAGGAGAAAACAATTATCCGTCTCAAAATTTTCACGTAACTGAATTGTCGATTCAATAATAGCATTACCATCTTGTCCCTTAAGAGCAACATAGAATGGTTCATAAAGAATATGAAATTTATCACTAAAATTTGCGACCCCTTCATTTTTGAATACAGTTTCCATCTGCATTCCACGAATAGCTTCTTCTGGTTGAAGATGCCTTATCGAGTTTGTTAGCTTTACATCCATTGAATACTTAACTAAGAAAGGTGCTCCATATGAATATAGAGATCTAAGGGAAGAAAGTGCATACCAATCATTAACACCACTTGCAACTTCCACTATGCCATTAACTAATTCTTTCTCTTTTAAACGACGCCACTGCCAAGGATGCATTGGAATATAGACGAAAGAGTCATCGATCTCTTCTAAATCAAATTGAGCAAGCTTATTCATAGCAGTAGAAACTGCAAATAATTCTGCATTAGTATGGATTGATTCTTCTCTACACTTTATCCAGATCAACTTAAATCCATTAGAGAATTCAGGTGAATAAAGTTTGAGATCCTCTTCACTCATTCCCTTTTTACATTTAGGATAAGGGTGAAATGGATGTCCAAGAAGCATCTTTTGTTCACTAGTAAGGTAGCTATCAATATTCACTTGTGGATTATATTTAAGAATCAACTCGATATTATCGCGAGAGTTAATAATATTTTCGATAAAAGTAGAATCAACATTAGAAAAATTAGGCACTAAGTGAACAAGCATCTCATCAAAAGTAAGCTTTGTTTTATTGAAGTAAATATCACCAGTATAACGATGCCCACCGAGAGGAGAATATGACTCAAGTTCAAAAACAAGATCACCAATCAATACATCACTATTTTCAACATCAACTTTAACAAGATTATCTTCTGAATAATCTCTTATCATTGAGTTAACTAATGCACGAATACTATATTTATCAGCAAGCTGCCTATAATTTATATTAACCATTAGTCGCTCCGCTTAGTTCTTCTCTCGTATCTGAAGTACTGTATTTGAAACTTATTGAGATCGCCCCTACTACTAAGGCCACAAATAGAAAAAGAATATAATTTGTAAAGTTGTACTTAATAATTACACCTGACATTATCGCTCCAAGAGCGTTGCCTAGGGTTTGATAAAAACTGATCTCACTGGCAACAATCTGCTTTGGAGAGCTAGGGTTCAAGTTATAAATATGTCCCATATATAAAATTGGAATAATTGCAGCTCCAAATGAGAATAGAAGGATGAATCCGTAAAGTGTTTCTAAGCTATTTACTCTAGAGAATGAGTAGAAACTAAATAAAAGAGAAACAATTGCCAAAGTAGAGAATATTTTAGAGTTAATAAGTTTTAACTTCTTTAAAATTAACTGTGTAAGAATTATGACAAGAGATGCAAGAGTCAGCAGCCAATAGATAGTAGCGGATTGCTTAATTTGACCAATTAATATGTCTCCAACCACACTCGTGATACTAGTGTGAAAAAATGAAGTCATAAATGTATAAATCAATGGAATAAAAAGAAGTGGCATTATCAATTGCTTAGTATCAGAATCTTTCTTTCCAGCGATAGTTTGAATTTCGTTGATTCCGCTCTTAAAATCAAATGGAATTGTTAAAAGAAGCATAACGATCAAAACCACTAAGCTCAAATTGAGATTAAATGCGAGAAGTCCACCTAGTACCAATCCAACAAGCCTTCCAGCATTTAGAAAAATAGTTGTTTCAAGAATACCACTATGAGTATCTTTGTATCGGCCAATCTTAACAATTTGAGAAAAAGGAATAATAGAGCTTGCACTCAATGCATAAATAATTCGAGATATAACAAAGAAAATGAGAGACAGCCTAACATTACCAGAAGTAAATGTTGCTAAAAGGGCCAGATTCGACATGAGCAATCCAAACTGAGCAATTCGATAGATAGTCTTGGCCTTAAGTTTAGAAAAAAGTGCGGCCCACTCCTTTGTCATAAAAAGAAAGAAGAAGATCGAAAACCCATAGATAATTATGATTGATGTAATATCAAGATTCGTTACCATAGCAATTTTCGGTATAAGACCAAGAAGTATAGTTTGGGCCGCACCAAAAACAAAACAAAGGCATGAGATGGCCTTAGTAAAATTGTCACTTATTTGAAGTTGAGAACTCAAGAGATACTCTCCTTCTGAATTCTCTTCTTTTTTCTTAGAGAAGAAATAAAAACTATCAAATCACGCCAAGAGAAAACTAAGTAGACTAAAAATAGTGCACTTAAAATCCATTTAAAATCAGAAGTAACAAAGAAAATGACAAAAACAAATAAGCTAGGAAGTAGAATCTCAGTAAACGAAATATTTACATCACTTATTAAATTACCATTATACTGCTCACTCCTTGCTACTAAGTATTTTTTTCTAAATAAGAAAATATAGATTCCACTAATTGGAATAAAAGAAGAAATAAGACCGAAAAGACTCCAAATAATCTTAAGAATGACTCCACCATAATCGCCAAAGTGCAGAGGTTCTGAAAGAATGAGAAGTTCTAAGTACCATGGTAACGTTACTGTGCGGTTTAACTTTCCTGTTATTCCATCAATATAAGCGATCTCGTGATGATGACTTTCATTTTCCATCAATACAACAAATTGATTTGGTACTGAGAATTCATTATCAGGAAAAGAAATAAAGTCATATTCTAAATGAGCAAGTTTTGATTCTAGTTCTTTTAAAATTGTTGTGACCGATACATACTTTGCATTTTCGATGACAATTGCATTCTCTTGCTGGGCCTTTACATTTCCTCTTAAAAAGAGATCAATTAATGTACTATTGAATGCTAAGATCGCTCCAGTAAAAGTAACAATAAAAAGCCATGCAAGTGTTTTAACGCCGATTATTTTATGAAGACGCCCAAGCATAATTCGAGAGTTCATTGTTCTTACGTTACGGTAGAACATATTTGCAATAAAAGCACCACTTAGAAGAGCTACGAGAAAGAACACTCCCATAAGCCCTATTAAAATTTTACCTTTTCCACCTAAGAGTAACTCACGATGTAGCTTTAAGACGAAATCAATAAAGACCGTAGGCTTGACTTGATTTGATGTCAGCACATTACCAGCAAGATCAAATTTTAATCTTGTTGCACCTTTAAACTTTTCAACACCTGGCTCTGTTATTCGTGCTTGAATATCACCATCATCACCTTTAAAAATTGAAAGTACTTTTTTATCTTTGTAAATTTCATTTTCATGTATGTAATTTTCAATTTTTGAAAGAGAGGATTGATCTGAAACAAAAGCGCTCTGCTGTTCTACCGAATGAACAGGAGATAATTCGTGACGCCAAACGAGAACAACTCCTGTTAAGCCTAACAAGAGAAAGTTAATCGCTAGGACTAAGCCTAGAATACGATGAATTTTTAAAAATTTTCTTACTAATGAGCTCATAAAAATTAAAAAAGCAGGAACCTTATACTTTCTTACGAAAGAAAGGCCCTGCTTAATATCAAGGATTTTTTATAGTCTTTTATAAACCATAAAATCGATACCAATATGTGTTGCACCTTCGCCGCAAACTTCAGCTGCACCAGTTGCAGGAACCATAATTGTTGCGTGGTGAGGGTGTCCCCAGTATAGGTAATCATTGTTTGCAAGTTGAGCATCAAGAACTGCCTTACCTTCTGAACAATCTGCTGAAGCATCAACCTTAGAGAAAGCTCTTGAATCGACTAGGTCAATTGTAGAAGCTGCGTTGTCTGCAAATAGGATTGAAGAGTATGAACACTCAATACCATCTACATTCTCAAAAGTTGCCTTGATTAGAATATTATCTAGTGTGTAATCAGTTGAAAGCTTTTCAAATTTAACATTCATGTTGTTGTGAGAAGCCGGTGCATTTGTGTAGTCAGTAAATGCTGCACATACATAACCTTTATGCTGTGCAAGCCATCTCTCACCTTCAAGAACAAGGTCAGTGTTTGCGATAGCTGAAACTGATAGTAGTGATAATAAAGCTATAAGTGATTTTTTCATCATGTTTATTCTCCTTTAAGTTTATGAAGAATAAATATCTGAACGAGTTTGAGGTGTCAAACAATAATCTACATATTTAAACAAATGATTGCTAATAAAGACACTTTTTGAAATAAATACTTAAAATTTGGTGAAAGTGGCCCTGTTTGGAGACATCAACAGGGCCTTTTTGTTAGATTTAGCGAATTGGATCACGCCCTTCGATCTTACTAAGGATGCGAGTTTCGCCAGACTTTTTAAACTTTGATTTAAACGAATTAGAAGAATGAACAACTTCATTCTCTAGGTTACGATGAGAGCTCACCTCTTGTGAATCGTATTTATGTTCACAAAGGGATTCAGCTGTTGCCGAAAGGCTCACCATACTTGCACCAATAATTAGTGTCGTAAATAATGTATGAACTTTCATATCCATCTCCTTTGATGATTAATTATCCGTTAATTAATCTTCGCAAGAAATAGGATTAAAATAAAATACTGAGTCTTTATGACGCCATAGAGATTACCTATTAAACCATGCAATGGACTTAAGTCCATTTTTAACGAGGCCATAATAACTCTTTATTCGATCATTTTGAAAATGGTGTGTTTCACTAATAAATGAGACTATTTTTTTTCGATTAAATGCCATTGCCCAATCATATGCACTCATTCCTGAATCATTTATTTCGCAAAGCTTTGCTCCATATTGAATAAGTAATTTTACGATTTTTAAATCACCTTTTAAGCAAGCTAGCATCAATGCAGTATTGCCAAGGCCATCTTTAGCTATTGGATTTGCACCAGCACTAAGTAGTGTATGACAAAAGTCAAAGTGACCACGATGAGTGGCCTCTAAGAGTGGCGTATAACCTTTTTCATTTTTGACCTCTAAGTTACATTCTTCATTTGTAAGTATGTAAATACTTAACTCACCTACATCACCACTTCGTGCCCAATCAAAAATTTTAGTCATAACTTCTCCTGATAGATAATTCTACGGAGAAGCCATCTCGTCTATAAAGTGAAGATGGGATAAGTTTAATTAAGCCCCTTAATCGTTATTTGCCTATTATTTATTGAATTAAGCTATATTGGTGCCATACGCAAAAATCTTTCTTGTTGTATATTAAGATTTTATTAAGAATTTCATTGATCTTTTACATCAGTCTTTAGACAATATTAGTCTATAAAAACATACACATGGAGTGATTATGAAAAAGAACATTGCACTTGCAATCTTTATGCTAGGGCTGGGACTTTCAAACGCGCAAGCAGAAGAAAAGAAAACAACTACTGATAAAAAGGATATCGATGAAGAGATTACAAATGCTCGTATGAGAGCTGAATCTGGATCGAAATCTCCACTGAGCATGAGTCTCTCACTTGGTTACAATGGTGGATCTCTTGATGACCCATTTGGTAAAGAAAGACCAAATATTTATGCTGACCCAGAAAACGAAACTGAAACATCGATGAGTGGATCAATCTCTGGTCGTTATAGACTTTCTAAGAATGATTCTATTACAGTTGGTGCTGGTTACTCAGTTCTAACACCATTTCACCACGCTAAAGGTGACATTTCTAACCCATACATTGGTTACTCTCGTGTTTACACAATCGCAGGTATCCAAACAATTACATCAGCAGATTTAACTTTTGGTACAAAAGATTCATACAAGAATCAAAATCTAGATCAAATTCTAGGTGTATCTCAGTATATGATGAAAAAATTTGGAGACTCAGGTTGGACTCTTGGTGCAAGTGTTTCAGCAAGCTTTTACTTCTCTGGTGGTCTAGCTGACTCTAAGTACAGAGCTGACTTTCAAGCAAAAACAGGACAACCATTCTTAAAAGACTACCAGACAGAAATGGCAATTGGTCTTTACCCTCAACTTGAATACGTATTCAATGATACTTTCTCATTCAGAACAGTATTTGGTTACTTTAACTACCAAAAATCAAGAGGAAAAGATGCAAAACTTCTTAGAGCTTACGAATACCAATCAGTTGGTGTAGGTATCTCTGTTACTCGTGATATTTACCTTTACCCAAATATCCAATTCCTTGCTGATGACTTCGACAAAGACAAAACAAACTTCGGTTTCTCAGCAACAATTAACTTATTCTAAATTAAAGTTAATATACGGGCCCGGTTATCCGGGCCTTTTTTTTTGCTTAAATTCCAAAATCTCTCTATAATTTTAGTATGGATGTTTTTAAAGGTTTAAAGAATACACATACTGAAATCAAACGAATCAATGGCTACCTCAAAGAAGTTGTTACATTCTTAGATGATACCGGTAAGCCAATTGGTCATGTTATCAATCCACTAATGGTTGAATTAAGACTACGTGATGTCTCACAAATTTTTGTAGGGGCCTTTCTTGTGGCCTCACCATTGTGTTTTACTGAAGAAGTATGGAATCTTAGTGTAAGTTTGAAGTTTGATAATATCTATTATCTACTAGCATCTTCAATTGTTATTGTTACTTGCTTTGTCTACTTTAACTTCTACCGATTTAAGCTTAAGGGAAATGTCGCAGAGTTTATTAAGAGAATTTTTGCGATTTACTTAATCACAACTTCCAGTGTTGTATTCATTCTATTTTTGATTGATAAATTTCCCGTAATGACCGATCCAATTCTAGCTTTTAAACGCACAGTAATTATTGCATTCCCAAGCATCTTTGGAGCGGCCATCACAGATTATTTGAAGTAATTAGAACTTAGTATCTTTTTGTCCACAGTGTGGCATATTTGATGCATATGGATTGTGAACTTTATCCTGTTTAGAAGAATTTTGTACCCACTTCTTCTTAACCATAGGACATGAGTAAGCATTATACTTCTCACCTACATCATATGTATTAATGATATGAATTAGTGCCATTGAAACTAAGTGGTAACTTTGATTGTTTTCAGCAGTTGTTTTTGAAGCTTGAATTTCAGAAAGCTTTGTTTTTGAAAAAGTTAGAAGCTTCTTAATTTTCTCATCACTAATCTTATCAATTGCTGTTGAAAGCTTCTTTGCAGCTTCCTCAACTTTTGCCCCATCGTATTCAAAGAAGCTTGCATGAAGTGTTTCATTTAATTCGAGAACTTTAACAACTTCTTTTTTTGTGTTTGGTGCCATCTCAATACGGCCAGCAGCAAATAAATTAAAAGCAATCATACTTACAATAATAAATTTATTCATGTGTTTCTCCTTTAAGGTTCTTTTGTTCAAAATATGAATATGTAATAGGAACAACAAATAATGTAATTAACTCAACAAGCATCCCTCCAAGCGTAGGAATGGCCATCGGCTTCATAACTTCGCTTCCTGTACTTGTCGACCACATAATAGGAACTAAGGCCACGACAGTCGTTGTCGTTGTCATAACAAGAGGTCTAATACGTCTAGAACCTGCATTGACGATTACTTCCTTAAGCTCACTCCAATTTCTTGGTTTAATTGTTTTAAACTCTTCTTGCAGATAGGTCATCATAACGACACCATCATCGACAGCAATACCAAATAAGGCAATAAAACCAACCCAAACGGCAACAGACGTATTAAAGCCTCCAATCCAAAGCAGAATTAGACCACCTGCAAATGCGATTGGAACGGCACTAAAAACAATTGCAGCATTACGTAGATTTTTAATCCCAAAATAAATAATGATTAAATTTATAACAAGCGCTAGAGGAACAAGAAGCATCAGTCGATTATTAGATCGTACCTGATTTTCATATTGTCCGGCCCAAACTAAAGAATATCCTTTAGGGAGTTCTACCTTTTCTTCTACTGCCTTCTTAGCTTCTTCTACAAATCCGATAAGATCTCTTTCTTGCACATTTAAAAGTACAAGTGAGCGCAGCATCCCATCTTCGGACTGGATCATCGCTGGTCCCGTTACAACTTCAATTTTTGCAAGTTGCTCTAAAGGAATATGTTGTCCAAGTGGACTAGGGACAAGAACTTTCTTTAATTCATCAATACGATCTCTTAGCTCTTTCTTATAACGTACGCGAATTGGAAAGCGTTGTCTGCCATCGTAGAATTGCCCGATCGTCATACCGCCGACTGCAGTTTGAAGAATTTTATTTATCGTTCCAGTATTAATCCCATAGCGACTTGCGGCCACACGATCAATATCAAATTCAATATAAGGTTTACCTGTGATCTGTTGTGCATAGACCCCACTTGCACCTTTGATGCCCTCAAGAACATGGCCAATCTCTTGTCCAATCTTTTCAAGCTTTTCGAGGTTATCCCCAAAGATTTTCACACCAATTTGTGTTTTAATACCAGTAGAAATCATGGCGATTCTATTCTCAATTGGAAATAGCCACGCGTTTACAAGTCCAGGAACCTGTAACTGTTGATCAAGCTCTGCCATAATATCGTAAATCGAAGTTCCACTTGGCCACTGATCTTGAGGAATAAGTTTTACAACTGTTTCAAACATTGCAACAGGAGCAGGATCAAGAGCGGTTTCGGCACGCCCTAGTTTTCCAATCGCACTCGCAACAAGAGGATGCTTAACTAGCTCCTTGTCTGTATAGGCCAAAAGCTCTCGTGCCTTTGTCATCCCAACATCGGCAGTAGTTACAGGCATATAAAGAATTTCCCCCTCATTAAGTGATGGCATAAACTCTTTACCAAGTTGAGAATATGCAATTCCTCCGAGGATGAAAATTAGAGTTGGGAAAATTGCAAAGAACTTTCGATTATCAAGTAGCCAGCTTAAAACAGGTTGATATGTGTTAACAATTTTTAAACTAACTGGATTCTTTTCAATTGGTTTTAGCCTACCTTTTAAGAAGTAAACACTTAGGGCAGGGACAAGTATGATAGCAACAACAACGGAACCAAACATTGCCAGTGTCTTTGCCCATGCAAGAGGTCCAAAAAGCTTTCCTTCACTTCCCTCTAATCCAAAAACAGGAAGGAAAGTAACAATTGTCGTAGCAACCGCTGTTAAGATTGCTGGTCCAACCTCACGGGCCGCCTTAATAATAATATTAATTCGTTCTGATTTAGTTAGATCTCGATCTTCACTTGCAAGACTTGAATAGATATTTTCAGTCATGATAATACCCATATCCACCATTGAACCAATAGCAATAACAAGCCCAGACAAACTCATAACATTTGAATCGATACCAATAAATTTCATGAGAATGAAACTAATTCCAACACCAAATGGAAGAGTTAAAGAAACAAGAATTGAAGATTTAAAGTGTAGTAAAAATAATAAAATTACAATAACAGTAATAAAAATCTCTTGTGCAAGAGCTGAATATACTGTGCCAATCGTTCTCTCTATTACTTCTGTTCGATCATAGAATGGGCTAAAAACAACGCCTTTTGGAAGTCCGGCCTTAACAATTTCAATTTTCTCTTTTACATTATCAATGACTTCTTTTGGATTTTCACCAAATCGCATGGTAACGATTCCACCAACGGCTTCCGTACCATTTTTATCGAGAGCACCACGACGAAAAGCAGGACCTGTACCAACACTTGCCATGTCTTTAATTCGAATAGGAGACTTATTCTTTACAGCAACGACAACATTTTCAATATCAGTAAGGGACTTGAAGAATCCTTTACCACGAACAATAAATTCACGATCACCATCTTCAATAACTTCTGCTCCAACATCAATATTACTATCTTGAATAGCTTGAATAATAGATGTCAGATGAATGTCATAGGCAATAAGTTTATTAGGATCAACATCGATTTGATACTCTTTAACAAATCCACCAATACTTGCGACTTCACTTACTCCCTCCACACTTTGAAGAAGATAACGAACATAGAAGTCTTGTAATGTTCTCAACTCTTCTAATGACAATGGCTTATCATTATCTGAAGCGTTCTCGAGTGTATACATATAAACTTGCCCAAGACCTGTCGCATCCGGTCCCATTGCAGGATTTACGCCTTCAGGTAGTTCATTCTTTGCACTTGTAAGTTTTTCTAAAACACGAGATCTCGACCAGTAAAAGTCAACATCATCATTAAAAATGACATAAATCGTAGAGAAACCGAATGCAGATGTACCGCGAATATTTTTAACACCAGGAATCCCTTGTAAGAGAACACTTAATGGATAAGTAATTTGTTCTTCAATATCCTTAGGTGATCTTCCGGCCCAATTTGTGAAAACAATTTGCTGATTTTCTCCAATATCTGGAATTGCATCAATTCGTGCTGTCGATAAGCTAAAGACAGAAAGTAGTGCAACCAAGATAAAGATTAGTACTACTGTGACACGATTTCGAATAGATAATTCAATTATATTCTTAATCATTAGTATGCCCTTGATGAGGATCAGATGTACTCATATCCTCATATCCACCAAAAAGTTGTGCTTGAGCATCAAGAAGGAAGTTTCCTTCGATAACAACTTGATCCCCATCTTTAAGTCCCTCTTTAACCTCAACATAGCCTTCTGACTCATGCCCCGTTTTAATAACGACAGACTTAAACTCTTTATCACTAACCTTTACCCATGCAACTTTTCTCTTTCCAGTATCAATAACAGCAGATCGTGGGATTACGAGAGGCATTCCCTCTAATTCGAAAGTAATTTGAGCATTTGCAACCATACCAGGTTTTAGCTTCCCTTCCTCATTTTGAATCGTAGCGCGAACCTTTAATGTTCGAGACTGCAGATCGAGTACAGGGCTAATAAAATCCACTTCACCCTTTGTCGTCTTTCCAGGTATTGCAATGAATTCTAATTCAACAGTTTGGCCTAATTGTACTAGCGCTGAATCCTGTTCATAGACATCGAGTTCGACCCATACATCACTTAGGTTTGAAAGTTCAAAGAAGTTTTGCCCTTCTTTAAAATATGTACCAACAGTGGCATTTCTTTTTCGTACAACTCCTGTTGCAGGAGAATAGATTGTAATTTTATTTGGAACAGCGCCAGACTTTGCCCATGCTTCATATTGTTCTTTTTTAATTCCCCATAACTCAAGTCTTTCCTGACTTTGTATATAAAGGTCACGAAACTCACGTCCTTTATTTGTTAAGTACGTCCTACGAGCAAGAATATACTCTTCTCCAGCAGAAATTAATTTTGGACTGTAGATATCAACCACTGGATCGCCTGTCTTAACAAAGCTTCCTGTTGATTTCACATAAACTTTCTCAACACGGCCATCGATTCTTGCCGGTATATTACTTTCTTTTTCTTCTGATTGGAGTACTTGACCTAGAAGTCTAATTTTCTTAGTCATCTTCATTGTCGTTACAGGAAAGTAAGAAGGTGCAAAATGCTTAAGTTGAGACTTTCTAAGTTTCACACTTGCCACAACTTTAGAGGCACTCTCTTTTTGTGTATTTACTTTTATCATTGGAGATCCATCCATAGGACAGATATCTTCTTTTTCACTTGTTACATCAGGAAAATCCTTACAACGCCACATCTCCTTTTGTGGTTCATTTTGTATCATGGCAGAATGGTCATGATCATCTTCAACTTCAACTTTAGTTAAGTTCATATGACAGATGGGACACTTTCCAGGCTTGTCTTCCTTAATCTGTGGGTGCATTGAGCATGTATAATAAGTTTTAACCTTAGATTCACTTTGTGTACTAGTTTCCTCTTTCGGCGAGCAAGCAACAAATCCAAGAAGTGTTGTAAATGTAATAATTGTAAGTAATTTATTCATAGAGAGACTCTCCAAGAGTATATTTATAATCAACTTTAGAAGTTGCAAGTTGTGCTTCTAACATCACTTTTTTTAATAAAATTGTTTGCAATCGCAATTCACTCTGCAAAAGCTCTACATATGAGCTATTGCCACGACCGTAAGATTTTGAAGTGATTGATCGAGAGTTTTTAGCGAAGTTTACAGACTTCTTAGTAATAATTTGTAACTCCGCTTTTAATTTCTCAATATCATCTTTAATAATATTTAAATCACGATTCTTCTTAAGCTTATAATCTTCCAATTTCTTGATTGCAGCATAGCGATTTGCGACAGCTGCACCTTTTCCACCACTTTTGTCATCTGAAACCGGAATAGGAAATGTTATTTGTGCTCCAACGAAGTCACCATTCTTATCAATTTCATCTGAACGAAATGTATAACCTAAAGAGACTGTAATATCTGGAATATAAGCTAGATTAGCTTGTTCAACAGCAAACTCTCCTGCGATCTTTCCTTCTTCGAGGGCCTTAAGACGATTATCTTTTATATCCTCTTTCATAGACTTATCTAATAAATTCCAAGGAACACTTTTGTAATCAAAGCTAGTAGCACGATCTCCAAGCAAGTATTTGAGTTGGGCCTTGTTCTGCCTTAACTCGAAAGTCTTATTACTTAGCTCACTTTCAATTTCTGATTTTCTAATCTGAATATCAAGTAGTGCCTGCTGAGTAATGCGGCCATTTGAATAGAGCTTCTTACTAACCTTTAAAATATTATTAATCCAAGCTAGGTTTTCTTTTAAAATATATAACTCGCTTTCAATTTTTCGATTCCCAATAACATTTCCCCACAACGCTTTCACTAGAGCTTGCTCATAATCAAGTGCAGAAAAATTCATGGCCCTTGCTTGAGCATTCATACTTTCAGATGTTTTGCCGTACTTGTTGGAAAGAGCAATCTTCTGAGAAATACCTAGCTCTAGGCCAGTCATTGGAGTTTGGTTGTAATCGAGAGTCTCCACCGGAAAGTTCTTGGCAGCAACCTTAAACATTGGGTCCCCCCAAGAACTTTTTTGTTTTGAAGACTCAACAAGAGATTTAGCACTTCCCTTAATGGCCTCAACACTGTTGTGATTAGCTAGTTCTCCAACGGCTTGCTTAAAGCTGAAGGCCATGGTGCTAGTAGAAATACAAATGATTAAAGCAGACTTAAACATAATAAAACCTATGACTTTGCTGATTTTTTTAGAAGTTCCATGATCTCACTGATTTTTTCTTCAGAATCCTTTTCAGAACCTGATTTGATGGCCTTCATAACACAACTATTTAAATGCGATTCTAGAATCACATGTTCTAACCCCTTTAGAGCACTTCTTATGGATTTAATCTGAGTAAGAATATCAACACAATATTTACCATCTTCAATCATGTTCTTAATTCCACGAACTTGACCTTCAATACGATTAACTCTAGTTAATGTTGATTTGTGGTCTGGGTGCTTACTCATATTAATTTCCTTATTCTTAAACTATTTGAAACAACAGAAATACTACTTAGTCCCATTGCAACACTTGCAAGTACTGGAGGCATTGTCGGGCCACCGAAGATAACAAGCACACCAGCGGCAATTGGAATTAGTAGAGTATTATAAATCATTGATAAGAAGAGATTTTGCTTGATGATCTTCATCGTTCCTTTAGCAAGTTCAATGAATTCTACGGCCTTAACAATATCACCTTTCACAATAGTTACATCAGATGCACTAATTGCGACATCAGTTCCAGTTCCCATCGCCATTGAAAGGTCGGCCTTTGCTAGTGCTGGAGCATCATTAATCCCATCACCAATCATAGCAACTTTTCGTCCTTCCTTCTGTAAACGCTCAATCTGAGTCGCTTTACCAAGAGGAAGTGCTCTAGCGATAAAGTGATCAATTCCTACTTCTTCACTAACACTCTTAGCAACAATCTCATTATCACCAGTTATCATCCAAGTTTCAATACCAAGCGATTTGAAATGCTCAATCGCTTCTTTAGCACTTGGCTTGATTTCATCACCAACAATTAGAGTTGCCACATGTTCTTTGTTTCTAGCAACAAAAATGAAGCTTCCAATTTTTTTAGATTCTAAATCAATATCTCTTTTAACACGTAAGTCATCTAATAATGATTCATTTCCAATATGATATTCAATGTCATCAATTTCAGCGATAATTCCCTTACCTTTAATTACCTCAAAGCTATCAGGCTCACTTAATTCGATACCTTTTTCTTTTGCGAAATTTAGAACAGCTTTAGCAAGTGGGTGCTCAGAAAATTGCTCAATAGAAGCCAAGTGTTTAAGAGTTGTCATCTCATCACTTCCATCTTTGAAAATAGCATCTACGACACTTGGGCGCCCAAAAGTAATTGTTCCTGTTTTATCAAAAATTACAGTATCAATTTCGACGGCCTTTTCAATAACTTCACCGCCTCCAATAAGCAGGCCTTTTAAAGAAGCTCTACCAGTTGAGACAACGACAGCAGTTGGTGTAGCCAATCCAAGTGCACAAGGACAAGCAATAACAAGTACCGCAATAAAGTTAGAGATTGAATTCCCCCATCTTGGCTCTCCTCCATAGAAGTACCAAGCAAGGAAGGTAACAATTGCAATAACAATAACGACAGGAGTGAAGACCCCACTAATCTTATCTGCATATTTTTGAATATTTGGTTTAGAAGACTGCGCCTCTTCAACGAACTTTATGATTTGAGAAAGGAAAGTATCGCTTCCAACTTTTGTCGCTTTATAATCAATAACGTGGTCACCATTGATTGTTCCTGCAAAAACCTGCTCCCCTTCTCCTTTCTTAACAGGTAAAGGTTCACCTGAAATCATTGATTCATCAATTGCACTAGAGCCTTTTATGATTTTCCCATCAACCGCAAATTTCTCACCTGGGCGAACTCTTAGAGTATCACTGACTTGAACTTCACTAATTGCAACCTCTACAAAGGACTCACCTCTTAGAACAGTCGCTTTCTTAGCAGATAATTTAAAAAGGTCATTTAAGGCTTCTTTCGTTTTCTTCTTTGCCCTTTCTTCAAAATACTGGCCAAGAAAAACGAATGAAATAATAAAGCCCACCGCTTCAAAATAAACTCTTGTCGTTAGTCCTAGCTCAAGACTTAGATCTGTAAATAAGGTAACAAAGACACTGTAAAGAAATGCAGCAGTTGTACCCAGTCCAATAAGAGTATTCATATTAGAGCGGCCACTTTTTAGAAATTGTAATAAAGAGCGCTGGAATTTTAAACCAATCCATGCCCAAATAGGTGTCGTTAGAATTAGCTGAACATACCAGTTAGCTTTTTTCGTAGGCCAACCTTTTAGCGGTCCCATTTCGAACATGAAGACTGCAACAGCAAGACTGATTCCGATAATAAATTTATGAAAGTTATCTTTTTCAATTGATTTTACAGGTATACTTTCATTAATAGTCTCATCTTCATTTTCATCTTGAATTATGTAACCAAGTTCAACAATTTTCTTTTCAATATTATCTAAGACGGCCTTATCTTCAAATTCAAAGTGACCACTTTCAATTGCATAATTTACACTTGAAAGTTTAACTCCATCAATTTTTGAAACTTCACTTTCAATAGAAGCTGCACAACTTGCACAGCTCATACCTGAAATTTTTAAGTTTACACTATTTTGTGTTTCCACCCAATCTCCTAAGCCTCAAGTTTTTTCATGCTTGATACAGGAAATCCAATTTCCCCAAGCATTGACTTGATTTGCATATTTGAAAAACCTTGCTCTCCACTAACAAGAACTTCCTGGTTTTCGATATCAACATTTATATTTGTCACTCCTGTAAGCTCCTTTAGTTGCTTTTCAACCTTACCTACACATCCCCCACACTTAATTCCACTGACAACAAATTTAACTGTTTTCACTTCATCTCTCCTCTCTAAGAATAACTAAAACCATATACCCCTATAGGGTATATTGAAATAATACGCTCCTCCTAAAAATAAAGCAATTAAAGATTGGTTAATTGACATAGAAATGACAAAGGCCCTAAGAAAAGGGCCCTAAGTGACTGAATTAATTTATATCTAAATAGTTATTTCTGACTCGGTAAATTGGGCCCAACAAAACGATCATCATTGTAAACCATATCAACACTTGAAGGGCCTCGTAATTCTTCAACGGTTTTATGGGCCAATAATGCTACGATCATCTAATCTGGTTTCATTTGATTAAAAATATGTCCAATAATTGATTTTCTAAGCTTGTCATCATCTTCACAACAAATAAGCTCTCTAATACTAGGTCCTGCTACTTCATTCGACTTTACCTCTATCACTGTTTCCTCTTGTATGGGGCCGACAAATTCTTGTCCAAACTCCTGAACTTCAAGACAGCGAACTTGTGCAACTTCACCACAGCGAAGTAAATTATCCAATTGCGAGTCCTGTGCGAAACTAATTGACGAATATGCCAGTGCAAAATAGAGAATACCGAATTTAATCAAGATCATGCTTCCTCCTGGCCAACGTACAACATTCAAGTTAGCAAGATGATCAATAATGTATATTGTAACCTTCTTTTGAAAATCAATAAGATAAGATTCTAAGCTGTTGAAATCTCGATACTAACGTTAACATGTTAACAATAATTTTTGACTAGTTTTTCGGGCAAAGAGGCATGTCAGGATCTTTCTGACAGAGGTAGGCCTTGAGAATCTCATTCTCTTCTTTTAGAGTTTCAACTTGCTCTTCTAACGATGCTACTCGACGAGAAATCCCTTCTTGCATAAGATTTAGCATACGCTTATTTTCTTCAATCTGACTTTGCTGCTCTTTTGTCGCATTAATAAGGGCCAAGAAGATTGGATCGTTATCAACTGTTAGGTAATCATCAGTTGTCGTTCTAACTGCTTCAGGAATCACTTTTTGAATCTCTTGTGCAATAAAACCAGAGTGCTCCCTTTCGTTTAAAATTCCAAGAGCGTTATCTTCTTTGTAACGATACTTTATTGTATCAATACCCATAATAGCATCTAGGCCGTAGCTAAACTCACCAGTGATATCTTTTAAGCGTGCATCAGAGTATGTGGCCCAAGAACCACCACCTGGTTTTGCAGCCGTTCCGTTAACAACAAGTCTTTCTCCGGCTTCGGCCAATTGAACACTTGCAGACGTACCAATTGCAACCCCACGATAGTGAGTGCTATCACCAACATCTGGTTGAAGATGAAGTGTTGAAAAGTAGCCGCCATACGTGTCCGTTGTAGTATGTCTAGCGAGGATCCACGCCCTTCTTCCGTTTAAATCGCCATTAGTCCCGATCTCAACGGCGTTATTACTATTAGAAAATTTCGCAACAATATTACCTTGGGCAATACTAGTTGGATATGAAGCAGTATTGTCTCCTGCATGAGCATGCATCGTGGCCGCAGGGTTTGTCGTTCCCACTCCTAGCTTTCTTGACGAGCTTAGAGTCATTGCATAGATATCATCAAACTGAGAAGTTGCATCTTTTGAACCATCATCATCTGTATCAAAAGTAAAGTAGAGCTTTCCTTCATCAAGTCCAAGCCTAAAGTCATCTGCATTAACCGAATTATCTTCAAGAACAAGTCCTGGCCTATAGGCAAAAATTCTAACATCTGATGTATTATTGGCAGCAGTAGCATCTTCAAAAAGCGCCATTGAACTTCCATTATCAGAAACTCGTCTTACTTCAAATTTTGAACTTGGTGTCACTGTTCCGACTCCAACATTTGCAGATTCACTTATATAGAAATCTGGATCAGCATCGCCAAAAGTTGCAGTATTGGCCTTAAGTCCCAGTCCTTTACTTTGACCTGATTGAATAAGTCCTGCACCATTTCCACCATTAAGACTTACATCAAGTCCCATATATAAACCTTGATTATTATCTCTTACAGAAATAAATTTATCATTTAAGCTACCATCTCCAAAAAGTGCAACATTACCGTTAGTTCCAACATCTAGAGTTGTACGTGGTATCGTTTTTCCAATCCCAACATTACCAATTACAGGATTTAAAAGAAGGTCGTGAACTGCTGCCCCTGAAGATTGAGTTTGGATAATCTTCTTTCCGGCAGAATCGATATAAACATCAAGATATTCATCATTTGTCCCATCACTATTCTTATCAGCGATTAGTCGAATACCTTCATAATTATCAGCGACTCCACTTTGCTGAATTGAAAGACGTGCAGAAGGAGCAGTCGTTCCCATTCCAATCTTTCCTGATGCATGATCCACAACAAGACTCTTACTACCCGCGAGATCTTCTTTTTGCCCCGTAAAAATTTTCACATTTCTAAGGTTTGAATTTGCTCTAATTTTAAAATTAGCAAGTGGAAGGCCTCCTGTATCAACTGCACCACTGGCCTTAGTGAAAGCGCCATTAGGCTTAGTAATTTTCCAAGTGATGATATTATTAGTAATATTCACATGGCCTTTTAAGCCCTTCTGTCCAGAGACATAAGTGTGACTAACATTTCCAAGCACTGTAGAAACACCTGCAATTGTCTTTCTAACCGTCTGCTCATTATCACCTTCATGTGAAACACGGTAATAGTTATTACTATCTAAACCAAATTGAAATGGATCAGCCCCTGTACTGTCAAAGTCAAATGTAATATTGATTCCTGTGGCCGTTGCACCAGCGGAAAAATCGTAAGCAGTATCACTCCACTCACTTGCAGCAACAAGAAACATTGGATCAATTGATTGAACACTAGTTCCCTTAATTGTTCCCACGACATCAAGGGCAGTTATTGGTGATGAAGTTCCAATCCCTACTTTCCCACTTCTTTCAAATGTCATAATATGGTTATCAACAGTATCATCATTAGTTCCATAACGCATTTGTAGAGAGTGAACAGGAGTTGAGGTTGATTCAAGTTTATAGAATGAATCGGCTTCAAATGCACCTAGGTGCATAAGATTCTGTGTTCCACTATTTGTACGAGGTGCCCCAACTTGTACAGAAGGAGTTGCTGTACCACCAGTGTTTGCAGGACCTAAGATACTCTTACCATTGACATGAAGTTTTTCACTCGGAGTAGCTGTTCCGATACCTACATTACCTGAGTTATCAACTGTCATCTTAGTTGTGCCACCAGTTTGAAAATTGATCACTCCTGTTCCATTGACATCAGTATCAGCAGAGATTGTATTATCTGCAATATTAGAAGATGATGACGAGTTAACCCCAGTTAGACTTGAACCATCCCCTATAAAAGCTGTTGCTTTTACATTACCGCTAACTTCCAGTTTTTCACTTGGAGTCGTTGTTCCAAGACCGAGATTACCTGCTTTTGTATAATAAAGACTTCCACGAATTCGAGAGTACTCTTTAACATTTAAAACGGCTGTTAAGTCAACATCGTCTTCATTGATAAACTTAAAGGCATCAGCATCTGCTTGTGATCGAAAGCCTTGAAAACCAATATTATTAGCATGAAATGTACTATCCGCATCGTAGCGTAGTGCCCACCATGTCTCACCTTTATAAGTAATTTCAGCTAGAGCAATTTTTGCATCAACGCGATAAGCGTTTGTGATCTCTCCTACATCTGTATAAACAGATGATGTATCAATCACAACATCAACAAAGTAAGGACGAGGGATGGCCGTGGCACTTCCACGATGTCCGTAGATGCGTCCATAGACCTTGTCTTCACTAGATGACTTAGCAAGTAAGAAGTAAGAAAGATTAGTATAATCGTAATTAGCGTAAGTGACCTGCTCACTTGTATAAAAACCAGAAAACTCAGCATCACCATCAACTGATAATTTTGCAGTTGGTGCCGTTATACCAATTCCGACATTTCCTGTTTCATCAATTGTCATTCTCGTAATATTATTTGTTCTTAGTCCGTACTTATGATTAGTCATGGCCCCTGAGAAGGCTTCTCCTGCGATACTTGTTCCCATTGCAAATTCAATATCATTTGCTACATCTCGACCACCGTAGAATGCTCCACCACTTCCTTGAACCATAACCATTCGATCGGCCGCAATACCAACTGTTGCAGAAGCTTCAGGAGTAATCCCAGGCTCTTGAAATAAAGCGATAAAATCATTTCCGTCGACTGCATCATCAGCAACAACATGAAGTTTTCTTGTAGGACTTGCCGTCCCAATACCTACATTACCACCAGTGTATGAAATATCACTTCCACTAGTCGCCCACTGAGTCGCGCGATCATCAACATAAGTCTTTATCGAACTAACCGATGGAGCTTGTCCTGTTTCTGTACCGGCCATTGAATTGATAACAAGATTTGAGTTTGCTGCAATCGAAGTTGAATGTGCATTTAATTGACCTTGAACTTTTCCAAATGCTTCTAAGATAGTATCTGTAGCTGTAACACTTGAAGCAGCTCCTGTTGTATATCCAGTCAAGGCAACATCAAGTGCAGGGTTATAATTAATGATTGAATCCGAAAGCTTATCACCTGCTCCAACTTGAGCAATCTTGCCATTTGTTGTCCCCACATCAACCGCAAGAGTTCCAGTTGAAGTAATAGTTCCACCAGTTAGACCTGTTCCACCAACAACAGAAGTTACAGTTCCGCCACTTCCAGTAGGCCACGATGTTCGACAATCACCACCGATACAAAGTTCTGTCCCTTTTACTCTACCAACAACTTCAAGCATTTCAGATGGGTTTGTAGTCCCAATACCCACATTACCGTTACTACTTATTCGCATGACTTCATCACTAGCAGTGATACCGTTGCTCAAAATAATACCACTCGTATCAAGTTTTATTCGGCGGGAGTTATCCCCAAGCTTGATATAGCCTTCATTAGTGCTACTGGTAATACCTCCGACCTCAAGTCCATTAATTCTTGCGTGGGCATAGCCCGTTGAATTAGAAGCAGAAAAGGGAACATAATTGCCCGAAGAATTATAAGTAATGGCCCCTGAAGAGTTAAGACCACCAGCGGTAATTACACCATTAACAGTGAGCGGGCTTATTGGCGAAGTTGTTCCAATACCAACTTGTCCGCTATCAAAGTAGATATCACTTGCTGAATTTGTCCACTGAGATTGATTAACACCAGCAATTTCAGTTGTGACATAATTTTTCATGGCATCCACTGAAGCAGCTTGCCCAGTCTCATTACCTGCCGTCGAGTTAATAACTAGAGTTGAATTTCCAGCAATCGAAGTTGCGTGAGCATCAAGTTGCCCCTGAACTTTAGCAAATGCCTGTAAGATTGTATCTGTTGCCACGACACTTGAAGCAGCTCCTGTTAAATATCCAGTCAAGGCAACATCAAGAGCAGGATTATAATTAATGATTGAATCCGCTAGCTTATCCCCTGCTCCAACTTGAGCAATCTTGCCATTTGTTGTTCCCACATCAACAGCAAGAGTTCCTGAAGAAGTAATCGTTCCACCAGTAAGTCCTGTGCCACCAGTTACAGATGTAACTGTTCCAGCATTTCCAGTTGGCCAAGCTGTACGACAGTCGGCCCCAATACAAACTCCTGTTGCTTTGATATTGCCATCAACATCTAATTTTTGTGTTGGCGCTAAAACACCTATACCTACTCGCCCAGCATTTGTTACTGCTAAACTTTCAATTTGAGTTGCATCCACATCACTTACAATTCTTAGTGAGTGATAGGCATTATTAACACCTTCGTTTGCAATGAGAAGACCCGACATATTAGAAAGATTTGTAAGACTTGAAATATCAGCATCAGTTGCACCAAAGCGCATGACACTTAAGTCATTGGCAGAACCCACAACATGTAATGGACCCATCGGAGTATTTGTTCCAACACCAACATAGCCAGTGTTAAAATAAATATCCAGTCCAGAATCTGTCCACTGCGAAGAAGTGATCCCTCCAGTCTGTGAAGTCACATAAGTTTTAACAGCATTTACAGATGGAGCAATTGTTGTTTGCACCCCACTCATATCATCGATCACTTTTGCATCAGCGAGATTCGTGGCCGTTGTATCAACATAAGTTTTAATAATATTTTCAGTGGCAACCGCACCAGTCGTTCCAAGTGGGCCAGCACTATTAACAGTCAAACCAACATCACCTGGAGTTGCCCCGGCCTTGTTAATCTTTGACCAAGAAATCGCTGCGTTCGTATTGATATCAGCATCCACAATTAAGTTATCTTGAATATCACTTGCCGTTGTTGAAGGTGGTGTTGTTGTACCACTAGTAACACGTCCATAGTCGTCAACAGTAACTGAATAATATGTATCCCCTGTCACAACAGTTGGAAGACCAATCACTCCAGCATTATTAACAAGAGTAGAATCAACACTTACAGAAGCAGTTTGATCCACACACACAAATTCATTTAAATTATTAATTGAAACAACTTGTCCATCTGAACACGTACTTTTGAAATCAACGCTATCAGGTGTGATAGCATCATTTGCAATTGTCTCAGCAAGAGCTGCGTGATTGGCGTAAACTGAAATTGGAGTCGCTAGAATATTTTGAGAGTCATAGACAACAGGGTTTGCAATATCAGTAATGTCTGTGACTTGAATAACGAGAGTTTCAGAAGGTGGAATAGCATCAATCACTGCAGCAATACCTGTAAAGTCTAACTCAACAGTATAAATACCATTTGAAAGAGCAACAGCGTTGATTGTCTGAGTTCCCCTATTACTACCAGGAGAGCCAGAGTAATAGAGATCAAATTTAAGATCAGGAGTTCCTGTAACCGGTGTGCCATTTGTTAATACAAGGCGGCCAGAGTAACCAAGCTTAGTCGTCGATGCAATAGCACTTAGGTTTAAGAATACCCCTAAACAAATTGCTAAAATAAATGTTAATTTTCGACTAACGTGCAACCAAGTTCCCCTGTTAATACAGTGGCTTATCGTCAGTATAAGATGGTTTGATAAAGATAGATAATTAAATGTCATTTAGCGGACTTATCTGCCGGTCTAATTTCTAAGTACCTAAAATTTGCCACGAATATGGGCCTAGAGAATAAGAATTATTGTCTACAGAAAGGCGCTTCAGGGTCTTTTGAACATAAGTAGTCTTTAAGCATCTTATTTTCGGCCTTAATTTCAGCATTTTCTTCTTTAAGGCTTGCGATTTCACGACTATTTTCATCTACTTTTGTTTCAATTCCACTACTCATGAAATTAAACATCTTCTTATTGTCCTCAATCATATGATTCAGATCTTGAAGAGCATTGATAATGTACGGAGTAAACTCTCCTTGATTAAGAGTTAGATACTCTCCATCCTCTCTTTGTGTATCAACAGTTACCGCATGAGGAATTGCCTCTTGAACTTCCTGTGCAATAAATCCGTAATTTATCTTTTCACTTTCATCCGCATTCCAAACATAAGTGCGTGGACGAAGCTTCATAATCGTTTCAATCCCACCATTAAAATCTTCAATGTCGTGCTTAAGTCTTCTATCTGATGAACATGAGAAAGTTGCAGAGCCACCGGCCTTAGAGCATACCGATCCAGTACCTGCAAAAGTTGCGATTCGTCCATCTGCATAATTAATGGCGTATCCATTATTCCCACTATCACAAGCTCCTTCACAACCTGCTCCAACCCAACCAGTTGCACCGATCGCTCCAGTGACATGAAGAGCATTTGCAGGGGCCGTCATTCCAATCCCAACACTTCCATCCCAAATGAATGTATTGGTATTTAGATCCATATAACCAGAAACTTTATCTGCATCTGTTTCAACAAAAGTTATCTGAGCATCAGACTCAATACTCATAGCATTATCATATGGAAGAGATGGCCCTAATCCGGTTTTCGACTGTTGTCCCAACAGATGTGGGTAGATTGCATACTTATCAGTTGTTGAAGTTAGATTATATCCAAGAGCATAATCAGAAGCCGTTGATATATTTCCGGCAGCAACATTTATAGCATTAGTATGTATAGCGTTTTGTGAAAATGTTGTAACGTTTGTGACATCTGTATCATAGACAAGTCTTAATTGCTCTACTCCTGTAGCATTATATGCATAACCAGTAAAAGTTGCGTTATACATCGTCGAGTTATCAGGAATAGCAAGAGCAACATACTTCACGCCACTATAAGTAACATAAGCAAGATAAGTGTATTCACCATAGTTGATAATATTTCCTCGACAGCTATCATAAGCACAGGCCGTATTAACTTGTGCTGAAACTTTTCGATTCCATGCAGCCGTTCCACCTCGCCTTAAATTAATTTCACCATTTACATAGTGCTCGTCTAAGAGAGCTCCATCATAGGCACGGTGAAGTAGAATATAATTTACACCAGTCGAGTTTTCAGTTTGTGAGTAACCATCAATCTTACGATTAACATGATAGTGTTTACCATTTTCATAAACGTGTAGGCGCGATGATGGAGTACTTGTCCCAATCCCAACATTCGCCGTTTGGCGACTAATGCTGATAGCATTTACATCACTTGATGTTAAAAGGTCGGCCGTATCATGAACACCAATATGAAGATAGTCTGGCCCCGTTCCATCATAGTGAATATATCCACCTTGGAATGTATTATTAGGCTCAGCAAAACGAATACGACCGCCTTCAAATTGATTACTTACATCTCCAGCAAGAGTTAGTGTTGGCCCATTAGTGACATCATCAGCTCCACGTACCGTAAGTTTTGAAATAGGCTCAGATGAACCGATACCAACCTTACCATCATTTGCAATGATCATTCTTGTTTGCTCTGATAGAGAACCGTTCGTTACAGTTTTAAAATCGAGATCAGTCCCTCTAGTCGTTGGGCTCCAGTCCTCTGATGCTCGCCCTGAAATTCCGGCCAGCGCAGTTGTCGCCCAATTTGTGCCATCAAATCCAGTAAAAGATATTCGTCCCACTTCATGATTCTCTAATGGAGCTGTCTCTGCACCAATAGTCCCCTTAGCTCCACGTAGGAGTAAGTGAGAAGGATTACCTGAAACGCGGTCAAAGAAGATAGGCTCTGTTCCGAATGTATGAATTTGACCTTGAGGAGTATTCGTCCCGATACCTACTCGCCCAGTGTTATAATAAATATCACTTCCCGAAGTCGACCATTGAGTAGCTCTCGCATCAACATAATTCTTCATGGCACTTACTGAAGCGGCTTGAGTTGTTTCACTACCTGCAGTTGAGTTAACAACGGCCGCAGTTTGAGCACGAGAGTCAGTGAAAAATAAATTAGTACCTTCACTTACTTGCGTAGTCGTCATGCCTGTAAGCTGTGAACCATCCATTGCAGGTATTCGTCCTGTGCCATCAAGACGAACAAGCTCGTTTGCACCATTTGAAGTTGTGATTTCATTTTCATTTGCAAATACACTCGATAGACATTTCCCTCCGTCAATACAGATATCGTTATCAACAGTGATCGCTCCATCGTTTGCAATAGCAAGACCTGTTCCCCCGCCACTTCCAACTAATTTATAAGTTGTCAGATCAATATTTTTAGAAGCTACATGGCTTCCCATATTATCAGAGCCACCAAGTTTTATAACTCTTAGTGATCCATCTGTAACAGAACCATCACTTAAACTGAATCGTCCTTCAATATAGTCAGTTGATCCATTCATTGAAACAATTCCAGAAGCTGTCTTATCGGCATTTCCAGAATTTGTAGATCTCGTCCAAGATGCAATGATATTAGAGCCATTCTTCGTAGCTAAAGCGTAGTGATGTCCACCAGTCGTCATTCCATTTGCAATACTTTGAATGACAACAAGATAATTCCCCGCCTGCTTAGGAACAAAGCGGTCTGTTGTTAAATCGAATTCACCATTTATATCAACATGTTTAGTCGTATAGTTTAAAACTCCACTACCACTATGTGTACCACCAGAGAAAGATACATGAACAAAGCTTTCTGCATCTCCAGCACCACTTAAATTCACTCCAAGACTATTCCAAGTTGAGCCTTGATAAATATAAAGACTTTGAATATCAGTATCGTAAACGACAAGACCTTCGGCCGGTGATGCAATGGCATTTCTTTGAACAGATGTCATACGTGGTGGTAAGAAACCTTTTGTAGTAGAAGATACATCAAGTGCAGCTGATGCATCAGGAGTTGTCCCAATACCAAACGAAGTAAAGAAGTTATCTCCAAGATTAAGAGGGTCAAAACAGTAGAAGCTCCCAAGACCATTAGTTCTTAATACTTCTCCATTTGCACAACTTGAAGCAAGACCAGCAAGTTGCGTATCAGTGATGGCCTCAGCTGGAATAGAAAATGTTGTTCCCGTTAAATCAAGACCTGCGCCTGCAGTATAAGTTGTATTCGTATCAGTATCTGTATCAATATCAGTAACACATGATAGGCTTGTTCCATTAGATTTTAAAACTTCTCCAACTCCACATGTTGGAAGAGTTGTTTTGGCAAAGGCCGAAACACTAGGATCAGTTTCGACAGAAGTTGGAAGACGCCCACTTCCGTCAAGTTGTGGAATTTGACTTGCACTTGTTCCCACATCCACGGCCAATGTTCCAGATGTTGTTATTGTTCCACCAGTAAGACCAGCTCCGGCAGTAACTGATGTTACTGTACCAGCTCCAGTTCCTGCTGTTGAGAGACAATTACCTCCATCAATACAAATATCGCTTGAAACTGTAACATTACCAGAGGCATCAATTGTAATCCCTTCTGCATCTCCATCACCTGAGAGGTAATTAGAACCAAGAAGTAAGTTTTGTGTCAGAATGTGATTACCTAAATTATCACTTCCTCCCCCTGCACCAGAAGTTCCACCACTAATCTTTACCCCTGAAAAATTCCAGTCTTGTCGACTTGAACTTGTTAGAGTCTGCGTTGTACTAACTGTATGATAGGCCCTGATATCAACGACATCACCAGCATTAAGTTTTATGATACGTGATGTAGATTGACGTCCAGAATCCGCACTACCATGTCTTTGGTCAAAGTGAACAGGAGAACCATTTACATAAATACCAACATATTCATTACTACTTCCTGCTGCACCACCAGTTGGGTAGACATTAGCTGAAAATGCATAGATCCCAGCTTCAGGCGCTGTAAATAGACCTGTTGATGGATCATAACTATTACTTGCATCGTAAAGTTCAGTCGTATACTTTACAGTAGTCGCAGAAGCATAAGGAATGCTCAAACTAGAGACTCCATAAGCTTCGAATTCATGAGAACCAGCTTCATTTAAGTTCTTAGCGACAGGTGTTCCACTATTGTTAGCACAGATCTTATAATTGTCGACACTACTGTCATACCAGATCATCCCAACATTTGTGCTGTCACAAGTTTGACCATTTAAAGAATTTGCGCGAATTGGCCCTATAGAATCAATATTAGTTGAAGGATTTCCATTTTGAACACCAATAAAACCGTTTGGTTTTAAAACTAGCCCAGTTGTCGAGCTTCCATCCGAATCATAGAAATTATAGAAGATTGAGTTTTGTTGGTTATCAACTCTACCGTCTCCACCAGCAAAGATATGCCAATTCTTATTTCCCAATGTATTTGGAGTTGTTCCAAGTGTCATGAGATTAATTGCAACATTATCATCTCTTTCTGCATCTTCTGATGAAATAGTAAAACGTGGAAAACCTCCACTTGTAACTTCTAAAGTTGTCGATGGATCGTTAGTTCCAATACCGACTGAACCACCGTTATAATATATTTTACTGCCATTTGTTCCCCACTGAGTTGCACGAGCGTCAACATAGGTTTTAATAGAATTAACAGAAGGCGCTTTATCAGTTTCACTACCAGCTGTTGAATTTACAACTAATGTAGAGTTTGCAGTAATTGATGTTGCGTGAGCATTTAGTTGGGCCTGGACTTTTCCAAAGGCCTGCAGAATTGTATCAGTTGCAAGAACGGTAGAAGCGGCTCCAGTTGAAAAACCAGTTAAGGCAACATCAAGGGCCGGGTTATAATTGATAATTGAATCAGCTAACTTATCTCCTACTCCAACCTGAGCAATCTTGCCATTCGTTGTCCCAACATCAACCGCAAGAGTTCCAGAAGAAGTGATTGTTCCACCAGTAAGACCAGCTCCTCCAGTTACTGACGTTACAGTTCCTGCATTTCCTGTTGGCCAAGAAGTTCGACAGTCAGCTCCAATACAAAGCCCTGTCCCCTTCACATTACCTGCAACTTCTAACTTCTCTGTCGGATTAAGAACACCGACACCAACTCGCCCAGCATTTGTTACTGCAAGACTTTCAATATCTGCTCCATCAATATCACTTACAATTCTAAAGCTGTGATAGCTATTTGAAATTCCCTCAGAGGCTATGAGAAGACCTGCCATATTAGCATAATCTGTAATAGCGGCCACATCTGCGTCGGTGGCACCAAAGCGCATTGTATTAACATCATTTGCTGTTCCAACAACATGCAGCGGTCCTGTTGGAGAATTTGTTCCAATACCAACATGTCCAGTATTAAAGTAAATATCGAGTCCTGAATCCGTCCATTGAGATGATGTAATAGCACTAGTTTGGGCCGTTACATAATTTTTTACTGAATCAACTGAAGGTGCAATTGTTGTCTGCACACCACTCATATCATTAATAACTTTCGCATCTGCAATAGCTGTGGCCGTTGCATCAACATAGCTCTTAACAACATTCTCTGTTGCAACAGCAGTAGTTGTCCCTAGAGGTCCTGCACTATTAATAGTTAGGCCTACATCACCAGGAGTTGCTCCAGTCTTATCGATCTTTGTCCAAGAAATTCCAGCGTTTGTATTGATATCAGCATCAACAATTAAGTTGTCCTGAATATCATTTGCCGTTGTTGAAGGCGGTGTTGTATTACCACTCTTCACACGTCCCTGCGCATCCACAACAACAGAATAGTAAGTAGTATTATCAGTCACAAGGCTTGGTAAGCCTATCACTCCCGCATTGTTAACAAGCGTTGAATCAACAGCGACAGCGGCCGTTTGATCCACGCACTCAAGTTCATTTGATGCGTTTACTGAAACCACCTGACCAGGAGAGCAAGTAGCTGCGATAACTAAATTATTCGAAAGAGCAGCATGATTAGCATATACCGAAATTGGAGTTGCTAGTACATTTTGAAAATCATAAACAACAGGATTACCAACATCAGTTATGTCTGTTACTTGTATGACTAAAGATTCTCCTGAAGGGATACCATCAATCACCCCAGCAATGCCAGCAAAGTCTAACTCGACAGTGTAGATACCATTGGAAAGAGCAACGGCGTTGATTGTCTCAGTTCCCCTACTTACTCCAGTAGAGCCAGAGTAATAGAGGTCAAATTTTAAATTAGGAGTTCCTGTTACTGGTGTTCCGTTTGCTAGAACTAGTCGGCCTGAGTAGCCAAGCTTAGTTGTGGATGCAATTACGCTATGACTTAAGAATAGACTTAAGAAAAGAAATAAAAAGAATGTTAAATTTCTACTAACGTACAACTAACTTCCTCTGTTAATACAGTGGCATATCGACATTTTAGATCAATTGATAAAATGAAAGAAATTTAATGACTTAGAGAGGAAGAATCTTCACAGTCTTAAGAAAGCCGCCAATAAAATGAGTAACTTATTAATTAATCTACTGATGAGTTACAGTATAGAGACCTTGTTTATTTGAGGTGATTCCTTGGTCATTACTTAACTGACCTGAATTAGAAGTATTTGGAGTAGCTTGGAAATGGCCATAACCGACAAAGCTTCCATAAGTTGTGCGAATACCAGAAATAACAGGAGTTGCTCCAGTTGCCGTGAATGCAGCAATATTGAAATCACGAATCACAACATTTTGCACCTGACATGAGATAATCCCTAAATTTCGATCTTCCAAAACTGTTGCAATATAATTATCACCAGTAGCAAAATCACCAATGCCGATCAATTGATCAATTTGCTCAGTAGCAGGATTAAGAGATGAGACATCGACATTTGTCGCGATTGATGAAAAGCCAGAAGTACCGTAGTCATGATAAATTTGATCACAGGTCCAATTTAGTCCCCCTGCTCCTGGGTTTGTCCCTTTAAAATTGATTTGATGATAATAGTAATTGGCCTTACCAAAATCACCCGACTGAGTATAATTAGGGAGGGCATTAGCAGTTGTTTGAGCATAAACTTTTGGGAAAGTTACCAATAAGTCTGGCGGAGTTGAATCAATAGTATATGTAAACTCGGCCACCTCTGTTGAACTTGTCGTGCTCATCGACTCTGCAAAGAACGATAGGCCATATTCTCCATCTACTGAACCAACAGCAATCGGCCCAGAGTAAATTGTTGGAGATGAGACAGGGTCACAAAATCCCCCACCAGTTTGTAAACAATATGAAATTTTAGAAAACTCACTACAAGTAATAGTGACATTGATTGTTGTTGAATACATCCCTTCTGCACGATCCACAGAACAAGTTACAGGAGTGATAACTGGATCATTTGAACTACTACTTCCACTTGAACTAGAAGAAGATGAGCTACTAGTGTTATCATTATCATCATTCGTTGAGCTTGAAGCGCCTGTCTTAACACCTAAATCATTATTAGAGATTGAGGCAATTGAGCCTGAAGTACTAGGGCCATCACTTGCGCTACTACCACTATCTGACGAGAAATTATTTGAAGAAGAACTCTCTCCTACTAGGCTTCCAGCATCTCCACCACTATCAGAAGAGCCAATATAAGCTGAGCCTCCTCCTGCAGAAATACTTCCACTCCCACTTGGGCCACCATAATTTTCTTCGTGGCCAGAGCCTTCAAGTTGCTGGGCCTCGTAAGCAGGATCTCTTACAACCTTGCCACCTACTGAAACTCGTGATGATTCTTCCTTTCTTTTTCTTGTTGGAAATTGGCGACTGATCTCTTCTTCGTAAGAAGAAGGTCGACGCTTAGAGCGGCCAGCTTCGTCTCTTTCAAACTCTGCTATATTCTCCTGAGCATCACTAGACTTAGATAGCATTTTATCTTCAGGAGAAGTTCCTGATTCGGGGGCAAGGAAGCTAAAATAAGAAACAATTGCAGCGATTACGCCTGCACCAAAAATATTTCTTAATAGCGAACGAAATTCTGAACTCAAAGTTACACCTTCCCCTACTTTTCTTATCGGTTAATTTTAATACATCTTTAAAAAGAACAATAATTTAGTAGGAAAAGGCGTATAAATTAGTAAATAGCTAATATTATTTGCCAAATTTTAGAGTCAGCATGACCTATCTTCATTAAACGAGCTCTGAGTTTGAAAGGTGAAGAAAGTGAAAATGCTTCTCGTATTGAGTTACCGCATCGGCAACAATTTGATTCTTCGTGTAACCAAAAACATCATATTCCTGCCCACCACTTAGTAGAAAGACCTCAGCACGATAGTACTTTTCATGCTCTTCATCGGGTGCATACTCAGGAACTTCAAATGAGCGAAGAAATACCTCATACTTAAAGTCTTCCACTTCTTCATTGTGAATAACTAAAGAGATAGAATCCTTTTTGTTAGTATTTAATCTAGCATCAAGTCCTCTCTTTTTAAATTCTTCCTGAAGCTCAACTAAGCCAGGTTCAACTACTTCATTTAAAAACTTATCAGCTTCTTTAAACTTTGGATGGCTAAGTAGAGAATCGAGTCTTTCCTGCCATGTTGTATTGGACTGCTCATATTGAATAGTCGTGGTGTGATTTTGAACTTGTTTCATCAAGAGTAAATCAGCTCGTAACGATTTCACCAAACAATAAATTGCTATCATTAAGAGAATGATCATCGGAAAGGCGGAAGCAATAGTCATCGTCTGTAGCGCATCCAAACCACCAGAGTGAAGAAGAATTGCTGCAACAACACCTTCTGTAACCGCCCAAAAAATTCTTTGCCAAACCGGTGGCTCTTCTTGACCACCAGAAGCAAGTGTATCAATAACTAAAGAACCAGAGTCAGAAGAGCTCACAAAGAAAGTCACAACGAGTAGAACTCCTAAGACAGAGAGTGCCGCAGAAAAAGGAAAATATTCAAAGAAGCGAAATAGTGCGACTGGAACATTACCATTAACCGCTTCGACAAATTTTCCACTCGTATCTTTTAAGGCAATACTAATTGCAGAGTTTCCAAAAACCGTCATCCAAAGAAATGTAAAACCGGCCGGTACAAAGAGAACTCCAATCATAAATTCTCGAATCGTGCGTCCTCTTGAGATACGTGCAATAAACATTCCTACAAATGGTGACCATGAAATCCACCATCCCCAATATAGAAGTGTCCAACCACCAATCCACTTTTCTTTCTTTTCATAAGCATAAAGATTAAAAGTTTTATAGATAATATCTGAAAGATATGATCCTGTATTTTGAACATACTGCTGAAATAAGTGTACTGTATCACCTAATGCCATGACCGCAACAAGTAAGATGACTGCGACAACAAGATTGATATTAGATAATTTCTTAATTCCTCCGTCTAATCCAAGAACAACTGAAATTGTCGCCATCCCTGTAATAATCGCGATGAGAATGACTTGGATTGTTTCCGATTGAGGAATGCCAATTAAATAGTGTAGACCTGCATTGACTTGAGCAACACCAAAGCCCAAGGAAGTCGCAACACCAAACATCGTTCCAATAACGGCAAATGTATCCACGACATCACCTGCAACACCATGTACTTTGTCACCTAGTATTGGATAAAAAGCAGAGCGAGGAAGAAGAGGGAGATTCTTTCGATAACAAAAGTAAGCAAGACAAACTGCTAAAAGAGCATAAACACCCCAAGCATGAAGGCCCCAGTGAAAGAAGGTAATCTTCATTGCTTCACGTGCACTCTCAATTGTTTGAGCTTCCCCTACAGGAGGTGAAGAGAAGTGCATAATAGGTTCGGCCACTCCAAAAAAAAGCAATCCAATTCCCATTCCTGCAGAAAAGAGCATGGCAAACCAAGAAAGGTTTGTATAACCAGGCTCTGAATGATCAGGTCCTAACTTAATGTCACCAAGGCGGCTGACCATAAGCCAAAGTGAAGTGAATAAAATGATTCCCATTGATAAAACATAAACCCAACTTGTCTTAGCAATTAGCCAAGCTTGAATTCCTTTAAAAAACTGACTTAAGTGACCAGGCCAAATTGAGCCGATTGCAGTGATTAAGAGAATAAAGAAGGCAGAAGAAAAGAAAACATTCTTGTTGATAGTTGATTCGACTTCATTAGTCGATTTCGATTCTTTATTGATAACAAACTCCCCTTTAATTGGGCCCGTAACGGATCCAACACAAAATAACGTATAAAAACCAATACCTACCTATCGACAAATTAGTTAATTATTTTAAAGTTAAATTTCTTTGATTTACTTTAACAAAATGATAACTCAACACATCTCTCTAAACGTCCGTTATAACCCTTGTTACAAAAACGAGGAAAATATGGACATTAAAAACATCATGACAAAAACACCAATTACTATCACAGAGAATAAATCAATCAGGGATGCGGCAAAGCTAATGTGCGATAAAAAAATAAGTGCATTACCCGTTCTCAATGACGATGGAGATGTCGTTGGAATTATCACTGAATCAGACTTTGTTGGAAAAGAAGTTGAAGTCCCTCATGCCATGGCCAAACTCAAACAGGCCTTTGGTCAGAATTTAAATTTTACTCAGCTTGAAAAATCGTACGAGCAAATAAAAGAAATAAGAGTTGGCGATGTCATGAGTAGAAATGTTAAGTCACTAACAGAAGATACTGACCTAGAAGGCTATGTACAGTTCATGATAGAGAAACATATTAAACGTGTTCCAGTTATAAAAGATAATAAACTTGTGGGAATTGTTACACGTAAGGATATTATAAAGTCATTTCTCTAGACGCAATTTATTGGCTTATGATAATGGAGTATAATACATAAAAAAAACTGTATTGAAGGTACTTCTATGTCACATATTAAGCAAAAAATATCTCTACTTCCACTTCTACTTTTTGTTGTTATTTACTTAGGAACTGGTATTTACTTTCAAATGAAAGGTGTTAAACATGCTTTTTATCAAGTACCTGCACCAATTGCCATTCTCCCAGCAATCTTTCTTGCATTTTTTATTACTAAGGATACGCTTAATAATAATGTTTCAAAGTTTGTAAAAGGAATTGGGCATCCGGATATTATTACAATGTGCCTAATTTACCTTCTTGCTGGAGCATTTTCTACAATTGCGACGGAGACAGGTGGAGTTGATGCAATTGTTAACTTAGGCCTATCAATAATTCCTAACACTCTCATTCTTCCAGGTGTTTTCGTTATTTCAGCGCTAGTTTCAACTGCCATGGGTACATCAATGGGTACAATCGGTGCAATTGGTCCAATAGCTCTTTCAATGGCGACCAAAACAGATATCAACCTTGGTATCCTAGCAGGTGCAGTAATGTCTGGTGCAATGTTTGGGGATAACCTTTCAGTTATTTCAGACACAACGATTGCGGCCACAAGAACCCAAGGTTGTAATATGCGAGATAAGTTTCAAGAGAACTTTAAGATTGCTTCATTTGCGGCACTTATAGCTATCATTCTCTACTTCTTTCTAATCTCTGCACCAAATGTCACGATTGATAAACCAACAAATCTCTATTTGGGAATTCCATATATATTCATCCTTCTCCTGGCCATCTTAGGAATAAATGTATTTGTCGTTTTATCTGGCGGGATTGTTCTTGCAGGAATCGTTGCTCTTTTCAATGGTTTTGATTTTTCAACTATTATCGGACTTACATATCGAGGCTTCAGTAGTATGCAAGAGATCTTTCTTCTCTCTCTTCTAATTGGCGGTCTAAGTGAGTTTATTAGATCAGAGGGCGGCCTTGACTACATTTCTGGAAAGATTCAAAAACTAATTTCTAAACTTGCCCATATAAATAAAAAAGCGGCAGACCAAATTGGAATTGGGCTTTTATCTGCACTTACAAATATATGTGTTGCTAATAACACTGTATCGATTATCATCGTTGGACCTATTGCAAGAAGGCTTGCTATACAAGGTGATATTTCCCCAAAAAGAAGCGCATCTTTAATTGATATTTTTAGCTGTGTGGTTCAAGGGCTACTTCCTTATGGCGCCCAGGCACTACTACTTGGAGTTACTTTTAAGATATCTCCATGGGAAGTCGTTACAAACTCTTATTATTGTATGATTCTTCCATTTATTGCTCTAGGTTTCATCTTTACAAGACGTTAGAGCGTATAATTTTTGCGATTTCTTCTATTTCAATTGAGATGAATGGGTATTTTTGTCATAAAGACCTATGCAAAATTCCCTAGTTAAGTATTTATTATTCATTGCCCTATCAATCCAAACACTAGCTTTAAGCGAATATGCCGCAAGCTTTGATACAGTAAATAGTGCAAAATGTAGTACAAAGATTCCAACGAATTGGCAGATCTCTCAATTTGCAAAACCATACTTAACAACTAAATTAGATGAGGCATACTCTCTCCTAGTTAAAAACTATGTTTACGATGGATTGAAATCTAAAGAAGATTTTAAAGACAAGATATTGGCAGCAAGTAAGTGCCAATCTAAAAGCTGTAAACTTAAAGAGCTATTTGAAAGTGATGAACTTATTGAAAAGTCCATCTTTCTACTTTTTAAATATGGACTCAACACTTCTCCTTACGCAAATAAAGATGCAGCACTTCTTGATCTAGAACAAATGGATGCCATTATTAAAGGTGTTAACCTACTGCCTCTTCACCTTCCCAAATTATGGAGCAGCAAACGATTAGTTCGTCATATAAAAGAAGATATAGGATACGGTACTCATGGGATGATCTTTGCAAATGCTTCTATTGAACTTTATGCTCCATGGGATAGAGAACTTGATGAAGATGGAAAGGCTTACAGCCTTTTTCATGAGCTTGGCCATAACCTCGCTTATTTTTACAACCTAAACTATTCCTCATTTTGGTGGGATATGTCAGGTTGGATCGACCATCCAATGGGATGGAGATACAATCGTAACGAAATGGTTTCTTTATACGGTCAAACAAATCCAAGTGAAGATGCGGCCGAAAGTATCGCTGCTTACCGTTTAAATCCATCACACTTAAAAAAAGTTTCTCCTAAGAAGTACTCATTTATTCGTGATTACATTTTTCTTGGCCAGGAGTATTTACAAGAAAGTAAATGTCACATTCGTCCTGTCGAAGATTACCTAAACTCATTAATCAAAGAGTCAAAACTTAAGTGTAGTACAAATGAGTGCACTCTTAAATATTTAAAGAAAGCAATTGCTAAAGATGAGAAATATCCTCACTTTTTAAAAGCAAAAGATACATTCCTAGAAAATTTTCTATAAATTGCTCTATTGGCCATTAATTTCTATTTAGTGGCCATCGCAAACTATTTTTATCACTTACTTATTTCTACTAAAAACATCTTCAACCAGTTTTTAAGTACTTACACAGATAGTAAATAGACTATTGAAGTCATGATAACTTAATAAAAAGTTAAAAATTCCGATAAATTTTAGTGACACTTAAGTAAATAAAATTATCTGGGGGAATTTAGACAGCGATATGAAAAAAATAGGCCAGCTGATATTCAATCCAAAGCTACTTATATTATCACTCGCAATTATAGTGTGTTATGTTTTTATTTTTTCAGAAAATCAAAAGAAAGAATATTCTAGTAATAAAATTCAAAATAAACACTTGTTAAAAAACTATAAAAAAAATGGCATTACAAATAAGTCAAAAAAGTCAAAATCTGAAAGTTTCAAAAGTCGATATAGAAGAGGAATTGCTTCAGAGGCAACAACACCAAATAATTCAAATTCATATGACAACTACGAACAAGATGCTCGAGTCTCAAAAGTTTCTGCACAGGTGGCCAGAAACTTTTCTAAGGTAGCAAATGCAACTCCACTAATCACCTCACCTGATTACTATGAACAATCAATGGAATACTTTAGCGAGTCACCATCTAAAGAGAATAGAAATGAGCAGCAAGATAATAATGAGAATATATTCTCAACTGGTGGACTAAAAGTACAAGAAGAGCAAGTAGCTCAACAAGAAGAGACGACAGAAAGTAAAAAAGGAAGTGGCAGTTCTTATATTCCAAAAAGACCTAATATCTATGGAACAATCCCACCTCTTAAAGAGTACTTTAAGACCACATCAATCTCTCTTATTTCGAAGGCATATGCGGCGCCAATTGATATAAACTGTAGTGATGCAAAAGTTGAACTCTTTGACTTAGCAACAATGACGCCTCTTGCAGACAATCCTCTTTCAGGAAATGCAGTAGAAGAAGAGACACTATTTGAATTTGACCCATTTGATCTAAGCCTTGATATGCTGGCCCCAACAAAATACTTTCTTAGAACTTCTGGCTGTAATTATGTTTTTGAAAGAATTGTAACGAGTTTCACTGATCCTCAAAATATTACCCAAGCTTCGACTATTATTTCACAGGTCGTTAAAACGAAATTAAAAGATGAAGTAAATACGATTAACAATCATACAGTTTCTTTAATGATTAGTGAATTAGAGCAACAAATAAATGCAGATGATAATCTTAGTGAGACATATTCAAAACTACAAAGCAACACAACGATAAGTGATACATTTGATAATTCATTTAGTGATGCCCATACAATTCTTGAGAACTCACTACCTGATATTAAAGAAATAACAGTTCCTCAGTCACTTGAGGAGAAGAAAAGCTACCTCTTTACAATCCAAGCATATGACCATTGGTCTGTGAATTATGAAATAGCATATGAGTGGTATTTAGAAGATTTGAAAACACCATCGGCACCAGTATTGATGTCAAAGTCTGCAAGCTGGTCTTACACACCATCAGCAAACCATAGTGATGAATTTATTATTTCTCTCTTTATAGGTAAAAGCGATGGATCTGGAAATGTAATTCGAGGAAATGCAGACATACCATATCATGAATTTTCATGGAAATACCCAGATGCAACAATTGGAACGACCTTTACTGATACCTCCCCTGTTACAGCACCGTCAATACAACTTGCAGCCTCTCAAAATAATCCGACGAATAATCTAGCAATAAACCTTGAGGTTTTAACAGGAACTGAGATATCTCCAGGTCTAATGACAAATTGTGAAACCTTTTCAAAACTTGCAATAACAGAGAGCTCATCTGCACCAACAGCTCCAGAGTTTAATATAGATTGTACGGATGAGAATTTTCAAAATATCATAAAAATAATTACTACTGGAGATGGGTCGAGAAAACTCTACTTATGGGCAATTGATCATAATTCAAAAATAAGCTCACCAAAAGAAATAGATTTTGTCATTGATCAGACACCTCCAGAAATCACAATTCCTAGTATTGCGGCCCTTAGGGCAGATACTTACTTTAATCTCGTTTGGAATATTTCAGAGCAACATGGCCTTGCCATTCTTCCTCATACAATTGAGTTTCTTGACTCAAATGGAACAAGTTGGACAACAATTTCGTCGAGTACACCTTCTGCAGATGGAGTGCTAATAAATAATGCCTTTAATCATGGTTTCACACTGCCTGATCGAGCACAAACGAATGCAAAAATTAGAATTAGCTTATCTGATGCTCTAGGAAATACTTCGACAATTGAATCGAATACTTTTGAATTACAAAAAGCACTCCTTTCAACAACTCCTTCAAGTTACAATTTTAACGGAGTACCAAATAATTCAATCTCAATGGCCCAAACATTTACGATTACCAACTCTGGAACAGGAGTTACAAAGAATTGTACTGTCCCACAGCTTTCAGGAACAAATGCGAGTGAATTCCAAATTATAAATGACAACTGTGGGTCAAACAACTTAAGTGTCAATCAGAGCTGTTCATATCAAGTACAAGCAATACCAACAACTAAAGGTGCAAAATCTGCGACACTGACTTGGACGTGCGATACTGACATTACGTCAGTAAATTTAAACTATACTTCAGAAAACGTTATCCCAACTACCGCAAGTAATCTTTCTATTACAACTGATGAAGACACTCCGGTAAACTTTGATGTTAATCCATCATCTGATACAGATGGTGATCCTATTACTTATACGATTGTTACACCTCCTACTAATGGAGCACTAACAAATTGTCTAGCAAGTAACAATGACCTTAACTGTGACTATACGCCGAGTGCTAATTATTTCGGAACAGATAGTTTTACATATAAATCAAATGATGGAACTGCTGATTCCTCAGGAGTCACAACTGTTACGATCACAGTAAACTCAATTAATGACACTCCAACCATTCCGACAACACAAGCTGTTGCAACAGATGAAGATATACCTGTTACATTTGATTTAAACATTGGTTCCGATATAGATGGTGACACGCTAACTTATCATGTTTCCTCAACGACAAGTAATGGAATTCTTTCATGTACAGGAGGGACAAATAGAAGTTGTACCTACACTCCAAGTTTAAACTATAACGGAGTCGACACGTTCACTTATTATGTAAATGATGGCACAATAAACTCATCGACAGCAACTGTTACGATTACGATAAATGCTATTAATGACCTTCCGGTCATGGCCGCTGACTTCAGTATAACAACGCCAGAAGACACACCGATAAACTTTAGTGTAGCAGCTGCTACAGACGTTGATCCAGACACTCTAACATATACGATTGTGACTCCCCCATCGAATGGTCTACTTACAAATTGTATGGCAGCAGATGGAGACCTTAACTGTGACTATTCTCCAAATTTAAACTATAACGGCGTGGATACTTTTACATATCGTGCAAATGATGGAGTAGCCGATTCAGCAACTGTCACAACAGTTACAATTAATATTACTCCTGTTAACGACGCCCCAACTCTAGCAGCGACACAGTCAATAACGACAGATGAAGATACGCCTATTACATTTGATCTAAATGCTGGAGCAGACGTTGATGGTGATATTCTAAACTATACGATCACTCTTTCTACCGGTAATGGTTTCTTAACTTGTGATGAAGGTACTAGTCGATCTTGTACTTATACTCCTTCTTCTAATTTTAATGGTTCAGATGATTTTACTTACCAAGTTAGTGATGGAGAATATAACTCAACAACGGCCACTGTTAACATTACTGTTAACGCCTTAAATGATGCACCAGTTGCAGCGGCAGATAGTTCATTAATTTTTAGAGATAATACTTTATACACAATAAACTTAGACCCAGGAAGTGATGTAGAGACAGCAACTAGCTCACTACAATATAAGATCACTCAAGCTCCTGCCGTTGGGACACTTTCGAACTGTATTGACCAGATAAGCTATGGAAGTGATCTAGTATGTGACTATATTGCACCTGTAAACACAAATACAACAGTTACAATTAAGTACGTTGTATATGATGGTCAACTAGAGTCATCGACAGAAACAACTCTAACTATTACTGTTAACGATGAGACTTCGACAGTACCATCTCTTACACCAGTAAACTTTACTGCCGGTACGTCAACAAGTTCGAACCCGATGACTCTAACTGCAGCTAGCTGTGATGATATATCTCAAGTTTTAATTAGTGAATCAACGACAACACCACTAGCTTCTGATACAGCTTGGCAAAATTGTTCGACGGCCATTGGCGCTATTTCTTATGACCCAAGTGTATTAAATACTCAAGGATACCGAACTCTGCGTATCTACGGAAAAGATCCTGTGGGTAATATTTCAGCTTACGACAGTATCGACTTTATTTATGACTCCCTTGCTCCATCACTATCTTTTGATAATGTTCCGACACTTCCTTGGGGAATTAACTACGCAATAAAATGGAAAACAACAGAGGCCACTGTCAGTGCAACAAAGAATCATACTTTTTCAGTCTCATATAACGGTGGTTCTACATGGACACAACTTGGGCTTACTTCTGTAGCGACAGATGGCCCTCACTCTGATACACCATTTAGCTATAATTACACTGTCCCTTCAGGAACACTATATAATGATGTTCGCTTTAAGGTAACTCTTACGGATGATAATGGCATGACAGGCGAAGCGATCTCTAACTCATTTAGGATCGTTGAAGACTTAGGTGCCCCATTCATTCATACAGCAACTTTCAAAATTAATGGATCGACGACGCCGACTCCTACGGCAGTTAAGTATGTAAGCGTTGAATTCGATGCAGAAGACCTCGATACAGTCATTACTCATTTCTGCCTTAAAGGAAATGATACAACTCTGCCAAGCGCTAATGACGAGTGCTGGAAAGCTATGGATGCTCCTTCACCAGGGCTTACTCTAAATACGTTTATGCCTGTTCGCGACTATAGCTTCCTTCTAGGTTTTGCTCCATCAAACTTTAAAGTATCTGTTTGGGTAAAAGATCTAGCTGGAAATATTTCATCTAACCCTGATGCAACTCTAGGTAAAGACTTTGTAACAATGAACTATACTCCAGATCAGGCTCCTGTTATCTCGGAGTTCTTTGTTACTAATTCTGATTCACCAAGTAGTCCAGTAGAAGATATTGATCTAACATTTAATAATGGTGATACTGTATATATCTCATGGAGAACAGTCGATAATAAAACTATTCCAGATGGAACAACAAAACTATATTATACAACTGATGACATCGAGTTTCACCCTATTGTCTCTGCACAAAATCTAAATAATAGTGCAAATAATTGCCCGCAAGTTAACTCTGCAACAAATCCACTTGATGACAATGCAACAGCATGCTACCAGTGGACTTTCCCTCTTGCTGATGGACAATATTTTAGGCTAAGTGTTACCGCTGCAGATAGTGCAAATCAAGATACCTCAGCAACATCTGTTGCACTTAACTCGACGAAGTTTAAAATTCTTGCAGGAAATGTTGACCCAGGAACTGGCTCATCGGCTAAGTCTGCCCAACTTTTTCCAAAATCAACACAAGCACCATACTCCCTTGCAGTTACAAGTGATGGGAAGATATTCTTCAACGATAAGGTTCGAGGTATTCTTTATATCAATCCTTTCACAAACGTTCTTGAGCAGCTAATCCCAATTGGAGATGAGGTTGGTGACGGTGTAACTGTTGATCAAGCAACTGTAAAAGATGTACAAAAAATCACAATGGATTTTCAAGATCGCCTCCTGATTTGGGACGAGAATTCAATTCGTCGTGTAGATACAACAGTCGTCCCCATGACTATTGAAACAATTATTGGAATGAAAGCTGATGGAACGATTGGTACAAATCGTAGTGATATTATTCTAGACCCAAGAGATTTCAATTTAAACCGTGGTAATTCATATTCAATGTTCCAGCCACTACCTAATGGTGATATTTGGTTTAACGATCAAACAAATCGTGTAAGCAACAATAACTTAATTAGAATTTACAAAGGCTCTCTTTCTTCACCACGTTTAGAATCTAGACGAATTTCAGGTACTGGTGGAAGCTCTCCTCCAACAAGTGCAATTAGTGGAAACACTTCTGCCACGGCCGAAATGGATACAGAAATCATCTCTGCTTATCAAATTGGCTTTGACGTTAATACGAGTGAAGTTACTTCACTTTTTGCAAAATACTACCGTGGTCTAAATGGTTGTTCATACTATATGCGAGAAGAGATTGACCCTTCTACATTTGTTGCAACTGGTGTAGCGATTCCAAGCCACGATACAACTTGTGTAGATGCGTATGGAAGATCTACGAATGATGGAAGTACATGGGGATGGAGTTATCACATCGGTTACCCTACACGAGTTAATCGTTATAACCCTACAACAAACTCTTATGAAGCGACAAAACTAGGAAATGGTATTCATGGTACTTGCCCAGATGGAACACTTGCAACGAGTTGTCCAATTAGATTACAAGACTTCTTCGTTAACAAAGATGGAGTCTTCTTCTTTGTCGATGCCAATACGATTAGAGTAATTGATGCTCAAGGAAAGGTCCAAACACTCTATGGACAAACACAGTCATTTGGAGACAATGGACTCGGTCAGGATGCTCGCTTTGGAAATATTCAATTTATTGACCATGGTGTTGGAGATAATATCATTCTTGTTGACTCACAAGAAAGAATCATTCGAGAAGTTCAACCAAACGAATCAATCAACCAAGTTATTCGAGTGGCCGGAAATGGAGTTCTTGCTCGCGGCTCTTTTAGTATTAGTGCTGACCCACGAACACAAATGCTTGATACAGGAGGATGGTCGCAAAACTTCTCTATGGCAACAAATCCGGCCAATGGTGACATCTACTTCCCTTGTCGTTGGGATAACGTCTGCCTCCTTTCAAGAGCTACAAATCAGTGGTCACACTTTATGGGTCTAAACGGTGGAGGAAGTTGGACCACAACGGCCACAGTAGATGGCTTAACAATTGATATGGGTAACTATACCCCTTCTGTTAATGGTTTCTACAATGGCGGTATTTTAACTGGACACTACTCTTGGTCGGGAACTGCAAATAATAACTCGATCTTCCGCTATACAACAACGGATGGAATGTCTCAATTTATTGCAGGAACAGGTGGAGGCGTCCATGCTGGAGCAGGTTCTTGTCCAGTAGGGCCAGGGGAAAATTGTGTTTTAAAAAATGTTAGACAACACTGGAATGCATCGACTTGGGATAGTAGTGCTGGAAAAATACTTTTTGAAATGGAATACGATAGAAGTGGTGCTAAAACATTTAGACATTTATCAAATAACTATACTTCTTTCTCATCGTTTAACTACGGTGCGACAAGTTTCAGTTCTATTGTAAAAGTAGGAAGCATCATTTATGGCTGTACAGAAGACTACGAACTAATTAAGTGGGATACAGTTAGTGATTTACGAACAGTTCTTCCGATTCCAGGAACGGCCGCTTGTCACGGTTATCGTATCCTCTACAAGCCTGCCGCAAATGGAAAACCAAATCGTATCGTTTTCCCATTCCACCAAAATGGTTTACATGGTATCGCAGAGTACTTCCTTAACTAACCAGGTAACTGCCCTCGATTAAGAGAGATATGTAAGTGGAGAACCTCGTTATTATAACGATTATCTGATTCATCTGATAAACGCACAATATCTGATATCGAATCAATTTGATTCTTAATAAGAGAAAGATATCTTGGTGATATTCTACGAATCATCATTTTATTCACTAGATTTTGAAACTTAAAGTTTTTACCAAACTCCATATCCCAATCATCAAACTTCCCATATGCCTTGCTAATTGTCTCACTTTCTTCTTTTGGAAAGCGAAATTCAGTTGATCTAGCATAGATTAGGCCATCTTGTTCAAAGGCAATTTCGGCCTTGATAAGATCATTAACAACACTCTTTTTAATGGAGTATGTTTTAAGCTCCCTAATATCGAGAGCACTTCTTGAAAGAGTTAAAATGAGAAATAGGAAGTAATGAGACTTTGTTTGTGCTAGAGTATTTATTTGCATAACAGAAAGGTAGCGTTGCCCCTGATTGGCCTTTGAGATAACTTCTTCCAGCTTCTCCTCTTCCTGGTTACTCTCCTTGAATAAATAATCAAAAGAAGAAAATTGATTACGACAAAAGCTCAGAATAAGTGCATTTGCATCTTTTGTTTTTAAACACTTTGCAATTTGATTAACGATAACAGACGAAGGAAATGCACTCCCCTTTTCAATCTTAACGAAATATTGATAATTGCACTCCAATCCCTTCTTCGCCAACATTTCATAGAATGATTTCGCACTCTTATGCCCGTATGCCTTTCTAATCTTAACCAAATCTTGACCAAAGTGAACCATAAATCTCCTGACAGGCGATTATCGCCTAATAGAATACTTTTCAATGGATTATCGGAATTATAGAACTCATTCATTAATAAAATTTGGAGATAATAATTAATGAGAAAGCTAATTGCTCTGCTACTAATTTGCCTTACAACTTATGCTGGAAACGGTGTTGAGCGTGGAAAAGTAATCCTAACAGGACAGTTTGAGATTCAAAAAGAAATTAGAAATTATCTTTCAAAAGAACTGACGAAGTGCTCTCTAGGAATAGCACAAGAGCGCTTTAATATTAAAAACATTGCAATTACAAAAGATAAAGTTGATCAGGGTATTACTGATTACTACTACAAAATTGAGCTTACACACTTAGATAATATTGGAAATAACCTTAATGACATCAAGATCGAAATTGAAGATGCTGATTATAGTAACTGGCGCCGTTACGAAGAGAAGCTTTCCATTCAATTACTATCTGATGTGAAAGGAAATTGTAATCTTTAATTATTAATACACGTATAAACAACGGAGAAAAAAAATGAAATTTATTTTAGTAGCACTAATGACACTTTCGGCATCAGCTTCAATTATCAACTCAACTTTTGAAGCTCGTCACAACGACAAAATCGTTGATGCAATCATCAACGAGTGTAACGAAATGAAAGACCTTACTCTTGTAGCAACAAAGAAAGAAAAAGTTGTTGTTGATCAAGGGATCGTAGATTACAAGTTCGTATCAACTTTCACAGGAAAGCAAAGATACGATCAAAATATGTTTGATCACTACGAAATTACAGTTGAGTCTTGGCTATTTGATGGTTATGACCACAATACAAAAGAAGCTAACTGGTACTATGTAGATTCAGTTGAATGTGAAATGACAGCAGAGATGCAATAAAATAGAAAGGCCTCACACGAGGCCTTTTTTATTATTTTACGCTTTCGAAAGCTTTTAAAATATCTTTTCTAGTAATAATACCAACTAGCTTATCCCCATCACAAACAGGAATTCTCTTAAGTTGTTTTTTCATCATAAGCTCTACTACAGCTGTTAGAGAGTAGTCAGAAGTAACAGTCGTTACATTCTTTGTCATAATCTCTGAAAGAGGCTTATTCTTAGCTTTCTTATAAATATCTTCAACGTCACCAAGATTATAGTCCATTCCAAATAGTCTCTTAATAGAAGCAAGAGCATGTGGGATTTCTACTTCTCTACCGATGAAGTCCGATTGAGTTACAATACCAACTAATTTGTCAGCGCTATCTAAGATTGGCATAACACTCACACCTAGATCAAGCATTGCTTTTGCTGCATCTGCAACAGTTTGAGTATCGCGACAAGTTGTTACATCTTTAGTCATAAATTCAGTTACTTTCATATAAACCTCAATTTTGTATTAATCCTCACTATTTTAACTTAAACTTGGCCCCTTAGCTATCATTATGAACAAGTACCCAAAACCGAGAAAAACAATAAGGTACTAAAAATTAATATATATTATGCATCATTTTTGGCCGTTACTTAATTTGACACAAAATTAAAGCCAATTTAAAGTATAAAAATGCTAATTGTTTATATAGTCATCTCGATTGGCGTCTCCTTTGTATGCTCGATCATGGAAGCAGTTCTGCTATCAATTACCCCTAGTTTCATCTTAGCGTCTCAGCGTCAGAACCGTAGCTATGCCTCAGCATTAAAGAAGTATGCCTCAAATAAAGATGAGGCCATCTCCGCAATCCTCACACTTAATACTTTTGCCCATACTCTTGGTGCAGCAGGTGTAGGTTCAGAGTCGATTCAAATATTTAAAGATATGGGAATAAGTGGTGCAAACCTAGAGTATTATCTTTCCGCTGTTTCTATTGTCTTAACTTTGGCCATTCTCTATCTTTCAGAAATTATTCCAAAGTCTCTCGGACACCATTATTGGAAAAGTTTAACTCCATTTTTATTAAAGATTCTACCGCCACTGATTTTTATCCTTAAGCCGATTCTATTTATTTCAATGACATTAATGAGGATGTTAAAAACTGATCCTGAGCATAAAATGAGTCGTGAAGAAGTCGAATCAATGATTGAGCTAGGTGTGCAAACGAAGGCCCTTGCCAAAGATGAAGGTGAGTTTTTAAAAGAGTCCCTACTCGCTTCACGAAAAGTGATTGAAGAAGTTATGACTCCCGCACGCAAGGTCTTCATGGTTAATATTGAAGACACTATCTCATCTGTTTACGATTTAAAGGCACCTGTTACACGTATCCCATGTTATGGTGAGAATGTTAACGACATCAGTGGCTACATCCATAAAGAGGATATTGCCAAGTCAATTATCGAAGACAATAGCGCTAAAAAGCTTTATGAATTAGATATCATCAGGCCCATTGCTATTATTAATCGCCAGACTCCTCTTCGAAACCTCTTCAAACGCTTCATTCGAGAAAAAGAACATATCGCCATGGTTAGTGATGATTACGGCACAATACTTGGGGTAATCACACTTGAAGATATTGTTGAGACCTTCTTTGGGATTGAAATCATGGATGAATTTGATGAAGTAGAAGATCTACAGAGTCAGGCAAAAGATGAGATTTTAGCAGAAGAAAAAAAAAGAGAGCACTTATAGTGCCCTCTTATGAACCTTAATCTTTAAATGTTAGTGGCATTTGAAGGTATCTTACACCATTATCCTGAGGTGCAGGCATATGCCCGCCACGAATATTTACTTGTATACTCGGTAGCAGAAGTTTTGGAGCAGCAAGCGTCTTATCGCGACTTGTGCGAAATTTTACAAACTCTTCGCGACTAGTTTCGGCCTTAAGATGCACATTCGTTTTCTTATTCTCACCGATTGTACTCTTATACCTTAACTCCCTTCCACCTGGCTGATAGTCGTGTCCTGTATAGACATTAGTCTCGTCTGGTAGTGTGTAAAGTTTATTTGTAATTGAATCATAAAGAGCATTTGCGTCCCCACCAGGAAAGTCACATCTTCCTGTACCATAATCTGGCATAAAAAGAGCATCTCCCGTAAAAACATTATTTCCAATTACAAATGAAGAACATGCCGGAGTATGTCCAGGAGTGAAAATCGTTTTGATCTCAATAGTTCCTGCAACAAGTGGCGCTTCTTCATTTAAGAAAGCATCGAAGTCCTCAAGTTTAATCTCTTTTAGAATATTAAATCGTTCACCAAATACTTCTTGAACAATCTTGATATTCTCGTTTATTGCCACTTTCACACCAGGAAAGAAATCCTTGAGCTTTAATGCTCCTGTAAGGTGATCCGCGTGAGCGTGAGTTTCTAGAATATAGTGAGGCTTAAGTCCAGCTTCTTTAACAAAGATAGCAACCTTTTCAACTGACTCTGTTGTGATAGTTGATGATGCCTGATCATAATCAAGAACTGGATCGATAATCACAGCATCCTTCGTCACTTCATCATAAACAACATAAGTTAGTGTGTAAGTTTGCTCATCAAAGAATGTTTTTATATTTAAATTATCCATAATTTCCTCCTATCATAGAGTAAATAAATTTATGGGAAAATACATTGACCCCCATCAAGGTTTAAGAAAAATTAATCCCCTATACTGATTTCAGGAGGAAATTAACATGGCATATCTATTAGCACTTATTGCAGGAACAACTCTTGGTCTTTTAGGCGGCGGGGGCTCAATTCTAGTGGTTCCAATTCTGGTCTATATTGTAAAAATTGACCCTAAAATCGCCATTACAATGAGTTTAGCAATTGTAGGTCTAACAGGCTTTATGGGGACACTAAGACATCATAAGAATGGTAATGTTATGGTTAAACTTGCCTTTCAATTTGGTGCTATGACAATGCTTTCCACTTATCTTGGTACCTATCTCGCTTCTTTCATTAGCGGACAAGTTCAACTTTATATCTTTGCAGGAATTATGCTACTGGCCTCAGTTTCAATGCTTAAAAATGGTAAGAATATCAAGGTTAAATCATCATCAAATCTAACAATTTTTGGGGCAGCGAGTGTTGTCGGGATTGTCACTGGTCTCATTGGAGTTGGAGGAGGGTTCTTAATTGTTCCAGCACTTGTAAACTTTTTTAACGTACCAATGAAGAAGGCCATTGGAACTTCTCTGCTAATTATTGCAATTAACTCTCTCATTGGATTTGTAGGAAATATTATCAACTCTCCTAATCTTGAGTTAGATTACCAATTTATTGCAATCTTTACAGCTCTTGCCATTGTTGGATCACAACTTGGATCAGCACTGACTCATAAACTTCCACAAGATAAATTAAAAAAGATTTTTGGCTACTTCTTAATTGTAATGGGGATCTTTATGATAGTTAGAGAAACACTACTCTAATCTCTTTTTTAATTTCTTCAAATATTTCTTCATCAGAACACCATATAATTTAACGACGACCTCTGGCTTTGCATTAAAGCCAAAGGTCTCTTTAATCATACGACGGTCAAAGTCCACCACATAAGTAAAAAGAGTTCCGTTTTCACTTTCATTAAACATGCGGTTGCTTCTTAAAAAGTATGGATTTGATCTAACAGTTTCAAATAATGCCTGATAAGGAGCATTCAATTTAATTAGCTCTGTTGTTGTTATAAAGTTTTTACGAATTCCGATCCAAGCATCTTCTCTAAATGTGCTACCAACTTCAAATGTTCTTGAGTTTGTGGCCATATCATTAACTTCACTTCGCCAATGATGATCATTCATTGGATCCGCTACAAATTCAAACACCTCTTCAATAGGTGCATCGATTTCGATACTGCCAGTAACTTGGACTGTCTCCAGTGCATAAGAAAGTGTAGATATTGTTGCTGCTATAATTAGAATAAGTTGTCTCATATAAAAATGATGGCAATCTTAACTTAATCTGGCAAGTTTACGTCCAAAATACAAAACCAATTGGATGACTAAGACGCTCAAGAATGCACTTATTCCAAGTGCTCCACCATAACCTTTAAGGTGCGGAACAAGGTATTGAAAAAAAAGAGCAAAGAAAACTGAACCAATGACAATAGTATAATTATGCATTTTTGTGGGACAGCTCATTCCAACAAAAGTAGAACCAAAGAATATCACGGCCATCATTTCGTAGTTAGGAACTGTAAGATATAAAATTGCGTAGGCAATTATTGTTAAAAGAGCGGAAGCTCTAATGGCCCCAAACTTCTTTAGACGAGACAGATGAAAAGTCGAAAGCGCACCAATAAGAGAAACTCCAATTGCGGTTATCATATAATACTCCCCTTGATAAAGAAGAATAAAGCAACGCTAACAAAGGCAATTGTTCCAAGCTTTCCACCAAAACCTTGAAAGATTCTTAAAGTATAAAAATATAAAATTGCACCAATGAGAGAGATCCCAAGAATTTCCCAGTAATTAGTCACTAACTCACTTGAGCACATTCCTGCAAAGCTTCCACTATAGACCGCTGCTTGCAATGTCATTCTCATTGGAATGAGACCTGCAATCAAACCTACAGAAGCGGAGGCCAAGACTGGAGACCAGCCTAGTTGTGAATGTAAGAGGAAACAAAAAAGGCATCCTAAAAAGAATGCCCCAAATTTGTATAAAAATTGTATTCTCATGCCCATCTATCTTAGAGCAATGATCTTAGTTTTCCAATACGTAATGGAAAACAAGTGGTGCAACGATTGTCGCATCAGATTCGATAATGAACCTTGGAGTCTTTGAAGATAGTTTCCCCCAAGTGATTTTTTCATTTGGAACAGCACCTGAGTACGAACCATAACTTGTAGTCGAATCAGAGATCTGGCAGAAGTATGACCATAGAGGAACATCATCTTCCATATCTTGGTTAAGCATTGGAACAACACAAATTGGGAAGTCTCCCGCGATCCCTCCTCCAATTTGGAAGAAGCCGATTCCGCCATCTCCACAATTTTCAGGGTACCACTTAGCAAGGAACATCATATATTCGATACCATTCTTAACAAGAGAAGGCTCAAGCTCTCCTGTTAAGCAGTATGAAGCAAAAATATTTGCTGTCGTTGAATCTTCCCAACCTGGAACGATAATTGGAAGGTTCTTTTCACAAGCGGCCATAACCCAAGAATTTGCAACATCTGTTTCAAACTCTTTTGCAAAGTCTTCACGACGAAGAATTCGATATAGGAACTCGTGAGGAAAAAGTCTCTCCCCTGCTTTAGCAGCGTTTGACCACTCTTCAAAAAGATATTTTTGTAACTTTCTAAATGCAGTCTCTTCTGGAATACATGTATCTGTTACGCGGTTGAAACCTTGAGCAAGTAGCTCTTCTTCCTCTTCAGGACTTAGGTCTCTGTAGTTTGGAATACGCTTGTAGTGGTTATATGCGATTAAGTTCATGATATCTTCTTCAAGGTTTGCACCAGTACAAGAGATAATTTGGACTTTATCTTGGCGGATCATTTCAGCAAGAGAAACCCCAAGTTCGGCCGTACTCATGGCACCAGCAAGAGTGATCATCATCTTCTTCCCACTCTTTAAATGATCAACATATGCCTTTGATGCATCAACAAGTGAAGCGGCATTAAAGTGACGATAGTTGTTGCTAAAAAATTGGGCCATTGTGCTCATAATAATTCTCCAGAGAAAGCCTAAATAGAACGAGACTTATTACACCACAATATAGATCCAAGTCTACATAAATTAGTCAAAAATATTGTAATTAGAAGAGTACATGAGCCCTACCACACTATTATCAGAAGTACTGTCTTGTTTCTGGTAGTAAAGGCCAAAAATTGGGCTAGCTTTTCGATTGGAAAGCTTAAATCCAAGCGAAGCTTCATACGTTCGAGAGATACTGCTCGGTAAGTCTTCCGTAACACGATTCTCTATCTCACGGTATTGAAGGCCAAATAAAAATGAGTAAGTTGTTCCTTTGTAAAATTTAGACATCGTATATTCAGGAGTACTCAATCCAAATTTAAGCCATATATCATCTGAAAAGTTATTTCGATTTTGCTCTTGGTTCGGATCAAAAGAAATAATATCTTTAGAAATATCATAGAATATTTCAAATGAAGGCGACCAACTATCTGATGATAAGTAACTGTAGCCAATATTTAATCCCGTATTACTCTTATAACTCGGTTTACTTACAACTCTATTAAATACGGCCGGATCTGCATCAACACGAGAAAAGCTCTCCTGAGTACTTGATGAAGAATATTTGATCCCAGGAAAGAGAACCGAAGCACTCAAAAAGTGCTTCCTTTCGATATAAGATGCACTTAAAAGAGTGTTAATAATAATATACTTTGTTCGATCATTTACTGTTTCAAGATATTCGCTACCAGCAATATTCCCATAGAAAGTAGCAAATGTTTTTGAAGACTGAATATCAAGACTACCAGAAAAACCGACGGCGAATTTATCATTTAGCTTCTTTGCTGCGCTAATTCCAAGCACAGTTTCTTCGGCCTGAATATCTGCACTTCCTTTAAATTCATTCGTACTAAAATTGATCGTTCCATTATTTGTTCCACTATAGGTAACAAAATTCGTGAATGTTATGCCAAAGAAGTCCCCTGCAAAACCTGTGAAATAAGGAATGAACTGACTCTCAAAATCGCTACCAGCTGTTCCCTCTACATCAATATCTTGTCTAGCGTACATGAGGCCAAAATAAATTTTAATCTCATCGTGTTTGAGGTAGGCCGTGGCCGATGGAAATACCAAGGCCGCGCCTATGTCACCAGGACGTGCAGTTGTATTTCCAAGAAATCCTGCTTCATGACCAATTGGTAAGGAGAATACATTAAATGAAATAAGTATAAGTATGAGAAATCTAGTGAAATACATAGGAAAAATTAAATCACCCTAAGTAAATAAAGTCTATTCCTATAAAAAATGAACTTAATCGTTGATATTAACTTTAGTTTGATGTATCAAACCATAGTTCAAACAAGCAACCAATCTTACTAACAAAGGATATAATATGTTAAAAAGATCTATCTTACTGATTTCATTAGGCTTAGGTATGAATGCCACTGCTGCTACAACTGCGCAGTCAGTAATTGAAGCTTACTCAAATCTTGTTTATAAAACTTACTCAGAGTCTCTTGATAAGGCGATTGTACTTCAGGAAGACGTCGAATTCTTCATCTCTAACCCTGGGGTAATGACTCTTGAGATGGCAAGAGAGTCTTGGAGACAAGCAAGAGCTCCATATGGCCAATCAGAAGTTTTTAGATTCTACAATGGCCCTATTGATAGCGATGAAGGACCAGAAGGACTACTAAATGCATGGCCACTTGATGAAGCATATATCGACTATGTTGAAGGTGCACCTAATGCAGGTATCATAAATAATATTGCTGATTACCCAGTAATTAATAAAGAACTTCTTTCATCACTTAACGAACTTAACGGTGAGAAGAATGTTTCAACTGGTTACCACGCAATTGAATTCCTACTATGGGGACAAGATCTTTCTGTTGATGGTGCTGGCGACAGACCTCATACAGACTATGTAATTGGTCTTGGAAAGAACGCACAAAGACGAGCTGTATACCTTTCAACAGCAACAGATCTTTTAATAGATCACCTTCAAACACTTGTTGATGCTTGGGCACCAAATAAAGCTAACTATAGAGCTGAATTTGTAGCAAAAGATCAAAAAGAATCTCTTAATAATATTCTTTCAGGAATGATCTTCATGTCTGGTGATGAGCTTTCAGGTGAAAGAATGTTCGTAGCTTGGGAAACTCAAGGCCAAGAAGATGAGCACTCATGTTTCTCAGATATGACTCATATGGATATCCAGTGGAATTTCTGGGGTATTGCAAATGTACTTAAAGCAACAGGAATCCTAGCACTAACAGACAACACTGTTCTTGCAACTACAATTGATAACAGAGTTGCAAAGATCAATAAAATGCTAGCTGGTCTTCCTGTACCATTTGATCAAGCAATCCTTGACGAGAATGCAAGACCAGAAATCCTAGCTTCTATCGAAGAGATGGAACAACTTGCAATTGAGCTTGTAGAAATTTCTGAAGAACTTGAGACGCCAGTACAATGGTAAGAGCTCTCCTTCTTACATTTTTGTGCGTATTTAGTCTCAATACTTACTCCAGTGATAAGTTCCCGGCCGGTGCCGGGACTACACTGGACCTCTCAGTTAATGCTTTCTCACACCCTATGAGTGGGACACGTGGAATGTTAAGGCGTCAGTTTCAAGTAGGTAATAGCTTTTTTAAAGGAGCTTGGGTTACCTCACCTTCATCTACTCCATTAAGAGATGGCCTTGGTCCAATTTTTAATGCAACATCTTGTACAGCATGCCACCTACTTGATGGACGTGGACGAGGCCTTCCAGATGTTGACGGAAAAACTGATATCTCTCTTCTCTTTCGCTTAAAAAAAATTGGTGCTAATGGAGAAACCACTCCACATTCAAAATATGGAGATCAATTTCAACCTCACAGTATTGAAGGTGTTAAAGGCGAAGGTGAAGTCTTCGCTATGTTTGAAACCATAAAGGGCAACTTTGCTGATGGCCAAGCCTATGAACTTAAAAAACCAAATTACATCTTTAGAAAACTAGCTTATGGAAAATTAGGCAACAACACAATTGTCTCACCGAGAGTCGCTCCACAAATGATTGGACTTGGACTTCTTGAGAATATAAATGAAGAAGATATCCTTGCAGGAGCTGATCCCGAGGACTTAGATAATGACGGTATTTCAGGCCGTGCAAATTATGTCTTTTCAATAGTTGAACAAAGACAAACTCTTGGACGCTTTGGCTGGAAAGCTTCACGTCCAAACCTGCTAGAACAAAATGCTGCAGCTTTTAATGGTGATCTCGGTATAACAAGTTCCCTCTTTCCAACTGAGGAGTGTAGTCTTGTCCAAATTGACTGCCTAGAGAAACAAACACAGCAAGATATCTCTAATGAACTTTTAGATAAAGTTACACTTTATACGCAATTAATTTCTGTCCCAGTAAGAAGAGATTTCAATAGTCCGAGTGTATTAAATGGTAAAAAAGTCTTTCATCAAATAAATTGTCAAGCATGCCACAGACCTGAGTTTACAACAGGTACAAATTCGAAATTTGAAGTATTAAATAATCAAAAAATCTACCCATATACAGATATGCTACTACACGACATGGGTGATGAATTGGCCGATGATACTCGTTCATATCAATTTGAAGCTAAGGCCACGACAAGAGAATGGCGTACTCCGCCACTCTGGGGACTTGGCCTTGTAAAAACAGTCAATGGTCATACTCGCTATCTTCATGATGGACGAGCACGTAATTTACAAGAGGCCATACTCTGGCATGGTGGAGAGGCCAAGCAAGCAAAGAATAATTTTATAAAGTTAACAAAGAAAGATCGTAACGATCTCATTAAATTTCTTAGGAGTTTGTAATGAAGAAACTAATTCTATTAGTAACACTTCTATCGAGTCCGGCCATTGCTCAAATATGGCCACTACCAACAGGCACTACTTACCTTGTAAAAGGTACTGGTTATGATTGTGGAACATTCATTAGTCGTTATAAAGTTGAATATACAACGACTCCAAAACTTTTTTCAGATGCAGGAATTAACTTTGATCTTTTAACGGCAGATAGTGACCTAAATGTTTTCTCAATTGAGTCATCTTGGGTAACGACATCAGGTCAGACTTGTAACTTCGGCCTCTTCTTTAATCGTGCCAGAGAGACAAGAACATTAGAGCTTGATTATACAAAATCAATGACAGATGGGGATGCAAGTAAATGTGTCGCAAATGAAGAGCTACTAAAGAGCAAGCTTCAATCATCAGCTTATGAAGCATCAAAAAGAGGTATTCGCTATATAGCCGTAGATATTCTGAATGAAAAAACTGAAGTCTGCGACGGAGAGCGTGTTAGGCTAATTTTTGATAGACGAGCTAACTAATAATCGGTGGCACTAATGTGCCACTACGCTCTTTTAAGTGGAAGAGTGAACACAAAACGAGTTAAAAAAGAGTCTTCATCAAGGTAAAACTCCCCTCCATGTTTTTCGATATTACTTTTTGAAATACTAAGACCTAATCCCGTTCCCCTATTCTTCTTCTTTGTTGTAAAGAAAGGCTCCATTATTTTAGCTTTTATATCATCAGGGATACCTCGACCTGTATCTGTAATCGAAACTTCAACATAGTCCTTATCATAATTTCTAATTGGTACTGCCTTAAGATTAATTCGTCTTTCACCATTTACCTTAATAAGTTCATCAAATGAATTATTAATGAGATTTAGAAGTACTTGTGCGACCTGCACGACAGAGCCATTGATAATAATCGATTCATCTACATTAATGTTGAATTCAATATCATTTTCTTTAAATTTCTCATAACAAAGTGACGTTACATCCTCAACTGCTTCAATAAGGTGGAAGTCTTCAAATCGTGACTTGTCTCCATCTTTTGCGAGATGCTTTAGGCCTTTGATGATCTTTGAAATCCTAAATGCCGTGCTTGAAATACGCCCAGCATTTTTCTTGATACTTTCGAGACCGGTTCTTTGAGAAATTCGATTAGCACTTAAATCAATAATCGTGAGAGGATTATTAATTTCATGAGCAATACCACTTGCCATCTCACCAATCGATGCCAGTCTCGCCGAGTTAATAATTTGAGATTGCTGCTGAACAAGCTGTACAGTTCGGTCATGGACATTTCTTTCCAGTTTCTCATTCACTTTAATAAGCGAATCTTTATAACTGCGCTGTTTTTCGAAGAAATAAAGTAAAATAAAAAAGAAAATACAAAGACAAACAAAACAAGCAAAAACAACGAGAAGTTCTGACTTATACTCATGATAGAATTGGAAAAAGCTAGACGAGTAACTAATGATCTTAGAGTTTTCCGGCAATTTATTGATATTAATCTTATATCTCTTTAGCTGATCCAGATCAAAAACAAGATCATTAATAGAATGAGTTATGATAGGAATTTCTGAAATTTTCTTCTCTCCATAGATGTACTCATCGGCCATACGAGCGATTTCTCGGCCATAGGCCCTACCATCAGAGAGATTTCCCCCAACAATCCCTTTATTAAGTAGGAACTTTAGAAAACCATAGATTGGTTGCTTAGAGTACTTGCTAAGAGTCCTAATATTTTCATCGAATTTGAAGTACTTTCCATCACGATCTCTAGCATAAACTCCAAAGAGAACAATTGAATCATCTTCAAAATGCTTGGCCATTTCATAGATTTCTTCCATATTGTAATTTTCAAGATAGATAACTTTTTGCTTTAGCTGCATTTTTTCAAATGAGCTCTCAAATTGTTTTTTAAGATAGCGACCAGAGGGAGAAAACTGCGTATTTATCACATATATCTTAGTGGCAGTTGGATTAATTTTCAGAGCACCCTTAACTGTAGGTATCACATCAAATGTTTCAACAACTCCAGTAAAGTTCTTTTCAGTTCGGTAGATATCACGCTTAAACTTATCATAGCCATTTACACCACTAAAAATAATGGGAGCATCATTGAAAATCTCTCTTCGATACTTGATTGCAAAATCAAAGGCATAATCATCAGTTGTTACAATTAAATCAATTTTATGAGAGCTAAATTTTGTCGCGTAGAGTTCTGCTAAGGCTTCATCATAATCGCGTCCAAAAAATCTTTTAGAATCCATATACTCTGTATAAAAATTCATTGAATATTTATGACGACTCTGTAAGTGAAAACGAAAGGAGCTATCAATTTCTTCCGTCCAAATATTCCCTTTTTCATATGAGTGGAGCATAAGAATATCATAAGAACCTGCCGCACTAGTAAGTGAAGAAATAAGAATAAATAAAATGAAAATTAGTCGATAGACGGCCTTAAGTAAAATCATTCTAAATAAATATCACTTAATCTTCGTATTGTAATCAGTTATTTAGGCAGTTGGTAGCTGAATAACGAAACGGGTGTTAGGGCTCGACCTATCCACGAAGATACGGCCTTTATGATGCTCAATTATATTCTTACAAATACTTAGACCTAGTCCAGTACCTCTTTGATCAACCTTAGTTGTAAAGAATGGCTCCATGATTCTTTCAAAGATCTCTTCAGAAATTCCTTTTCCAGAATCTGTCACTGAAATTTCAACGATATCCTTTTCTTTTCTTCCTTCGAGCTTGATCCAGCGCTCACTGTCTCCCTGAACTAATTCATCAAAAGAATTATTGAGAAGGTTCAAAACCACTTGTGAAATCTGTACTGGTGCCCCATGAACCTTTAGGTTCTCGTCGACATCAATCTTAAAGTGAATTTCGTTCTCTTTAAATCTTGCCTGACAAATTGAAATGACATCTTCAATAGCAACCTTAATATTCACGAGTTCACTAGTTAGACTAGCATCCTCTTTGGCCAGTTGCTTGAGTCCTTTAATAATTTTTGAAATACGATCAACAGTTAGTTTGATTTTTTCTGCCGACTTTAAGACAACTTCATTATCTGACAATTGAATAATTCGATAAGCACTTAAATCAATGATTGTTAGTGGGTTATTAATTTCATGAGCGATCCCACTTGCCATCTCTCCAATCGAAGCAAGCTTTGCAGAATTGATAAGTTTCGACTGCTGCTCAATTAACTGTCTTGTTCTTTTTTCAACTCTATCCTCTAATTGTTCATTGATTCGAAGAACTTCTTTCTTATGCTTCTTTTGTTGCTCAAAATGATAAGCAAGAACAACTAAACTAATAAATAAACACGCAAAAGAAAAAAGAATAAACCAAAACTCGAAAGTATACTCTTCATAGAAGCGCAGCAATTTATTATTACGATTTATAATTTGTGAATTAACTGGTAGCTTATGGAAATCAAGACCAAATTTAACAATTTTAGCGTAATCAAAAATAGCTGGTGCCTCGACATCCTCAACTATAGCAATCGAATTAATGTCTTCACCAGCAATAATCTGATTAGCAATTAAAGCTGCTTTCTTCCCGTAGAGCTCACCACTTGTAAAATATCCACCAGTCAGGCCGTAAGGCAAATAGTATTTCAAGAAACCATAAATTGGCACGTTTGAGCGCCTTGCTAACTCACCAAGGTTTTTTTCAAAGTCTAAAAAATTTCCATCACGATCACGAGAAAAACCGCCATAAAGAGCAAACGAACCTTTTTCTAATTTTTCAACTTTCTTATAAAGGCTATCTGCTGATATATCCTCTAGGTATTCAACTTTATCTGCGAGTCCTAACTTGGAAATTGATTTTTGAAACTCTTTCTTTAAGTACTTACCTGATGGTGTATGAATCGTATTAATTACATAGAATTTTTTAGCTTTTGGATGCAGGCTTTGAGAAAGCTCGAGCATTTTATCAATTTTGAAACTCTCAACGAGTCCGGTGTAATTTTTTTCGAGTCGATATTTCTGTTTAAATTCATCACTGTAGCCGTTAACACCGGTAAAAATAATCTGACTATTTTGAAAAAGTTTGTCTCGATACTTCATGGCAAAGGCAAACGCATTGTCATCTGAAGTAATAATTAATTTAATATTTCGATCGGAGTACTTTATTGAGAATAGATTATAGAGCCTCTCACCATAGTCTCGCCCGTAGAATCGCTTAGAGTCCATATACTCTGTATAAACATCTAAGTGATTGCTTTCACTATGAAGGTTTTTCTTAATCGACTGATCAATAAGATCTGTCCAAATACTATCTCGAGAGTAAGAGTGCAGTATAAGCACCTCGTACTTATCCATCGCTAAGCTTGGAAAGATTGATAGGAAAAACGTGAATGTTAAAATTAATGCCCTGGCCCAGTTCACAACTTTATAATTAACATTTTATCGCTAAAATGTATTGATAAAATTTATCGATTTAGCAATAAATCTTCATAAAGCGCTGAAATCACACTATGGAATTAAGTAAAAATTAACCTCAATATCATCATGCACAGTTGCGATCCATATCGATGGATCCGGGATTTCGAGCTTCTTTAAAGACAGTACAGATTTTCCAACCAGTGAGATTTTACCATCTGCAGCAATATTTTTTTCAATGAAAATATCCACAGAATGTTTCTTATTTCGAACCTCTATAATTCCCGAATTTAACTCACCTAGTCTAACCGGTCCAGGAATACGAACAATAATATAAGGATTCTGATTCACTTCAAGACACTTCTCATACATTTTCTCATTACGAAACTCATTATCTGTATCTAATTCTTTGGCATCGATTTTAATTGAAATATCTTTGTATCTTCCATTTTTATTTTTTTTATACGTAATACTAGCGACTTTAACGACACCTTGAAAATCAGTAGTTATCACACCGGCCTTTGTCGACGACATATTAAATATGATTCGATTTTGAGCATTGAGTGCCTGCTCAAAGCTTTCATACTTCAAGCTCAACTGTGATGCTGAAATATTACTTACTTGTAAAAAAATTAAAATAAAAACGATTTTATAATATTTCATATAAACCTCATGAGAAAATAATTCTGAAAAGACCTTTTAATGGAGTATGTATATTTCCAATGATTCCGATGAAAGTATCTCTTCTTTTTTTACTATGATTCAAAAATTTTGCAATAAGCTCAACCAACCATGAACGGCGGATCAGCCACTGGAAGCCAATATTAAGAAATGTTTTTTCACGAAAGTATTTCTCTTTCTTGTACTTATAAACTTGTAATGAAGAGTTATAATCAAAACAAACTTTTGAAATATTGATACTTTCGAAAAGCATATTCGCTGTTAATAAAGCATTAAAGATACCTTCTCCAGTAATTGGGTCAATAAAGCCTGCGGCATCACCAATTAGGGCCACATTATTTCCAATAACATCTCTTACACTGTGCTCAATTGGAAAACTTGTATGGATCTTATTTTCTTCGTCTAGTGTAACCCCTAGCTCATCTTTAATACTTTCAAGATAATACTTGAAAGCATTGCGTGCACTTCCATATTTCTTGATTTCATCAGCTCCACAAACAAGAGAGAGATTTAATTCAAAATTCGAGATAGGATCAACACCAAGGTAGCTTCCCTTTTCGAAGATAAACATTTGTCCCTTTCTTACTGGAACTTTACCTGTATTGAGCCAAGCATGTAGAGCGATACGTTTTTTTGAATTAGGCAATTGAAGATTTAAATATCGTGCAACAATTGAGTTGCGCCCATCTGCACCGACGAGAAGTCGAGAATAATATATATCACCAACAACTGTCTCAACTCTCCAATATGTTCCTAAATACTCCATACTTACAACACTTTGATTAAGTCGAAAGTCTGCACCGCTTTCAGTTGCGAGATTTACCAATCTTTGATCGAGAATCTTACGATTAACACTGACACCAAAATTTTTCTTTCCGCCCTCACTCATAGGGAATGTACTGTTAACACTGCTGCCTTTTGGTGTATGTATCACCATACCATCAAGGGGCAAGAAGTCTTTATAAACAGATTGTAGGTTTAGATTATCAAGGAGTTTCACACCTTGAGGACAAAGATATTCGCCGCATACTTTACGACCGATATCTTTATTTCTTTCAAGAATCAGTACTTTTGAATTTTGTTCAGCAAGCAAGTGGCCAAGTAGTGCCCCTGCGGGACCACCACCAACAATGAGTACATCGTAAATATTCATTTCCACTCCTCAACGATCTCCTTAAGAGATGCATTACTTAAATAAAGAGTTGGTAGAACAAAAAGATCAAAAATCATTCCACAGAATAAAATGAAAGATAAATTCACACCAAATTCTCTAATAGGTAAAAAGTCATATATTCCAAATAATAAGAATGCGATAATTAAAGTTAATGAGCTTGTCAGAATAGGCTTAACAATTGTTTCGACATATACATCAAAGTTCCCCCTTCTTTGGTCAAAGAAATGAAGTAGATGAAATGTACTATCCACGACAATTCCAAGCCCCACACTATATGTCATGACGGTTGCAATATTTAGAGACATTCCCATGATATTTAGAAACCCCAGAGATAATCCTAGAGGCATTGTGTTAACCAAAATAAAGATAGCAAATAGTTTTAGCTGTCGTAAGAAGACAACTGCAATTGTTGCCATGACAATGAGACTCAGTAAAAAGCTTTTTGAAAGAGTATGCACCATTGCTTTTTGAGAAATCATTAAATTATAGTATAGGCCATCGAGGCGAAAGCTTCTATCGCCTACAATCCCCTTTACTTTATTTAATAAAATTTCATATTGATCAACATTTAAAGGAGTTCCAAGTAGTGTGATTTTATATTGTGAGTCTATTGGGTAAGCTTCCCTGATACCTTCAGCAGCTTTTGAATATAGCGTAGCATAGGCGAATTGATTATCCGGTAGAGAATAACTTCCACTATACGCTTCATTTATTTTTCTAACAACAAGGTTTCGAGATAATACTCTTACACCATGAACTGCCCCTAACTCATCTTCAACTTGTGTAAGCTTTATTAACTCCTCATATGATAGATCTCCCATACCAATCTCTAAAAGAGGTACACCTCCTGCTAAAACAGCGATGTCATTAAAACTCTTTGCAATATTAGTCTCCCTTGGGAAATACTTAGTTGCATCAGTTACGATAGCAACATTTTTACCACCCCAAACTCCTAAGAGAATTGAAAAAAAACTAATGATCATGAAAGAGAGGGCCGAAAAACTTTTTCGTGGATATTTTTTTAGAATGACTCCCTTAGCTTCATTGAGCTTTAATAAGCCTTCAACACTAAGTAACCAAATAATTGAAAGCAAAGAGCTCAATAAAATCATGATGCTACTTAGTAGTCCAAAGATGCGGATAACATAAATCTCACTCACATATAATGAAAGGAAGCCTATGAAAGTTGTAATAAGCATAAGTGCTATTGGGCGAATTTTATGCTTTAGCGCCTTAGATAAAGAACCTTCCTTTCTGGCAGAGAAATAAATGTGTTGTCCAAGAGAAAGGATAATCACAAATGTCATCAGCGGTACAATTGAAGTCACCATATTCATAGTGCCAAAAAAATACTTAATAGCACTAAGGCCAAAAAGTGCACTAAAGAGACATGGGATAAAAAGTACAATTGTCGTGAGGAAGTTTTTAATAAATACAAATAAAAGCAAGAATGAAAATATAAATAAAATCGGAAAAAGTCTTTCTTGAACAAGAGCTGAAGATTTATCTAGATGATAATTTGTATACTCATGGCCAGCACAGAAGAAACGATTTTCATCTTCCACTCTTCTGATAACTTCTTTTAGTTGGTTTTTTTCACCATTATTAAAAATAAGCAGCCCCATGCGATTTGCTGAAATGAGTTCTGCTTTTGCAAGTGTCCCCTTTTGTAATTCAATTTCTAATTCATGGCGATCTTTAACAAGATTATGAGGATAAACAAAGTAGCATTCATCACGACATATCTTCTCAAGCTCTTTACCGAAGTTTTCGAGACTTGAATACGCTTCAAGACTCGCCACTTCATTTGTATAAACGACTAGCGAATCTACTTCTGGGTAATCTTGCTGAAATGCCTTAAACTGTTCTATCCCCTTATCTGTTAAGAAGATTGACTCAGGATTCTTTTGTTTTAAATCCTTTGTATAAAACAACATTCCAGCGAAGCCCCCTAGAAATAGGATAATAAATAGAGATCTGAAGATCGCTTTTATTATGACCTCCACTCTAAAAGAATACTTTGGGCCATAAAGCCTGGTCCAAATGTCAACATATAACCGCGTTGACCACTTTCAATAACTCTTTCTCTTGTAACCTTGTCAAAGATATGAAGAATTGTCGCAGATGACATATTCCCACAATTCTCAAGAACCCACTTAGACTCTGAAATATCTTTGTTATAATCACCAATATAGTCTTCAACCATTTGAATGATCTTCTTACCACCAGGGTGAAACATATAATTATCTATATCTTCAATCTTTAGGCCATTGCGCTCTAAAAACGGTAAGAAAATATTTTCAAAATTTCCTTCAATTGCACTTGGTACATCTTTATCTAAAACAATTTTAAGTCCTGAGTTAATTAGCTCAAATCCCATCAGGTATTCACCATGAGAAAAGTTATACATATCTGTATCGATAATATGAGCACCTTTACCTTCGCCACCTTTTAAAACAGCACAAGCAAAACCGTCAGAGAAAATTGCTGTTGAAACAAGATTGGCAGCATCAAGATCATTAAGTTGGAAAGTGATACTTGGTATTTCCATTGTTAAAACAAGTGCTGTTTTATCAGGATTGGCCTTTAAGAATTCATCTGCATAAATTAATGCCGACGTTCCTCCTGCGCATCCCATCTCTGTTACTGGCAAACGAACGACATCTTTTCGTAAACCAAATTCATTGACAAGATAAGCATCAACTGAAGGAATCATGAAGCCTGTGCAACTAGTTGTGATGATATAGTCAACTTCACTTGGGTCGATATTAGACTTTTCAAACGTTTGCTTTAGTAACCTCTTACCGTACTCAACCATTTTGTCCTTGTAGATATTATTCTTCTCTTCAAAACTTAAGTCTGAAAATACAGTCTCAAGATCGACAACCGCACTACGCTGATCTATTTTGGAGCCCTTAAATATTTTCAGGGCCTTACGTTTTGTCATTTCATCAACATTCTTCAGCCACAGGCGTTGGGCAGCTTCAATGATCTCTTCTGTTTTGTAAGTGTAATCTGGTTTATAAGTTTCCATGTGAACAATACGAGTCATTTGTTCCTCCTTTCGTAGAGAAAGAATCGTTCAAAACCTTAAATTTTGTAACTGGACGAAAGTCCTAATTCCAAATAAAATGTGTATTATCAGATAGATACAATATTTATACGACTAAGGTCCTAGAACTATGCTTAATAAACGTGAACGCCTAATTACTGGATTACTCTTCCTCTTTATCTCTCTTTTTCTTATTTTTGATATTTATGAGGACATCAGTGATGGCTCGACATATGAGCACGTTATCGAAGAAGGCATCATAATGTTCATAGGTCTCATCGGAACTGGTGTTCTATGGTTCAAGTGGCTATTTACAAAAAAAGAAAACTTAAGAATTAATTCAGACGTTACAAAGTTAAAATCTGACCTGGAAAGTTATAAACGAAAAACTCAAGATCTTTCACGCGGTCTCTCTGAAAAAATTAATGATCAATTAAATGAATGGGCATTAACAAAATCAGAGAAAGACATCTCACTTTTATTGTTAAAAGGCCTAACAATAAAAGAGATTGCTGATATTAGATCCACATCAGAGAAAACAATTAAGCAACACTGCACTAATATCTATAGTAAATCAAACCTCAGTGGACGTAGTGAATTATCGGCATTCTTTTTAGAGGATATTTTAGTCATTGATAGGTTATAATCACTATAGAAAAATAATCAAGAACAAGTGATCATGAATCTTACAGAGTTTAATGAAGAATTAGCAAAAACGAATAAATTAGTAATTATTGGACCAATGGCCCTAACATTGCCCTATATTATTAATTCTCCAATCATTTACGTTGATGGTGGCCTAAATCATAGGCCAAGTGACGATCATCCTTACCTTTCAGTTGGTGATAATGATTCAAATACAACTAGCGATAATCTTGATATAACGTTGGATGAAAACAAAGACTTTTCAGATCTAACTTACGCATTAACTCTTATCCCTGATAATATTACCGAAATAAAGCTCTTTGGATTTTTAGGAGGAAGACTAGATCATCAAATGGTGACTTTAGGCTCGATCCACCACTTTCTAAAAGAAAGAAAACACCAAACAAGGTGCCATTTTGAAAAGAAAATTATCGCAAACTCAAGCGGTAACTTCTCTTTTACACATGAAGGTATTTTTTCAATTCTTAGTCTTGAAGAACAAGAAATAACAATAAGTGGTGCTTGTGATTATCCCCTCAATGGCGATAAAGGAGTAAAAACTCTTAGTTGCCTTACTCTTTCGAATAAAGCCTACGGTGAAGTACATATAACATCTAAACACCCTATTTTTGTCTACTTACTAGATAAAGAAGTGCCAGGCAACAATGCCTAGCACTTTCAGTTTTTTTTAATGAGATGATTTCTCTTTTTCATCAGCAAATAGCTTAACAAAATTTTCTGTCGCATCGGAAACTTCAATTTTATGCGCCTTTTTCTCAGCACTTTTTGGTAGAGCGAGATAGAGAATTCCGTCTTGAAGTTGCGCCTGAACTTCACTTCGATTAATGAAATGAGGTACAGTTAAACTGCGCGAAATACGACGAGTCTCTCCACCACCATCTTCGAATAGTGTCTTACGTTCGGCTTCAATAGTAACTAGGCCATCATCGACTTGAATATTCAGGTCTTCTTTTTTTACCCCAGGCATATCAATGCTGAGTAAGTAAGCACTTTCAGTTTCCTTCATCTCTCCAAAGGCATTAGAATTTCCATTTCCTCGACCTTGCCAAATATCTTCAAGGCCAGAGATGATATCTCTAAACTCATTGTCAAAATTAGCACTACCGAAGAAATCAGAATTAAATACTGAGTTTTTTCGTGGGACAATCGAACGTCTAATCATGGTAATCTCCTTTAAGTTTCGTGTGTATCTTCTCTTATAGATGAGCCAATTTTATCACTGTAAAGGAGTCGGATAAACTTAAGATATTTTTAAATGCTTCAAATGAGAACTAAAGGACTTCATAACAATAAGATGAATAGGAGCTTGTGTGTAACAATAAATATACCAAGGAAGAGACGGTCGGAAATCATTGATTGAGACAAGCGTAAACTTACCATTGGCCACACTTCTAAATTCAAGCCATCCTGTATTAGTAGATGCACTTAACAATCCCCCAATAATATGAAACTTGGCCCTTCTTAAATTAGATTTATTCTCAATGTATTTAAGTGTTAACAATGGGGCCCTAATGCAAATAATATTAAAAGTAATATTTCCCCTATCTTCGTGAACATAGATAATGAATCTAATAAAACGCGGAAGCCACTTTATATAGGTACTTGCTAACTCTTTCATTTCAAGGTGACTAGGATTATCAAGACGTTGAATTGAACGAACAGTCCTCTCTTCTTTACGTCGTGCTACACGAGGTTTTCTCTTTGTCTTTTCAATTCTTACTAGATCAAGCATTTGATCATATGTTCGAATCTTTATTAAATTATCGATGTCACTGTCAATTTCAACTTTAGGTAGATGACATTTTAAACTATCAACCAATGGAGAAACTAATTCAATTTCTGATTCACCAAAAACACTAACCCACCACTTAGATAATTTTAAGTAATTAATCGGTACAGGAATCATTGGACAGAATTTTCTGAAACGCTTTGAAGTTTTTCGAATTAATTGTTCATAGGTTACATCTTCACCATTAACAATATTTATAATACGATTATAAAATCTGTCATCGCCAATAAGCTGAGTGATAACTCTTAATAAGTCATCGATAAATACCACTTGGGTGCGACTCTTAGTCCACTTTGGTAAAATCATAGCAGGTAAATTAATCACAAGATTTTTTAGAATTTCAAATGATGAGCCACCATCGCCAACGATCATACCTGCTCGTAAGAGCGTATAGGGAATTCCTGTCGACTTGAAAACTTCTTCAACTTCAAGACGACTTTTAAGATGTTCACTACTCTCACCCGTAGGTACTAAACCACCGAGATAGATAATATGTTTCACATTATTATGTAGGCATGCCTTTGCAAAATTATCTGCCAAGAGCAGATCTGTATCTCGAAAGCTTCCTTGAAATAACCTTGAAGAAGGCAGCATTGAATGAACGAGATAAATGGCGATATCGATATCTTTTAAAGCTTCTTTTGTACTATGATAAGAGAATAGATCCGTCTTAGAGAATTCAACTTTATCATCAGAATAAACTTCACTACGGCCTAAGGCCCTTACGAGATGCTTATCCTTAATCTTTTGAATGAGATTCCTACCAATAAATCCATTGGCCCCGGCAATTGCTATTTTCATAATGAACAACTATTTTCAATCATTTCTCTTTCGTCGTACGTAGAGTGTTTTCTTTACTCTGGCCACTTTCTTATTATATTTGTCGTAAATAAAAGTTTCAAAAACAGGAAGAACCTTTCTGGCTTCGCTTGCCTCTTGCTTAATCCTGTTCACTTCTTCCATCTTTATCTCGAACTCGGCCTTGACGATATCTTTGCCTGGACTTAAGAATTCGATTTCAGCAGCTTTATCCCAAATAATATGATCTTTACCAAGGTGAAAACTTAGTAAGAGCATATAGAATGGATCACACATAGAGTATAAGCTTCCGCCGAAGTGAACTCCAACATAATTAGTATTAAGAAATGTTTGTTTCATTTGAACACTGATCTTCGTGCGTTCATCGTTGATTGATAGAACTTTAATTCCTGCACCAAGGTAAGGAGGCCAATAATTTAATAATTTAATGGCCTTTTCTGGAGATATTTTTTGCCAAAAACTCATGCCACACCTTAAAATTCAACTAAATAATAAAGTACTTATTATATCATTGGAAATTTTAAAGTCACGCGTGAGCCACTATTTGGCATATTTTCGATAAAGAGAGCTGCGCCATGCTTTTTAAGAAAAGAATGAACAAGTTTTAAACCTACGCCTGTACCTTTCTCACCTTTTGTTCCAGTCTTTACATGAAATGTTTGGCCACTTTGAATTCCATCAATAACAATATCAGGAACCCCTTCTCCTTCGTCACAAATCTCGATAGCATAACCATCTTTAACTGCACCCTTAACAACAATCCTCTTTCCCTCAGGAGAGAACTTAATTGCATTTGAGATAATATTGCGCACACAAGTTTCAATCATATTACTATCGTGATCAAAGATATAATCCTCTAAATCAACCTCGATTACAAGATCCTTGGTCTGGGCCAACTCATAAGCAAATTCGACAGCACTTGTAATTGTATCTTTTATATTTAACTCTTTCGGACTATATCCCAGACTCTCATTACTTGTGAGTGCCCATGCCAGTAAATCTTTAAGTAGCGCATCTGTCTTTTTGGCCGACTTAATAATACGATCTTGATAGAGCTTAATTCTCTCAACAGATAACTCTTCATTTCTTTTAGAAACAAGAGATGCTGAAGAAAGAATTACTTGTAATGGACTTTTTAAATCATGAGCAATTGTTGAGATTACATCATCTTTTGTTTTATTAAGTTCTTCAAGACGACGATTCGAAATATAAAATAATCTCCAAGCTCTATTAAACATAGAGCGAAATGCGAAGAGAACGATATTAAGAGAAAGAAGAATAAAGATTTTGTAGAAATGTTTATTTAATTCAACTGATTCATTTAAAATAGGTACGATGACAAATAAAGCAAAGAGAATTACACAATTAATAATAATACCATTTAATCTTCCCGGTAGCATAACATAGAAAGAGGTTGTCATAATCATAATACCAGCAAGAAGTGTGGTACTTGTCCCCATAATCATAAAAGTCATTAAAGCGACAATCACTACAGAAGCTAATTTTATAAAGAATAAGTGTACTTCAATTTTGTCATTATAATCACTCTTTCTAAAAGCGATGAAGAACCCTAATCCGTATACAACAAGTAAGGCCCTAAAGAATGTGAGAATATTTGCTGATCCAAAAGTATAGATACGTTGATAGTCCGCAAGAATTCCTGCAAATAACAGCAGAATACAGCAAACTAAATACGACAATAACGTGTATGTTCTATCCTTGGGCCAAGACGTTTGAAGATAATTTCTCTCTTCAACACGAGACTTAAATTCCCCAAAGGAATTGATTAGGGTTTCCAATAGTTAATCCTTTAAATTTTAATACGTAAACAATTAGTCTTTACTACATTTATACAAGAGATTCGAGAAAAAAGATTGTGCTGTAAAAATTTACAGGCTTGTTATTCTCATAAAAACAGACACTTAGACTACATTAAACAAATGATTATTTTGTTCGACATTTAGTCGGCCAGGGAAATCTTTCAATTGGGATAAGAAGCTGAATTTAGCGTGTTATTCATAAATATGAAGAAAATTACACCTATAATCATTGCACCTCTATTAACCCTTAATGTCTTTGCAATTGATATTAAGTCAAAGCTACTAGACTTTCACCAAATACAAGAAGAGTTGAAATGCGAAAGTGACTTCACTTATATATCTTCTGCATTTAAGGTGAAAAAATCGGACTCCATCAACTGTTCAGATGTAGAGTGGGCCAATAATGCTATAGCTAAAGTCGCAAAACTTAGAGAAGACTCTCCTGTCGTAAACTTAGAACTTCTCTCCCGCGATAATGGAGCCTCATTTGATATAGGAGAAACAATTCGTATCCCACTTCATCTAACCTTTACTAACCAATGGGGACAAGTCTTTAATTCTTATAGCATTGGTACTGATGCAATTTTATATCACGAGTATTCTCACGCAATCTTTGGCGAAAGAATTGGAAAAAAGTTTTATCCTAAACTAAAGGCACTAGCAGAAAGACTATCTCGCTTCAAAGTGAATCGCCATAAGGCATATGCTGAGGGGAATCCTCGAAATGTTGTCCAATACTATACAAAGCAAATTGAAGTCATTGAAGAGAGAATTAAAAATCATAGTGAACTTGAAAAATACCACCTTTCTTCTTCTTATAATGAGTTATTTGCTGATTTAGTGGCCGTGCTTGTAACAAATAATCGCAATGCAATTTTCAATGCGCTTTATTATGATGAAATGACAGACGATGCCTACCAGCTAACGAAACTGAGATCTTTTGAAGACCAAAATACAAAGTATGATAACCGCGGACTATACGAAGAACACGGTGAATTAGCACTAGTTCGCCAGTATATTGGTGAAGAAATACTTCCAAATATTTTCAAGAAAGAAAATGAAGAACAACTAAAGAAAGATTTGCTAGAAATCGTTCTAGAATCTATTGAGTCACAAATGGATGAGCGAATTCGTAAGTCCGCCTACAAAATTTCACCGATGCAAAGTAATACCGCCTTAATTGAAGAAATTAAAGAGCGATACCAAACAACAAAATAGCTACCCATTTCATTTATTAAATTCAAAAGTACAGCTTTATCATAAAGCTGTACTTATCTTAATTATTTGTATTAGTTTTCAAGAATTGATGTGAGATAGATTAAATCATAATAAGTAGCTAAGAATAAGTCAGGATCACGATCTGCAAGACCTTTATAATATTCAAATGTGTCTTCTTTTCCATCCTCAAAGTACTTTACGAGAGCACGAAAGCTACGTGAATTAATTGAATGATGTCCTACAATCGTTGCCGATAACTTCAGAGTCTCATTAAGATCATATTTCAAAACATTTTTATTATAATTTTCAATCTCTCTTTGTGCAGCTATTAACGCAGGTGAAAGCAGATAAACTCCACCTCCCTGTTTTACTATTTCACCAGCAAAAGGACTCACCTTATCACTTGCCAAGTAAGGCCCCATATACTGACTATATGTTTTTCTCAAAAGCGCTCTATTCATTCCAATTCGCTTTAATCCTTTCTTTTGGGCCAAAAGAAATAATGCATTAACCTCAGCAAAGGACTCAGACTCATGGACACCATGTCCACTTGGAGGCGATTGATAATTTATTGGAAGATAAATATCATCTAAGCAATGTGAAAGCTCATGATAGAGAGAAAAATAATATAGTTCTTCAAGGGAGAATAGTCGCTCAATTTTTGAGAAGTCAAAGTCTTTATAAACATCAACTCTGTCATCATGCCCAAGAGTTCTTCTCACTTCACTTGGCAGATCATTAATTATTCCATTTGGAAGAACTGCACAAAATTTAAATTCCCTACTCCATCCTCCTTTCATAAAAGGTAGAGCAGAAGCAGAACCATTTAAATCACCAAAATATGGGATGAGATTGATGGCCTCATTTCTTTCCAGTTCAATACCAAACTTTTGAATCATATATTCGCTAAGAAGCTTAATTTGTTGCTCCTCAGAATGACCCTTAAGAATTGGTACGACTTCACTCTTATCAAAAATAACGATTGGATAGTTTTTAACATTTCCATATTCCGCATTTAAAACTTTAATTTCATTTGAAAGAGTTAATTCGAGATTGGAGGCAAACACTCCGCTTGCCAGCAAAGTGACTGCTAGGAACTTATTAAATAATTTATTCATATTTTGGCCTTGTTAATTTTTTTGCATTTAACCATATTTCAATAACCTACTTAGGCTAAATGGCTTTATTTACATGGCCGTTCAAGATTTAGACATCCTATAAGTGGGGAATATTCCCCACTTATCGATACTGCGAGGTTAAGCTACTTTGATTTTTGGATTTAAAGTAAATTTACAATTCATTGAATTAGTTACCAAGCATTTGTGCTGAGTTTCTTCCAATAACTTTAAGTAATCATCTACATTTTCCTTACCGCGAACAACAAGGTGTGGTTGAATTTCAACTGTTGTGAATGTAAGCTTCCCATCTTTTCTTTCGAGCTTGGCATCTGCTTTTACATCGAGGGTATCCCAATCCATTTTTCGCGCCTGGGCCAGGGCCTTAAAGCTTAAGAGGTAGCAACTTGAAATACTTGCTGAAAATAAATCTTCAGGAGACCACTCTCCTTCTGGTCCTTTAAATTCAGGAGGAGCTGTCGCTTCCAAATTCTGTTTACCTTTAGAAGAAATCTTCATTCTTCCATCATTTCTCTCACCGTGGGTGTTGGTACTGTAAATACTCATATATACTCCAATGTTCTCGTTATCTTGCTATCTTAAAGTCTTTTGGGAAGCAGTGGCCTTAAAGAATTCCTTATTTTTGTTTAACAACTAAACAAGGCCATAATCTTTGAAGCTTGAAAGAATAGAAAACAGATTCAACTTGCACTACAAGCAAAAACCTAAGCTACGTCATCTTTTTTTTGCTCATATTCTTCTAATATTGCCCTTAGGAGTAAAAAATATGATTAAAGACAGCCTTGTTCAAAAATATAATGTACCAGTTCCACGCTATACAAGCTTTCCAGCCGTGCCCTATTGGACGGGAGCACCATCTCAGGAGATGTGGTTTGAACACCTCAAAGAAGGTTACGATAAGTCTCAAGGAGTAGAACTCTATATCCATGTCCCATTTTGTGAAAAACTTTGTTACTACTGCGGTTGCCATCGAGTTATTTCTAAGAATAAAAATCGCGGTATTGAATATGTTGATTTTCTCTTAAGAGAATGGGAACTCTATCTCGAACAAATGGGCGATATTAATATCTCGTCAATTCATCTTGGTGGCGGAACACCTAATTTCTTAAATGAAGAAGCATTTTCTACTTTATTAGATAAATTAAAGGAGTCGATTGATGCTAAAGAGTTTAAAGGCTCAATTGAGATAGACCCACGTACTTGTTCAAAATCGCAACTAGACCTTTATAAGAAGCTTGGATTTAGTCGATTATCAATGGGAATACAAGATTTTGATCCAGTTGTTCAAGAGGCAATTGGGCGTATCCAACCTTTTGAAAAAGTAAAAGAGCTTGTGGACTATTGTCGTGAAATTGGAATTGATGACATAAACTTTGATTTAATCTACGGCCTTCCTTATCAGACACTCGATACAGTTGAAGCAACAATCGAGAAGGTCATTTCACTTAAGCCGTTACAAATTGCATTCTATAGCTATGCCCACCTTCCATCTAAGATTAAAAATCAAAAGTTAATCCCAGAGGAGGCTCTTCCAGAAGGAGCACTTAAGCGAGCTCTTTATGAACATGGCAAAGGTCTACTTGAAAATCATTCTTACAAAGAGATTGGGCTAGATCACTTTGCAAAATCTAATTCACAGCTTTATCAAGCAAAGCAGGAAGGAAAACTAAGAAGAAACTTTATGGGTCATACTCATAAAAGTTCACCAATAATTATTGGCCTTGGTTGCTCTTCAATATCTTCTTCATCAAAAAGCTTTGTACAAAATGAGAAGAACGTAAAAACTTATTTCGAATCAATAAGTAAGAGAAGGCTTGCCATTTCCACAGGCCATATCCACACGCAAGAAGATATCGTTGTAGAAGAGATCTTACAAAATTTCTTTGCGACAAATAGCGTTTCAAAGAAAGACTGGCAAAGCCTCAAGAATGCTTCACACATTAATAGTAAAATCTGTGAACTAGAAGAAGATGGCCTGATTACAAATAGTGATAAAATAATTGTCACTGATGATGGCAGACCATTTATGAGAAATATTGCGAGTATCTTTGATCATCATTTGATGAGATCAAAACAAAATAGTGGTTCACGTGCACTATAGATAGAAATCTATCGTAAGCATTGTCATCACACCAATAATTACGCCAAGAGTTGCATTTCTCTCATGCCCTTGCCTAAAAAGCTCGGGTAGCATCTCTTGGCAAATTACAAACAACATTGTCCCTGCAGTAAAACCTAGTGCAATCGGAAGACTTTGAGTTGATATACTAGTTGCTAAAAAACCAACACCTGCAGCAACTGGTTCTACAAGGCCAGAAAGTAAGGCCACCAAGCTCCATATCGCTTTTCTTATTAATATGTTTATGGGGTATTAGATCATGAACAAAAATGATGAAGACATAGCCTAAGAATAGACTTAATAGAAAAATAGGCATTGCCATTGAAGCAGAATAGAGTTTCTTTGCCTCTTCCAAACCAGGGGTTATTAGTGAAACAAATGATGCAACTAGCATGACTCCTGCACTAAAGCCCATTGCGATATCAAGTATTTCTTTTGAATAATGCTTCTTCAAATAGATAGGTAATGCACCTATTCCTGTTGCAAGGCCCGCAACTAATACTCCAGAGATGGCCATATAATTTGCACTCATAAACTCTCCTCTTCCCCTCTCTTTAAAGGAGAATATATTAATTTTACGGAAATTCTGCGCCAGACAATATTCGATTAAACTAATCTTTTGATAATTTGCATATTTTTACAATCTAATGGATAATTTAAGTCACACAACACACATCGACAGGGAGCACACATGAGTCAATTGACGCCACAACAAAAAGAAGAATTACTAGCGGAAATCACACTTCTAGAAGGACAACTTACTGGAAATATGATGGAAGATATGGATATTCGTGGCAGAATTCACAATATTAAAATGAAGCTTGATGGCGTAAAACCACCAGAAAGTTTTATCGATTGTATCGGTTGTGGTTCATAAAAAAACTTAACCTAACGATCAAACTCACTTTTTAATAAAGATATAATCTGATTAATAGCGAATCTGGACTCCCTAAGATGAGGCATTTCAATAAATCCGTGCATCATCTTAGGGTATTCGAAATAGCGGTATGGCCTATTCTCTTCCTTTAGACGATTCTTTAATTCCTTGGCATCTGGGTAAAGAATATCGTGAGTACCTGTAAAAATATTTATCTCAGGCAGATCATCTAACTCCCCTCGAAGTGGACTAATACGATAATCATCCTCTGCAAGATCTTCAGCGAAGATATGACCTAATTCTCTTATCCCCTTTCGATCCAATACCATTTCATGCTCATCAATATCCTCAATTTCAGGATTACTCATACTGATATCAAGCCAAGGAGAAAGTAATATGATCGAAGATGGAAGAGGATTACCTTCATTTCTCATTTGCTCACATAGTGCAAGTGCAAGACAGCCTCCTGCCGCATCTCCCATGACAATAATATTTTCGGCTCCTACTTTTTGTGCTGTTTTCTCAAAAGACTCCCTAATCATCGACAGAGCGTCTAAAACACTGCCATGAGGAACGAGCGGGTAATCAGGCACGATGATTTCGATATCAATATTTCTCATCAATTGAGTTAACAAATGAAATTGGCCGACATTCATATTGTAGATAAATGCTCCACCGTGAATATAGAAAACTGTTTTTAGGCATTCTTTTTTTATTGGACGAAATTGAAAGAGATTTCTATTTTGAATTTGCATACAATGAATATCAAACTCGTGATAAAAAGCACGAGGTATGCTTGCTTCATTTGGTATTGGGTCTTCTTTTTTCTTTTCAATAATTTTAGAAAAAATTTTTCTTAGCTGCAGAATTCGAAGACTACCTTTTGAAACAAAGGAGCCAAAACTTTCATCCTCTTGGTAACGAAACTCTGTATCGATTGGATAGTGATCTTTTTTTAATGCCTTATTTCCCATGAGCTAAATATCGGTGCAAACTTCGCTTGGCCACAGATAAGAAACGTTAAAATAGCTCTAAAGCAAACTTAAGACACTCTGCAACATTCCTCGCAGAACCTCACAAAACACTAATATTTCAAAAAGATTGTCCTAAAACTAAGTAAATTGTATCTAGTGTCACAACTTACAAAACACAATGTTTTGTCAATTTTAACCCGCTGTACTATGTAGAGTAGTAACTTAGGAGCTTATCTATGAAAACTTTATCGCTAATTGTTTTATCAATGTTAATTCCTGCTTTTGCTAGCGCAAATGCTCCAGAGCTAAAGAGCTACTTTAATGATCTAAGAAATGACTACAAATTATTCAAAGACTGTAACCTATATGACATTTACAGCAATCAAGATCTAAGCGCTGGTGATGAAGCACAAAAATGTTATGAATTCAAAATCACAAAAATAACATTTAAAGTTGCTGAGATCCTAGGCGGAGAACTTGAGCTAATTAATATCCATGACGATACAAGCTTTGATATGAAGTTCACTTTGGCAAAGGCACTTCGCTCAAAAGACTATATGGGTGGACGCTACACCTCACCAGATGGTGAGTACGGATCATCAACAGGTTTTAAAAATGCATATAAAGTTGGCGACCTCTACCTTTTTCAATACGAGTCGACAGGTGGAGAATGGGATAATATGCACATAACAACGAAGTACTTTCTACTTAATAAAGCGGGTGAATTACTTGGAAGATATAGCGTAAGTGCTTCAATCGATTAATGAATCTAAAATTTAAAAAGCCCCTCACGCATGAGTAGAAGATGAGGGGCCCCTAGATTTCTCTAGATTATTTATGTAACGCAGAGAGAGTTATTGCGTTTACACAAGCATTAAATCTTCAAAGGCAGAAAGACCTGCTTTGGCCCCTTCTCCCATTGCTATAATAATTTGTTTATAAGGTACGATTGTTACATCTCCGGCCGCATAAATACCTTTCTGACTTGTACGACACTTATCAGTTACAACAATTTCCCCAAACTTATTCTTTTCAACAAGATCCCCAAGGAAGCCACTATTTGGCACAAGTCCGATCTGAACAAAGACACCATCAAGGTCAACTTTTTTCATCTCACCTGTTGCACGATCTTCATACTCTAGACCAATTACTTTTTCCCCGTCCCCTACAACTCTTTCTGTACGAGCATTTTTAACAATCGTAACATTTGATAGAGATTCTAATTTCTTTACAAGAACAGAGTCAGCTTTAAGCTCAGGTGCAAATTCAAAAAGAGTAACAGACTTCACAATCCCTGCAAGGTCAATCGCCGCTTCAACACCAGAGTTACCACCACCGATAACGCTAATGTCTTTGCCTTTGTAGTAAGGCCCATCACAGTGTGGGCAATAAGCAACACCGCGACCGATATATTCTTTTTCACCGTCAACACCAAGCTCACGCCATTTAGCACCCGTTGCAATAATAAGTGCTTTAGTTTGAACAGTTTCACCACTATTTAAAAAGAGTGTTTTCACATTACCATTTTCAATATTATCAACGCGGCGATGCTCAAGTGTTTTAATATCATACTGTGACATATGTTCATTAAGGGCCGCAGATAAGTGCGGACCTTCTGTATATGGAATTGAAATAAAGTTTTCGATACCTTTAGTATCTTGCATCTGACCACCAATGCGATCAGTAATAACGGCCGTTTTAAGCCCTTTACGAGATGAGTAGATTGCAGATGAAACTCCAGCAGGGCCTCCTCCAATAACGATAACATCGTATAGGCCAAGATCTTTCGCTTCACTTGAAATAGATACTTCTTCTTTACCAAAGCGTGCTTCTAGCTTTTCAAGTAAATCAACAAGTGATGACTTTCCAGAGTGTACGAGATCATCGCCATCAATAACACTTGGAACACCTTGTATCTTAAGTCTTGCAATCTCATCTTGCTCAAACTCTCCATCAACCATTTCGTGAGAGAAGTCCTCTTTAAAGATGGCCATTAGATTTAGCGCCTGAACGATATCAGGACAATTTTCACAAGATAGTGAAATATATGTTTTAAGGCTTATCTCACCTTTAAGTGCTTTAATTCGATTAATAATCATCTCATCAGGAAGCTTTCCTTTAAGATCACTATTTAAGATAGCAAGGATAAGTGAAGTAAACTCATGCCCACCTGGAATTCCTGAAAACTTAATTCCATTTGCCTTGCCGTTCACATGAATTTCAAAATGTGGATAGTCGTAATTTTGTCCACTAGACTTTGCCACAACCTTTGGAGAAGTAGTCGCAATACTCTCTAGCATCTCAACAAGCTCTTGTTGTTTAGCATGTGCTGACTCATTGTAGACAAGACCAATCTCACTCTCTAGCTGAGCATAGACTGACTTTAATTGTTCAATGATTCCACTATCTAACATAATTACTCCAATCAAATTTTAGGACAGGCCCAAGCAATAAAGCCTGGGCCCAAAATATCGTTGAGAAAAAATCTTAGATTTTTCCTACAAGGTCTAAACCTGGCTTAAGTGTTTCAGCACCTGGCTTCCACTTAGCTGGACATACTTCATCAGGGTGAGCTGCGATGAACTGAGCAGCTTGCACCTTTCTCATTAGTTCGTCAGCATTACGTCCAATTCCATTGTCGTGAATTTCAGCAAGTTTGATTTCACCTGCTGGGTTGATTAGGAAAGTCCCTCTGTAAGCAAGACCTTCTTCTTCGATATGAACACCAAATGCTCTTGTAAGCTTACCAGTTGGGTCAGCTAGCATTGGATACTTAATTTTCTTGATTGTATCTGAAGTGTCATGCCAAGCTTTGTGTGTGAAGTGAGTATCAGTTGATACAGAGTAAACCTCTACACCCATTTTTTGGAATTCTTCATACTTATCTGCCATATCACCAAGTTCAGTTGGGCATACAAATGTAAAGTCTGCTGGATAGAAGAAAAGGATTGACCATTTTCCTTCTAAATCATTAGCAGTAACAGTTTTGAACTCTTCATTGTGGTAAGCTTGTACACTGAAATCTTGTACTTTTGTGTTAATTAAAGTTTGCACTATTCATCTCCTTTAGAAGTTTTAATAAGTGATAATCTACTTATAAGATTCTTCCATCAGAGGTGATTTTTATCTAATATTAATTATCTAATGCTTGATAGATGACACCTATGAAGCCATGCGGCATCACAGGTGCATATGTAATTGTAATCGTTTAAAACTTAATTAGTTTAATCTAGATGATAGATTTCCATGATATTTTCTAGAGTTTTTTCAAAGTCGATATTTAAATCTTTAAGCTCTCCCGAGTGAACATCAAAGACCCAGCCATAAACTTTTAGGCCTCTTTCACGGTTCGCTTTTTGAACTGCTGCCGTTTTAATAGCATTGATACATTGCTCTTGAACATTAAGCTCAACTAGACGCTCATAGCGCTTGTCTTCATCTTCAATTGCATTAAGTTCATTTTTATGAGTACGATAAACATCGCGAATATTTCTAAGCCATGGATTTAGAATTCCAAGGTCTTGGCTTTCCATCGCGGCCTTAACACCACCACAACCGTAGTGCCCACAAACAATGATATGATCAACTTTTAAGTGATCAACAGCATAGTTTAGAACACTCATTACATTTAAGTCGATACTAATAACCATATTGGCGATATTTCTGTGAACAAAAATTTCACCAGGTCCTGCACCCATAACTTCTTCTGCTGTTACACGAGAGTCTGAGCATCCTATATAAAGAAAATTAGGGTTTTGTCCTGCACCTAATTTATCGAAGTATTTTTCGTCTTGTTTTAATTTAGACTGAACCCATTCTTTGTTATTTTCAAAAATCTTTTTGATATCCATATAACTCACCTATTTCTTTTTTTGCAAAATCATAAGTGAATAAATTGAATTTGCCAATTATAGCCCTTCTAGTAGGAATTTCACTGCAAGGCTTTGTAAAATAATCGCTGCAATGATGCTAAAAACTGGCCCTAACTTATCAGAAGCACGTTTAGCAATGCTCATTCCCACGATTGTCGAACAAAATGCCCAAACTCCAATTGAAGTAATATACGGAGTTAAAACTTTACCCGATGCACCAATTGTCACACCTACCGCAAATGCGTCAAGGCTTGTGGCAAATGAAACAAGGATCACTTTTAATAAGCTATGAAATTGTTTTGGCTTCTCTTCTTCATCATCATGCTTGCCGCTTAGTTCTTCGTAGCCTTCATATGCCATGTGAATGGCCACAGCTGTTAAGAGACCAAATGAAATCCAGTGATCGATATAGTCAAATTGGGCAATAACTTTCGCGCCAGCGATTGCGCCTAAAAATGCAACAAGCGCTTCTGCACCACCTGAAGAAAAGGCAAACTTAAGAGTATCACTAAATTTGTGAGGCCTGGCGCCCATTGCTACTGCAGCAGAAAATGAGTCAGCACACAAAACTAGTCCAATTACAACAACTTCAAAATAATTAATCATAAGACATTTATAATACGTAGAGCTATTACAGGCAATTATTAAAATACTATTCGATTTGTTAAATATTTACTATTGTCCTTATAGATGAAAATATTAATAGCACTGCTTATCTCAACCTTCTCGTTGGCAACAAATTCTTTTGTTGATGAAGTTGATACTTACTTTCAAAGTAATGAATTAACTAAAGTTCGAAATCAGTCTGAGTTTCAAATCGATAAGTGTCACACTCAATTAGAAAACCAAAACTCCTTTGGTGAGACTCTCCACTATTTCATAAAGGACTTATCATCAAAGAGAACAACGTTTCTTCACGTAAGCAGTATTTATAAGATGCCTACAAAGATGGAAGATCAAGAGCGAGTCGGACTTTTAAGTCATCCGCTATGTCCCGTAACAAAAGAATCTCTATCAAAGACGATTAAGAATATACCAGATGAGATGACGATTGAATTGGCCAATCGTTTTGCTCGTGAACATAATGAGCTTAGAGAGCAAGAAGATCGCGAAGAGCTTCAACAGCTATGGGGAAAATTCTTTGGCTGCCTTGCTTACACTGAAAGTTTAACGACAGCGGACTTCGCTGCGAGTGAGAAACTCGCAAAGAAATATGCTCCAAAAAATTACAAAAGACCTCAAGGGGTAAAATTCTATTACGATAAATGGCAGCCAAAAGTGAGTCGTTTAAATATTGGCCTCTATCAATTCACGCCAAACTATGGTGGAAATATAAAACCTTGTGTAGATTCATGGAATCATTATTATTCAAATGAAAGTTGTCAGATAAAGAATAAAAAGAAAGATGCGTTGATTAATGCTTTCGGTTCCACTACTCAGCATTTCAATGCTTATTGTGGAGTTCATAAAGTCATTGAAGCATTTTCAGTACAATTAAATACTTCAGAAAAAAGATTCACTCATCCACAAAATCAAGAAGGTGGAAAACTTAAGGGCGCAAGTGAAAGATGTGTCACTCCTCACTTCTATGCAGGTTGGTCATACAATCATTTTGGGCCACTACAGAACTCGACAAAGAATAATCTAAAGAAGCTTATGTCTTGTCTCTACAATTAAACACCAGTACAGAAAATCAATTTGCAATAAAGTATTTAGAATTTTCAAAAAATCGATTCCAAAATGTGAGATCAAATAAAAAAGGGCCTCTAAGGCCCTCTTCTAATTAACTGTATTCTTATAATATTTAATACTACCCTTCATTCCAAAGATTAAATGACCTTGGTCGAGAATCAGTGAATCCGCAAAGACACTTTCATCCCCAAACTCGATGGAATTAATCACTTTCCCATCATTTAGGCCAAGATAAGAAATTTTTCCCTTGCGATCAGAGAAAATAAGCTTTTCACCGTCATACTTAACTGACGAATAGTTGTAGCCAATTTTCTTCTCACGACTGGCGTACTTCCACTCTAGTTTAGAAGTAATGCTATTCCACGCATAGACTCTTCCATCAAAGTCATTAAAGACAATAAGGTCATCAAAAACAATTGGCTTACCAATGACAGGAGAATCGATACTGATAGAACTAACTTGTTGGCCAATAGAATTTAAACAGACAAGTCCACCTAGTTCAGACTTAACGTGAAGCTCCCCCTGAATAAAACAGATATTATCTCTTGTGGCCACTGGCCCATACCAGCTTGAAAGTGGTAGTTCTTCTTTCCATAAAAGCTTTCCAGACTTTACATCTAGTTTGTAAGCATAAGGTCTTGCTTTACCAATATCCTCTTCAGGAACTCCACTTGCTACATAGACTGCATTATCCTTCACAAGAACAAAGGCATCCATGTGTCCACCTTTGTATTGCCAGATTAGCTCCATTGAATTTGGATCAATTGCATAAAGTCCGTCACCACCAGCAGATTGAAAGAGGTAATCCTTCCCATCAATTTCTGTAATAACAGGAAAAATTTCAGTGTGACCTTTAGTTTGAAAAGAACCCACTACTTTCTTAGCAATAGGATCAAACTTATAAACCCTCATATGATGAGAAGCGTGGAGTCCTTCTCCAAAATAAAGGTATCCTTTATAATAGACTGGAGTTGGAGACAGAAACTTCCCAAAGAAAATCTTATTTTTAATAGCACCAGAATTAATATCAATGACAAAGAGATTTCCCTCTTTTGAGCCAACAAATAACTCATCACCAACCACAACACCAGAAGCAAAAATTCCTTCTTCGACACTTTGTTGCCAAATCATTCCTTCCTGTGCTTTTAAAGGAGCTTTTGAAAAACTAGTATCTTTATTCACCAACTCCTGCACAAAAAGAGGCACAGGGCCATGCTTTAAGTATTGATATGCTTCCATCCCGCCATAAAAAAGAACGTTAAAGATCATAGCAGAGATTAGAATCTTTGGTTTTAGTAAGACCTCAAGTAACTTCTTAGGGCCCTCGGCCTTTAACTTAATACCAAAAAGACCTGCAATAAATGTTGCAACGACTGTGATACCAGTACTTAGGAAAGCAAGAGGTAATAAAACAGTAGGAACAATTGAGTAACTAAAGTCGCTACATAAACTATTGCATGAGTTTAATTGATCCAGTATTTCCATCAACGAAAACATCTTCTCCACCTTTAAATTTTAAATGACACTGTTTAATTCCACTAACCGCAGGAATCCCCATCTCTCTGGCAACAATTGCACAATGAGATAAAACTCCTCCACGCTCAACTATTATTCCACTGGCCTTAGTAAAAACAGGAGTCCAGCCTGGGTCTGTTGACTGGGCCACAACAATTGCATTTTGAGGCCAATCAATTTCTTTCCAACTTGCAGGGTTACTAACCACCACGATCTTTCCTCTAACAACACCAGAAGAGAGCCCCTCACCAATGAGATCATTTGAGCTACTATCTTCTTTGCCATCAATGACGGCCTTAATTTCTTGCAAAGAAGTAACAGTTGAAAAATTAAAGTTCTTAAATAATGCTGCTCGCTCTTTTCTTTCTTTAATTAGTTCAAGCATTGATGATTCAAAACTTAATATTTCTTCTTTATTAAGAAAGAAAATATCATTCTCATCTTCTAAATTAATCCTTCTTGCCTTTTCAAGAGCAAGAAAGCGTATATGAGCATAAGGTCTTAAAATGGCCATCTTCCACTTCTCTCTAAGCTCAAGTAATTGCTTTAAAATCTTCCATTCTTCTAAGATAAGAGTCTTCTTAAAAGATCTCATCCCCATAATTTCTGCTTCAACATCAATAAAGGAGTGAGAGTTTTTATCCTGTACATATTTTTCTAAGGGATAATCATAAAATGCATCATCACCTATTTCTGACCAGCGCTTAGCACTTAAATCTAATTCACCTGGTCCACGATGGCCGTAGCGAGCAAGAAAAAGGGGTCTGACATTAGGCTTTGCACAAGCTTTTTTGAAGTAAAGCCCCATATTGTATGTTTCAGAATTGATTCCCGCTCCAGACCACTTCTTAATCATTTGATCCGCTTCTTGCTCAGAATAAATACTTTTAAGAAGAGAAATCAATGTTTGAATTGTTGTTTCAGTTAGCGATATTAAAATGTACGGCCACTCTAAAGTTCGATTACTGAAAATTGTAATCTCTTTAGAAAGACGGCCATTAATATCTTCCTCACTCCAGTCTTTATAGATTGAAGGATCATTCGGTCGCTTTGAAATTGTTGTAATCTCCAGCAGCTCTTTTGAAGCTTGATCAATAACTTCCTGACGATGAGTATTAATCGAGAGTCCAACCTTGAGCATACGCCACATTGTTTGTGGTGTGCTAAAAAGAACCTTTGGAGTTATTTTTGAGAAATGAAACTTTAAGTGTGGCCTTGGCATTGGTTCAATCGAATAAGGAATAGGTCCAAAGTACATCTGCCCAAGTTTGCTCAGGTTGATATAATTTCGTCCAAAGACTTCATCCATAATGGATTCATTACCTTTAAAGCCAACATAGCCTAATTTACGAAGGGCCTTATCAAAGGCTTGATCTTTTTTAAATGACTCTGACCATATCTGAGTAGTTAAAGTCGTAGGAGAAACAGTCCATTCTGCAAAAGTTTGTCCATCCCATACTGTATCATCAGAAAATGAGTGAGATAGTCTTTCAAGTTCATCATGGGCCAGTTTTTTAAGATTTGTAATTGAAGCCTTGGCAGTAATTGGCCTCGCTTGCAAAAGATAAACCTTACCTGCTTTATCAATGGCCCATTCAATATCAAAGTCATCTTGATATTTATCTTCCACAAGATTAGCGAAAGCAACAATCTCTTTTACTTGATCTTGAGTGATATGTTCACTCTGTGAATCTTCTTCACTTAGAATAATTGGAGTACGTTTACCAGAAACTAGGTCCTCACCGACTCCATCAATATATTCAAGCATCCAAGTTTTATACTTACCTCTTGGATCTTTAGAAAAGTAGACACCTGAATATGAAGGGTCAATCATACGCTGAACAACAACATTCATAGGAACTTCTTTATCAGATCCTAAAAAATGTTTTCGATAAGCTTTTGAGGACTCTTTATGAATAGAATTGAAACAATTTTCAATTGCGTGCTCAAGATCTGTATCGTTATTCACATATAAGAAAGTTGAGTTTTGACCTGCAAAACTATTCTCTTTTGAATCTTCACCTGTTGCTGAACTTCTGACAGCAAGCGAGTATTCTCCATTGCGAGCAAAGCTAAAAATTTCAGCTAATTCTTCTTTGGTTGGTAGAGCGTCTAAGATAATCCCGTTAGGAACAACAATCCCCATTTGGGCCATCATTGCTAGCATATAGGCCTTGCCGCCAACTTCTTTCTTCTCTTCAGGGAGATCCTTAAAATAATACAACATAAACGCCTTCCTCTTCTTGATAAATTTATATCGTTTACGAGACAGTCATTACATGACAATCGTCACCTTTTGTCACATAAAATGCCAAAAATCAGGAAATTAGCGTCTTAATTATATCTGTTGAATCCTTAGGCCAAAAAGACGGTTCAGTTACGATGGCATTCTCATTGGATCTCTGAAACTTAACTTCATCATTAACTAAGCTCGGTATTAAATGAATTAACAATTCTTTAACATTCGAGACATTCTTATTAATGACATTTGTGATCTCCTCAAGAGAACATGCCTCATCTTTCCAGCAATCATAGTCCGTCACAAGAGCAACTGTTGCGTATGCCATCCCTGCTTCCTTTGCAAGATAGCTTTCAGGAACATTCGTCATGCCGATAACACTTGCACCAAAGCTGCGAAAAAGCTCAGACTCTGCTCGTGATGAATATTGTGGCCCTTCAATACAAATATAGCTTCCACCAAAGTGAAATTTTGTTTCGATCTTATCTGCTAATGTTTTAATTCGCTCAACAAGCCCCATTTCAATTGGCCCAGCAACAGAAACATGCCCCACAATACCATTTTCAAAGAAAGACCTTTTACGTAGTCCTTTAGTCCAATCAATGAATTGATCAGGAAGAAAGAAGTCACCAGGAGCAACTTCTTCTTTTAAAGAACCTACTGCAGATATAGAAATAACATGTGTAACGCCAAGTGATTTTAGCGCGTAAATATTTGCACGATAATTAATATCAGAAGGACTAATATGATGTCCTTTCCCATGGCGTGTAATAAAGTAGAATTCACTCCCATTGATTCTCAAATGATCAACATGACTACTTGGCATGCCAAAAGGAGTTTCAATATTTAATGATTCGACTTGTTCCATAAGGTCAAGATCATAAACACCACTTCCACCAATTACACCTATTTTCATATTACCTACTTATAAAATACTGCTAAGAATTGATTGTATTCACGACCGTTCTTTGGACGTGAATTAATTGTTTCGATCTTTACATTTAGATTTGCTTTATCTGCCCATGAAACGATTTCATCATTAGAAAATCCGAAATGTTTAACACCCATCCCTTTAGGGTCTGGATGAAAGCTTCCATCTTCTGATTCAAGATCAACGATGGCCATCTGACCACCTTCATTTAACATGGCAGCAAGTTTTGCAGTCATTTTTGATGGCGAATCAAGATGATGAAATGTCATTGAGCTAATAATTAGATCAAATTTTTTATCAAGCTCTTGATTTTCTAAATCAATATTAATCGAATTAATATGATCAAAGTCACTCGATTTTTTATCGAATACCTCTAACATTCCTGTCGAAGTATCAACACCTGTAATACTTTTTGCATCATCAATGAACTCAAGACCAAAGAGACCAGTTCCACAACCAAAGTCAAGAAGGTCAACTTTTTGAGTCAGTTTCAGACGCTCTCTAGTTTTCTCAGCAAGTGTTTGCATTAGGGCAATCTTATCTTCAGAGTCCCAAGTGTTGGCCGCATGATTAAAATGTGACATATTTTTTCTCCATAAATGACTAATTTCTAAACGTTATAATATCTAATCAAAAAACATGTTAAAAGTCATATTTTTTCATCCTGTTCACCTTAAGATAAAGCTAAGAAAAAAAACATAAATGGTCGATAATATGGACATGAGAATGAGGCTCTTACTGCTATTTACAGGTATTATTACAATAAATACTTCAGTGCAAAGTAGCTCGTCCATAGAGTCTCACCAAGAATATGAAATAGCGTCCTGCCAAAGAATCACTTCAAATAATCATAACGATGAATACTATATTGGATGCGAAAATGGACGTATCAATTACTTTGATAATTTAACGTCACTGTCTAAGACTGCAAGTGCAATAGAAAGAAGTATTTATGAAGACAACATTCTAAGTGAACTTAAAGAATATACCATTAGTGAGCTAAAGAGAAACAAATCATACTTAGAAAAACTAAGAGAATGCTTACACAATTCTCGTCCGGAATGTCTTAAGATTAGAGAGACAATACTTAAGACAATTAGAACGGAAATTCCAAAACTAAGAGCAACCATGTCCATGATGGTTCCACCACCTAATTATCAAGGGATGATGCCAACACTTTATAATGCTTCAATCAAGCATAAGTTTCAAAATAAAGATTTGAAATCTCTTACTAAAGACGAGAAATTAAAAATTGAAGAAGAAGCAAACGCGATAAAGCATCACTTTACACAAAGCTGGTTCAAAGAAAATGCTGATAAGAATAAGTGTATTGAACAAATATCTCCTACTTCATATCGCTTTATCCCCTCAAAGGGGCGATACACTTGTGAGTCCTTTCATCAAAATAAACTCACTAAAGTAGTGAAAAATAAAATGTCAAAGTACCGTGATCAATTAAAAAGTGAATATCACGAGAAACTAGCAAAAAACCCAATACTCGCACATATCGATCTTAGAGGTAACGAAGACAACAAAGAGATACTTAATGAAGTTACAAAAGTAATTTCAAAGTTGAGTGAGCAAACGAAACAATCAATTGATAAGCTTACACAACAAGATAAAGAGGATGATGTAACGTTAATTCGAAATGATAATATCCTAAACTCATTTATAAAAAATCGTGGTGCGACGAAAGTTTTGTGCGATATTTCGCAAGACTTGAAGGATCAAGAAGACTTCAATGAGATAAAAACAGACCTTGCTCTTGCTGGTGCTGCCTTATTAGGAGGAGGAATTTGTGCCTTCACGGCCGGTGTTGGATGTATCATTGGTGTTGGTATTGCTTCCGAAACGATTGGGATAAGTATTGCGCAAAATCGTTATGAAGATGCGGCATTAGCATTCAATTCAGGTTTAACAACGGCCAGACAATATGAAGATCGAAAATTTGAAAGAGATTTCTCCCTTCTACTTGCCCCTCTTTCAGTAACAGGAGAACTCGTAGGTAGCGGCGTAAAAGTTGCAACAAAAGCAATTCGCTACACTCCTTCAGGCACAGGTATCGATTATGACTTTAATGGAATAAGGAAAAGAGACCTTTATCGTCAGTCTGTATTTAATGACCCAAGTTATAAAATAACATCTAAGACAGACTTTATTACAAAGTATGAAAACTATGTCCTTACAGGAGTAGAACTGAACGGACGTTGGATTAAAAATGCCAGCGCAACAAATGCATCTCTCTATTTAGATATTGAAAATTCTGCACTTAAGAGACTTAATGATACGATTGGAGATAAAAGTCTTGTCACAGCTCTAACAAATGCACATAAAACTATTGTTGCAACTAAAATAAATGAGCTTTTAAAGAAGTACCCAAATATTGATATTGAAGTATATTCGGACTTCAAGTCGATGCGTTTTGCATTTGCACCAAAAGAATTATCAAGTGATATTAAAGCACAACTAACTAAAGAATTAAATAGCGTCTACCAAGAAGCAAATAGTGAATTTGCCAACAAGGTAAAGACAATGGAAGGAATACCAGCGAATGAAAACATAAGGGGTTGGTTTCAGGCCGGCATTGGAGAAACTGCAGATGAAGCAGGACAGGCAGCAAAAAGAAGTCGCTCAATAGATCGTTCAGGACAGATTGCAAATTTTCAAAAAGTAAAATTCACAATAGAGGAAGAAGTTAAGAATATCACTAAGTACAATACTAAACTCAATTCAAACCATCCACTATCTAAAGTAGGACTTATTGAGAAGATTGGGCAATCACAAAACTATATTCCAACACTTGAAGTATTTGAGGTTGCAAGAAAAATAACTGGTCCACTAAATGGCCATGGCGAAACACTGGCAAATGAACTCAATCGTCGCTTTGGAAGCAAGCTATCAATCCAAGATGGCCAAGATCTTATGAATTACATCAGAAATCTCGATTCTTTAACTCCTGGACTTTGGTTAAAGCAACGAGTAAACGCAAACCTAAACACAGCAAGTTTTGGTGGCATGTCAGGTGATATCACAGGAATGGGTGCAAGAAATATACGTCAAGTTGCACTTGATATATTGAGAACTGAAAACCAATCCCCTAGGGATATCATTAAAGCAACGAGAGCAGGTGAACAACAGGTTACTGCTACATTTGATCAGATTAAAACTAAATTTAACCAAATCGTAAAAGATGTCTTAGATGAAAGACAAATTGAATATTTTGACGCTTGCAGTGGTGACGACTGTGTCATGATACCTTCAAAACAACTTACAGCTAAGGATGAGATTGCACTTGTTAGTCGGTTTTCTGCCCAAGAAAATCCATCGCAATATCGACTAAGCTTTATTCCATCAGGTGTGAAACAAAGTGAACGTACAAATTTGGCCGTCCACGGTGAATTAGTTGAAAAGCATCTTAGAAAGATTTTAACAGGTATTGGAGATGGAAAAATTCCTTACTCAAAGCTTAAGAACCTTACGATAGCTACTAAAATGCCATCTCAAATCAATAAGGGAAAAATAGATCTTATTATAGGTGTAAAAGAGCGACTTGAATTTACAAGACAAGAACAACTCCTCATCCAAAAAGCATTGAACGACTCTGTTGAGAAGGTAAATAAAGACCTAGATAGAGAAACACAGAAGAAAACAAGTAACTATAGTGCAGGTGCCTTGGCCTGGATATAATTACTTCAGGAGGTCTCTCTTTAAATCTGAATCCACAGGATATTCACCAATCCATGGAGCGTGGGCCAATGAATAAAGTTTCTTATCATCTTTTTTCTCTAGAATAACTTTTTCATTTTTTTTAATAATTACATCGTCACCATTAATCTTATAGATAGATATAATATCCCCTTCTGTTACATCGACACTACTTTCGACAAGATCCTTAAGTTGCTTATCAACATCTTTGTAGTTCTTTAAAGATTCTCTCCACCCCTTTTGAGATAAAGACTTATCAATGTCTCGCAAATACTTAATCTTTATTAGCTCTACCTTTTTATCAACACTTGTTAAATAAGACACCTCATAGACATCCCAAACAAAATAGGAAAGTACGCCTTTCCCAACTAAGCGTAAATCATTACTGACAGCACTTGCATACAAGGAAAGAACTCCAAGCAATAAAAGTTTACTAATTAATCTATTCATAGCTCACCACCTTTGCCTTTTTCAAAAACTTAAGAGCAATAAAAGTGAAATCAAACTCAAATTTCTTATCTGCAAAATTCAAGCTATGCTCGTTTGCATGATGATTGTTTTGATACAGCTCCCCCATCATAAGAAAATCAATTATAAGTGTATTCTTTGAATGATCATCGAGATCATGATTACGATAGCCATATTTATGACCACACCAGTTCACAATAGCACCATGAATAGGACCTAAAAAGCTATGGATAGGAACGAGTAATAGATACCAATATGAATCAGTGAATAATAAATACATGAGCGCATATAACACGACAAAGAGCAACCTGACGAATACGGAATCGGCAATAGCAACAACACTAGGATACCTCTCTTCTTGTGTCTCTGCGCTCATGTACTCTCTATAAGTTTGTAACATCATAGAGATAATATTTTTACTAACAACAGGAGAATGCGGGTCTCCAATTTCATCTGAATGCTTGTGATGATTTAAATGCAATGTACGGTAATGCTGTGGACGAAGAAAGCTTGGACCTTGCGAGAGAATCGTCAAGATTAAGAAAAACTTATCCCATGCAGGAGTTAGCTTACAAAGGCCATGCGAAATATAGCGATGTAAATAGAAAGACTGACAAAACAGCGATAAGTACCAATGTATAACTAAAAAGCTTATTGCAAAAACCATTACTTTCTCCGTCGAAATCGACTACTTCTTTTCAAATAGGAAGTGTCCTACAAACCACTCTTCACCATTGTCATAACCAAAAAGCTCCGCGCATGAAGCAAAGAAAATCTTCCAACGATGAAACCAAATATTTGCCTGATCTTCACCGTATGTATTGGCCATGACTTTCATAATTTCACTGCGCTTTTTTTCCATATTCTGAAACCACTGCTCAGAAGTTTCTTGATAATTAGCGCCATTAACTTTCCATTTTTCAACTAATTTAAAGCTATCCTGAACCTTTTCAAAAAGATCAAAACTTGGCATAACACCACCAGTAAAGAAGTAGCGGCCCATCCAATTGTCTTCACCTTGTGTTTCAAAGAAATAAGAAGCATCTTTATGACAGAAGATATGGATAAATAATCTTCCGTCATCTTTTAGCCAGGACGCGACTTTCTTAAATAACGAATTATAATTTCTCATATGTTCGAACATTTCAATTGAGACAATTCGATCAAACTTATTTTCGATATTAAAATCATTTATGTCGCAAGTTTTAATCTCTAAATTATTTAATGAACGCTCTTTAATACGCTCTTCAATAAACTCTCTTTGTCCATTTGAATTTGAGATAGCTGTAATTTTTGAGTTTGGGAATTTTCTTGCAAGAAAAAGACTCAGAGAACCCCACCCACAACCAAGCTCCAGAATATCCATTCCATCGAAAATTTGCGCTCTTTCACAATACTTTTCAAGCATCGCACTCTCTGCCTCATCAAGTGATGTTATTCCATTATCAAATAATGCACTTGAGTACTTAAGATTAGCACCTAGAACTAATTTAAAAAATTCAGGAGGTAGCTCATAATGTTGTTCATTTGCTTTATCAACGTCCTCGGCAATTAGTGATTTATTAAAGTCATTTATAATTCCAGACTTGTGGAATTCTAAATTCTTATTAATCTCATCCTTTCTTTGCTTAATGAGCTTTCTAATCCCCATTCTAATTAATGGATCAGGTATATAACCTCTTTCTGCGGCATTCATTAATATAGACATCTTATCCTCCTAAGATCTGTATAGTGGTTTTCCAAATACTAAGTGAGAAACACCAATGGCCCTTTCACTAAATCCGCCAATGCAATATGAAAAATAAAAGTTCCAAAGTCTTTTAAATTGTTCATCCTCACCGAGCTTTGGAATTTTATAAGTTTCGTGATTAAAACGATTTTGCCATTCTTCAAGTGTTCGTACATAATCCTGAGCAAAGTCAATTTGAGAGTATAAACGTAAATCAGTTACTTTCTTTGCAGAACCTAAGACCGCATGAATTGAAGGAATAAAGCTTCCAGGAAAAATAAATTTCTTAATAAAATCTAATTCTTTCACTGCACGATCATATTCTTGGTCATTAATCGTAATAATCTGTAAAAGGGCAAGACCATCTTCCTTTAATACATCTGATATTTTTTGAATATAAGTGTTCAAGAACTTCTCACCAACTGCTTCAATCATCTCAATAGAAACAACTCGATCATACTTACCTTCTAAGAGACGATAATCCTTTTTTAAAAGTGTAATTCGATCCTCAAGACCTGCTGCTTTAATCCTTCTTTCTGCTTCAATATATTGATTTTCCGAAATCGTTGTTGTTGTTACATGGCAGTCATATGCTTGGGCCAGATGAATGGCAAGTGCGCCCCAACCCGTACCAATTTCAAGAATATGATCACCTGCTCTAATATTGAGTCTTTCACCGATAGTTTTAAGTTTATACTGCTGGGCCTCTTCTAGCGTTGAATTTTCATTTGCAAAAATTGCACTTGAATACATCATCGAGTCATCGAGAAAGTGCTTAAATAATTCGTCAGGTAAATCATAATGGGCCTCAATATTCTTTTTTGAACCATCAATTGTATTTCTGTCTTGCCAATACTCAATAAAACGAGCAGGCTTTAAAAGGTTTACAAACCCTGCATCCATTTCACTTAAAAGTGTCTTATTAATAGCAAAAGCTCTCATGACATTACTTAAATTCGGTGTATCCCACTTCTTTAAGATATAGGATTCTGCTGCTCCAATTGAGCCTTTGATAAAAATATCTGTGAAGAAAGTTTGGTCATGAATGATCATTTCAGCACTAATTCGTTGCTCTCCTCGACCTAGGATATGTTTTTCATCGCCAACATATATCGTTAGACGAACATTTTCTAGTAAGGCCAATTTCTTTATAATCCCATCTCGAAGAGTTCTAAGAAGAATACCTGGCCTTTGATCCTTATTGAGCAATTGTGATTTCTCTATTGTTTTTATATCTGGTTTCATAACTACTCCTTTATATTCGCTTGTGAAAATAGACTTCTTCGACTATCTGGATTTGGGTGATCATAAAAAGGAATTCCTTTTACCCACAACTTGAATGCTTGAAAATATATTCCTAAAACTACCTTCACTGTCATAAATGGAAATTTTAGTATCATTCTATTGAGAGATTTTTTTGATGCCTGTACTTTCTTAAGATTCATGCTTGCGAAGAAAACACTTTCATCCTTATCAAATGTATCCATTTTGATTTTCAAAACTTCACTAGGAAGAGAAAAACTCCACTGATATGCAAGAGACATTGGAAAAAATGGTGAGACATGAAATTCTTTCTTGAAAGCAGCTTCAATGTCATTTACGGAAAGACTTTTTCTTGCATCCACAACATAGCAAAACCTTTCACCCCATGGAGTATTTTCAATCTCGGCCATGATCGCTTCAATCTCATTGTTCTTATTAAAGCAGTAGTAGAATGTTACAGGATTAAAGCAATGGCCAAAGTACCTTAGGCTAGTCAACATTCTAACTGGGCCATCAGTGTTGCGCCCTAGATGTTTTGCAACAGTATTTAATACTTCGTCCTTAAGGTCCTTACTTGTATCACCGTGATAGTCACTTCTTTTAAAATAGCAAAGGTTACGTTTAAGATATGACCAAAAGCGTGACATAGAAAAAAATTTTTCAATCTCATCTAGATCTAAATAAACGAGAAAAAGATTATATTTAAAGTAATGTTTCTTTGGTAAGGAGCGAGAATGCACGACACTGCCTTGATAAAGACATGAGTTCATAACTCCTCCAATTTCTCGATAACTCTTAATGCACTAAAGACACCATCTTCATGGAATCCATTTCTCCAATAGGCACCACAATAATGTGTGCGATTATGCCCACTAATCTCGTGCCATTTGGCCTGCGCCCTCATCCCGTCGAGAGTAAATAAGGGGTGCATATAATTTAGTTCTTTTAGAATTGCTTCATTCTTAATTGGTCGATATGGATTTAAGGTAACATTGAAATTCTTATGAAAATTTATTCCTTGTAGAATATTCATATTGTAAGTCACAGTGGAGCCAACAGACTTTTCAACAGGTAATTGATAGTTCCATGCCGCTACAGCAAGAGATCTCTTAGGTAGAAAACTGTCGTCAGTATGCAAGAATGTTGGATTCGCAACATAAGGAATTGCAGAAAGTAACTCAGCTTCTTTCTCTGAAGGATCAGCTAATAACTTTAATGCTGTATCAGAATGTGTTGCAATGATGACTTGATCGAAGCTTTCACGGCCTACATTGGTTTCAATAATTACTTGACCTTGCTCACGAGTAATACTTTTCACTGGAGTGTTTAGCCTTACTGAATCCTTAAAATGGGCCAGCATTTTCCTTATATAAGAATTTGAGCCACCATCAATGACATACCATTGAGGTCTATCATCAACTTCTAAAAAACCATGGTTTTCAAAGAAACGTAAAACAAATTTTGCAGGAAAGCGCCAAACATCAATAGGGTCAGTCGACCACACGGCGGCCATCATTGGTACGATATAATATTCAATGACACTCTTCTTTACACCTCTTGTTTCAAAGAAATGACAAAGAGAAATATCACCAGAGTCATTAGACAAAAATTCCTTGGCCTTCTTATTAAAGTCAATAATTCCATTAATCATCGAATAAAACCAAGGTCTAAAGAGATTTCTTCTTTGAGCAAATAAAGTATTTAGTGTCGTTCCATTATATTCCAGCCCAGTCTTGTCGCAATGAACACTAAAGCTCATGGTTGTAGGCTTATATGCGACATCAAGCTCTTCCATTAGGCGCAAGAAGTTAGGATAAGTCTTCTTATTAAAAACAATAAAGCCGGTATCTATTCTAAACTCTTCTCCTTCATAATCAATTTCATGTGTATGAGTGTGACCTCCAAGATAATCATTGGCCTCAAATAGCGTTATATCGTGCTTTTTCGACAGTTTATAGGCACATGTAAGCCCAGAGATACCAGAGCCAATAATTGCAATTCTCATTACTGCCCCTTTAGCCTATTTTTGATGTACTTTATAAGTGAACCTAGTACTGGTATATGCTGATAGATAAATTCACCCATATCAAAATAGTCTCGATGATAACTAACTAGTCCATCATCATTAAATTTAATAACAGAGTTTCCATGTAAGATAACTGGTTTACCAGAATTCAAATTAGGAGTAGTTAGAATCATCTTCCAAACTGCAACATGATGATTACCATTTGAAATAATTTCAGAAAATTCGAAACGAATGTCTTCAACTCCCTGATAAATTCCCTGATAGTAGGCCTTTACCTCTTTAAGCCCTCTATGTTCTCCTATTGGGTCAATGAAGAGAGTTTTTTGGTCATAAAAGCCATCAAGAATATCAATATTATCTGCTCTTAGCTCATTAAATACCTTTTCAATTCTCTGTGCTTGTTGATTTTGAGTATTTAGATCTTGTGCTCTTAATTCCTTCACTGTAACTCCTCCAATTAAACAAACGATTAAGGCTACTTTTACGACTTTCTTTGGAAACCATATTAAGAAGCGATTTGTTCTTAATTGATAATCTCGATAACGTTCACCTTTAGTCTTTAATGACGACTCCTCCGCTGGAGGAACCCCTGTTACACAAGTAATTAGGTAGAGCATGATAATATATGGGACGAAGCCGACAAGAGAGATGGGGCGGCTCAGATCTAGTCCATAAATCCCATACGATAACCAGATTAATGTTTCAAAGAAGTAATTCGGATGACGAGAGTACTTCCATAATCCGATATCACAAACTTTACCTTTATTATCCTTATTGGATACAAAACGTTTAAGTTGGCCATCTGCTATTAGCTCTCCAATAAGAGCGCCAGCAAAAAGAAGTATTGCCACAAGATTAAAAATTGTAATCTCCCCTGGCCCTAAAAGAAACAGAGGAGCCGATAAGATCACTGTTAAAATGCCCTCTGCGACAAAGAGTCCATAGAGATAGACACCATACATGACCTTCCACTTTTTCTTTAAATTTAAATAGCGGCTATCTTCCCCCGTTTTTCTAATTCTTTGAAATAAATGTGAACTTAAGCGAAGAGACCAAAATGTATAAAGTAGACATAGTATTAGAGCATTGGCCGATTCTGCTAATTGCGGTCGAGAAGATAATAGTGTGCCAACAACGATCAGAAAACTTGAGCTCCAGTAAAAGTCTAAATATGAGAATATTTTAATATTCAAAGAAATGAACCACCCTATCGTGAAATATAGAAGCACTAAAAATAGAATAAGCATGATTAGTTCAAACACGGTCGATCCTTTATTTGTCTTATGCTTATAGGTACGGCGGATCAAAGAGAATGGATCACTTCCTGAAAAAAAAAGTCATTTCTGTCACTATTATTAGCTACTTATAATTATTTTTTTTTGCTGTGATCCAAATATGAGAGTTTGACGTATCAAGTAATATGAAGGCATTTAGTGCAGCAAATGACTTACTAAGTAACACGTGCATAAATTATGCTACAATAATTCCTATTATTGGGAGAGCAGAAAAAGTGCAGTTAAGTCTTATCGATATAGAGCATTTGCTTATGCAAATTGCGAATGAGAAATCAAAGGAAGCTTTTAAAAAGCTTTTTGATTTCTATTATCCAAAAATAATTGGATATGGAATTAAGGGAGGACTTTCTAAGGAGCAAGCTGCCGACATGGCCCAAGAGGTCATGCTTAAAATATGGAAGAATGCCCAACTTTACAATAATGAAAAAGGAAATATTAATACTTGGGTTTATGCGATTGTGAGAAATCAAAAGTACGATATGCTCAGAAAACAAAGTCGTGACCCCTTAAGTATTATTGGTGCTGATGATATTTTTGATGATGAACATCTTCTGCAGCAAGAAGATGAAGACTACAATAGTGAAGATATCTATCACCTAGCATATACAAAAGAAATGATAACTAAACTTTCAAGTGAACAACAGGAAGTCCTTAATGGAGTTTACCAACAAGGATTAACGCAAAAAGAATATGCCGATCAAGAGAAGCTCCCTCTAGGAACCGTTAAGTCCCGTATTCGCTTGGCCATTAAAAACTTAAAGATTATATTGGAGGAAAAGTGAGAAAACTTTATCATCCAGGCATTGATTTAATAAAAAAATATGAATCTGGTGTACTAGATGCCGGGCTAGGTCTTCTAGTAAAGACTCATTTAAATGGATGTGAAGCTTGTCGTATGCAAGCAGCTTCAGAGCTTGAAAAACAAGCAGATGAATTCTTTCACTCAAGTTCACATCTCAAATTAACGCAAGAAGATAGTGATGACATTTTCAATAATATACTTAACAGTATTGAAGCCTCTGAACCGAAGCTTAAGAAACCTGCACCAGGGCCTTCGAAGATAAGCTTTCACAATAAGGTCTTCACATTACCAGACACTCTCTCTTTTATTTCCGATAAGGAAATTCACTGGAAAGAGTTCGGACAAAATAGCGCCGTTGCACAAGTTACTTCAGGCAAGGCCGGTGGTCTATTCTTTATCTACCTTGGGCCAGGGGAAACAATTCCTAAACACGGTCACCATGGCAGAGAGTATAGCTATGTTCTTGACGGTTACTATAGCAGTGATGGCCACAAGCTTGATACTGGAGATTTCTCTACATTTGAAGAATCTGATACTCATGAACCATCGACAACAAGTGAAGATGGCTGTTTGGTAATATCTTGGGTTGAAAATCGTTTGAACTTTCTCCACGGAGTTTTTGCGCCGCTAAATCGACTTCTCTGGTGGTACTTAAAGCGTTCATAGTTGAACTAAACTAAAAATCACTAAACGGTTTTTATTTCAATATTGTTTTAGATAAAGTAGAATACTCTTATGACGAGTATGGAAGATAGACTAAATTCACAATATAAGCATGAGCAAGTTCGCACGGCCAATACGCGTAAGTGTATACTACAGGCTACAGACCTATTTTTGCAGCATAACCCAGCATGTAAGTTAACGACAAATAAGATTGCACGCATGGCCGGAGTTAGTATTGGAAGTGTCTACAATCACTTTAAAAATAAAGATGAAATCATTGTTGAGCTAATCAACATTCAACTCGATCAAGACCTTCTTACCTATGGAAATTTCTTTAATGACGACTCAATAAGAGAGAATATTGAAGCAGAGTTTCATAAATTTTTAAAGCTTGTTTTAGATAATTATCGACGAAATCTTGAGCTAAGGAAACTTATCCTACTCTATAAAAGACATCCTAAAGTTGAGAAAAAATTCATATATGTAACTCGTGAAACTCAAACCCTTATTGAGAATCACTTTTATAAAAGCTCTGAGATTAAATCAGAAGTCCCCATCGATATCATCATTAGCTCTTTGAGAGGAGTGATAAGAAGCTATCTTGAGTTTAGCCCAGATAAGTTTCATAATTTTGAACTTGATAGAGAACTAGATATTCTCATCACATCATATATTAGAAATTCACTCCTTATTGAAAGACGCTACTAAACAGATGTTTCAATTCTTCTAATAATTGCTTCATGGTTTAAAATCACAACACCTGATCCGTTAGTATCACGGATAATTTCAGAAACATCCTGATCAAGTTGACCTGAGATTTTAGATAATATACTTGGCATCTTCATTTTGTTAAGCATATCGATTTTTACAATACTATCAATTTCATCTACTAAAAGAGCGTAATTCTCACCTCTCTCATCGGCCTCTAAAATAATAACCTTTTTAGACTTACTAACCTGCTCTTCACGATCTTCCTTAATTCCATACATACGACGAGCATCAATAATAGTAATTAGTTGATCTCGTAAGTTATAGACTCCAATAACATGTGAAGGAGCACCTGGAGTTGTGAGAATATCTTGTGGTTTTTCAATAATTTCACGCACCTCACTTACGGCAAGTCCGAAATGATAACCAAAATCAAATGTAACAAATGATTCTAACTTCATTTCAACCTTCTTCATTTCTTCTTCCTCATGTGAGGCCTTATAAATCTCAGAATGGCTTTTTGTAATCTCTTTAATTTCACTGTTATTTAAAATTTCCATATGATCGATTAAGAAAGTCATTCCATTTTCACTAGTCTCAATTCCCCCAAGAAACATATTGGAGCGCTTTGACGAAAAAACAGGAACAGGCATGACTCCCTCATCATCATAGAAAGTAATCGCATCAAGAGAATCAACGACAAGACCAAAGTATTCACTATCGATTTTGATTATTAGGATTTTTTGATCAATCCCTTCTTTATCTGTCGACTCTAGACCTAGAATGCGAGAAAAACTTAACACAGGAATCGTCGTTCCTCTCAAATTTACTAATCCTAAACAGAGCTTCGATGCAAATGCCGAATGTTCAATATCTTGCATATTGATAATTTCATTAATAGAAGTAATTTCTATTGCCAAAGGAACTTCATTAACTCGAAATGAAATACATTTTTTATGTTGGCTTTGAACCTTAAGTCGTCGATCTACTTCTTGTCTGAATGAATCGTAGCTCCCAAGTCTGGCCAAATTTCTAATCTTAATAATCTGAGATGGTTCAAGAATTTGATAAATACGCTTTCCCATATCTCTTTTAATTGCACCTTTAACAACTTGAGTAATATCACTACTATCAGTAATTTCAAACATACTGATTTCTGACTTCTCAGCTCTTAAGATCTCTCCTGTCGAATCGAAAGAAACTCCAACACTAATGCCGTGGACATTAACAATTGCTACTTTAGAAGCTGTTAAGTCTTGCTGATTATCACCTGAAAGATTTAATAACTTGGATAAGCTTAAAATCGGGATAATCATCCCTCTTAAGTTAAATATCCCCTCTAGATAGTCTGGAGCAAGAGGCATTGGAAATAGAGACTCTGGATAATTGACAACTTCTTGAACTGCAGTAATATCAAGAACAAACTCATTACCCATTAAAGTAAATGAAGCAAATATATTTGATTCATATTTTTCAATTGTATCTAAAACTTCAACTTCTTTTAATTCATTCATATCTTCTTTTCCAACTTCTCGTTAATACGAATCATTTTTATTTCTAAGCTATCACAATCAATTATAATTTTACTGGCTAGCTCTTCCCCATCCATAATTTTTCGAATTGGAAGGTTTCTTTCTTTTAATACTTCGAGGGCCTTGGCCTTATTCAACTTTCCAATATGATCGACATTTCTTTGTTTAAGTTGGGCCATCATATTTCCACCACCCGCAAGATAGATATCAAAATCTGCTTCAGCTCTTTCATTTAGATGTAATTTATCTAAAAGGTATGGAATTGCATCAACAACGTACTTTCCAGGCTGGTGTTCAGGAGATGATTCTTCTCCTTGTGGCAAGAAACAATGAGCTAGCCCACATGTTCTTTTAACCTTATCGATGATAGCGATCCCTAAACATGAACCCAAAGTAGCCTGTAAGACAGCTCCAGCTTTACCGAATTTTATTTCGCCGATACGTACATGAATATACTCTCGCTCATTTCTTCTCATAACCTACTTCTTTTTATAAGTTTGAGGATGCACATACTCAAATTCACTAGAAAGTCCGTTCAAGCTTTCTGATTCTCCAAGAATTAGAATTGCTCCAGGCTTCATTGCTCTTGAAATATTATTAATTACTTGTTTTTGATCTTCTTGCTTAAAATAAATCAAAACATTTCTTAAAAAGACAATATCAAATTGAGCAATATTACCTTTAGGAATTGAAAATAAATTGTGACTTGAGAAAGACGTATTCTTCCTCAACTCAGGAACAACTTCTGCAAAATCATCATCTTCATTGAAGTAAGTTTGAAAGAGTTTTGTATGTCGTTCCTTAAAATTAGTAATATTTCGACCACTATATCTTGCGTCTTGGGCATATTTTAAAACTTTTGTCGAAATATCTGTCCCAACGATTTCATATTGAAAGCTAGACTTAATTTTTTTATGCTCTTCACAAGACATCGCAATAGAATAAGCTTCTTCACCCGTAGAAGATGCTGCTGACCAAATTTTTACTGGTAAAGAATTTTTCCAATTAATCAAAAATTCTTCTTGAAAGTATTTCCATACTTTCTCAGTTCTAAAAAATGTTGTCTCATTAGTCGTTATAATATTGATGAATTCTTGCTTTTCATTAATATCAGTTTGTAGATAAGCAATATAATCATCATAACTTTCTAACTCCAGTGCCTTAAGCCTCTGTCTAATTCGACCTTGCAGCATACTTTTTTTTGATGGAGAAATAGTAATTCCTGTATGGAAGTGAACGAGGTCAATAATCTTTTCCATTTGATTACTATTTAGCTCCATTAAGTAAATCATTCGCAAAACCTTTCTCTTAATCTTGGATTAAGTCACTAAGTCTTTTTGCACCATCAGCTAGACTGCGAGTGGCCATGGCAATTGACTCAGATGCCGCAGCTGAGTTTTCTGTTTCAGATGCAACTTGTTGTACGGCCTCACTTACCTCTTTTGCTGCAAGAAGTTGTTCTTGCGTGGCACTAGAAATTTCAGCAATTGAGTGATTCGTGTTATTAACCCCGTCGACAATTTTTGAAAATGCCTCACCGGCCTTCTTAGAGATTTGACTCCCCTCAGAAATTTTCTTAACAGAATCATTAATAAGCTTTGAGATCTCTTTCGTTGCTTGTGAAGAGCGCTCTGCTAACTTTCTAACCTCATCTGCAACAACAGAGAAGCCAGCACCATGCTCTCCAGCTCTTGCCGCTTCAATAGCAGCATTGAATGCTAAAAGATTTGTTTGACTTGCGATTTCACGAATAACTTCTACAATCTCACTAATCTCTTCCGATGATCTTGTTATAATTTCCATTGCTTCAACAGCTTCATGTATTGACTTCGCTCCCTCTTGTGCTTCTGTAGAAGTAAGCTCGGCAATTTCATTAGCAGATTTAGCATTTTGAGCGATCGAATTAATCGATGCAGTTAACTCTTCAACTGAAGCGTTCATCTCCTCAGTTGTTGCACCAAGAGATACAGCACCTTCAGCAACATTCGATGATTTTGTCGAAATATCCTCTGTGCTATCTTTCATTTCCTTGGCCAGTTCATTGATGGCCTTTTTAATTCTTTCATCTTCTGTAATAACATCCCAAGTAACCATTGCTCCCTGGTAAGTATTATTCATATCCATTACTGGACTTACTAATAAGTTTAATATTTCATCTCCAACATGAATTTTTGTTTCATGAGGAAGATTAGATGGATCAGATAACATTTTTCTTTGGTGTGCAGGATTCTTATGAAAAACATCGATACTACTTCCAACAATCTCAGAAACCTTAATTGGCAATAGTCCTTCAATTGAAGTAAGTGTTTGTCTCGATTTTGGATTAATATATGTGATATTAAAGTCTCGATCTGAAAGCATTACGTTGATTGGCATATTATCAAGCATTGAGCTGTATTGAGCATTGCGATTATCAGCGACTAACTTATCTGTAATGATATCCCATGTAACCATCGCACCTATGTAGTCATTACCATCCATAACAGCAACAACATTTAGTTCAAGTGATTCATCACCAATTCTAATCTGAGTCTTAATTGGTAAATTTTTAGGATTTGCTAAAAGCTTTTGTTGATGAATAGGATTCTCATGGAAGACATCGATTTTTGAACCAATAATTTCTGCAACAGGAATAGGCAGAAGAGATTCAATGGCCCTTAAACTCTCAAAACTTTTTGGATTAATGTATTTGATTACTAAATCAGTTCCGCAATACATAACATTAAACGGTAGCTTATCTAGCATATCGTAAATAGCTCCACTTCCTTCAAATACATTTCGACAATCAAGTTCTTGGTTTATTTTTGCCATGGTCATATAAGTCTCCTACATCCTCATAGAGAAAGTTATTTCTATTAAAGAAATTATATGACTCCATATATTTTAAACTACTCAGTTTTATCGAAATGTAAGTTATTTATGTAACATGTGTAAAAACAAGCAGTTAAGTCTATAAACTATAGAATTGGACAAGAAAATTATACCTGAGTAAATTACTTATTCATTTTCACATTTTATGGGAAATAAGAACGACGACTAATTATTTTTAAACTTCAAAATCAAAGTAGTCTGAAAGCTCACCATCACCTTCTTGAAGGTCGTCGATTTCTTCATGTGATTCTTCACCAAGGAAGCCAATATTGTAGAGAGCATCTCCGGCCATAACAACAGATGACTTGCTTATGCCTAAAATAACTCCATCGTGCTCCATTGTGATTCGACTAATAAGCTCACCTGTAAGTTGGCGCAATTCTCCAACGATCTCGCCTTCTTTTACAATTTTTCCATGATGGGCCTTATTAATTAATAGTCCACCTTTGGCCGCTCTCATCCACTTCGTTTTTCTAATAATGAATTTTTCTTCTTTAAAACTCATTTTAGTTCTAATCATGCCATAGTGACTAAGAATACTCTTAACGAGGTTGACACCATACTTTGCAATTGTTTCATCAATGCGTAAGCCTTCTCCACCTTCAAAGACAATACAGGGCCTACCTAAATCATTAATGGCCTCTCTTAGAGAACCATCCCTAAGCGTGCTATTAACGACCAATGGAATACTAATATTGTTAACAAGCTCTAGCATTCCCTTTGTTTCTAAATCACAACGGATTTGTGGAATATTGAAACGGCCAGGACCTCCAGAATGAAGATCGACAAAGACATCACCATACTTCGTTATTTGCTTAAAGATAAAATTTGCGAAGCGAGCACCAAAGCTCCCCTTTGCTTTACCAGGAAAACAACGATTAAGATCCTTACGATCAGGAAGGTATCGTTGCTTATTTAAAAAGCCGTAAATATTTACAGCTGGAATGATTATTAAAGTCCCTTTTAAAAGTTTCAATTTACCTTTCATTAAAAGTTGGGCAGCTCTTAATCCATTGATTTCATCACCGTGCATACATGCAGTGACTACAACACAGGGAGAGATCTCCTTTGTTGCACGGTAGATATAAATAGGAGCTTTTACTTTTTGAAGCCCGTAAAAAGAAGGGAAATTGACAAACTCAACGATTGGTCTGCCAATTTCAACTTCTTCAACTTTTAATTTAAATAATTGATCCGTCAATTAGTTATCCTTTATGACTTTTGTATAATTCTTCTCTACGTAATCGATGATTTGAACGGCAATATTCTTATTCGTACAACCTTCAATTCCCTCAAGCCCCGGAGAAGAATTAACCTCTAATATTTTAGGACCTGTACCAGAACGAATTATATCAACCCCGGCCATATTAAGCTTCATTGCCTTTGCGGCAGCAATAGCAACTTTTCTTTCTTCCGGTGTAATCTTCACAGGTGATCCAATTCCACCTCTATGAATATTTGAGCGGAACTCACCTTCTTTCGCTTGTCTCATCATTGTGCCAATAACCTTGCCTCCAACAACAAAACAACGAATATCTGCGCCATTTGCATCTTTAATAAATTCTTGAACAAGAAAATTTGCCTTTAAAATTCTAAAAGCATCAATCAAACTCTCTGCAGCTTTCTTCGTTTCGGCCAAAATAACACCTTTACCTTGAGAGCCTTCAATAAGTTTAACAACCATTGGCGCTCCACCAACAAGCTTGATTAAGCTCTCAGTTTGTTGAGTGTTATTTGCCATTCCTGTCTTTGGAAGGGGTAGATGCTTTTGAGATAGGATTTGGAGTGAGCGTAACTTATCTCTTGAGCGTCCAATTGCATTGGACGAGTTCAAGCAGTACACTCCCATCATCTCAAACTGACGAACAATCGCCATACCATAGGCACTAACGCTGGCCCCAATTCTTGGAATAACAATATCAACCTTGTCTAATTTTCTCTTGCGGTAGTAAACCATTGGAGAACCAGTTGCCACATCCATATAACATTTGTCTGGACGAGCGACTTCGACATGGTGACCTCTAAGTTTGGCTTCTTCTACTAGTCTCTTTGTAGAGTAAAGATTCTTATTAGAAGATAAAATCAAAATATTCATTTATGCTCCATAAAAATAGCAAACTAATCTTGCACCTATATAATATAGTCCAGAATCACTGAACAGTGAGGATAAAAGTCAACATAATTCATAAATTTTTAATTAAATTTTAATAACTTTTTTATTGATGGGGATAAGTCATATTTACAATAAACGTTCTAAGTATTACTCTTATGCCATGACAGAAGAAAATCAAACATGCCCAAAATGTAGCTCACCTTACGCCTATAGCGATGGCCAATTATGGATTTGCCCAGAATGCTTCAATGAATGGAGTCTGGATGCTAGCTCTGAAGAAGATAGTACTCCTCAATTTGTTGATGTTAACGGTGCACAATTACAAAATGGTGACTCAGTAACAGTTGTTAAAGACCTAAAGGCCGGAAAAGGTACGATTAAGTCAGGAACAAAAGTAAAGAATATCCGCCTACTAGAAGAGCCAGTAAATGGACACGACATTTCTTGTAAAGTCGATGGCCATGGTTCGATGTATCTTAAGTGCTCAGTTGTAAAAAAAGCTTAATATAAGACTATCTTTTTACAACTTGCCAAAGAGAATCGATAAATAACTCTTCTTTATCAATAAAGTGTTCTTTTAATTTGAAGCCCGTGTGCTGACACGTTCTTTCTATATCTTCTTTCGAGTACTTAAATGAGTATTCGAGATGTAGTGGCTCATAGGCTTCGAATTCAAAGAGGTGCTCTAACTCTTCGATATAAACTTCCTGCTTCTCTTTTGGAAGTAAGTAACTCTCCATTGCTCCTAACTTCGGATTAAAAACTCCGATATGCTGAAATTTCTCTTTATTGAAATTTCCACCTAGCTCACGATTAATTCTGTCTAATAGATTTAAATTAAAGTCGCGAGTATATCCACTTGAGTCATTATAAGCAGCATGTAGCTTTTCAACATCTTTCTTTAGATCAAAACCAATTAATAAATAGTCAGCATTATCGAGGTGCTTCCAAAGTTGTCTAAGAAAGTTTTCACTCTGGGCCCTATCAAAGTTTCCAATATTAGAACCGAGAAATAAGACAAGCTTACGTCGCTTTGACTTCTGCTTCAAAAATTTTAACCCCTGTAAATAATCTGCAACAATACCATGTACAGATAAATTAGACTTATGAGTTATATGGGCCTGCATTTGCTTTAAGGCTTGTGCTGAGATGTCGATTGGAAAATAATTTACTTTCTTATCTACTTTTAAAAAGGCATCGATAACCAACTCACTCTTGTGGCCGTCACCTGCTCCTAATTCAATAATGTCGATTTCTTCATCACTTATTAAACTAGCTAGTTTAGAACCTGATTGAAGTAAAATTTCAAATTCTGTTCTAGTTAAATAATAATCACCATGTTGAGTAATCTTTTGAAAAAGGTCACTTCCTCGATCATCATAGAAGTATTTAGTTGATAGCTTTTTTTCAGCCTTAGATAAGCCTGTTAAAACATCAATAGCAAACTCTTCTAAGAATTCTGATTCTTGATTCTCACTTACTTCTCTCAGTATAGACACTTCCATTATATATCCTTTGCAATCCTAATTCCCGCAAACATCCATCTCTGATGAGCGCGATAGAAATTACGATAAGTTTTACGATAATGCTCTTCAGGAGTTGCAAAACATCCTCCACGAAGAACAAATTGATTACACATAAATTTACTATTGTACTCACCTAGCTCCCCTTTATAGGACTCATAGGCTGGATATGGTGAGTAATGAGATGAGCTCCAACACCAAAGAGGTAATTTCTTATCCCCAAGGGCCAACTCTAACTCAAATTCAGTTGGTAGACGATGACCTGCCCATTTTGCAAATGCCTGAGCTTCATACAAACTAATATGAGAAACAGGTGCATACATATCTAATGGCACTAAGCCGTGTAAGGAAAACTCATACCACTGTCCATCAATAAGTCGCCAATAAAGAGGCGCAATTATTCTTTGCTCATTTATCCAATCCCATCCGTCACTAAGCCAGTATTGAAAGTTTTGATAGCCACCTGAATTAATAAATTCTAAGTACTCTCCATTTGAAATATAACTTTCACGAATCGCAAAAGAAGTTAGATACCTTTTATGATCTGGACCTTCATTATCGTATGAAAACTCACTTTCATCTTGACCGAAAGTATAGAGTCCTTCTTTAAAGTGTCGCCATTTTAATGAGCCTGCGGAAAAGTTCTCAAGTCGCTTTTGGGAGTAGACTGAATCAATTGGCCCCAAACTTAAGATATGCTTTATATCCATTAGCAGAAGCTCTTGATGCTGTTGTTCATGATTAAGTCCAACCTCTAATAACGATTCGACTTCATCAATACTTTCCGTCAGCTCTAATAATGACAGCATTGCTCTATCGACGTAATTTCGATAGCTCAGAATTTCTTGAACAGTAGGGCGTGAAAGAAGCCCTCTGCTCTCCTGCTTCCAATGGGTGCCTACAGACTTATAATATGAATTAAATAAGAGACTATATTCGGCATTAAATCTTTTATAATTTGATAAATACTTAACGAGAATAAATTCCTCAAAAAACCAAGTTGTATGAGCAAGATGCCACTTAGGAGGACTTACCTCAGGAGCAGACTGCACTGTAAAGTCCTCGATCCTAAGACCAACACAAGTCTTTAAAGTGGCATCTCTTGTGAGTCGATACTTTTCGACACACCAAGACTTACGCTCAATCATATCTAATAATTTATCGCTAAATGCTTCGATACTTACTCCACAACATCATAAAATTTTAAAACTATAAATTTTTACCTTCTGCACTATTGGATAAAAACTTAAGAATATTAAAATTTTTTAAAGAATAATTTGGCATGCGTAACGAACTCAGCAATAATAATTGTTATTTAGAAAAGAAATAAAGGAATTGATATGAAACGTATTTTATCACTTGCAATTAGTTCACTACTTCTATGCTCATCGGCCGTAGCAAAGGAAGTTCAAGATATGTCTGATCCTTTAGCGGTCTATACTCAAGCAGGTCTTGGCGCAACAAATAAAGGCTTAAATGCTAAGATTGGAATTTCTTATGATACAGGCATTCAAAATGTAGCAGCGATGAATGTTATCGAATTCAAGGGTTTTCTTGGAGAAGAACTTGGATGGGATGGTACATCTAAACGATCTAATCGACTTGATAGTTTTCGCTTCAGAAATTTTAGCGCAAATATAAAAACAGGTAGTGGCTCACAATTAGATATAAACTATAGTCTTAAAGAATCATTTCTAGCAGAAAGAACAGGAAATGCTTCCTATTCTATCCTACAAGCACTTCCAAAGTTTTGGATTGTTAACCTCTATCCACTAGCAGGAGTTGGTGTTGAATTTGGAAAGAATACAGTAGAAGACGATAACTCAATTGATAGTGGCTTCTCTGTTATTGGTATCAATAGTGTGGTTGGCTTCTACGGAAAATTTACGATCACTGATAAAATTTGGTTTAATTATAACCCTATCTGGGCAGCGGCCCTTGCGGGTTCTGACCTTTATGAGTCATCAGCGTATGGTGGAAAAGATAATATTCTTCTTCACGAATTTGCAGCAAGCTACCAGTTTACTCCACGCTTTAACCTTCGCTACTTTGCGAATTGGAGTAACCTAGTAGACATTGCTGACGGTGACCACAGAATCGAATTTAATTATCAATTCTAATTAATCACTTTATCTTTAAGGGGCGGCGATTCCAAATGTCGCTGACCCTCCTAAGAAAATCTCTGAAAATTTAATTCCTCGATCATAAAGTAGTGGTGTTTCAATTGAGCCCCAGAATGTATCTGGAAAGTTTCCAATCTCACCACCTTCACCGTAACCAAAACAGTACATATAACCAGTTACATTTTCGATTCCACAAGTGTGCCACATGCCAGAAACGAGTTTATTCCATGAGCGTCCTGCTATGATTGCTGGCTCAGCTCGATTTGAATAATCCCCCTGTCCAAGAGCTCCGTTATTCCCACTTCCCCAGCAGTATCCATCTCCACTGGCCTGAAGCGCGCAAGAGTGAGATGCCCCAACAGATAAACTCGTCCAAACGGCACCGCCAACAACTTCAACAGGAACAGAAGAATTTGTAAAGGCTGCATCATTACCTAACTGCCCTCGATTATCATAACCCCAGCAGTATATTTTGCTATCAGTAGCTAGGCCACAAGCGAAGTGATCACCTGTTCCAATATCAGTAAAAGTAAGTCCACCGTTAACTGCTGTTGGTGTTGTCGTAAGGGTTGTCGTGTTCCCAGTGGCCACTCCATTTCCTAGACCACCGAAACGATTCGTTCCCCAGCAGTAAGCTGCACCATCGGTACGTATTCCACAAACGTGATAATATCCAACAGAAATCTTACTCCAGCTATGACCACCAACAATTAAATTAGGATCATGAAAAGACGCTGTAGTATCCCCACTTCCTATTTGCCCGTAGTTATTTCTTCCCCAACAATAACCAACATTAGTGGTTGTTACACCACAAACAGAATCATAATTAGCACTAAGAGACGCCCACTTATGGCCACCTGTAACTATTGTCGATGGGTGTGAATAGTTGGCCGTATCGGCAGCTCCATTTCCAAGTTCACCATATTGGTCTCGTCCCATACAATACGCATCGTCGGAGTCATCAATACCACAAAAAAGCATATAACCAGCGGCCATAGACTTCCAAGTTTTTGCCAAAGGAACTTTCTTAGGCATAAAAAGACCAGCGTTCCCCATTCCGGTTCCGGCCTGTCCCCAGTTCCAGTATTGTCCCCAGCAGTAGCCATCACCACTTGTTGTGACACCACAACTCATATAATCAGAACCTGATGCCGAGGCCCAACTATGCCCACCAATTACCTGAGTAGGTGTCAGACGATTAAGGATATCTCCATCTCCAATTTCTCCATCTTCACCTTCACCCCAACAATACATTTGTTGAGTATTATCAATCCCACAAGAGTGCCTCCCTCTTGCTGTAAGATCAACCCATGTCTGGGCCCCTGCAACTTTTACGGGAACACTTGAAGTTGTCCCAAGGCCATCTCCTAAAGTTCCTTCTCCACCGAAGTCACTACCCCAGCAGTAAATTTCATTTGAAGTCGTAAGGCCGCAAGCATGAAACCAGAACATATCGATTTTATCAAAAACAAGTCCACCACTAATAGGTGTTGGAGAATAAGCATGGGCCGTAACACCATTTCCTAAAACATCATTTATTCCATAACCCCAACAATAGCCAACTCCCGCTGTTGTTACGGCACAAGTTGACAACTCTCCGGCCGCAACCCACTTCCACTTTGTTCCTGGGCTGACTTGTGTTGGTCCAGTAATAACTGTCGTGTTATCTCCCATTCCAATTTGGCCGTAGTGATTTCTTCCCCAACAATAAAGATCATCATTGCTATCAATTCCACAGATATGAAAACTATGAGTTGAAACTGACTTCCACTTTAGTCCCCCGGGAATGAGCTTTGGTACAAAAGAGTCTGTTGTCGTTCCATCTGCAAAACGATTATAAGTATTATCACCCCAGCAATACATATCATCGCTTCCATCAATCCCACATGTGATTCGGTATCCAGGAGCAACATCTTTCCAAGTCTTTTCACCATCAACAATATGAGGAATATACTTTGGCTCATCAACACCATAACCAATTTCACCATACCAACCTTCACCCCAACAATAGAGCTTAGACTGAGTTGTAATTCCACATGAATGTTGTGAACCACCAACAATTTTTGACCAAGTTAAATTTCCAACTACTTTGTTGAGATCATTTGGATAAAGAGATTGAAATTTTTGTGGATCATAAACATCAATAGGCGCACCAACATCCCAAGAACCAAAGTAATATAAATTTCCAGCACTATAGCCTGTGGCCATTCCCTGCACACGATGTTCAGAGGAAACAATCGCTCCATCTGTAATATAAATATTGGCAAAATAATATCCATCCGCAGAAGCATTAATCGTCATATCAATAGTACAAGTTTCACCAGGATTTAAAGTTGTTCCAGTACAAGTATCGTTTGTAACTTGAAAATTCCCTGAACTTCCATAAATAAGGGGCGCCTGTAATAGACCAGTAGTTATTCCGCCTGAGTTTGTTAGTGTAATCGACTCAGTCTCACCAGGCCCTGCTCCTCCTGGTTGATATAACAGAGAGAACTCTGTTGCTCCTAATGTAAGCCCACCTGCGACATTTAAAGTTGTAAATGTATCAGAGACCACAACACTTGTATTTCCAGCTTCGTCTATGGCACGAATTTCGATTCGATAATCTTCTGCTCCATCTAAAGATAAACCACTGACAGAATCTCCTTTTGTGAAAGAAGTCCAATCCTGCTCAACAGAAGAGTCTGAAACTTTAATGACTCTTACCTGATAACCCACAAGAACTAAGTTATCAGTTGAGTCCGTTGTCCATGTCACCGTAGGAGTCATTGATAAACTGGCAGGAACTGCTCCAAGTGTTAATGCGGAAACAGCAGTCGGATCAGTCGTATCGAGGGTAATTGATTTTGTCACGGATTCAGAAGAAATTGCATTTGAATCATCTGCTCCAAAAATATAGACAGTCTTTAGTCCATCACCACCTGATAAAGCAAATGAAGCTGGAAATCCTGTGACCCAATTTCCTCCTCCACATGATCCTGCACTTGTATCGACTGGAGGAGTTGTTTGCGTTTCACTAATACAGTACTGAGTTAGATCGTCTCCACCACTTTTTGTCATATCAATGCTATTAATATTTGAATGGGTTGTTGAACCAGAACTACTGTCACTTAAAATAACTTCTAGTGCCGCTACTTCAATTCCAAAATTAAAGCTAACCTCCGACTCTTTTAAACAACTGGTCAATAAAACAATAACCGACAATAATAGAATGTTTTGCATTCTCCCCCACTTTTTAAACTCAATATTTTTACTATCGGTAAATACTTTTAACTTATTTAAACAAAATCATATGAGGGATAAAAAAAAGTTTAGAAAAAACGAGCTTTTACATCAGATATCTTTTTATAGACTGCAGAAATCGCTCTATAGGATGAAGGATTATCTTCAACTAAAATAATTTAACTAAAGTAAATAAAAGTGAGAATTAATGAAACAAAAATTTTTAAAACTAACCTGCCTTTTCTTTTTATCATTTAATTATTTATATGCTGATTCAATAAACTTAGAGGAATCGAAGAGAAATTCTAAGCATCAATATCTTAGACTTTCATATCAATCAGTGAATAGTGAAAAACTTCAAACAATCTATGAACAACTTCTAATTGATTCTTATAACTATGAAGAAGAAGATTTCATGGCCAAGAAAACAAGACGTGAAAATGGGCATATCAAAGACTGGAATAATTTAAAAGATAAAAGCTTTAGACTCTATGTCGAGATTGAACTCATTGATATAAATAAGTTCATGAATATTCTAAACTTAACTGATGAGCAAATTAAGGCGTTATTTGGAGTCGTTAAATCAGATAGACCAACACCTAAAAAACAAAACGATTCTGGCCCACTAAAATTTTCAGTTTTTTACATGACTTCTCTTGGAGAATTTAACCAGAAAAGTGCACCAGGATCTGTTGAGTTCAAGCAAAACTCTTCCGTTTCCCTGGGCCTTACGTCAGTATATCAAGTGAATGCCAAGTATGGTGCTCAAGCAAGTCTTTACTACTCTCACCTAAATACTGCTTCTGCAAATCAGTATCTTGATAATGTTTCAGTTGATCCAGAGATTGGTTTTAACCTATACGGTACGTATAAATTTGCAGACTATGGACTAGAAGCATATGCTGGTCTAGATTTCGAGCGTTTTAATACTTTCAATTTTGATGGATTAACAGAAGCCGATCAAGTTAAATTTGATAAGAACCAAATCTTCTTTTTAACTGTTGGTGTACAAAAAAACTTTAAGTTATACAGAAGAAACTTCTTAGCAAAATTTAGCTACTCTCACTCACTACTTTCAAGTCGAGACATAGGTTACGCTAACACAAGTGATAAACAAGAGTTTACTGGAGGCAAGATTATGGCCTATGTAATGGGCGATATCACAAAGAAAATTTTTGCTCATGCAATTTTCAAAATGCACTTTATGGATGGCCCAACCGATTTATCAGTAAATCGACTGGGCCTTGGATTTGGTTATAAATTCTAACGATATGTAATATCCTTAGCGTCAAAGTCACTTTGGCCATGGCGCTCAAGGATTTGTTGATCTTCATCTCCCCAAGCTCGATTAACTAGCCTTCCTCTTAATACCGCCGGCCTCTTAATCAATTCATCTGCCCAACGAATAACATTCTTATATTCATGTACTGACAAGAACTCTGCTGCATCATAGAGCTTGCCTTTAACAAGTGCCCCATACCATGGAAAGATCGCTATATCTGCAATCGAGTATTCATCTCCTGCAATGTATTTATTATTTTCTAATTGCTTATCAAGTACATCTAGCTGTCTTTTTGTTTCCATCGCAAATCGATCAATCGGATACTCAAATTTCTCAGGAGCATAGGCATAGAAATGACCAAAGCCTCCCCCTAAATAAGGAGCACTTCCCATTTGCCAAAAAAGCCAATTAAATACCTCAGCTCTCTTGGCCGGATCCTTTGGTAAGAAGTGTCCAAACTTTTCTGCCAAGTGAACAAGAATTGATGCTGATTCGAATACTCGAATTGGTTGACCATTATTCTTATCAAGTAAAGCTGGAATCTTAGAGTTTGGATTAATAGCAACAAAGTCAGAACCAAACTGGTCTGCTTCTCCAATATTAATTAAGTAAGCATCATACTCGGCTTCTTTAATTCCAAGCTCTAATAGCTCCTCAAACATAATCGTAACCTTAACTCCATTTGGTGTACCTAGAGAGTACAGTTGAAACGGATGCTCTCCTTGAGGAAGTTCCTTTTCAAAGCGCGCTCCTGCAGTTGGGCGATTGATACTTGCAAACTGTCCCCCATTTCCTTCTGTAAATGTCCAAACCTTTGGTGGTGTATATTTTTGATTCATAATCTTCTCCTAGTAATTTCTAGATTATAACAAGCATGAAGGTTAAAAAAAATCTAAACTTGATGAGGATCAAACTTACTCAATAGAGTTTATGGTAGGATATTTATATGAAAAAGATAATTATTTCCCTACTAATTACATCAAGTTTATTTGCCTCTGAGCAGCAGGCCGTCCAAGCAATACAGAAAACAGCAATGGCACTTAAGAAAGAGCTTCAAGCAGCAATGAAAGTCTCTCCAGTTAACGCTGTATCGGTTTGTAATACAAAGGCCATGCCGATCACTAAGAAGTTTCATGAAGACGGAGTCGAAGTCGGCCGTGTCAGTCTTAAGAATAGAAATCCAAACAATACTGTAAAGGGTTGGATGAATGACACAATTATGAGTTATGAGTCAGGAAAAAATAAGAAGAAATATTCCGTCGTAAGAATCGACTCAGATAAGAATGGTATTATCATGCCAATCAAAACAATGCCTCTTTGTCTTAACTGCCATGGAGATAACCTAAAACCTGAAGTACAGTCAAAGATCACTCAGCTTTATCCGAGTGATAAGGCCACTGGATATAAGAGCGGTGATATTCGTGGATACTTTTGGGCAACATTTAAAGCAAATAAATAAGAGAAAATAATTATGAAAATTATTATTGTTGGTGGTGGAACGGCCGGTATTACAATGGCGGCACGCTTAAGAAATGAATTAAGCCCTTCATATACTATTTCTGTCATTGAACCTTCTGAGTATCATTACTACCAACCTTATTGGACTCTTAATGGCGCTGGTATCGGAAAAAAAGAAGATACAAGACGTACAACTGCTTCAGTCATGCCAGATGGTGTTGAATGGATCAAGGATCGTTGTCAACAAATCCGACCAGATAAGAAGGAAGTTGAAACTCTTGAGCATGGAACACTAAACTACGATATCTTGGTAGTTGCACCAGGAATTCAAATTAATTGGAATGAAATTGAAGGCCTAAAAGACTCCATCGGAAAGAAAGGTGTTTGTTCAAATTATAGCTATGACTATGTGGATTATACTTGGAAATTTCTCCAAGAGCTTAAAAATGGCAACGCACTATTTACCTTTCCAAACTCCCCACTAAAATGTGGTGGTGCTCCTCAAAAGATCATGTACCTTGTTGAAGACTATGTACGTAAACATGGCAATAGAGACAATGTAACGATTGAGTTCGCAAGTCCAGGCCAGGCAATTTTTGGAATTCCAAAATATAAAGCTGCACTTGAAAAGATTATAAAAGAAAGAGATATCAAAACACACTTTCACATCAATTTAGAAAAACTAGATGGTGAAAATAACAAGGCCTATTTTAGAGATCTCCAAACAAATGAACTAATAGAAAAAGATTATTCTTTTATTCATGTTGTTCCGCCGATGTCAGCGCCAGACTTCTTAAAGGATAGTGATCTACTTGATAGCACGGGCTGGATTGATGTTGATAAGCATACGTTTCAACATAAGAAATATTCCAATGTTTTTGCGATTGGCGATGCGACAAATGTCCCAACGGCCAAAACAGGTGCGGCAGTAAGAAAGCAGGCTCCTGTTCTTGTCGAAAATATTGTGAAATTCATTAATAATAAAACTAATTTCAATACAAGCTATAATGGTTATACCTCATGTCCGATTGTAACTGGCTACGGACAACTAATTCTTGCAGAATTTGATTACGACGGAAATCCATGTGAGACTTTCCCATTTGATCAAGCAAAGCCTCGCTGGAGCATGTACTTTCTAAAAGCACATATTTTGCCAATTGTTTACTGGCATGGAATGCTTAAAGGAAGAATGTAAGTTACTTCTTTGCAAGGTTTTTAATTTTAGGATGTAGAGTAAACTCACACTTCATTGACTTTGTAACAAGACAATTATCCTTGGCCTTGTAAAGAAGATCTAAATAAGGATCAACATCTGACTCACAACAAATTTCTAAATGAACGTGAATATCACATTTCGTAAATTCATAGCCCTTGGCCACTTTTTCGAGATGAGCATCTGCCTTTACTTCAATATTATTAAAAGCAAGTTTTTTAAAAGAAGCAAAAGACTTGAATGTTAGAATATAGCAACTAGAGATACTTGCACTAAAAAGATCTTCAGGGCTCCACTCACTCTCGACACCATTAAATTCAGGCGGCGGAGTAATCGTAATGGCCTGTTTTTTATCTGCCGTAAGGCTTAACTCGATACTTTCAGAGTTTCCCTTAGTAATCGTTGTATACGTACCCATAAATACTCCTAATTAAACATGTGCTTGAGCAGCATTTTCAGTATGACTTCTAATTTTTCGAAGTGCCACAATCATATCGGAATAAGTAAGTGCACCAAGTGCATCATACTCTCCACTTGAAACACGATCTAAGTGCTTCTTTCTTATTTGCTCGGCCTGGTCTCTTAATTCCTTAGACTTTCTTTCAGCAACACTATAATCAACCTTATCAAGAGAAATTTGATTTGAGACTGAATCATAGAATGCCTTTACATTAACAAATAAGTCATCAAAGTCTTTCTTTGCCTCATCTCTCATAAGTTTTGATATATCACCTCGATCACTATAAGCAATCAGCCTTTCGATATAATCAGCAATACTCTCTAACTCATCGACTTCCTTAATCATCGACTGAGAACGGCGTGACTCATCTTCACTTAAAGGATTAACCATAAGTTTAACGATAAAAATGGTAACTTCTTTTTGTATATTGTCTGTAATTCTCTCATAATCCTTGGCCTTAAGAGCAATCTTCTCCCTTTCGCCAAAATTCTGTTTAATATAAATCTCTTCTGCTAAAGCATAAAGTCTAGAAACGATATCTTTCATTTTATTAACCTCGGCCTGTGCTTGTGCAAGCGCAGCCGCAGTTACCATTTGGCTTGGATCACCTAACATGACAAGGTGGTGTTGCTCCTTCTCTCCGGTAGCAGGAGTAATCCTTGTCACAAAATTTGCTAACTGAGTTAAGAAAGGAATAAAAATAATCGTGGCCGCGACATTGAAGATAGTATGTCCTGTAGCAATATGAACAGCAACATTGATAAAGTCACCATCTGCATTGACAGCATTTGCAGCACCTGGAACTAAGTAATCGATAAATTCAACATAGAATGGAAAGAATAAAAAGATAACAAGTACACCCAAGAGATTAAATATAGCGTGAGCTCGAGCTGCCCTTTTGGCGGTTATATTAGCTCCAACACTCGCTAAAAGAGCGGTAATGGTTGTTCCAATATTTTCCCCTAATACCAGAGCAGCGGCCGTATGAAATTGAATAACACCTGATCCAGCTAGGGCTATTGTAATACCCAACATTGCAGAAGAAGATTGAATTACGACAGTTAATATACAGCCGACAATAATACACGCAAAGTATGCTCCGTAATTCTGTTCAGAGAAATATGAAATCATACTTAAAAATTCAGGCATTGTTCTAAGTGGTTTAAATGCATTGGACATAATACTTAAACCAAAGAAGATCATACCAACTGAAAAAAGGATACGCCCAATTTGGCGATAGCGATTAGTTTTAGCAAATAGCAAAGGAAAGATTCCAAGACCGATAAAGAGAAGTCCATACTTCCCTACTTTTATTGAAATGATCCAACCAGTAACTGTTGTCCCGATATTGGCCCCTAGAATAACTCCAATGGCCTGTCCTAAATTCATTAAACCAGCATTAACGAAACCAACAGTCATAACAGTAGTTACAGATGAACTTTGAACAAAGATGGTAACAAGAGTTCCAACGATGACAGCAGAGAAGCGATTTGTTGTAATTTTATTAATCGTATTTTTAACGACGTCGCCAGCGACTGATTGTAGTGCCTCTGACATATTCTTCATTCCATAGAAGAAAATACCAAGCCCACCAAGGACAGAATAAATAAGTTTAAAAACTTCCACTGCTCTCCACTTCCTTTCGCCTATGAAACGACGTTATATTGATCGTGATAAATTTCAACAATCGTTAGAAATAGTATTCCAATAATTGGTCCATAGAAGATTCCTCCCATACCAAAAACACCCATTCCTCCTATAATCGAAAGAAGAACGAAAGTTGAATTAATTTGAATACGGTTACCAATGAATTTTGGCTTAAACCAATTTTCCACAACAAGACCAACTAGCGCTGTGAAAATAAAAAGGATGACACCTGAAGTAGGACTTCCTGTAAGGACTAGATAAAGACTTGCAGGAATCGTAACAACAGAGATACCAACTAAAGGAACGAAGGCCAAGAAAATCATAAGAACAGTCCAAAGAACAACTGACTCAATTCCTGCCAACCAAAGAGCGAGTCCTCCAAGGACTCCTTGAATCACTCCACCAACACCATTACAAACCAGTGTTACATAATTCATTTGATTAAACTTATCGAGGATTTTTTGTTCTTGGTCTGATGGAAGTGGCGAAAGATCAAATATATATGTCTTTAACCTCTTTCCTTCAACAAAAACACCAAAAACCACAATCATCATAATTGCGAGATCAAAAATGAATGTGATGATATTTCCTACAATTGAATTGATACTCGAAATAACAGTTCCCGATATTCCTTTAAGAGTACCAAATACTGTCGTCTTAACTTGTTCCATATCAATATCAACTCCAGTGATATCTGAAACACTTTTAATAAGAGCAGCGACTGGCCCATCACCAAATAAAAAGTCGTTAACTTCATGATGAGACATTGCCTTCATTATCGTTTGATAAAGGCTTAGAGCTTCTTTACTAAGAGCAATTGATAAGAAGATTAGAGGAATAAGAACAAGTAGAATAATTAAACAACTTGTTATCGATGCGGCCATATTGTCAGAGACTTTAAATTTTTCAATTATCTTAGTATTTAGAGGATTAAATACTCCAGCCAGAACAAAGCCAAAGATGATTGGAGCAATCATTTGCTTGGCCATCATCCATACAAGATAACAGACTAAAAGAAAGATAAAACCGAAGAATACGTACGTTACATTATATTTATTTTGCATATAAATATTGTATGTTTGAATTGGTTAATAGGCAATTTTAATTCCCCTACTTTATTAGTGCTCGACACTGCCTGAGTTCAATAAATAGTTTTAATAACTTCGTAAGATAATAGGCTCCAGGCATAACGCCTATGATGGCAGCATAAGTTAATGCCATTTTGAAATCTTTTAGAAAGTACATAATTACAATAAAAGTAATAATGAAAGATAAAATACCAAAGCAAAAGAAGATAGAAATGAAATTAACGATCATACTTACGAGAATTGGCGTAGTTGTCGCGACCTTAACATCCTTTGCTACCTTTGCCCTCGCGATATAGTAGTACTGTCCGACTTTGAAATATGCTAACTCTATCTCTTCATCTCTATCGAAGAATTCCGCAATAGAAGATGAAGTAATCACATTTTCAATTCTAGTTCCATCGCTGAACTCAACAAAACTAAATACGCGATCATTTCCACTTTGTGTTGAAGTTCCACAACCAATAACTGTCGATTTCAAATTCAAAACCATATTTGGGCCCTTAAAATTATTAGGCTATTATCGGTAATATACTGGACAACTTTACTTAGAGATTATTTGTTTGGAAGAGCTTAAAAATGAAAAGGCTCCGAAAGGAGCCTTTATTATATTAGAATTTGATTCTAGTAACAGTAGTAGTTACCCCAGTAATCACGGTAACAATCATAGTAGTAAGTATAGTGAAATGCATACCAGTAGTAATAAAATGCAACACCACCAAACACTACAAAGTATAGTCCATAGTCGTAGCTATAGTACCCAGAGTAGTTAGCACCTGTATTTTTCATACCATCAACATAGTCTTGAATTAGTGACTTTGACTCTTCAAGAGTCATATTTTCTACGTTGATTGAACCAACAAGATTAGAAAGTTCAGTAGCAACTTTCTTATCTTTAATATTTGCTTGTAGGTAATTTAAAACTTCAGATGGCTTAACACCTTCTTGAGCTAGATCACCTAATTGTTTTTCAAATGATTTAACAGTTTCATTGTAGAAGTTTTGATCTTTTTGATCCCATTCTACAGATAATTTAAACTCAACTTCTTCAAAGATTGGTGCGATTTTAGCTTCAACATTTGCAAGAGCCGAGAACGAAAAGCATACAAGTGCTACAGCAGCTAATTTTCTTAACATGAACATCTCCCTATTAATAACGTTATGGGTAACTACCCTATCTAAACATATTTTGTCAATTTAATAAAAGCCTACTTACCTTATAAACCCATCTCGTGATAGGCATTTAGAAGGTTTATACGATCCCTCAAAGGTGACTTACATGATTTACGGCACTCTTTGAGAATCGACTTCAATAAATCTCCTCTAATATTTGAACTGCTCGTGATATTCTTACGAACATCATAAACAAGACCATGACTTGATTCTTTATCAAGTTCGCGTACTTGCCATAATACGCCCAAGACAAAATCAATATTGGCGTAAGCATTTGTTTCAAACCCTGCATTATAAACTTCATCGCGAAAGGCATCTTTTTCACGGACTCTTTTCGCATAATCTTTCACATTATCAGCAATCGTTGCGCTATCAGCGATTGATGCCGCAAAGAAGTCTGCCATACCTTCATTAACAGGAGAAGAATGACTAAGGCCAAGATGATCACTCAAAGCAACATGAGCAAACTCATGATAAACAACTTCTGGGATAAAGCTTGTATCTAAAAAGAACTTCTTTCCTTGAAGAAGTCCGTAAAGCTTTTTCATTGCATAAAAAGAAGCTTCAATAATTGCAGTCGATCCAAGAATATTTAAACCACTCTGCGCAAGAGCATCTCCAGAAAGTAAAAATAAGTCACTTATAAATTTTTGAAAACTTGCTAATCTTGATTGATTCCTAAACTCACTAAAGATAGCAGCAGTTTGTTCAAAGTCATTCTTTAACCCTTCCTGTGGAAGGTTGATTTCTTTTGCCGGACGAAACCAAATTTCATAATTCCAAGGCTTAATCCCAAACCTTTCTCTACCCTCTCCAGGTGGAATTGAAAGAGCATTATTATATTCAGGTGATAAATTATCGTGAGCGAAGTGACCAATTGAATTAAATTGATTTGTTATATTTAAGCGAACGATAAGTTGAGGTAACTCTTTTACGTAATCAGACTTAACGACATTAAGAAAATAACGTTTTGCCTTTGTTAAGTGATAAAAGACACTTGCGGCCCTTAGCTTTTCAACTTCGTCCGTTAAACTCTCAAGATTGATTGCTTCATTTGATTTCCCATAAACAATTTTAAAACTTTTGTTTTCTAGGATTGGAGTATTAACTAGATCAAGCTCAACTTCTTTCTTAATCAGATCCATGTCATTATCTCGCGTAATAACCTGGGCCTTATAACTTGCAAAAGTAGTTACTGTAAGAAATGAAACAAGAAGCAACTTAGAAAATTGAGTGATCACGTGCTGGCTCCTGTTTTGTCTCTGTTAACATCTCAATTCCCACTAAAGATAAAACCTTCACAAAGTAGAAAGTAGTAGGAATTGCTGCAACAAAAATTGTTCCATATCTTCTAATAAATCTTTTTCTCTTTTCTGCTTTGGTTAGCTCTGGATTCCAAACATCATCGACAAGTGCAAGAGTACTTAAATCATCTCCTGACACAAGTCCTGTTTCATAAGAAGCAGAGAGAATATCCTCAAAGGAAACATTAACACCTTCAAATAAATTCATCATTTGAAGATCTCCAAGTTCTTTTCTAACCATCTTTGCAGCAAATCGATACTGCTCCATTGGATCAAGAATAATCTCTTCAACACTTTCATCATCAATTATCACATTGATAATAACTTCATCTGCATTAAGTCGATTTAAAAATCTTTGAGTCATTCCTCGAAGATAGATAATTTGAAATTGATTGTACTTTGCAAGTAATGTCTCTCTTCGAGAAACCTTACTCTTATCACGTCGACTTGAAATAAAGTTTGTACCTTTTATATCTAGTCGTTCGGGAAATTGTTTTGTTAAAAATGCCTGTTCTTTCAAATACTCGGCCAACGTCTGTGGCTCAAGATGATAGTCTTCTTGAGCTAGTCTTTTTAACATCCAATATGTACGCTTACTTATAAGCTCCTCATGATATGCCTTCTTTAAAAATTTGATTGGCTTCTTTTGTGCAAGTTCTTTAAAAAGACTCATCGCTGCTAGATTAAAGCACAGTCCTCTCTCTTGTGCCCTTTGGAAGTTATCAAAAGGTTGTGATCTAAAATCTTTAACAATAGGATTAAGAGGTGCTAGAAATTTTTCTTTCTTCGACTTCTCAAATGACTTCATCGTTCTTAGCAATAGACGATATTGTGTATCATCCATTTTCGAAGACGAGCGCAAGTATATTAGCGCCTCATAAAGTTTATGATTCGCAACTTGATTAATCTCTTCTAGCACATCGTACTCGCAACTCTGCTTAGAAAGATCAACTTCTCCTAACAAAGACATTTCCTGAGAGCTCAGACCTGCTTGGGCCTTTGCTATATCTTCCTTATCAAAGTACGCACTTTGCCCTGCGAGATTTAACCCACATGCTTGAAAGCTCATATTCAAAGACAGAATAAGGATAAGTAGACGATTTTGCATATGCCTATCTACCCTGAACACTCAACAAAGAAAATAAGTGGTGAAATTTATACACTAATTATTTAGTTGTAAATTTAATCCAACTAGTTAAGATAACTCCGTTAAGAAATCAATAATTTCAACAATTTATGACATAGATCATGTTTTGTTTAGTTTTTGTATTCTAAACAGAAAATATTCATCATTTTTTTCAGAAAAGGGAGGACGCATGTCGAAGGAGAGAGAGAGTAACTTCGATTTTGATGAACTATTCTTTTCCAGGACCGATAAGCGAGGAGTTATCGCGTCTGGAAATTCAGTATTTCAACGAGTCAGTCAGTACGAGTGGGAGGAAATGCTTGGCAAGCCCCACAAGGTTGTAAGACATCCAGAGATGCCCCGAGGGGTTTTCTCACTTCTTTGGGACACTATTGCCAAAGATAAGATGATCGGCGCATACGTAAACAATCAGGCCAAGGATGGAAGTAATTATTGGGTCTATGCCCTCGTCTCACCTATTGACGATGGCTATCTATCAGTAAGACTAAAGCCTAGTAGTCATTTCTTTGAGATCGTAAAAGAGAAGTATATTGAGCTAACTCTACTAGAGAAGCGCAAGAAGCTTACACCAGCACAATCTCAGGAGAAGCTTCTTGAAATGATTGGCGAATTAGGGTTTGAGTCTTACGAAAACTTTATGATTGAGGCGCTTATGCAAGAGCTTGAATCGAGACAGAAAGCACTTGGAGAAGAACCAATTGAGGAACTTAATCTTTTGCGCAAAGCCTTAAAGTCAGGATCGTTTTTACAAGAGCAGTCAGAAGGTATTTTTGAGGAGTATCAAAAGACTTCGCTTGTCCCTATGAACTTAGAACTTCAGGCGGCCAAGATTGGCGAAGATGCAGCTTCGATCGCAACTATCTCAACACAATACGATAATCTTGCAAAAGAGATTCAAGAGGAAATTAATAAGTTTATGGTTTCGGGAAAGCTCGTTCAAGACAAAGTTAAAGACTGCCAGTTCTTCGTTTGTAACTCAATTTTGCAAAGAGAAATTTACAGCTTCTTTGAAAAGGAGACTAAACCCTCGCCTATTCAAAAAGAAAACGAAATGAGAATCTTAGCACACTTACAAAATGAACAGAATATGAACGCTAAATCGAGCCTAATTGATATTCAAAAAGAATTTAGTGAATTCAAAAGAGTCTGTAATGATGTGAAGAAGCTATCAATTGGATTAGAGATGGTAAGCATAAGTGGTAAGATTGAAGCGGCAAAGTTAAACCGAAATTCAGGAGAACTTTCAAGTCTACTCGATCAACTAACAAATTTTAAAGACTCACTCAAGCAATCACTAAAAGAGATAAACGATATCGGAAGCGATCTAGTTCATCAGGTGTCTCGCATGAATGAGTCCTTAGCTAGTCAAAATAATTAAGACTGATAACTTTCTTTAAAATCTCTAATTGATTTTGAGATTGTTGTCGTTGGGCGTCCAATGAGCTTTGATAATTGTCTTTGATTATCAAATAAGCCTCCATTGGATGCACCTTTTTCAGAGTCGGCCAAGAGCTGTGCAAAACCTTCAGGTAGTCCGGCCTGCATTAGGGCGGACTTAAACTCTACTTCACTTAAATTTTGATATTTAATCTCACGCTCAAATTCTTTTCCTACGACCTCTGCAAATTCAGAAAGTGTAAAGGCCTCATCTCCTGCTAGCTCATAAACCTTTCCAGAATGTCCTTCACTCGTTAATACCTTTGCTGCCGCTAAAGCATAGTCCTCTCGTGCAGCAGTTGATAATTTTCCATCTCCAGCACAACCGATTACAGTAGAGTGCTCGATGATATTAGGTAGGCCCATTGTATAGTTTTCAGAATACCAACCATTACGAAGAATAGTTGTTGCAATATTGAGCTCATTAATAAGTTGTTCAGTTTCAACATGCTCCTTTGCAAGTCCCAAAGGCGACTTATCAGCGTGGAGTATACTTGTATAAGTAAGATGCTTAACTGAAGATCTTTTTACTGCTTCAATTACATTCTTATGTTGAGGTAATCGCTTCCCTACTTCACTAGCTGATATTAATAGTAATTTATCAACTCCTGCGAGTGCCTTATCAAGAGTATCTGGTTTTTCATAATCCCCAAATCTTACTTGTACACCTTGTTTTTCATAATCACTTAACTTATCTGTCGATCTTGCAATTGCAACAATCTCATTGGCCTTAACACCTTCATCTAATAACGCCTTAATTACTAACTGGCCGAGTTGTCCAGATGCTCCTGTTAATGCAATCATATAATTCTCCTTTTTATCTATAGCTAAAGCTTCTCATCGAAATGGAAGCGTTTTGAATTCCTTCAAAATCAAATTTCAACTGATCATCATTACTTGATGCTCCGATGATATATAAGAGCGGTAAGTAGTGTTCAATCGAAGGTACACTCATTTTACCAATATCTGTTTTTTGAAATTTATTTATTAAATAATCAAAATCTTTTTCAATAATTTTTTCTTTAATAAGCTCATCATATTCTTTTGTCCAATTTGAAACTTGGGCGTCTTGACTCCAGCTTATTGCTCTTAAGTTATGAACAATATTTCCACTTCCTATGATCAGAACACCTTTATCTCTTAAAACGCTAAGCTTCTTACCTAAATCAAAATGATACTGAGGTGGCTTTCCCATATCCAGACTCAACTGAACAACTGGAATATCCGCCTTAGGGTACATAAATTTCAATAATGACCATGTGCCATGATCAAGGCCCCAATTTTCATTATCAAGCTTGATACTTTCACCAATAAGATCAACTATTTCTCTGGCAAGTTCTTGAGAGCCTGGTGCAGGATATTCGATCTCATATAATTCTTTTGGAAAACCGTAGAAATCATGAATTGTTTTTGGTTTATCCATCGCCGTGACCCAAGTACCTTGAGTTTCCCAATGCGCAGATATCATGAGTATTGCTCTTGGTTTCGGAAGTTCCTCTCCAATGCTTCTAAGCTGCTCAGTAAATTCATTACTTGCAACAGCATTCATAGGAGAGCCATGTCCTAAAAATAGTGTTGGTATTCTCTTTTTAGTCATGACTATCCCCTCAATTACTTTGTTACGACTTTAAATGTGAGAGTTACTGTATCTGAAATTACCTTATCACCAAGGTTCTTAAAAAAACTTCCAGAACCATAGACCATATCAAACTCTGTACGATCAAAAGCTAATACACCAGAGTAAACCTTACCTTTTTTAGTTACAGGAACTGTAACGGCATTAGTCTTACCTTTTATTGTTAACTTCCCGTATAAATGGCCATTATCAATTTTATCAATCTTCAACTTTGCTGTTGGATACTTTTCAACATCAAAGAAATCACTACTCTTAATATGCGATAAGAACTTAGACTTCCATTCCCCTTTAAGAGTTGTATCGTCAATTGAACTCATATCTGCGACAAAAGAACCTCTTCCATTATCTAAACTTGCACTTTTCATTTTAATTGGGCCAGAGTGAAAATCACCTGTGATCTTTGTTCCTTTCCACACAAAAGAGCTTCTAGCTAAGTCAATATTATCGGCCATTGCCGTAAAAGAAGTTAAAATTAGTCCTAGAATTATAAATTTAGCTTTCATTATTTTCTCCTGATTTGCTTTGTTATGTATTCTATTATGGAGAAAAAGAGAGTGTTGCAAAAGACCACAATATTGCAATATAATGTTCCATATAAGGAACACTCTATGGATCTAAATTTACTTAAGATATTTGAAAAAGTTGCAGAAGTTGGAAGTTTAACAAAGGCGTCGACAGTACTAGGACACCCCAAGTCTAAAATAAGTCGTGATCTCGTTAAGTTAGAGGATGAACTTGAACAGACTTTATTAATTCGCGGGCCAAGAGGAATTGTGCTTACAGAAAAAGGCTTAAGTCTTTTACAATTAATAAGAACACCACTTGAGTCATTAGATGCTTCCGTTTTAAAAATTAAAAATCAAACTAATGAAATGAAAGGACTCATAAAAATCACAGCGCCAGAAGACCTTTCCCAACTCATACTTACAGATATCGTCTGCGAATTTATGGATAAGTATCCAGGAATAAGAATTGAGTTGTACTCCACTAATATACTCATGGATTTCAAAGAACATAAACTTGATATGGCCCTTCGAATTGGAAAACTGAAGGATTCATCGTTAATACAAAAGAAAGTATGTGATATTGAAGTCGGACTCGTTGCCTCAGCACAGTATTTAAAAACTTCGACAAAGGTTAATGAAGTAAATGATCTTCAAAAACATCCTGTAGCAATTTTAACTGATCTTTATGGTAATCCTTTAAATAAGTCATGTTTTAAAGAGGTTGTTCCACAATTTGCTAGTAATTCATTCCCCATATTAAAAGATTACGTTGCAAAGAATAAAGGCCCAGCGATGATTCCTAGTTTCTATTGTAAGAGGGAGCTTGTGGAAAATAGTTTCATCAAAGTTTTACCAGATTTAAAGTACCTTGCAAGAACTCTATTTCTACTATCTAAGCCTTCAAAGCATACGCCAAAGCATGTAAGAATATTTAAAGACTATCTTTATGAGAATCTAAAGCGTAGCCTAGAGAGCTAATCTTTAGATCGAAAGGAAGAAGGAATAATATCAACCCCTAGCCTTTGTCCAAGTTTTACAACAAAGGGAATAGTTAACGGAGCAAAAGGAAGAACAAGCAATGCACCGACTCCTAAACCTTTGATAATTTCGAGAAATTGCTTATTTGCTTCTTTCATTTCTTCATTAGAAGCCCGCCCCTGAGTATATCGTCCATATATGACAAACATTTCTCTTGTTTCAGCACCTTCTTTTTCTAGGCCATCACGTAGAACGATCAAAGACTTCCTGATCTTTAAGAGCATCCCTTTCTTCTTTGAAGCAAAGTATACAAGAGAATCAAGATATAAATCTTCTAGTTTCCTTAGTAGACTCATGGAGCAATATGTCCTTCTTTAAGATGATGATAATTCATTAACTTATCTTTAAGACGCTGAGAATAAGTTAAAAGATGCATAATTGCGCCAGCATCATTACGTTCCGGTTTGGCCATTAAAATAAAAACCTTCTTTCCAAAACCCTCAAGATCTCTTTGAAACTCTTGTGAGATCTTCTTTAAATCTTTATCCTTTTGGTCTTCACTAGTGATATTCTCAAAAACAGAAAGTGTCGTACTTGCTATTTCTCGGACAATCATAAGCACATCACTTTTAAGCTCAATATAATTATTGTCCATAGACTCTTTTACACCTGCAATATCTTTAACTGAGTCATGCATTTGGAAGATATACTCATACATTGCCATTACATTCACAATACGATCAATCTCGTCTTCATTGTTACATTTTGAAATAAACTTAGAAAAGAATCCTAAAAGTTCTGCTTTAAGAAAGTCCATATACTCGATACGCTTCTTTGCGGCTTCATAGATTCCTCGATAATTTGTTTCGATACTCAATGTTACTAAATTGTAATTTTCTTGAACGAATCGAAAAGTTTTCTCAAGATCCACCATCAGATTTTTTTCAATTTCATCAAATTGTGTTTCTTCTTTTAATCCCAGCTCAATACGTTCAAAGTCCATTTGCCCTTCTCCTAACATACGATCAATTAGACTCGAAAAAGGATTTAAGAAGACAATAAAGATTAAGCTCGTCGTCACATTGAAAATTAAATGAAAATTTGCAAGAGCAATAGCTGGGATATTTGACATTAATGGCAGTCGATCTCCCCAAAAGATAATAATCGGAAGAAAGATTAAAACGCCCCCTAAATTGAAAAGAAAATGTGCCAGTGCCGTCTTCTTTGCAGAAATATCCATATTGATAATTGAAATAAGTGCAGTAACAGTTGTTCCTAGATTTGAACCCATTAATATGGGAATCGCATTATCGAGACTCATCAAGCCTTGCTGAGTGAAGATGATTGCCAAACCAGTTGTCACCGAACTAGATTGAACAATTGCCGTAATAACAGCTCCTACCAATACTCCAAGTAAAGGATTATGGGCACGTGTTAAAAACTCAATTAATCGTGAATCTGATTGAAGTGGAGAAAGCGTTGAAGAAATCAAATTTAAGCTAAAGAAAACAAAACCAAAGTAAAAGAATGTTTTACCAAAAATAGCGTAACGTGATCTCGTAAAAGAAAGTAGAAACCCCAAAATGATGAAGATCGGTGCAAAGGCAGTCAATTTGAACGCTACAAGCTGTGCCGTTACCGTCGTTCCGACATTAGCTCCAAAAATAATTCCAACACTATTTTTAAAAGACATGACCCCAGCGTTTACAAGACTGATTGCAATGACAGAGGTTGCAGAACTCGATTGAATTAAGGCAGTAATAATGGCACCAATTAATACCCCCACGACAGGATACATTGTTGCACTACCTAGAAATTTTCTAAATTTTTCACCAGTAATATTTTGAACTTCTTTGGAAAAGTTCTCAAGGCCAAAGACAAAGAGTATTACACTCGATGTCGCGGCCAAGATAATTTGAAAATCCTTCATTAACTAACTCTCTACTAAGTATTATTTACGCTAACGTAAAGTGATATCTTTAAATGATAACAGTAAATAAGTTACCTAGCCCATCAAATTACTTATTAAGTTTGATGATTTTTGTTGCCGTACTTGCTGGCATTCTATTTTTTTTAGGATACTTAAGCGATTTAAAGACAGTCTTCATAGGTCTGGCCTTTAAAATTGTTGCTTTAAATTGCATCTCATCAGCTTCAATATCATTTTGAATATCGAATCTAACTTTCTTAGCATTCTCTTTTGCCTCATCTGCTATAATCGCCCCAGCAAATAGTCCACCAACAACATATTTGGCCGGATTATTATATTCTTCAGCAGAGGAAAAGAAAGTTGAGATATTTCCAACATAAGTTTTCTTTCCATTTCCAACATTTGAAAACTTCACTGTATTACTCTCTTCAAACATATAAATCTTTGTCGTCATTCCCGAAGTACAACCAATCTGACTTAGATAAGTATCTCCTTTTTGAAATTTACCTACAAAGAATCCAGACTCATCAGTTGTTAAGACAGTATCCTCATTCTTCGCCTTATCTGTAAAAATCAAGTTACAAGTGTTTGCAAATTTCGCACCATCAAAGTACAGGGAGAATTTTCCAAAAAATACTCCTTCATTATCTCCTAGTGCATCGGCCTTAAAGTCTTTTGGTGAGTTTGCACAACCAATAAATAGTGCAAAAAGGGCAAGTACTGAAATCTTTCTCATTTGATATTCCTCCATCTTGAATAAGTTCATTGAAGATTTATCGACTAATTTCCTTTAGAACATTAAGGAATTTCAAGTACTTAGAGTCACTACAGATACCTCTTCTATATATCTAGAATTACTATGAATAAATGAATGAACATTGTACGGCCGCTTAATTTCTCGACATCGAAATTAGGCCAACTAAATGAATATACGCGAAAAATAATGGCATCCTCCTTGCAGATTATACATTTGAACTAAACTATGGAGTTGTTTGTAATGAAGAAATTCTTTTTTCTAGGCTTACTATTATCTTTTAATACTCAAGCAGATTTTAGCATTGGCTATCAAGGCTCGGGTGTTGAAGTAAATAAACGAAAGTATGAGACGAGACCACTCATTCAAACAGACGAGTTCAATACCAAATCGTACTGGACCGATACCGTGCGAAGAACAGCTGTTGTTAAATCTATCGTAGGCTGCCTTAGCGAAAACTGTGCCTATTTTAATGAAATGGACATGTCAGATATCTTTAAAGAGTCTGTGGCACAATTTGGTAAAGAAGAAGGTGAAATGTACTTTACCAATGTAGTTGCCGGATTAATTATTGGCTCTCCTGAGGTAAGAAGGGATAATATCTATTCTTCAGCAAAGCTACTTTTAAGCTTCAACCAAAAGATCTACCTCGCCCATATCCTTGGTACCATTATGAACAATCACTACGATTTTCAACGTGATAAGGAAGGTGTTGTAACCACTGAAGATCTTTTCCAAGCAATTAGAGAAGGAAGCAAAGCGGGAGTTTGTCGTGACATTGCGGTAGCTCAAGCAAATGTTCTTAAAAAGCTTAATATAGATGACGTCTATGTTGTTGCATATAATACAAGAGATGTTGGTCACGCTACTGTTGTCGTACAAGACCCTGGTAATAAAGATCGTATTATCAATTTTAATTACGGTGAAACAAGAATCAACGAAAGCCAAAGTGCTCAGGGGTTAGCACAAGATACAACCCTAGCAGATTTTGGAATAAATTATAGAATCTTTAACGCTGATGGTGAGCCTGTTGATCGTGTACCAAGTGAAGTTGGTTACCTATTAAATCAAGCAGTAGGTCTGGACGTTGAAATGATTGCCCCAGGTGTAGAGTTTGATAATATCGATGTTATCTCAATGAATTATGAAAATGGCGCAATTCATGCAAAAAGCTACTATGCTGAATCATCAAGCGGCTTAACAGCATCTGGTGTTGCTGCAACTTTAAAAAACCAAGGTAATCGAATTAAGTTTGATGCGGGAATTGCTATTCAAAGAGAACAGAAGAAACTTGAACACAGAGATTTTATAAAGGATAGTACGAGTGTTTATTTTGGAATGGATACTCGCCTTAAGTCAGGAAAAGTAGACTTAGGAATTCTTCGAAATGTTTATGCTGACGTAAAATCCCACGTTAGTATCACTGTGGGGAATGGAAAGATAAAAGCAGATAATTTCCAAACAGAAGGTGATTTTAGTGACAGTCAAAATATGTTCTCATCTTCACTTTATGCTGATTCAGACTATCTGGGATTTGATTGGAAAGGAATTGTTACGGCCCATGCTTCAATTATGAAAGCAGACGTTAGAGAAGAAGGTAAATACACGATGGCCGTAATTGGTGGAACAATTAAAAACGAAATCAAAAAACAAATTATGAAAGAGTATGGAGTTGGAATTCAAAATATTATCTATATTCGACAAGAAGGCGCAACTGCAGACTATAGTATTACACTATACTCAGAGGATGGACGCCACTCTTTTGAAATAGGAATGAAAGCTCCTCTATATGGTCGAACAGGATTTTGGGTAAAAGGAAATCAAAAATCGACATACATTTCTGCTCAAACAAAAATTTTAAAAGATAGTTTAAGTTTAGGTATTAAATATATAAAAAAGGATAATCAAGAAGCGACTTACAAATTTGAAGGTGAATACATTTTTTAATAAATATAATAGTCACCTCTTAGAGGTGACTATTACTATCTATATAATCAATAATCTCATCTAAATGAATATAGATATTACGCTTTGCCTTGTTTAAATTACCTTCTTTAAAGTGAAAACCAGCAAGTCCAAGTTGTCTAGCCGCATCCACCTCTTTTAAAGACTCCGATATATAAAGACTTGGGTAGCGGCCAGTCTCATCGAGGGCCTTATTAAAAATATAAGGCGCAGGCTTTAATTCTTCATTACTCATAGGAATATAGATTTTTTCAAACACACTCCAATCAAACTCAACAGAATCATTCCAGTGCGCTCTTACATATTCCTTCAAAGTCGTAATTTTTTGTTCGTAAGTTTCACCAAACGACTCTGGAATATTTGAGATAATGGCAACATGAATCCCCATATCCTTTAGTGATTTAATATACTCAAGAGAGCCTTCGTAATAGTGATAATTACCACTTTTTTTAGTATTGATGATGGTATCTCCCAAATCAAAGAACACCCACCTTTCAATTTGTGTATCTTCATTAAGGTTATTTGCGTAATACGCAACACCTGCAAATGAAATTAAAGTGATAAGAGCTAGAAGTACGATATTTTCTTTTTTCATACTTTATTTTAGCAAACAATTTTATTAGTTTAACCTGATTAAAATCAGCATTTTTAGTTATATTTTTCCACATCCATTGGAACTTCCATAACAAGAAATTCTGAGTCATTAAATGACCTTATCCCAATATTATTACCTGGATCGATACCAAGTCCATCTCGAGCAGAAAGAGTTAGATCATTTACTCTAACTTCACCACTGATCACAAAGATATAAACACCATTTGATTCCATAAACTTTTTATAGGTTAAGTTTTGACCTTCCTCTAAACTAGCTAATGAGAAAAAAGCATTTTGATTAATACTAACTGAATTACTTCGGCCATCAGGAGAGACAATTAATTGAAACTCTCCTCTACGATCTGATTCTTTGAAGTACTTTTGAGAATAAGTGGGTGTTATATTATGCTCTTTAGGCAATACCCAAATTTGTAGGAAGTGTACTTCTTCCCTGTCAGAGTTATTATACTCGCTATGAGAAATTCCTGAACCGGCCGACATAACCTGTATCTCACCTTTCTTAATGATAAAGTCATTTCCAATAGTATCTTTATGATGAAGGGAGCCTTTTAAAGGCACTGAGATAATTTCCATATTACGGTGAGGATGAGTTCCAAAGCCTTTTCCAGGTGCAACAACATCATCATTAATAACCCTTAGCGCTCCAAAATGGATTCTTTCAGGATCATAGTAATCGGCAAAACTAAAAGTATGATTGCTTTTCAGCCAACCGTGTTCTGCATGACCACGTGAATCAGCACGATGAAGTACGTTTGTCATCTTTCCTCCTACATTTTGGTTATTATAGCGATCTTCAATACTTCAATGTAGGTAAATTAAATTAAAATTTTAGTTGGGGGATCAAGTAAGAACTCTAAAAGTAATTCGATTTCTTTTACTAAATCAGGTGCTATATTAGTCCAATTTTTTTGACTAACCTGAATTCGATCATAAAGCTCATTTGCTTTCTTTTTAATTTTGAAGGTTGAGCCCTCTGAAATCGACTCAACCATTCTCCATTTTAATTCATCAAAAATATAGTAGTAAGTTTGTGGGCCATCATCTCTCCCCAGTTCTTGGTCAATGACGGCCACCAGATCCCACCAATCGTTTTTTCGGTATCTTCTTGAGCTAGAGTACATCTTAGCGAAGCTCTCGGCGAAGAACTTTCCCAACATTATTCTTCGGTAAATCGTCCACAAAAGCAATTTGCTTTGGAACTTTATAGCCAGCAAGATTTTTCTTCGCATAAGCCTTAATATCTTCTTCTGTTAAATTTGCTTTTGATTTAACAATAAAGACTTTTACAACTTGTCCTGATTTTTCACTTTCAATTCCAATAGCAGCAACATCCTGTACACCATCTAGCTCTAATAGAACTCCTTCAACTTCATTTGGATAAACATTAAATCCAGAAACAACAATCATGTCTTTCTTACGATCTAAAATTCTTAGGAAACCTTTTTCATCAACCGTGGCATAGTCTCCTGTTTTAAGCCAACCATCTTTAGTAAAGGTCTTACTTGTTTCCTCTGGTTGATTCCAATACCCTTTCATAACCTGAGGCCCTTTTACACAAAGCTCTCCTTCTTCATTAAAACCTAACTCATTCTCATCAGCATCAATGATTTTAATATCAGTTGAAGGAAGAGGAAGCCCAATAGAACCTATTTCATCCGTCCCATCTGTTGGGTTACAACTGACAACAGGAGATGCTTCAGTAAGGCCATATCCTTCAATAACTCTTGTCTTTGTAATTTTCTCCCAGTCTTGCTTAACAGCTGGCTTAAGGGCCATTCCACCTGCAACACTAAACTCAATAAAGCTCAAATTCTGTTTTCTGAAATTTTCATTTGCAAGTAGGGCTTGCAGTAGAGTGTTGACAACAATTAGAACTTTCGGCTTGTGTGTATACACATCTTTGATAAGTGAATTTAAATCACGAGGATTTGTTACAAGAACGTTAGTCATCCCCATCTTAAAGAAACCAAAGATATTAACTGATAAAGTAAAGACATGATAGATAGGTAGTGGAGCGAGGATATTTGCAGGCTCTGTTCCAAGTCCTGCCTTAATCCAAACATCCATTTGTAGCATATTCGCGATAATATTTCGGTGAGTTAGGATGGCCGCTTTTGTTTTCCCCGTTGTTCCACCAGTATATTGAAAGAGCGCAGTATCCTCTCTTTCCACTGTTGGATAAGTTACACTCAGTCCTTGTCCTTTTTCGATTGCTTCATTAAGAGTTAAGTAACTACCTTTATAAGTAGGAATCATTTTCTTTACATGCTTAATAACAAAATTTGTTAGCTTCCTTTTTACTAATGGAAAAAAATCACCAATTTCTGTCGTAATAATATGCTCGATCTGACTTCCTTCAATGGCCTCTTCAAGATTAGCAACAAAGTTTGTACAGATAACAATTGCTTTTGCCCCACTATCTTCAAGTACCTTTTTTACTTCTCTGGTAGTGTAGAGAGGGTTTGTATTAACAACAATTAGCCCTGCTTTGAAAGCACCAAAAAGAGCAACCGGGTATTGCAGAAGGTTTGGCATCTGAATCATGATGACATCACCTTTTTTAAGTTTCAAATCATTTATAAGGTAATTAGCAAAGGCTTCTGACTTCTCTTTGACTTCACTATAAGTCATGCTTGCATTCATATTGATAAAAGCTTTTCTCGTCGAAAACTTTCCACAAGTTTCATCAATCATTTCAACAATATTATTATATTGATCAGGGTTAATTTCTGTGGCGGCGTTCTTTGGATAATTATCCAACCATACTCTATTCATTTATATATCCTTTTTTCTTATAGCTTTAATCTAATATTCACAATTCCCATTGTTTCAGTTTCAACGACAACGTCACCGCGACTCTTTAGCAGTCCAAGCACAGCATGATTTCCAGTGCTAGCAGTTCCATATATTTCTTTTATATCACGCTCTTTAGCTGCCTTGATTAAATGATCTATCAAGATCCCACCAAAGCCTTTTCGGTGATACTTATCTATTACTGTTACGGCAAACTCGGCCGTCGGAGAATTATCCGAGTCACGATAAAATCTTGTAGAACCTACAGGCTTTTCGCCGTCCTCACTTTCCTGCATTACAGTTAAGGCAACGTGATTAATATAATCAGGGCAAGTAAATAGCTCTAAGTCCTTCTTAGATAAGCTTTTCTTGGCCGCAAGAAAACGACTATTAAGTGTTCGGTGAGAGGCCATTTTAAATGCTTCAATCAACTTCTCTTGATCATTTTCACTGACACTTCTAATGACGTACTTTTCACCAAGATGCTCAAATTTTTCAAAGAACTTTTCGTTATACTTCACAGTTTCGCTCACAGTCTTTTTCAAGATCTTTCAATGACACATGCTCTATACAGCGTCTTTATAAATTGTTCTTTAATGACTTCAAATTCTTTCTTATCTCTACCTCGTCTTATCCAAGAATAAACAAGCTCTCTAGCAGCGCCAAATAACATGGCATCTAGTATTCGACGATCAACAATTCTAATATTTTCGACTTCAGCTTGCGTGGTAAGAACGTCATATATTTTTGTCGATAAAATTTCATACTCACTAATTAGAAGTTCTCTAATTTCTTGGTAGCCAGACATTGAAGCCTTCCAAAAAAAGTCGCTTTCTTTCACTTTCGACTCATGCCAGTCAAAATAAACACTAACTAAATCAATTAGAGTTTCTTCTACTGTCTTGGCCGCACTGGCCGCAATAAAAGCTTTATTCCTAATCTTAGTAGATAGTTTAATGAATAAGGATTTATAGATATCTTCTATTCCATTTGGAAAATGATAATAGAAAGTTCCAGTTGAAAGGCCGGTCTGTTTTTTAAGTTTTGATACGGAAATATCTAAGATGGCCTCTTCTTTCAGAAGCTCTAACACACCTTCAAAAATGGCCTCTTTTGAGTCCTGTTTCACCGCCACTCCATTTATAGACAACTTGTCTAGACGTAGACTCTAAAATATGCCACAAGACACGAGTAGACTCAAGTTAAATGATATAACTTATTGAAATTACATTTTAGTTTTTTGATTTTATAGACTTATTTTAGCAGTTGGCACTTTACAGCAAACTTAATTTTATCAAAACCTTCAGCACCAAACCACTCAACATATTGGCAATAGATTGATCTGTAGAGTTCCGTATCTTGATATTCTAGATACAGTTCTTCTCCAACTGGTGTGGAGAAGAACGGAACGAGAAAAATAAATGTTAGAATAACTGTAATTAGAATTCGAAACATCTATTGAACTTCCCAAATGGCCATTGCCCACTCAGGGTGATCAATGAAAGGATTACGATTCTTTTGATATTCGCATGCGATATCATTTCTTCTTCTTTCGTGCTCACTTACAGGATCTTGCTTGTGCCACTTCAAAAGAAGCTTAATAAACCAAGAGCTATAAGTTTGTTCACGAGAGCCATTTGTCATTGGATTATCTTTAAACCTAGGAATCTCAGCTTCATAACGAACAGCAAAGTAAAGCATTGCTCTAGCGATATCACCTTTAAATTCATCAATAGGTTCGAAAACTCTTCCACGATATCCACTTGTCGAGCTTGTACCAATCTTAGAACCATTTTTAGAAACCCATGAAGCTTTTCCAACTTCTCCAAATGGGTAAGAACCACGGTGGCCATTTACCTTTCCATCTGTTGGATAAACATGAAAGATATCTGTCTTCATTGGGCGTCTCTTGTTAAAAAGCCCTTGTGGAAATAGGTGTTCACGATTGTAGCAATCCCCTTCACCTTTATACTGGCCACAAGTACGACGGCCAGGTTGGTAGCGATATGGATCTTTTCCGTTTGGGTTCTCAGAATACATATCCATTATCGTGCGATCACCATCGTAAGTAGTATCGAGATCAGTGCTACGATACGCCTTAAGAAGGTCATCATACGAGATACCACGATGAGTTCTTCTTAAAAGAGAAGAAAGCTGTGACTTAAATACATATCCAGATGAAGCAGTTGAAAGTCCTGAGTAAAAAAATTCTTGATCACAAGATGAGCCGAAGGCCGCGCTTGAGATTAAAATAAGTAGTGTTGCGATGTGTGTGATTTTCATGCCAAGAGAGTATCTACTAAAATACATGAACACAATGAAAAATTTACTAAATCTTATAGGAGGTATTAGGGTTTCTTATAAACAAACGGACTTTATAAGAAGGTGTACCTTCTAAGAAGCTGAAATTCTTCGCTTTCTTAAAAGGTACGACGAGTCATTCTTAAGATTAAGAAAGAACGCTTACTGAAACAGCACAAGGACCTTTTTGTCCTTCACCTACTTCAAATTCAACAGCGTCATTTTCACTTAGAGTGTTACCGTTTACTGCTGAAATGTGTACGAAAAGATCTTTGCTTCCATCGTCTGGAACGATAAATCCAAAACCTTTCTCATCATTAAAAAACTTAACTTTACCTGTTTTCATACTTACTCCTTATGTTTAAGCTTCTTTAGGTCTACGTTAGAACTATATATTTTTAATTCGCCAGAGCTTAAGCGCCCATTGGCATTCCATAATTTTTTATATTTTCTCTCTAGTAAGAAATCGATTCGATCGCCTCTCGTTACCAGAAAAAAGCTGTAATCATCAACACGGGCCACAAGCTCGTCTAAAATCTTAGAAATATCCTCAATTTCACTAAAGTCATAGATAAAATAGATCTGTGCCTTTGGCAAAATAAAGTCATCTTCTAAAACATCTTCTAAGAGAATCTCACAATTGAGCAATTCTAATCTCTCAAAGAGGCGATTTCCCTCACTCTCTCTTTGTTTAAGAATCTCATATCCAATGAAGCGGGCTTCAGGAAAGACAGAGTTCATCACAATGCCTACGCGTCCATAACCTGCACCAATATCCACCACTTTATTTACTTCAAAGTCTTTTAAAAGATAAAGGGCCTCAAAGATATCATTATACGGTGTTTGTAGAACTTGTGGATGCAGTCCAATCCAAGTCTGTGTCCCCTGAAAGTGCTGCTTTCCCTTTGTTCCATCATTTTGCTTATAATAAGCTTTGTATTTTTGTAGAAGTTTCCCCTCTATTCTTGGAATACGAAAACCAAGTGTTCGGTCTAAATCCTTCGCATGCTCCAGAGGATGATTATTGCTTCTCATAAATGTACGCGGATTTTTAATAAGATCTTTCAATGGTACTGAGTCTGCATTAAGCACTTCGTTCACTAAGGTATTCCCTGCAATTCTGTCGTTTCTAAATAATAAAAGATTAAAAATAGACAGAACCGAAATAAGGAAGTGAACTATAGGAAACCTAATTTGACACAAGATACTATGTCCAAAGCTCTAATACAAGCGAGATTCTTCTTACTGTATTTTATTCGCATGTTTTTTTAATTGTTTCGATCAAGCCTGGGTAATACTTTTTGATATTAGGATTGAGAAATAGGTACTTCTTCACCCCTTCTGTTCTTTGGCAAATGATATGGGCCTCAATAAGAATCTTAATATGATGAGAAAAAGTGGCCTTATTTACGCAATAATCGAAGCCTCCACAAGTAATCTCCTTGTGACCATGCTCTTCTTCATATGCAATTAACTGCTTTATCACACTCATGCGAATGGGATCGCCTAGTGATTTAAAGATCTTATCTAATGGTATTTGTGTGCAATCATTCATAGTTAGATAAAATTCTAACAAAGGACTTGATTTTTATCAAGGGCAGGCCTATTGTTTGATAAACATCAAACTAAAGGAGTCTCAATTGAGTACGAATTTATTTACACCGATAAAGCTTGGAAGTGTTGAGCTAAAAAATAGAATTATTATGGCCCCTCTAACTCGTGCCAGAGCAGGAGCTGAACGAATTCCTAATGACCTCATGGTGAAATACTATGAACAACGAGCTGATGCAGGAATGATCCTTACAGAAGCAACGGCAATTACACCCTCTGCCGTTGGTTACGCAAATACACCAGGAATTTGGTCAAAGGATCAAATCGATGGCTGGCGTAAAGTAACAGATGCAGTTCACGCAAAAGGTTCAAAAATTTATATGCAACTTTGGCATGTGGGAAGGATCTCTCACTCAAGTTTTTTAAATGGGCAAAAGCCTGTTGCACCAAGTGCTATCCAGCCTGCGGGACATGTATCACTAGTACGACCAATTACTAACTACGAAGTACCTCGTGCACTTGAAACTGAAGAAGTGAAAGCAATTGTAAGAGACTATCGTCAAGCGGCCATCAATGCGATGGAAGCTGGCTTTGATGGAGTTGAAGTACACGCTGCCAACGGCTACCTAATTGACCAATTCTTACAAGACTCAACTAATAAGAGAGACGATATCTACGGAGGGACGATTGAAAACCGTACAAGATTCTTGCTTGAAATTACAGACCAACTCATTGAAGTATGGGGCGCTGATCGCGTCGGCGTTCATCTTGCTCCTCGCTGCGATAGCCACGACATGGGTGACTCTAATCCCCTGGAACTTTTTGGCCATGTGGTAGAAGAATTAAATAAGAGAAAGATTGCTTTCATTTTTACTCGCGACCCACTAGATGAGCAAAGTCTCTTCCCAAAGTTAAAAGAAAAATTTGATGGTGTCCTAATTGCCAATCAAAAATTTACAAAGATAACAGCTGAAAAAGCATTGGAAGATAAAATTGCTGATGCAATCTCTTTTGGTGTTCCATTTATTGCAAACCCAGACTTAGTTGAAAGACTAAGAATTGATGCACCATTAAATGAGCCAATCTTTGATACATTCTATGGACCTGATCATGTTGGTTATACAGATTACCCGACTTTGAAGGAGCTGTGATGACACCAAAACTATCGATACTAGACTTGGTCTTCGTTAATGAAGGCCAGGAAGTAAAAGATGCTTTTGATAATTCAGTTCGTAGCGCGCAAGCAGCAGAAGAATATGGCTACAATCGTATTTGGGTGGCCGAGCACCACAATATGCCTGCCATCGCAAGTGCAGCAACTTCAGTAGTTATTGGATTACTAGCAAGTCAAACAAAAACAATTCGTATTGGAGCTGGTGGAATAATGCTTCCAAATCACTCTCCTCTTGTTATTGCTGAGCAGTTTGGAACACTAGAAGCACTTTATCCTGGACGTATTGATTTAGGTCTTGGCCGCGCTCCAGGAACTGATCAAATGACCGTGCAGGCTTTAAGAACAACAGCTCAAAGTTCAAATAATTTCCCACAAGATATTGTTGAGCTTCAGCGTCTACTCTCAATGGAAAGTGCAAACGATCCAATAGTCGCCACTCCTGGGCTAGGATCACAAGTTCCCTTATGGATTCTAGGATCAAGTACTTTTGGAGCACAGCTTGCTGCACACCTTGGATTACCATATGCCTTTGCTTCGCACTTTGCCCCTGATGCAATTCAAGAAGCACTATCTCTTTATCATGCGGGCTTTGAACCATCGGCTCAACAAGACAAACCCTATGTTATGTTGGGTGTGAATATCATCATTGCAGATACAGATGAGGAAGCTCAATTTCTCTCAACAAGCCAGAAACAATCATTTGCCAATCTTCGTCGTGGATTAAAGAAGAAATTCCAAGCTCCTATTGAAGATATGGATACCTATTGGGATATGCACGAGAAGATGATGGCCCAACATATGCTTCACTTCTCTTTTGTTGGTTCCAAAGAAACTGTTAAAAGAGGCCTTGATCAGTTTATCGAACGTTACCGTCCAGATGAGTTAATGGTTGTGACCTCAATTTTCGATAATGAGAAAAAGATAAAATCTCTAAAGCTTCTGTCTGAAATTTTTAAGCAGTAAGTTTTAGACCAATAATTGAAATAAGCAGTAGCGCTAGAAAAGCTGTACGTGCAAGAGTAATTGGCTCATTGAAGAGAACTATTCCTAAGATTGCAGCACCTAGCGCTCCTATTCCAACCCATACACCGTAGGCCGTTCCAATAGGAAGAGTTTGACTGGCCTTAGCAAGTAAGAACATGCTTGCAGCTAGAGTTACAAGAGTGAATATACTTGGAATCAGTTTCGTAAAGCCTTCAGTATATTTAAGTCCAATTGCCCAACATACTTCAAGAAGACCTGCAATAACAAGAATAACCCATGCAGTAGTTGTCGAGGCCATAAGAACTCCTATGAGAGTAGTTGAATAAACTCTGTTACAGATTCACTTCCAAGCTTATGAGCAAGATAACCTAGTACAATAGCGGTAGCAAGTGACGAGATTCTTAAGTTCTTCTCTTTAGTTAAAATATGAGAGAACTTAGAAGAAAAAGTCACTAGAAAGTAAAACCATATAATTGAAAACACACCGGCACCAAGTCCAAAAAGAAAACGATCTTGAACTAAATTAAAGCGTGTTGAGTATCCACCAATTAAGAAAAAGGCATCAATATAGACGTGAGGATTAAGCAGGGTAAAACTAAGCGTCGTTAAAATCACAAGACGACGCGAAAGAGCAAACTTCTTACTCTCTTCAACTTCCTTAACACCCTTCACAGAGTCAATAAATTTCATTACCGCATAGTAAAGCAGAAAAGAAGCTCCAAGAAGTCCGATACCGACTTTAAACTCAACAGTTTTTACAAGAACACCAGAAACACCGAGAACGGCCAATAGAATTAGCGCCATATCACACACTGAACAAATAGCTGCTGCTAGGTAGTGATTCTTTTTCTTAGTGCCAATATCAATAAGAAAAAGGTTCTGTGCACCCAGTGCTAGAATAAGACTTGCCTGCAATAAAAAACCTTGAGTAAAAAATTCCATAATACCTGCTCCTGAGGCGTAATTTAATGCAAATCATGATATAAGTTAAATTAATCTTTTTAATTATTAATTAGTAAAACTTATGAGAGTAAATAATGATTGATTACCATGCACTCAGGGCCTTACAGGCCGTCATCGAATATCAAAGTTTTGAACTTGCTTCTAAGGCCATAGGTATTTCCCAGTCTGCAGTAACTCAAAGAATACAAAACTTTGAGTCCTTTCTTGGGACAAAGTTATTAATTAGAAAGACACCCTACCGTGCAACTGAAAAAGGAAAGTCGTACCTGAATCTTTTGCGAAAAGTAACAAGCCTAGAAAATGAAATTCTAGAAGATGATGATATCAAAAAAGCAAAGCCTACTTTAAAGATTGCCATGAACCGAGATAGCCTCGACTTGTTTTTTCTCGATGTCCTTACTGATACAAAAGTATCTCAAGTTTTGACATTACAAATTATAGCTGACGACCAGGACAATACTTTAAAATATTTAAAAAGCGGTCAAGTTGATATGTGTATAAGTTCTGAGAAGAAGCCTCTTCCTAACCACACCTCGACTCATCTAGGAGATATGGTCTACTCGCTAGTTTGTTCTAAGAAGTTTTATAAGGAATATTTCAATGAAGGTGTGAATAAAAAAACTCTCTCAGAGGCTCCTCTTGTCGTCTTTGATAAATATGACAAGGCCCAACACACTTATTTGAAAGAAAATTTTAAAGTCGATAAGCTTACTAAAATCAATCTTATGCCATCAGTCCAAAGTTTTAAAAAAGCAATCCTAGGAGGATACGGCTATGGACTCCTTCCCTTCATTGATATGGAAAAAGAGATGAAGAAGAGAAAATTCGTTCAATTAAATCCATCTAAGAATTTTAGTGTTTCACTCTTTCTGCACCAATGGGAATATCAAAGAGAACACATTAAGCTCTTTAATGAGAAACTAATCAAGGCCGCACAAAAATTATAGAAAATTAATTACAAGGCTCTCCGAAGATATCACCTGTACCAGGCGAGCCTCCTTGGTCACATGTTAAAACAAGAAGAGCATTTGAAGACGTCCACATATCAGTACTACTTGCTACACTTGTAAGATCCCATCCTGTCGCATCAACGGCCAAGACATCCGCATATCTAAACATCCAAGTCATCGATGTTACACTTGAGGTATTAAGTCCTGCCATATTAATTGATGAAACTCCATCAGCGTAATAGAACATCCCTACAAAGCTAGTTGCACTTGAAGTATTAAAATGCGTTAGATCAATAACAGGTAAAACAGTTTGTCTAAACATATAAGCAAAATTTGTCACAGATGAAGTGTCAAATGTTGAAATATCAAGACTTGTTAAAGAGTCCATACCAGAAAACATATACGTCATTGTTGTAACGAGAGAAGTATCAAAACTTGTCAAATCAAGAGTTGCTAAAGAAGAGGTGCCATCAAACATCCTCTCCATTCTCGTCACACTATTAGTTTCGAAGCCTGTAAGATTTAAAGAAGTTAATGCAGTCATATTTGAAAAAGTAGCCGTCATATTCGTAACATTCGATGTATCGAGCATACTTAGGTCTAAAGTTGTAATAGTACTCATCCCACTAAACATTCGATCCATATTTTCAACAATGGCAGTATCAAAGTGGGCCACACTTAAACTTGGTAAAGAATTAAGATTGCTAAATAGATACTGCATATACCTAACCTTAGAAGTATTAAAGCTTGAAATATTTAGCGAAGTTAAACTAATGCCCGATGAAAACATATAAGACATATCAGTAACATTGGCAGTATTAAAACTTGAAAGATCTAATGTTGTTAGTGTATCAAGACCAGAGAACATACTCTTCATTGTCGTAACTTTTGTCGTGTCAAAATTAGAAACATTAAGACTAGATAAAAGAGTATTACTTGCAAACATTCTCTCCATCGTAGTGACATTTGCAGTATTAAATGAAGAGAGATTCATTGAAAGCATATTAGTGTTCCAGTAAAACATATCTCTCATATTAGTAACTTTACTCGTATCAAAACTTGATAAGTCTAATGTTGTGAGAGAATCCACATGGAAGAACATCCCCTCCATATTCGTTACATTTCCTGTATTAAAATTTGATAGGTTTAAAGTCGTTAAACTTTGAACATACTTAAACATCTCCTTCATATTCGTCACACTTGCAGTGTTAAAATTTGAGATATTAAGAGACGTAAGATTTCTCATGTCTTTAAACATCGCAGTCATATAAAGAGCACTAGAAGTATCAAAGTGAGACAGATCAAGAGAAGTCAGATTAGTAACTCCCTGAAACATACTAATGAAACTTAAAACATTACTTGTATCGAAATTAGAAATATTTAAACTAGTCAGACTCCCCATATTAGAGAAAACCTGTGTCATCGAATCAACATTTGAAGTATTAAATCCAGATAAATCAAGTGTTGTTAAAGCTGTCGCCCCATTAAACATATAGGACATTGTTACAACACTACTTGTATCAAGCCCGGTCATATCAACTGAAGTTAATGACGTATTATTCATAAAAGTATATTCAAGCGACGTAATACCAGTTGACGCCGTACCTGCAACAAAAGTCGTAAGTTGATTACAATTGTAAAATGCTCGAGATAAACTTACCCAACCAACTTCTCCAAGAGATTCGACTGAAATTAATTGATGTTGATTAGTATAAGCACCATTGAGAAAATCCATTCCCTCAAATGTACCAACAATCTTCACTTGATAGTCACCAGCACTTGCATAAGTATGGGCCTTATTTGCATCAGTATCTGATGTAATTGTCTGAACAGGTGTTCCGTCACCCCAATCAACTGTAAAATTATAATTATAAGTTGCGACAAGTGGTAAAGTTACAACTTCATTCACAGCCGTCGTTCTCCAAGTCGTCTTAAACGGATTAATTTGTTTACCAGATAATGAAACAGTAGGTGTTGTATATGTTCCATCTGAAACAGTTAGACTACCTGTGTATGTTGTTGCGGCCGTTTCAACACCACGAACACTGATTGTACAACTTGCTCCTGCTCCTAAAGAGATTCCCGTACAATTATCGACAACGACTTCAAAATTACTTGTGTCTCCTGTAATAACTGGAGTTTGAATTGTACCTGTTGCAATCGTTCCATTATTCGTCACAGTTAAAATAGACTCATCTCCAATTTCTCCGGGTTCAATATCAAGACTACTTAAAACCTCTGGAGAAATGTCAAATTGCTCAACCGTCTGATAATTAAATATTTCGTAAACGGTCGAGTTTCCATCTGTAAGAGCAAGTGTAACGACGCTCGTATCTTTTACACCAGCATTTGGAGTTAGCGTAACTGTACAGTTAGGGGCCGTTCCACTAATAACAATATTTGCATTACTAAGAAGAGCAGTATTACTAGAACTTCCAGTTACTGAACCAGAACAAGTTATCGTCGAATCAGCATCACCAATAGTAAATGGAATCGGATTTGTTGCTATACTAATTAACGAATTTTGATCGGCAACTGAAGAAATAACAGGAGGGATATCACATGGATGTCCTGCTGTTAGTCGAATATTATCCAAGGCCATATCTGAGGTATAACTAGTACCTGTCACTCCTCTAAAGCGAACCATTGTAGTTGTTGAACCGGGGAAAGATTCACATAAGTTAATACTTTCAGAGAACCATGAATTTCCTTGATCTCCAGATTGGCTCCAAAGAGTACTCGGCTCCCATGTACTTCCACCATCAAGAGAATACTCTAAATTTAATTCTCCCATCGCTGCACCATACAGATGCCAATCAAATTCAATCACATACTTATCAGTAACCGTATTGAAAACCGGACTTTCTATAACATGAGTATTACTATAATTACTCGATGATTCAATGAAAGCATAGTAAGTACCATCTGTTGGAGAACTAGGACCAGTTCCAGAGCTTGGAGTAGTATCAGGATCGACAGACCAATTTCCATCATCTGTCGCAGATTGAGACCAAGTCGTAACTCCAGTAGAAGCAAATGTTTCATTATAAGAAGGCCCAGGGAGGTCGGCCACAACGATTGCAAATATTTCGTTATCCGTTAAACTACCGTCTGTTGCCGTAATCATAAACTCATACTCACCATCTTGGGTTAAGTCAGGAGTCCAGTCCATAACACCTGTTGAAGTGTTAAAGCTAACACCAGTTAGGCCCGTACAATTTGAACCAGAAACACTACCATCAATATTGATATCGTAAGTACATGAATAAGTTAGCGCCTGACCATCGAGATCTAGATCATCCCCCCCATCAGATGCATTAACAGTTGTAATAGGAGTATTTTCAATAGCACTATTTTGATCAGCGATTGCATCAAGAACAGGAGGAGCATTCACATTATTAACTGTTACACTAAAGATTTCATCATCACTTAAGCTTCCATCACTAGCGATAATTTTAAATTCATAATTACCAGATTGAGTATAATCAGGTGTCCAATCCATTACCCCGGTCGTCGCGGAGAATGAAACCCCTGACAACGATGTACAAGAAGTAGCACTTGCAACAGCACCATCAACAACTGTGTCATATGTACATGAATATGAAATAGAATCTAAATCAGCATCTAAATCATCTCCCCCGTCAGCAGCATTTACACTCGACATCGCAGAGTTTTCAGAAGCAACGATATCTGCGATAGAATCTAGCACAGGAGCACGATTTGTATTTGTAACCGTAACGCTAAAAATCTCAGAGTCACTTAAACTTCCATCTGATCCAGTTATTTGAAACTCATATGAACCAGACTGATCATAATTAGGAGTCCAATTTAAAACTCCTGTCGTACCATTAAAGCTAGCTCCAGTAAGAGACGCACAATTTGCACCACTGACGCTACCATTTACGACAGTATCATAGATACATGTATAAGAGATCGTATCATTGTCATTATCTAAGTCGTCTCCACCATCACCGGCATTAATTGGAGTCATCGCAGAATTTTCCGCGACAGATTGATTTGAAATACTATCTAGGACTGGAGGTTGGTTGACATTATTAACAGTGACAACAAATATTTCATTACCACTTAAGCTTCCATCACTACCATTAACTTGAAACTCATAGCTTCCGGCTTGACTATAATTTGGCGTCCAATCAAGCTCCCCTGTTGAGTTATTAAATGTAACACCTGATAGAGTCGAACAATTGGCACCTGCGACACTTCCATCAACAGTAGTATCGAAAGTACATGAATAAGTAATTGTATCTAAATCAATATCTAAATCATCAGCACCGTCAGCTGCATTAATCGTAGTTAAAGCTGAATTCTCATTTACTGATGCATCGGAAATACTATCTAATACAGGGGCACGATTGACATTATTTACAGTGATTGAAAATATCTCATCATCACTTAGGCTTCCATCACTCCCAACAATCTTAAACTCATAAGTTCCTGCCTGAGAGAAATTAGGAGTCCAATTTAAAACCCCAGTTGCGATTACAAAAGATGCTCCTGGAAGTAGAGAACAATCAGTTCCACTCGTCACTGCCCCATCAATGACAGAATCGTATTCACAGTTATAAGTAATGGTATCTAGATCAACATCTAAGTCGTCTGCTCCATCAGCAGCATTGATGGTTGATAGCGAAGAATTTTCTGCAACTGTTTGATCACCAATTGGATCTAAGACTGGTGCACGATTAGTATTTGTTACGTTAATAACAAATATTTCATCATCATCTAACGTACCATCACTACCTATAATTCTAAATTCATAATTTCCAGATTGGTCATAATCAGGAGTCCAGTCTAGCTCCCCTGTTGCCACATTAAAACTAACACCTGTTAATGAAGTACAGTTAGAGCCTATTGATACCGTACCATCAATAATAGTGTCATATAGACATGAGTATGAAATGGCCTCAAAATCACCATCTAAATCGTCACCTGAATCGTTTGCATTAACAGTTGTTATTGCACTATTTTCAGCAACACTAAAGTCAGAAATATTATCAAGAACCGGTGGTTGATTAACATTATTAACAGTGATAACAAAGACCTCATCATCACTTAAACTTGTGTCGCTACCATTGATTCTGAACTCGTACAATCCACTTTGTGTAAAATCAGGAGTCCAATTGAGTTCTCCTGTTGTAGAATTAAAACTTACCCCGGAAAGACTTAGACAACTAGTTGAACCAACACTACCATCAACTGTTGTATCATAAAAGCAAGTGTATGAAATTGTATCTAAATCAATATCACTATCATCGCCTCCATCACCTGCATCAACTGTAGTTATGGCAGAGTTTTCAGAGACGCTAAAATCTGCGATTGCATCAAGCACAGGTGCACGATTTGTATTTGTAACAGTAACCACAAAGATTTCATCATCACTTAAGCTGCCATCACTTCCCGTGATCCTAAACTCGTAACTACCCTCTTGGTCAAAATTAGGAGTCCAATCTAATTCACCAGAATTAGTATTAAAAGAGATCCCTGTTAATGTTGAACAGTCAGCTCCAATAACACTTCCATCAATTGTAGTATCAAATGAACACGAATAAGAAATCGTATTTAAATCAAAATCGAGATCGTCCCCACCATCTCCTGCATCAACAGTTGTGATAGCATTATTTTCACTTACGATAATGTCTGAAATAGCATCTAATACTGGAGCAACATTTACATCATTTACAACAATCGAAAAGATTTCATCGTCACTGAGACCACCATCTGTTCCCGTTATTTTAAATTCATAGCTTCCCGATTGAGAGTAACTTGGTGTCCAGTCAAACTCTCCAGAGTTAATATCAAACGAAATCCCTGTTAATGTTGAACAGTCAGCTCCAGTAACACTCCCATCAATTGTAGTATCAAATGAACAAGAATAAGTAATTGTTTCGAGATCAATATCAAGATCATCACCACCATCACCAGCATTAACTGTTGTTATGGCACTATTTTCAGCAACTATGATATTTGAGATAGGATCCAGTACTGGTGCACGATTCACATTGTTAACAGTTACTGTAAATATCTCTTCATCACTAAGACTTCCATCACTCGCAATGATCTTAAATTCATAACCACCGGCCTGGATAAAACTAGGCGTCCAGTTAATAATTCCAGTCGCTGGATCGAGATTAAACCCAGAAAGTGTTGAACAACTTGTCCCTGAAACACTTCCATCGACAACAGTATCAAATTCACACGAATAAGTGATGGCCTCAAGATCAATATCAAAATCATCCCCTCCATCAGCTACGTCAATCGTAGCCATTGCCGAATTTTCATTTGCAGTTAGGTTTGCAATACTATCAATGACAGGTGCACGATTATTATTGGCAACATTTATAACGAAAATCTCATCATCTACAAGGTTTCCATCTGAGGCGACAACCATAAACTCGTAGCTTCCACTTTGAAAGTAATTTGGCGTCCAATCGATAACACCAGAAGAAGGATTTAATGAAACTCCGGCTATCGTAGTACAATCAATTCCCGAATTCACATTTCCGTCAGCAATCATGTCATAAGTACATGTATAAGTAAGAGGCTCACCTCCACTATCAAAATCGTCTCCACCATCACCGGCATCAATAGTTGCAATTGGACTTCCTTCCGCAATTGGCCCTTGATCAGCAATTGCATCAACGACAGGAGGAACAAAGCCTGAAAGCGTACCACTTACTGTGGCAATATCAGAACTCTCTTTAGAGTCACTTGTATACATTGAAACACTATAACTTCCATTATTTGAGGCAACAGGCCTTATATCGAAAGTACATGTATCATTAGGAGCTAAGACAACTCCCTCACAATTATCATTGATAACTTCAATATGCTCAGCATCCGCACCAACGATAACTGGTGCCATCAGCGCAGCACTCTTAACAGTTCCTAAATTTTTTAACGTTAGCGTTTCACTAGGACCAGGAGAAGCTCCTCCTGAAATATTTAAGTTACTAATAGAGTTCGTTGAAAGAGTTAGATTCACTCTTCCGATAAAAGTATTTGAGCTTCCAGAAGAATTACTTGAACTTTCTTCACTATTGTCTGCTTCAGAGTCTTCAGAAGGATTGAAGACACTTGTCATTTTAATCCCAAGTTCTTTCTCTTCTTTATTTTTATTACTTGGAGCAAAACTTGGCGAATCAAAATCTTGCGGCGTAGTTTCAAAAAAACGTTCATCCGATGAAGAGACTTTTTTTACAGGATCATTACTTAATGCAGAACTATAGCCGCCCTGCTTTTGTCCAATCGAATAGTATCCGACATTTTCCTCTTCGTTATACTGCTCGGCCACTAATGTACTGGCCACATTACGATCTTGCTCTTTCTTGAATTCATCCTGTGAAGATTGAGAGATATCCTTGAATGGATAGCTTTGATTTTTTTGCTCGTTCTTTAAGGAAAGCTTTGAGTTATTTGTTACTTCTTGATTAACTTCTTCTTTAGATTTTACAGATTGATTTTCGTTGAATGAAAATGAGAAATAATAAACTAAGAAAATAGCCGATGCGATAAATGAGAATTTGAATAATCTTGAATTATTCCTCAATTTAAAGATCCCCCACCTACTGCACTAAACTCTCTAAACTAAAGAAAATTTAATGTGCACTACAAAAATAATAACTTAAGGCTAAAAATCAAACTAATTTTGTAGCTAAGTAATTAAAATCATTCGCTCTCTTTAAAAAAAGCGCGCCTAAAATTTAGGCCAAGTGCAATGATGAAAACCCCTAAATTAATCAACATTTACCAACTCACCCTAAGGCAAATTATTTGAATAACTTATCGGTAGTCTCTATAGAATCATGAACAAATTCTCTTTGCTTTGATAAATTTTCAAAATGAATCTAACTATCTGAAATTAAAGAAGACACTCATCAAGCAGGGCACGCACATCAAATTGAGCACCTAGTTTGTGAAGAACAAAGAAAACACCACCTATCTTTCGATCTAGAAAAACGGTATGTCTTGAAGGATTTCCAACGGCGACCTCCTTCATTAGCTGAGGGGCCATTTCCATAACCTTATCTGCAACGTTGGAGCGACCCCAATCATAGACCCCACCCTGAAAAGGTGCAGCTATAATTTTGGCATACTCCCAGAAGAAGTCTTCATTTGTTTTTTTATTCTTAGATAGGTATTCCATCTCATAGAGGTTTGAGAAGAATAACTCGCGATCAAGATTAGCGCAGGCAATGATTAGAGTTTGATAGCCTTTCAAGAAATTGTCTGGTGGAGTTTTTGAAGCACCAAAATCAATTAAACCCCAGCGGTTATTTGGTAATAAAATATAATTACCCATATGAACATCTGTCTGAACCTTTTTAAACTGGAAAAGCTCTAAGAACATAAGTCTCATGAAATCTCTACCAAGCTCGTTTCGAGCTTCTTGAGATAGATTTAATTGGTCAAGATCTCTTAGGGTATGGCCATCAAGATATTCCATCGTTAAAACCTGCTCATTACTAAAATCCTCTAAGACTTCAGGTATTTTGTATTGCGGGTATTCACTTAATAATTTTCGAAACTCATTTATAGACTTAGCCTCTGCTTGATAATCAGTTTCAAGAAAGAGCATCTCTTCAATTTCACTATAGATTTCTTTTAAGTCTACTTCTTTTGGTATGACATTGAGTAACTTCATTAAGATTTTTAGGGCCTTAACATCATTCTTGATTGCCTTTCTGACACCCTTGTACTGAATCTTCATGGCGTAATCAACACCGTTATAGTGAGCAAGATGAACTTGGCCAAGACTTGCAGCCGCGATTGGTTTCTCTTCTATCTCAAGTTGTTCTAAAAAACTTCTAGGAACTTGATCTTTAATTTGTTCCCACTCTAGATAGTAAGACTGACTCTCTAACTGCTTTAATACTTTTTGCGCTTCAGGCGGCAGGAACGCACTTGCATAAGTCGATAGTAATTGACCAGCTTTCATGAGAGAGCCCTTCATCACACCGAGCTCATTTACAATGAGTTCCACGTGAGGACCAATACCACCACTCAATTTATTTTTTAAATCTTCATTACGTTTAGACCAAACGTCTTTTCCCATTTTTAAAGCGAGTTTTGCAACCCCTACTTGTCTTGAGATGAACTTATTTTTTATTTTATTTATTTTCTTCATTAGCATTCTTATTCTAACATTAACTAAAGGAGAATGGATGTATTTTCGACTCAATAACTGTAAGCATGCCCTAATAATTGGTGCCGGTCATGGAATCGGACTTGGGATAGTGCAAAATTTATTAGAGAATTACTCAGGTATGCACGTCACAGCAACCTATCGAAAAAGAGAAAGTGCCTTAGATTTATTAAGCCTAGAAAAGTTATTTCCTAATAACTTACATGTATACCAGTTAGATCCTACTAAAGAAGAGCAGATAAAAAACATGGCCCTAGAACTTGTTGATAGCTCTTTTGATCTGATAATTAATAGCGTCGGAATGCTCCATGACATAGTACTCAATCCAGAAAAATCTCTTAAAGAATTTGATCCTGAGAATTTTATTAGAATTATTCAAGTGAACGCAATGGTTACACCACTCATTGGAAAGTATTTTGAAAAGAGTCTAAGTAATACTCCTAGCCTTTTTGCAAGCATTTCAGCAAAAGTAGGAAGTATCGAAGATAATAAGATTGGTGGCTGGTACAGCTACCGAACTTCAAAAGCGGCACTGAATATGCTTATAAAAAATATTTCTATCGAATTCGAAAGAAAGAGAAAAAAATGTGTAGTTCTTGCTATTCATCCAGGAACGACTAAAACAAAATTATCCGAACCATTTATAGGTAGAACTTCCTACATAATTCACGAGACACACGAAACAGCTTCTAATATACTTAATACCATTAATAATAGAGAACTTAGTGAAACTGGAAAGTTTCTATCTTGGGACGGCGGAGAAATTCCATGGTAACGACAACAATTAATGATACTGATTTTAAAAACTTTGATGAGAGAAAGAGAATAAAATTCATAAATGCTTTATCAGGATTTAAGTCAGCAAATCTTGTCGGTACAGTCAATAATGAAGGACAAACTAATCTTTCAATTGTTAGTTCTGTCGTTCATCTAGGTGCGTCTCCAGCTCTTATTGGCCTCGTGATTAGACCTGATACGGCCAGAAGAGATACACTAGAAAATATTCGTGAAAATGGTTTTTTTACGATTAACCATGTTAATGAAACAATTGTAGAAAAGGCCCATCAAACAAGTGCCCGCTATCCTCAAGATCAAAGTGAATTTGATGCCTGTGGCCTAACTGAAGAGTACAAAGATAAATTTCTTGCACCATATGTTTTAGAAGCAAATATTAAAATGGCGATAAAATTTGTGCGTGAAATTAAAATTGAGGAAAATGGTACTCATTTTTTAATTGGTGAAATTAAAAGTGTTCACTTACCACAAGATTGCCTTGAGGAAGATGGCCATATCGATATTCATAAAGCCTCTACAATCTGTGTGTCAGGTCTAGATGCTTACTTTACGACGAGTGCTCTAGGTCGCCTCAGCTATGCAAAGGCCGATCGCCCACCAAGTTGGCTTTAGAGAAAAATACAAAAATTTTCCTAGCTAGCATTGACACTATTTTTTTTGCTACCATTTTTTTATTACGAGAGGTAAATAACTAATTTTTCGACCTCTAAAGAATCTTTTTTACTACAAACCGTATCAAGGAGACTTTATGTTAAAGAAAACTAATTTATGTGATTTTTCAAAACCTTTATTTTCTGACTTCGGTATTGAGCTGACATATGAACAGCATCAGAAAATAAAAGCACGACTCGATAGGCTTATGGACCGATGCCCTAATCATGGCCACTATCAGCTTGAATTTAAGAAGCATGAGTCTAATTATATAGCTCAGCTCAGTATTAAGTCCTATTCGAAAAACTTCTATGCAAAAAAAGTTGCACATACCCCATATCAGGCATTTCTCCTTTTAGAGGAGGAAATCGATGAGCAATTATTAAAATGGAAAAGAGAAAGATTTAGTAATAGCTTAGCAAGTAATTTACGTGGACCGCAAGTCGCGTAATTTATCCCTTGGCAAAACTCCTGACATCTCCAGGAACCAATTATGGTTCCTGGAACTTAATTAGATCTATTCTTTTGAACGAGGATTACGGCGAGCTTGTTTTGCCATAATTTCTAAATAGAATGACTCAGCTTTTTCACTCACGAGTAAATCAATCTTTTTGTTGATTTCTTTTTCATGAATCGCTTGAGCAGATTCTGCACTTTCACCAATACGACAGTCGAAATCCCAAAAATCAGAACCTTCAGGCAACTCTTTTCGACGCTCTCTTTTAATATACTTCTTTACTTCAAATTTAATTTTATCTGCGACTCTTTCAGCTGAGCGCTTTTCATCCACTAATTTAAACGTTTTCTTCACTTTAATCTCACTATTTATATGTAATAGAAGCTTTTAGCATGGAAAATCTCGGAACACACCCTATTAATCACAACCTAGTTCACTTTACTTAAATTAAGGACAGGAATAGAATAAGACTATGAAGAAAAAAACAATTGCCCTCGTGGCACACGATAGTAGAAAGAATGACCTAATCCAATGGACTTTAGATCACAAAGATAAACTAACTAATCATAATCTTTGTGCAACGGGAACAACTGGAAGACTTTTAGAAGAAAAATTAGGCATTAATATTCATAAGTACCTAAGTGGGCCTATTGGCGGAGACTTTCAAATTGGAAGTGCAATTGTTGAAGATCAAGTTGATATGCTTATTTTCTTTTGGGATCCATTAGAGTCAATGGCACACGATCCAGATATCAAGGCCTTGCTAAGAATTGCTACACTTTACAATATCCCAATGGCCTGCAATCAAACAAGCGCTGACTATTTCATCAACTCAAGTTTAATGGACTCTGAATATGAGAGAAAACTTTCTGTGCTCAATAATTACAATCAAGCACGAAAAGGAATTAATTAAAAAAGTCCATATACACCTTAAACCAAGGAGTATCTCCAAAGCGCTCAACTACTTTATCAAAGAAGACTTCAACACCTTCTTCAGTTAGGCCCATTTGGTCATATGAAAGCTGCTCATAAAGATTCATGATAAGACTTGGTGTAAATGAATCCATAAGTTTTTCTAGATAAGCTAAGCCTTGTTGAGGATTGCGTGTAAGAAGATAATCATAGATTGATAATCTTTTAATATCACATGCCTCTGCAGAGCGTTTTTGAATACTAAGTCCATTATCAAAGTGATGCCATTGAGGAGTTTTATCATTTACTGTTCGAATACAAAGGGTAACGGTTGGGTTTTGCTCGTGCAGTACACGATGTGAGAACTCCAGCCCTCTTTTAATCTCACGGATATCACCCTTAACCAAAGTTTCATCGATTACACATTCGATTTCACTTGTGTAGATATCAGGAAAGAATTCTTCTTTCATATGAACCTTAAATACTTCATGTCTTGACTCTCCGGCCACAACTTGAAAAGCTCCACAAAAAGAATGTGAATGGATTGAAGTATCTAAAGTCTGCCAGAAATATAGATCAACAACAAAGTGTCCATTATTGAAGATTGTAACAGGTGGCTGACCAAATCCGTTATAAACATTAACTTGCTCAGGAAAAGTCTCTTGCTCTAAACTCCACTGCGCAATAAATGATTCAATCTCTTCAAGTTCAAAATCAAACTTAGACTTCAAAAGATAATCAGTACATACTCTTGAAAAGTCTTCTTCACTTGGCCTCAAGGCTTCTATTTCTTTTCCAATATTCAAAAGGTCTTTTATATTCATTTAAATTCTCATTTTTAAATTCGTGTAAAATTACACATTCTTGTTTTCTTAAAATACTGGCCATCACGACTTCTTCCACTATAGATTCTTGAATAGCTCATTTCCTCACCATCGACTTTAAGAAATCCCACTCCCTGTGCATTGGAAGTTTGATTACGATCTTTCATCCATTGAACACGATCGACATTAAAGTAAAGACTCTGCCCATCTCTGCCCCAGTATAGGTTGTGAACATTAAATGTCTTTTCATATTTATTCTCATATTGTTCACTATAAGGCTTACCTATCTTATAATCCATCCCATAAAAATTTATGTGCTCACAGCTCTCCTGCTTAATGTAGAGTTTTTCAACTTTAACTGATCCATCTCGATCACAAAGCCCTTCCCATGTACCAGTAAGTGCTGGGCAATTGGCAAACGAGCTAAGAGAAATTAGGCTTAAAATTGAGAATTTTAAATTGCGATGATTCATTAGTCTTCCTTAAGTATATTTAACTTCATTTATAGATAAGTTTAGCTGTTTTTTCTCTATAATGAAAAGTGGAGTTTTATCATGCTGGCCTTACTTACGTTAACGATCATTTTATTTACTTCAATAACCATTGTGAAAGTTGCCACAAAAATACTGGTATTGACGGGATTAAGTGATGAGGTGGCAAGATTTCAGGCAAAGTCAGCTCTTACAGGAACAGGATACACGACCAGTGAGTCTGAAAGTCTTGTTAATCATCCTTTGAGAAGGCGCGTTCTCAGTTTTCTGATGACTATTAGTAATGTAGGTATAATCTCTGTTATATCAACCGCTATTTTATCATTTGTTAATATCGATACAACAGTTGAAGGACTTAGTCGTTTTGCAGTTGCGATCACTCTTTTTTCAATAATTATATACATCACACAAAGCAATTTCTTTAATAAGTGGCTTAATAAAAAACTTAAAGCTTACTTAGGAAAACTATCAAATGTCGAACTCGTGGATTACGCAAATCTCCTACATATTGGAGATAGTTTTGGTATTGGAGAGGTGTATGTTTCAGATAATCACTGGTTTTCTAATAAAACTGTAAGAGAGCTCTCACTTCCGAGAGAGGGACTTATTGTCCTCGGAGTGCAAGTTGCTAACGGAGAATACTTAGGACTTCCCTCAAAAGACTATGTCATAACGACTGGTGATACGGTCATTTTATACGGAAGAGCAGATATGCTTAGTGAGATAAGTACGAGAACAGTTGATATTGGTGATACAGAACGGAAAGAGGCCATTGAAAAATTAGCAGAAATTCGAAAAGAAGAAAAAGTTAGAGAAGAGGAAATTGTTGAAACCCGTGAAGCAAGCTAATACTCTCTTCCATCTGGTCTTGGTGCTATTAGAATTTTAAAGTACTTAAGAAGAAAAATAGCAAACCCACCACACCAAAATAATACGGCCACATACAAACTAGTAAAATAATACTGCGACGATATGATTGGAATTAACGAACGTGTTAGTGCACCAATTATGATTAGTAGATAAGATAACTTCGTCCAAGTATCTGCTTGAATTGATCGACCAGTATGTCCTAGCGAAACACGTGTCATTATCCCTATTGCAACGACTGCTAGCCCCCCGGCAAGAAGTAAATGTAAGGCTGCATTTGTCTCATTAACACGCATATTAAAAATACCTACAAATCGTAGAATTAACTCAAGATTAATTAGTGCAATTCCTATGTGCAGAATAAAGAGGATCGGAATGCTTATAGTTGCTAAAGGACGCCATAAATATTGTCTAAAGCAATTTGAGACAATAGCAATAATAAGAATTGCGAGGTTAATAGCTGAAAGATTGTCTTGATTCCATAAAACGGCCAGCATCAAAACAGAACCTAAGCTAAGAAGGTTTAGCCAATTAGGAACATCAATACTAATATTTGATATTTTACTTCTGGAAAAGAAAGGTATTACCCTTCCAGCGATCAACAAAATAATAAAACGTATTAGCCCAATCGCAAGGTCTCTTCCATAATCTGCCACGACAGCTTCTTGAAATAAATTTCCCCACGTGTGCAAAAAACTACTCAAAGAAAAGCCTAATAGTAGAGGAATAAAAACAAATTTCTGCTTTGGAAAATGCCAAAGTTTAACTAAAAGCATTATTAATAATGTAGGGAAAAAAAGATTTAAGTTAATAAGCAAGCTAGAGGGCCCAAGAGGAATAAAATAGGCCAACCTTTCAAGGCCCCAAATGAGAAGTAAGAAAGCCAACCACTTTCCTTGATAAGGCCTAGAACCAGTCCAATTAGCACTTGCTGTTAACAAAAATCCAGCGATCAAGGCACCACAAAAACCAAAGAGCATTTCATGCGAGTGCCAAAATATCGTATCAAGCGAGTTCAGTGGTACATCGATGTGCCCAAGATAAGAAAGAACCCAAATAATGGGATTAAGGGCCGCCATTAATCCGGCCATAAGAAAAAATGGCCTAAAACTGATTGAAAATAGTGCTCTTAATCCCATCACTCTCTCTGCTTACTTAAGAAGTACGTCGGCCCTAGTCGACTCAGCAATTGCTGCAGCTTCTTTAATTAGCTCATCTGCCACACCCAGCTCTTGTAAAGTAGCGCCAAGATTTTCAACAACGGCATTGAAATGCTCATCATTTAATCCTTGAGCAACAAGGGCCTCGTGAGCTTCTCTCATTCCCTTTCCATCATATGTATTTGGACCACCAAAGGCATAAGTTAAAAACATAATTTGCTTTCTTCTTTGAGCGGCCATATCGATTCCTTCAAAAAAGTGCCTAATGCGCTCATCAGCTAGAACCTTATTATAAAAAACATCGACAGCTGCGTTAACTGCTTCTCTACCACCAATTCTTTCAAATAACTTTGTCATTTCATCTCCTTAATATATATCTGAAATACATATTATGTATGCTAGACTTAAATGGTATTAAAGTAAACAGGAAAATTAATATGCGTTTGGCCAGTTTTACAGATTATAGTTTACGAGTACTTATATATATCGCTCTAAAGGGCGATGAACGCTCTACTGTAGCAGAGATAGCCGACAAGTATAAAATCTCAAGAAATCATCTTGTGAAAGTCGTTCACAATCTTTCCTCAATGGGAATCATTGACTCCTATAAAGGAAAAGGTGGAGGCATCACGCTTTCCACTGCACCTGGCCAAATAGTAATTGGAAACTTAGTACGCCAATTAGAAGAGGACTCTCCACTTGTTGAGTGCTTTGGTAATTCAGGAAATTGTATAATTAATCCAACTTGTAAGTTAAAGAGTGCACTGATAATTGCTCAAAATAAATTCTATGAAGCACTCAATGAATACACATTGGACGATCTTATTTCTAATAAAGCAAAATTAGTCGAAATCTTTACAGCGGACAATTAGACTCTAACAGTCCCCTAATATTCTTTTGAAATTTTCTGATAACTTTTATTTGCTCATCTAGTTGAGTTAATTTTTCTTCAAGTTGTTTTCGAAGTCGGCCATTTGGATTTTTAGAGGCGAGTACTTTTGCCATTGACTTAATTTCAGAAAGTGAAAAACCAAGCTCTTTTGCCTGCACAATTAGTTTTAAAAGTTCGACAGCTTCAACAGGATAAACTCGATAGCCATTATCACCTCTTTTAGGAACAAGAAGCTCCATCTTTTCATAATAACGAATGGCCGATGAAGGTATTCCCGTCTGCTTAGATAAATCACCTATTTTCATTTTTTTACTCCAGAGCTTGACCTTAAAGTATGGTTTAAGGTTTATACTAATCTAAACTAATCATAAAAAGGAAAACAAGTGAAATATTTTTTTACAGTACTATTAGCATTAAATATTCTAGCGGCAAGTGAAGCTCCTCGCTTTTCAATTATTCAAACAGGCACAGCAAAGACATTAGAGGCCCTAATTTATGAAGAAGGTAGTCTTTTTAAAACAATGATGGTGAATCATGCCGGTTTTCTCATAGAGAATAAAGGTAAGTATATTCTTTTTGAAACTGGCCTAGGCGATGATGTGCATGATCAATTTGCACTCGATATGTCTTGGTGGGCAAAGCCTATATTTGCTTACCATAAGCTTGATTCAATTAAAGATCAAATCAAGGATCACTATAAGATTGAAAATATTATTCTTTCTCATGCTCATTGGGACCATGCTAGTGGCCTTATCGATTATCCAGAAATTACAACACTTGTAAGCGAAGAAGAAATGCATGAAGTAATTCACCCTACTCCAAATCGTACATTTCCTTCTCAATTTAAAAATATCAAAACAAAAGCTTTTAAATGGAAAGAAGAAGAATACCTTAGTTTTCACAAATACTATGATGTCTTTGGGGACAGGAATGTCATAATTGTACCTCTTTTTGGACATACCCATGGCTCACTTGGAATTATTCTCAATAATGCTAAAGATGGTAAGAAGTATTTCTTTGTCGGCGATGCTATTTGGACAACAAGACAACTTAGTCCACTTCAAAACAAGCCCTATCTTTCTTCTAAGTTAGTTGATACAGACAAGGAGATGGCACGTAAGAAAATTGAGATCGTAAAACTTATGCAACAAGAAGGCTACATCATTGTACCAACACACGACTTCTACGTGCATGAATCACTTGGCTATTATCCAAAATGGAATTGAGCTATTCTTTCATCGTTGGAAGCTTCAAGCCAAATTTAATAGCACCATACCTTAGAACAAATGTTGTGATCATTACTGCCAGCGCTGGGTATAGAGGATCAAAATCAATTTGAGAAAGAATGATGAAGACGACAGACGAAATCGCAGCTACTGTCGCATATAGTTCCTTCTGATAGAGAATTGATAATTCTCCGCTGAATGCCGATCGTAAGATCCCTCCTAGCACTGCAGTCACAACTCCCATCAATAATGACGTTTCATTATTAAATCCCAAAAGCAAAGTCTTTTGAGTTCCAATTACAACGAAGAAACCAAGTCCTAGTGTATCCAGAAATAATAGTAATGAACTTTGGCGCTCATAAAACTTTCTCATGAAAAAAGTCGAGAGAGTTGCAATGATAATGATATAAAGATAAATTGGGTTCTTAGTCCAAAAAACAGGCTCAGCTATAATAAGGTCTCTTACCGTACCTCCCCCAACAGCAGTTAGGAAGGCCAAGAATAGCATTCCAAATAGATCAAGCTTTGATTTTCCACCAACTGAAGCACCTGTAACGGCGAAGGCAAAGGTACCAAGGTAGTCAATATAGATAAATTCATTTGTCTTATTTTCCTCTATAAAAGAGTTTAGCATATATTTCAATAAAATTTACTTTTAGAATTTACCAAGTAATTACTATTATCCAGTTATAATGAATAAAGAAAACTTTTAACCATGGATGTGTTAAGTGCTTATTTTTATCATTTGTCTTTTGATGCTTGCTTTTGCTTATAAATTCTATAGCCCATTTGTTGAAAAACAAGCAGGTATCGACTCTCAGAATCTAACACCAGTTAAAAAATTTGAAGATGGTGTTGATTATGTTGAAGTATCACCTACAAAGGCGTTCCTAATTCAATTTCTAAATATCGCGGGAGTTGGCCCTATTTTTGGACCAATTCTAGGTGCTATTTATGGACCTATCGCACTCGTTTGGATTGTATTGGGAAATATCATTGGAGGCTCTGTCCATGACTTCTACTCGGGAGTACTTAGCATTAAGGAGGATGGAAAAAGTTTACCTGAAATAGCAGGTCACTATTTAAACACATACTTCAAAGCGATCATGTTACTTTTTACAGCAATGCTCCTCTTCTTTGTTGGTGTTGTATTTATCATGAGCCCCGCCGGCCTAATCAGCAATCTCGATGCCTTTAAAGACACGATGTTTGCCAGTAATAACTTCTGGGTACTAGTCATTCTCGCTTACTATCTATTAGCGACATTACTTCCTATCGATAAAATTATTACAAAATTTTATCCATTATTTGGTCTATTAATGGTTGTAATGACCGTCTTGATAGCAATTTCATTAATTCTTCACGCACCAATGTTACCAAAAATAGAGAATATCTTTGCATACATATCGCATTCACATATTAACTATGAATTATTAAACAGAGATCCTAATGGACCCCCTGTATGGCCACTCTTATTCGTGACAATCACTTGTGGTGCAATTAGTGGATTTCATTCAACACAAGCTCCAATCATTGCAAGATGTCTTGGAAATGAAAAATATGTAAGGCCAGTTTACTATGGAGCGATGTTAGCTGAAGGTGTTGTGGCATGTGTTTGGGCCCTTGCCGGAATATCTGCGTTTCCAGAAGGTTACGTACAACTAAAGGCCGTTATTGCACAAGGTGGTCCAGGGCTAGTCGTGAAACAGATCTCCTCAACATACCTAGGTGCTCTTGGTGGTGTTATGGCCGTTTTGGCGGTTGCAGTCTTCCCTATAACTTCAGGAGATACTGCATTTCGCTCATTAAGATTAACGATTATTGATGCATTTAATATTCATCAAAGCATAAGGAATCGACTATTGGTTTCAATACCAATTCTAACTGTCGCCTACTTTATGACAAAAATCGACTTCTCTCTTATTTGGCGCTACTTTGCCTTTTCAAATATGCTCTTATCAACAAGTGTTCTCTGGCTTGCAACGAAGTATTTATTTGATCGCAAAGCAATACACTGGATAGTTAGCCTACCAGCAATTGTTGGAACGGCAGTTACAATTTCATATATTCTGACTGCTCCTATAGGAGTTAATCTTTCAAAAGAGCAGGCCCAGCCAATTGGAGTTATAGTTGGAATCATTTGCTTAATTATCCTTATCGTTTTTCATCGTAAAAAATACTCACTTAAGGCCCAAGTATGATCACGTAGGTCCTTTAATAAAGGACCTATGCTAACTTGCTTTTTTCAAATGAAATGAATCCATTTTGCTTTTATCTACTGTTAAATTAAAAATGTCTGGTCGAGAATAATGACCTCCAATATCAAGAGATCTTCTTGCATCAATAACTTCCTCTAAATCATATTCTGCATAAAGAATTCCTTTTTCCCGTGACATTGGACCAGCAACGGCACCTCCAAATGGTTTAAATAAAACAGCATCACCATCAGATAACCAATCATCTGGCTCTGGGAAAACATCATCTTTAAAAGGTACATCATCAGGAATATCACAACATTGAATAGCTGTAGAACATCCTGCGACCCAGCAGCCTCCCTCTCTAGCTATATGCTTAAGAGTTCCAAGCCAAGATTCCCCACAGTCCCAAGTTGGTGCCAAGTAAACCTCGACCCCTTGGGCATATAAACTAAAGCGAGAAAGTGGCATATAATTTTCCCAACATATGAGGCTTCCAATTTTTCCGGCCGGAGTATCCACAACATTTAGGCCACGAGCATCTCCCCAGCCCCAAACCATGCGTTCAGGGTTAGTTGGAATTAACTTTCGATGTAGATTTAGAATTTCACCATCTGTGCCAATAATGGCATATGAATTAAATAGTGTTGAGCCACTTGCTTCAGAGTTAATTTCATTAAAGCCAATTGCAACGGTTACGTTTTTCTTCTTAGCTGTTTCTTGAATATCTGATAGTTGATTTTTAGAGAGATCAATTGAGTTTTTAAAAAGAACATGGTGAAGTTCTTTAAACATCAGCATATCTCCACCAGGTCGAAGCCGCCATACCCAAGAAGGATAACCTGGTAAATATGCCTCAGGGAACATGACTAGCTGAGCGCCTTCTCTAGCTGCTTCAGTGATAGAATCACAAGCTATTTCGATTGATTTTGTTAAATTTAAAAATACAGGTGGAAGCTGAACGATTGCAAGTTTTTTCACTTTCATCTCCTTAAGTCAGCACCTCTCAGAGTATTTTAATTTAAACATATAATTGAATAGAAAGATATTTAACCTCTCTTAAATTTGGATGTTAAACCTCCAAATTATTTTCCAAAAAACTCACTTCGATATTCTTTAATTCCAGCTTTATTGTGACTTTTACAATCTTTTGATGAATCTTTGTTAACCTTTTCTTTTTTTACTTCTTTTACCTTCTCCTGCGAAGCAATAGAAGTCATTGATAAAAGTACAGCACAACACAGTATAAGTTTCTTCATATCTATTCCCTTGTTAAGTCTCTTTCAAAAAGATAACACTTGAAACCACTTATATATAGGGACCTTACGAAGATTTCACACTACGATAAAAGATTTAACAAAAATAACTAAAGTCAATAAATAGAGATAAGACGAGGTAATCAGAGAATAAAAAGAAGGGCCATTACCTGACCCTTTTGTTTTACAATTTTATAACCATTACGCTGCACTAAGCGGCCATAATTTTTTCAATTTCACTATCAGGCAAGTTTCCGAGGTCCTTATTTAAATAATTGCTAACCTGCTTATTCAACTTGCTATTCAAGTTATTTCTTATCACTCCTAAAAAAGAGTTCTCCGCTACTATCACAAGCTCATCAAAATTATGCTTATCATGATTTTGATTTAAGAACTGATTAATCTCTTTTGCAAATAATTCTTCACGATGCTGCTTATTTGTTTTCTTAGGTGTAAAAGATTGATAACCGTGAGCACTACTATTGGCCATTGAGCCATGGCGGTCCGAATTCACCTCTCCCTCTTTTAATTTAATCCTAGGATTTTCAAGGGATTTAATTAGCTTTAAGGTATTTCTTTTTTTTCGCTCATAAATACGTGCATTAGACTTGCTTGCAACAACAACCCATGATCGATGCATATCTACCTCCACGAGATATTTTTTTTATCATCGCCCTAATTCAAAAATAATTCCAACAAATAAATAGTAAATATTTCTTATCACAACTCCATGTGAACTGTTCCTAATTTCAGAGCAGGTTCTTTTTTCTTATAAACTGTTAAAAGTATGTTAAAAATATTGAATGAAAACAGATAACAAAGAACTACATCCAAGAAATCTTCACAATAAGAGCTATGATTTTAATGCTTTAATAAAGAGCTTTCCGACTCTTGAAAGTTATGTAAAAGCAAATCAATACGGAAATCAAAGTGTAAACTTCTCGGATGCTGGAGCACTTTTATGTCTTAATCAGGCACTTTTAGCTCATTACTATAAAGTGACTAATTGGAGTGTTCCCCAAGGAAATCTTGTACCGCCTATTCCAGGACGAGTCGACTATATTCATTATATTGCCGACCTTTTAGCAGAGGACAATAATGGAAAAGTTCCAGTTGGTCCAAAAATAAAAGGACTAGATATTGGAACTGGAACGAGTTGTATCTACCCTATTCTTGGTAATAGTATCTATGGTTGGAAATTTGTTGGAAGTGATATTAGCTCTGAAGCAATAAATCATGCCAATACAATTCTTAAAGCAAATTCATCTTTAAAAAAGAATATTAAGGCACGCTTTCAAAAATCACCTCAACATATCTTTAAAGAACTAATTAAAAGTGATGAGAAGTTTGATTTTACGATGTGTAATCCACCTTTTTATTCATCACAAGAAGAAGCCGATAAAGAGAGAGCTAAGAAGCTTAAAAATCTGAATGCAAACAAAATCAAGAAAGGACATAACCCCACGGCAAAATCGAATTTTGGTGGAGTAAAAAATGAGCTCTGGTGTGAAGGTGGAGAGAAAGCATTTGTCACAAATATGATTCAAGAAAGTGTTGAATTTAAGCAACAATGTCACTGGTTTACGACTCTTATTTCTCAAAAAGAGAATCTAGTTGATTTAAATAAAGAGCTTAAGAGACAAGGTGTAAGTGATAGTCGAGTTATTGAAATGATTCATGGACACAAGATTGCTCATATTCTTGCTTGGAAATTTTAGAAGTCCATACCTTGACCTTAGGGAAATCAAGGTATGGACATATGTATTAAAGAAGGATGATTGTGTGAACAGCACCTTCTCTAACAACTTCAAATTCAAACATTTCAAGAGCAAGAGCTTTACGATCAGATCTCTTAGCATTTGATAGGATTTCTAAGTCAGAGCTTGATAGCTTATCTAGAGAGATATTGAAAGCTACAAATTCAGTTCTTTTTCCGTTATTTACTTCACCGTGACGATCAGCTGTACCAAATGGCTTGAAGCTAAGAATAACTTGAGCAACTTGAACTTTTGAAAGAGTTACTTCGCTACAAAGACCAGTTTGAGCTCTATCTCTAACTGGACCATTTGAGTTACAGTTAGTAACAACAACATTCTTTGATTCAACAACTTCAGTTAGTTTGAAGTCAAATACGTTTACGTTTACTTTTCTAGAAGATTCAACAGTTTTCTCAGTTGCGAATACATCGTATGAGATTGTTTTTGCTTGAGTTGAAAGTCCAGCGATTAGTGTAAGTGCGATTAATAAGTTTTTCATAAATCCTCCAAGAATTGGTTAGCAATGTTTTCTATGGAGGTAATTTGAACTAAGCACGACAAAAAATATATATTCTTCAAATTTTGTCCAAATTTTCAAAGACATTTGTCCAATATCGTAATTTCAAGGCCCTAGAACGGACAAATCCTATGTTTTTGTCCAAAATTTTCATAGTTTCATAACAATTATTGATTAAATGAATAGTGAACGATAGTTATATATCCATGCAAAATAGCATTTCTACTTCCCATTCAAAGCTTGGCCTTAGGGCACAAGTACAGGCCGATATCAATCGCTACCTTGTGAACTTCAAGGATGCTAAGATTGGGCAAAGAAAGCTTGCTGAAAGTGCTGATATTCATCCAAAGACGATCCAAAGAATTTGTCGCCAAGAGAATACTCCTGGGCATATTACAATTCTAAAAATTTACCGCGTCCTTCTTGGAGAAAGTAATACTTCAAAACTACTTCCCCTACTTCCAACTGCAATCAAAGAAGTTGTACTTAAAGATGGAATCGATCTACCTGAAACTGACGTTGATTACTCAGCAGTTATTAAAAGTGAAATCCTAAAGAATGATGTCTTTTGCGAGATTTACTTTTTAATTGATACAGCACCTGTTACTCGTGATCTCATTATGTTCAAATACGGAGAGCATGGACTACATATTCTTGATAATATGTTTTCTCTTAATGCTATTAAATACCTCGATGATGGAGCGATCGCTCTTGGAACATCTAGGGTGCAGCTAGATGCTGAAATAATTAAGAAGGCCGGCTTAACTCTATCGCAGAAGTATTCTAAACACCAAAACTGTGAAATTACTGGTGATAACTTCATCGGACTTTATGTTGATTCGCTACCAGAGGAAGCTTATCAGAAATGGCTTGAGATCGATAAAGAAGCATTTATAAAAAAAGCTGAAATAGCGAAGAAGTATCGCACTAATGTAAAAGGCAAGAGGGTCTTTACTTATATGACGACTGATACATTTACAAAGAGTGAATTATGAAAGTTTTAAAATGGATAATCCTAGCAAGTTTAGCAACGACTATATTAGCTGGTGGAGACTATGGTGGTGGCCCTAAAGTTGTAGCACTAAACAAACTCGACCACTCTGTTCAGCTCGGAGACATCAAGCTCTCTAGGAATAAAGATAAGATTGAACTGACAGTTATCTATCAAAAACGAGTTACAAAATTTGATCCTTTCTTAAGTGAAAAGGATGCTAATAAACTGATGTATGGAAAATACGCTGAAGTTAGAGTTAATTACGACAAAGAATTATTCAATCAAGACTTAATTGATGAATTAAAAGGTCGTGGTCCAATTACTATCTTTAAGTCTAAGTATAAAAAGCTTGTGAATGAATACTTCACAATTGATGAAGTTACAGATCAAGTAAATATTGATCCAGATAAAAAGTACTTTGAAGTAAACTTAAAATAAAAATAGGCTTAGAGCTCAGTATATTTCTTTGCTGAGCCCTTCGCTTTTTCAATTGGATATTTCTTGGCATTCTTTTGTATTTTTCTAAGAGTCACCTCTTCAATATCAATATCGGACTTAATTGCAATTCTCATCAGGTAAACAAAGATATCAGCAATCTCATCCTCTAGCTTTTCTTTGAGAATTGAATTAGAAGCAATATCATTGGATTCGCATTCCTTTAGCCATTGAAAGATTTCCACAAGTTCAGAAGTCTCCACACTAAGTGCCATTGCTAAATTTTTAATTGAGTGAAATTGATCCCAATCTCTCTCACTTATAAATTTACTTACTTCAGAGTTTATCTTTTCAACATTAATCGATTTCATATAGGCCTTTTCTTCAAGTCTTCTATTCGATTATAGTAATTTTCCCATTAGCAAAGCAAGTAAATGTCGATTTCACAGTAACATCACCACTACATCCACCAGGAAATGGCGATTCATTGTGAACAACGACCTCTAGATCATTACTATTCAGGCGGCTTAGCTCTCCATTTAAGCTATCACACCATTTCTGAGCATTATGTAGAATCATATCCACAGCACCGCTTAGCGCCCCGATACTATCTGTGTAACAAGCATAGTTTTGAACCTCAAAATCTTTGCGAGCGATACTCCCATCACTTGCGAGCAGACTTGCAGACGTAAAAACTGTAAGTGTGATTAGTAGAAAATTCTTCATCTCTCCTCCCTTCGGTTAAGAGTAAGATAGAGAATCATACTTAATAAATACAATAAATTTATGAGTAATATTTAATAAGATAATTTTATAACAAGGAGAAATCTTCACTAAACACCTAATAATACAGTTTAAAGTTAACCATCTTAACCATATTAAGTTTTACACAGATCAATTTCCCCTTATAATTAAACTAATACCTTAAGGAGAAGTTATGAAAAGAAAATACGTAGATCACTATAGTAGTTTCAACATTAATGAGTTTAATAAGTTCTTCGATGGAGATATCAATAACTCAATCAATGCTGCTGTCGAGTGTTGTGATCGCTATGCGGCTACAGATAAGGTTGCTCTCTACTGGGAGGGAGTTAATGGTGAGGAAGAAGTCATCACATTTAAGAAGTTAAAAGAAGAAACTTCCAGACTTGCAAACTTTCTTGTGGCCCAAGGAGTAAAACCAGGAGACGTCATTTCAGGACTTCTGCCACGAACTCCAGAGCTTCTTTATACAATCCTAGGTGCGTGGAAAGCTGGTGTTGTCTATCAACCACTCTTTACAGCTTTTGGTCCGAAGGCAATTGAGCAAAGACTAAATTCAAGTCAGGCCAAAATCGTTTTTACCGATGATACCAATCGTGCAAAATTAGATGAACTACCGATGAATCCAAAGAAGTGTGTGCTTGTTCGATCTGATGATTACCAATTGGCACAAGACGATATTAATTTTAAGAAGGCCATGGATGAGCAAAGTACAAATTTTGCACCAGTCATGAGAAAGGGCGAAGATACTTTCTGTCTTCTTTCAACTTCTGGAACCACAGGACTGCCAAAGGCCGTACCTGTTCCACTATTTGCCCTCTCTTCGTTTAAGCAATATATGGATCTTGCAGTTGACCTAAAACCAACTGATCGCTTTTGGAACCTGGCCGATCCAGGCTGGGCCTATGGACTTTATTATTCAGTTATTGGTCCACTTGTAAATGGAAATGCACTGCTTTTTTATGAAGGTGGGTTTAGTGCTGAAAGTACAGTTAGAGTAATTCAAAAATATAAGATAACAAATTTAGCAGGCTCTCCAACGGCCTTTAGGTTATTAATCGGAAATGGAGAAGAAGTATCAAAGGCGATAAAGGGACAGTTAAGAGCTGTCAGTAGTGCTGGAGAACCTCTTAACCCAGAAGTTATAAACTGGTTTAAAGATAAGCTTGATGTTGTTATTAACGATCACTACGGCCAAACTGAAACCGGAATGACGGTAAATAATCACCATGAACTCGAGCATGAAATTAAGCCAGGAAGTATGGGCTATGCTATGCCTGGCTATACCGTTGTCATTCTTGATGAGAACGGAAAAGTTGCACCACCAAATACTCCAGGAGTCATTGCTGTTGATATCGCAAACTCTCCCATTATGTGGTTTAAAGGTTATCTAAAGGCCGACACACCGGCCATCGCAAATGGTTTTTACACAACTGGTGATACGGCAGAACAAACAGAAGATGGACGTATAACTTATGTCGGTCGAAACGATGATGTTATCACTTCATCAGGTTATCGAATTGGGCCATTTGATGTTGAAAGTGTTCTTCTTGAGCATCCTTGTGTTTTAGAGACGGCCGTCATTGGAAAGCCTGATCCAAAAAGAACTGAAATCGTTAAAGCATTTGTTGTCTTAAACAAAGGCTTTGTCGCGTCAAAAGAATTAGAAGATGAATTAAGTCAATTTGTAAAAAAAGGACTAGCTGCCCATGCCTACCCACGTGAAATAGAGTTCATTGACGAACTTCCAAAAACTCCAAGTGGGAAGATTCAGCGCTTTCTTTTAAAAAGACGTGAAGATTAAAACTTTAAATTAGTTACGGGGCAGATGAATTCTTCAAGACGCTTCTTGTAGTCTGCCTCAAACTCTTCACGAGATAATTTAGCGAGTTCGCTAAACTCTGACTTCTTCATTTCTGCCACAAGATCAAATGGAAGATACATCTCTAAAGCAGCAAGTCCTCCATCGATAGAATCAACAAGATTCTTATACCCGCGAATATAACCAAAGGCTTCATCTTGTCTCTTATAACCATCATAGAAAGCCGTTACAATCTCGGCCTTCTCTTCCATCGAAAGAAGATCACTCTCCCCAAGAATTCTTCCCCAGTCATCCATAAATGGCCCAACTGGAATTAAAAACTTAGAAGATTTTCTTAAACACTTAGGCTGTCTCATTGCCATGTGACGGTGGTTTTCTTTTGAAGAAAACTCTTTATTCACCTTTCCTGTATACACAAGAATTGGATCGTAATTTTCATTTAGTTGATGACCTAATTTAAAGATACGCTTATAGAAAGCATCTTCAGGGTTCATATTCCACTGAACCATCACTCGGTCCAGATCCCCAAAATTATGGGCCATTAGAGGAGCAGCTCTTAGGAAATTGATATGATCTCTTTCCTCACGAAGCTTTTGCATAATTAGCTCTTCTTTTTTAATCTCTTCTAAGATGACATCGGCCATCTCCTGTGCAAGCTCAGTCTTACGATTTTTAACAAGAGCACAGTAAGCACCAATAGCAACACTTAACCATGTTCCTTCGTGGGTACTCATGACAGTATTATTATCGTTATTATAGGCCTTACGACTCGTTACCTGAGAGTAGTCCCAAGTCCAAGACTCAATTGTAAGCCTGGCCATCTTATCAATATGCTTTGAGATGTGCCCATGCTTCCACAAAGACTCTCTAATCTGATTGTCCACATCTGTAGGAACAAATGTTCCCGCCGTTGCCCAGTGAGCACTGATACAAATATGAAAGTATTCTGCTAGATTGATATTATTTAGCTGTTTAAGGTTCTTCTTATAAAACCTTAGCTTCTCAAGGAATGCACGTTTGTCCCCTGTCGTATCGAGCTCTCCCTGGAATAAGAAAGGAGCTGTATTTTCAACATGTTGGAGAAGAATATTTGGTGCAATACCTACACCTTGTAATGCCATTGTTGTCTTTTTCTTTTTACTCATAAGCTCTTGATAACATATTGATCACAAAAAGAGAGAATTATTTCAAGATGCTATATTTATGACATAAAAATGTGATAGATTGGCCCACAATTATTTACTTAGATAAGGTTTATTCAGCAATGAGAATCAATAAATACATTAGCCAAAGTGGTATCTGCTCTCGTCGTGAAGTTGACGAATTAATTGAACAGCAAGTTGTTAAGATCAACGGTGTTCTTGCAGACATCGGTGCCACAGTTAATGAAGGAGATATTGTTGAAGTTCGTGGCCAGGTCGTTAAACCAAAGGTTGCTGAAAAAGAAATTATTATTGCTCTAAATAAGCCTCGCGGTATTGTCTCAACAACTGAAAGTAGTGAGAAAGACAATATTGTCGACTACGTTAATCACGTGGAAAGAATCTTTCCTATTGGACGCCTAGACAAGGACTCACAAGGACTCATCTTTCTAACAAATAACGGTGACATCGTTAACAAAATCTTACGTGCTGGAAATAATCACGAAAAAGAGTATGTCGTCACAGTTGATAAACCAATCAATGATAACTTCATTAATGGTATGGGCGCAGGTGTTCCAATTCTAGGAACGATGACGAAGAAATGTAAAGTTGAACAAATGAGTTTAATGGTTTTTAAAATTACTCTTGTTCAGGGGCTAAATCGTCAGATTCGTCGTATGTGTGAATACTTTGGCTACAATGTCACTAAGCTTGATCGTGTTCGTATCATGAATGTAGGTCTTGATGGCCTTGGTGTTGGAGACTGGCGTGAGTTAAATGAGAGAGAAATTGCGACTCTCTACAAGTTAATTGAGGGTTCTTCATCAGAAGATGCAAAAGCTATTAAAAAAGCTCCTGCTAAGAAACCGCAACAGCCACAGAAAAAGAAAAAAAGTAAGTATGACAAACTCTTTAAAGATTTAGATAAGGAGTTTAACTTCAGTGGTAAGACAACAAAACGTGAAGAGAAGCGCAAGCAAAATGCTAAAGGCAAACACCGTCGTCGCTAAACCAAGTGCTTGCCCGCATAAATTACTTAGTAATTCCGTACTCTGCTAAAATTGTATTCTTTAGGTATCGATAGATATCAGACTTCTTTGCAAGTCTCTTTCTAAGAGGTGCTCCAAACTTCTTTGCACTCTTTGACCTTCTAAGCTCTCCAGTACAAAACAATGATTTTTGATCTGCCTCAATAAGTAGATCAGAGATTCTTTCTGGTGCAATCTCAATTTCTTCAAGTCCTTCTTTTTTTAGAACGCGATTTACTCTTCTATTAACCTTAGCAACAAGTTTATCAAACTTCTTTCCACCGCCAATATAACCAGTAAATGACATTTTAGCGGCATTCTTAGCAGCAATAATTTTAGAGCTAATAACACCAAACTTTACAACGTTATATACAAGAACAATACCAATAGCACCAATCCCTGCACCAGCTCCAGTTTGAATTGCTTCAATTGGCTTAATTCCAAAATCATCCATAATCTTTTGGGCCGTTTCAGCGTCAATCGTCTCTGTTAAATCAATATCAAGTAGTTCTAGAATTTTTTCACCGAACTCAGTAATTGGACCACCATCTGCAATACCACCAAGAACAAATCCACCGATTGTCGCAACAATTGGAAGTTGAACTAGCCCCAGTGTAAGCTTCACTGGTTGCATAAGTAGATCTTTTCTAAGCTTCCTAACTCTTTGATGATATTCATCCATACACGTTGTATTTGCGGCGAAGTTATTTTGCGCATAATTCTTCATTTCTCTGTAAGTGTTAATCTTTTCAAACTCAGCTGGTACTTGAGTTTGTGCAACAACAGATGATGCAAAGGCAATAGTAATCATAATCGTTAATAAGTTACGAAACATTTTTCTCTCCGATAAATTTCTCTGTAAATAAATATAGATGACACCAATACTGGCCGGTAAGAAGCTTTGTCAACCGTCTAAAAATGCATAAGAGACAGAATAAGACGTGATTCTTTAGGTTATCTAAAGATTAAAATGATGAATGTGCATGAATACTTATAAGAACTAATAAAACTTAAAAAGAAAAAAAATATATTAAAATGCAGCGTCGAGAAGAAGATCGGCTGTTCCATCCAATAACCTCTCAAGAGCATTAGGTTTCGTCTCTTTGTGAAGAAATGGTCCATCGGAATAAACTGCAGACTCTAGAACAAGGCCAGAAGAAACAAGTTTTGATTCGCCGTTAATAGTTGTTCCACCAATAAAATTGAATCCAACTGCTTCCCCATTCGTAATATCACAAGTAATCCTAGGATTCCTGCGATTTAAAAACATTTGAGTATAATAATTTTCGACCTCAGCATCATCGGCAAAGCAATGTGTACAGCCTTCATAATTTGGTCGTGGAGTATTCACAACCTTATCCAAGGGAATAACACATTTATCTTTTCCATAGGTTTCTATAACGATGACACGCCCACTATCTGCTGAAAGCCTAGTCTTAACAATTTTTTTAATCTTATAAGTCTTACTCTTTTCGCTAGAGGTGCGAATTGTTAATGTATTCATTTCGGTCTCATCAGCAAGACCAAAGAATACAAATTGAAATATGAGAAGTGTTTTAATTAATCTCATACCTACTTATCGTAATAATTTTTGCTAAGCTTTAATCAACAATTGCATCAGGAACTGTAACATAACGAATTCTATGTTGTAGATCTTGAGAGATATTATTTTTAATCCATTTCTTTAGGTCACTTACATTTCTCTGTCTCATATAAGAGAGATCCACAAGAATGTGGATATTGCCTACGGCCTCAAGCTTATGCTTAATACTGTTGCCAGCATTTTCAATATTAAAGCGCCATGAATGAGTTAGAAGTGGAGAAATTGGAGTTTTGACATCCCAGAAGATGCCATTACCATCAACAAACTCCGTTCCCTCAGGACCTCTTTCAATTCCTGCAGCAATAATTCCCCTCTCTTGAGCATAAAGACCACTTACGGCCTCTAGCTGACTCGTCTGAGTTTGCTTAAAGTTATGGTCCGGATCTGATGCGAGAGAATCAAAGTCTTCATGTGAAAGATACTTTGGGTTCACAGATGCTCCCTGCTCTTTAAAGATATGCCATAGCATAATATTCTCTTCAATATTTAAGGGAGAAAGAAAAGTTCGAAGAGCACTTGAACAACTTATTTCAGAAACTGATCTTGAAGTTGAGTAAGAGCTTATTGATCGTTGGCCTTCTTTAATATTAGAAGAATAAAAACCTAGGCCAACAAGGCAAAAAAGAACTATAGATTGAATTGATAGTACAAAGAGCTTTAAACGCATATGAACGTTTATCGACAATCTTTAATAATAGTTGAGCTTATTCTTTAGGTAAAAAGCTAAAATTATCAAGAGCACTCGGGAAACGCTTGATCTTATCTAAATTAGCGACAAGATATTTTGATTCTTTACTAATTTGTAAATCAGCAACCACACCTTTAATTTTACTCACTTGATTTTGTAAATTAGCAAGGCGCTCTCCAGTAAGCTTAGGAGTTGCGATCATTCTTTTATTTAAAGGATTCAACCATCTACCTCTCGAATCTTTAAATCCAAAATGTAGGTGTGGCCCAGTAACTCTTCCAGTAGCTCCTACTGTTCCAATCACTTCATGAGACCTAACCCATGCACCTACTTTCACATTACGGCGGTGAAGGTGATAGTAAAGAGAAGTTGATCCATCTCTATGTCTAATCCCAATCTTATTTCCCGCAAATTCATTGTAAGTAGACATGATTACTTTTCCAGCTGCAACGGCATGAACCCTCTCTCCAGTTCTTCCTCTTAAATCAATTCCTCTGTGCATAGCTCGCTTACCCGTTACAGGGTGCATACGCCAGCCATAGCTTGAACGAATGTGAAGTCTTGGAAGTGGATAGCGAAGCCCAGAATTAATTAGGGCCTGCCCATTTGGTGTATAATGTGCAGTATAAGTCGAACTTTTCTCTTGGTCTTCATAGAAATAAGCTTCATGACTGCCAGCTTTTACTCCACTATAAGAAGTAAAAAGAACTTTCGTTTGAACTGTTTTTTTAGAATGTTTTCTTTCACTAAGAAGAACTCTGTAGTTGTCTCCCGCACGAGCATTCATTCTAAAGTTAACCTTGCAAAGTAAAACGTTAACAACTTCATTAACAACTGATCTTTCTAGCCCCATGGCCAAAAGATCATCTTGTAGTGTCGAGCCAGAGTTTAGTTGTCCCTCGATCATACGAGGTTGCCAATACGTATCTAACTCACTTAATGAGTAATCCCACTTACCAGTATCTTCATTTAAAGAAACCAAGTGAGTTTCATAGTCATTTTGAGCAAAAGAAAATTTAATAAGTTTGTTGTATTCGTCGAATGTTGCTTCTAATCGATCCCCTACTTTCAGCTTTGAAAACTCAACTTCATCTCTAAGTTGATTGATTAGATTCAGGGCCTGCTTATTATCGATATTAATATTTTGTAGTGCCTGATATAGACCTTGGCCTCTTTTGATCTCACCCTTCTTAACAATAGTTGTATGAATAAGAGGACTCTTAGGAATCATAGTAGTAGAGCTAGATGCTTCTACATTTTGAGACACATAAACTTGTTGGCAGCCAGTAAGGCCACTTAATAGAATTAAGCTAATAAATAATTTCGACATCTTACTAATAAGCATAGCAAACTTATCGGAATTTACCAAAAAATCTTAACCAACTCTTAACTTAAAAACTCAATAATTTCTAACTGATCTTAGATAATACGGCCTCAATAAATCTTGTCTTCATTTCTTCATAAAGAGCAATATCATTTGAGTGATTTTGTATGAGATTCAACTTTGCATTCTTATACTCAGTCGCAATCATAGGCTCTGCATTTAAATAATCTCTAAAGTCTAAGATATCACTGATACTTTCATCACCTTTCTTAAGAATACGCACACTTGTCAGCACTCTATTGCCTTCAGGTGCTTTACGCTCAAATAAGAAATGTTTTGAATCATTTGAAGTTAGGGAAAATCCTTGGGCCTTGAATTCATTTCGAAACATTTCAATGCCATCAAGAGTATGGACAACACATAGAATATCAAGGGTTGGACGAGCAACAACTTTTGGCATAGCAGTCGAGCCAATATGCTCACAACCCATTAAATTATTTCTCAAAAGCTTTGCCAGAGACTGACTCTCTTTTTCAAATACTTTTAACCAAAAATCATTATATTCTACTAATTCTATCTTATTTTCCATGAAGCGAACTTAGCATAATCATAAAAAGAGTGCGATAGTAAAGTTATGAAAAATCAAAGCGTAAAGAAATTACTATTCATCGTCCTCTCTATCCTATGTTTAAGTCCGTGGGTGTCTTCAGCGACGGCCCTTTTTGCAGGAATCATATTCTCACTATTTATAGGAAATCCATTTCAAGAATGGACTACTAAAGCAGTAAAGAAGTTATTGGCCCTAGCTGTAATTGGTCTAGGAGCGGGAATGGATTTGAATGTAGTGACAAAAGTTGGATTGCAGTCAGTTGGGTTTACAGCACTTAGTATACTGGCAGTATTTGTTGTAGGAACTTTACTAGGAAAACTTTTTAAAACACCGCTAAATACAACACTTTTAATAAACTCCGGAACGGCCATATGTGGAGGTAGTGCAATTGCAGCTGTCGCTCCTGTTATCAAAGCAAAGAATCATGAGGTAACAGTCTCATTGGCCGTGGTATTTACATTAAACGCCGTTGCTCTCTTTGTTTTTCCATGGGTTGGTCACTTATTAAAAATAGATCAGACATCATTTGGACTTTGGTCGGCTTTGGCGATTCACGACACCAGTTCCGTTGTTGGAGCATCTCTAAGTTATGGACCGCAGGCACTTGAGGTTGGAACAATTGTCAAATTAGTTCGTGCACTTTGGATTATTCCATTAGCACTTATCTTTAGTGTTACAACTGCCATGCAACTTAAAAAGCAAGGTGCATCTGTTCAAACAAAAACAAAGAAGCCTTGGTTTATTTTAGGATTCATCACGGCAGCAGCACTTGTCACTTTTATCCCAGAATTAAAGTCGCCAGGACTAATGATTTACGCCGGAGCAAAAAAGCTTATGGTTTTAACTCTCTTTTATATCGGTTCGAGTATTACATTAGATCATATTAAAGAGGCAGGAGTTAAGCCTATGCTTCAAGGTGTGATACTTTGGTGTTTCACAGCAATCTCAACACTTACTTTAATCATGACTAATATTATAAATTTCAAATAAGAAAGGAGATCTATCTTGTAGCTAAGATAATATACTCTTTCTTATGTGATGGAACTTGGCGGCTAATAATATTGTTAAATCCCCAATCATAGAATTGATCTTCAAATGATTCGATATTCTCAATATATTCCATCTTCACAACCTGAACGGTGAAAATAACACCTTTTAGTGTGCGGTTATACTTCTTAGCAAGACGTAAAACCTCTTTGATGGATTGTTTTGGATTTATATTAATATCTGCATGAATCCAACGAACCTCTTCTGGTAGGTCTTCATGAGAAAGGTCTTGAACCGATCTTTTGATATGTGAGAAGTTTTTATTATTAGCTAAACTTGGATCAATTTTTGCAGGATCAATTCCCACAACCTTGCAGCCTTCATTCAAAAGAAACTGTGACGCTCCACCAGGGGCACAACCAAAGTCTAGCCATAAATCACCTTTATACAATTTAACGGCATAGAGTTTTACTATTTGAGCAAGTTTTAAATATCCTTTAGAAACTGCATTCTCAGGAACATCAACTTCCACCATTGAATTAGGATAGCGAGTACAACCACTTGCAACAGAGTGGGCACCAAACCAAATTTCATCAGGGCCAAGACTAATTAAATCAATAACAGTCTTTCCTTCAGCACTGTAAGCATTCACTTCTCGTCCAAAAACCGCCTCGGCATCAAAGTCAGTTTCGCAGCCAATTGCAAAGCTATGAATCATAAAATTTTCGATATCAAGGCCGCTACTCTTTACATCTTCAACGATCGTCTCCGGTTTCGACTTTCCATAAAAAATCCCACAACGTGTAGCAAAAGTAAGCTGTAGTTGAGAGATGGTTTTTAAGTCATAAACGACACCAGTATTTTTAAATGTAACAAAGCCCTTCTTTGAAAAGCTAAAGGTAAATTCTGGATAGAAGTTTTTAACTTCTTCTTTTAAAAGAATTTCATTACCTGGGTTCGTACAAATAAAAATAAATTGTTGCTGACTCATATGTCTCCTGGACACTTATCGGATGATATACATTTAAAGACCAATCTTATCACATATCTAATTTCATTTATGTATATATTTATACTACTCAATCCAATATTTATTCTTGTTCTCACTGATATTCCTTACCGGCCCAACCTAGTCTTTATTATTTTTAAAAATCTTCCTATGGGATTATTGAAATCAAAGATCGTTTAAACTTTCTTCAAATATACAGAAAATGACACCCCGGCCTTCGTGATTATAACAACTTAAATCATAACCGTTGGCATTTAAGTTGCTCTATAAATCTCATGTTTATAAGACTATTTAGATATTTACTACTAGCGACTTTCTTCGCAACGTCGAGCATTGCCTCTGATATAAGTCTTAATGACCTAATTGAATCCCGTGGTAAAGACCTAGCTTCAGGACAAATCATTGAACTTATGAATGGTGAAAAGGTCGAGTTTATCAAAATCCTTGGTGCTGGAAATACAACAACCATCCATGAAGTAAAATCAGGGAATAATATCTACGCCCTAAGAGTTCCAAAATATCACGGAGCATTTAACACGTTTTCAAAATATTCGAATTATATCGATGCCTTCTACCTAGGACATGCAAGCCTTGAAAGCCAAGGAGTTTCAATTCCTGAGATCTATGCATATGAGAAAGAGAATTACCTACTCGTTGAAAAATTGAATCTCAAAGATTCTTTTGATCTTGATGCATTCTTCTTAAACAAAGAAGCGATAAATCCAGAAGATTTTGCAAAGGCCTTAGATAAACTTCCAGACTTTTTCGAATCGATTGCGGCTTACACATTAGTGAAAGATTTCCACCTCGGTCAACTCGTCTACTCTCCTCATGATGAAAGGTGGATTCTTATGGACTGGACCCACTCACATGAACTATTTAAAGATGGCCAAGACAAGCTTCCATTCACAGTTGATTCGGTAAAAGTTCAAGCTGAAAAATATGAGAAGACATTTAAATTAACTGAGGAGTTTAAAGATCTTTTTAAAAGAATTGAATCACGTATGCAGAATAAACGAAATACTATTTTGGATAATGATAAGCTCTTCCTAGAAAGCCTAAGTTCACTTAGTACAGAAGAATTTATGAGTGCAATTCAAAATCCTCCCAAAGGTTACTCAAATAACCTGACACTAGGGATAATCGATCGTCTCTCATTAATGAACGTACCAAATGAATTACCCGAATATCTTATTGCCAACCATGGAGACTTTAAATACCTCTTGGAGAGATTTCTTGAGCGCACAGACTCAATTGATGATCTTGTGACACTTCTAAATTTGAAAGACAACCTTGGCATGAAGATCGATTGGAATCTTGAAATGAAAATTCAAAAAATAATCACAAATAGTGACTCCAATACACCAATCAATCTTTATAGGAAGCTTCTCGATCATAACTTTGTTACAAGCTATGCAAAGGCGTGGATAAAGCGCGAACGATTGGACATTGAGACAAGCAATAATTGCGTTGATGTACTTCGCCAACTGGTAAGCAATCCCCTGTGAAAAGGGCGCGGGTACAAATGGAAATTTTAGGTACTTACACGTAATCCCGACCCATTTCACGACAACTATCCATTGAAACTTTAGTAATCTAGCTAATATGGGCCCTCAAATGACTTTTAAAGGCATATATAACTCTTCGTAATCTCGAAAAGTACCCGCGCCCCTTTTAGGAGCGCTCCTTGCTTTTCATTTTACCTAAGAAACCTAAATTGATGACTGTAGACAGGTACATATTTGGGTTTTCGTTCATTCTCTTTTTGAGAAGATCAATCATATACGGAATATGACCCTGAGAAGGATACTTAGCATATACTTCAGAATAATTTTTTTCATTCAAGCGATGACTCCACAAATCTGCAACGTCCACACCAGCCCCATAGTGAAGATATTTAAGTTCGTTACTTTTATTCTCTGCATGCCCTATCGCTCCGTGAAGAAGAATCATTTCATGAATAATATCAAGCTGCCTTGGTGTTAAGATATCCTTACAATGAGCACATGCATCATCTGCACCAACAAGCTCAAAAGTCGTACCTGTACAATCCTTGATTAGCCCCAGATCATGCAGAAGCGATCCAATAAAGAAAACTTCGTTATCAACCTTTTCATCATTTAAACTCATTAAAATCTTTCCAAAGGCGTAACTTCTTATTCCATGATTGAAGAGCGGTCCATCATAGAGCTTATCAGCAAGAGCAATAATATTTTGTACCTTTTCGCTCTTTGGAATACTCCACTCAACGGAATTGATATAGCTCGCACTTCTTCTCGTTAACGCCATCTTGCTACGATAAATAGTTTCTTTTAAGTCATATTTGATTAAGCTCTTGATTACCCCACACTTGTGAGGAGGTTTAATTGTGTTCATAGTAACTCCTTAAGTAAACTATACCTAAGTCTTGACTTAAACTACATTGTCACTTATGACATAAACTATGCAAAATACGACAACATTAAATATTCATATTCTAGATTGTAAAGATTCTTTAAAAAGCACAACACAAAACTTTATCGATTACTTTGAAATACTAAGATATATAAATGATAAGGTTATATTTAATATCACTAACCAAATGAACACAAAAATAACAGCAGGAAAAGTAGCGGACTACCTTATCCTCCCCCCTTGCTACAAGCCTCAAAAAGCCACAAAAGAGGAAGCTAGAATAATAAGTGCCCATATATCATCAGAAAAATCAAAAATAGTAGCATGCTGTGGTGGAGCACTAAAACTAGCATCCACAGGAGCACTTGATAGAAGAAAAGCAACAACACATTGGCTATTTGAAAAGAAGTTAAAAACAGAGTATCCAAAAGTTAATGTCGAGGCCCACAGAACAATCATTGAATCAGGAAAGATTATTACGGCAGGCGGAGTTCTTAGTTACCTTGATGTCATTTGCCTAATAATAAAGAAAGAGCTGGGGAAAAAGACGGCCAGAAAGTATAACGAAATTATCCAAGGGCCAGGGATTCGTGAGTATCAAATACCAAAGCAGAAAAGAGATGGTAATCCTGAGTTAAATAATTTGTTTGCAATATACGACAAGCTAAAAGGCGAAGATATTTCCTTAACAAATATTGCACAAGACATGGGTATGTCACCTCGAGCTTTTCAACGCCATCTTAATGAGAAGTACGGAATAACTTTTCGCGACAGCCTAAAAAAATATCGTCTAAAGAAAGTTCAAGAATATATTCTAAAAAATATTCCTATAAAAGAAATCTCTTTCAGACTCGGTTTTATAGATGATATGAGCTTTAGACGTTTCTTTAAGAAGGAAATGAAAATGCCAATTTCTCAATACAGAGACCTTCTCTTATTGAACATATAGATTCTGTTCTACCTAAAACATACTTTTTATAATTGTATAAATATTTTTGTAGAAATTTGCACTGAATAAGAAGTCATAAATAGACTTATCAGTATTCTCCATTGAGAAATAGATAATGATTGGTAATATATAAAATATATTCGTACTTATAATCCTTATCGTTTCGAACTGTGCAGATCCATTTTTCTGCAAATACTTTCCCAAAATGTAGTGAAAACTTAAGTAAACAATAACATAGGGCCACACGAAGTTAGCAAATGTCGATAAATAGAAGAAGTTATAAAAACCAATCAAATACAAGATAATTTTAAAAACTTTAATTAGTCGATTACTAATAGACATAAACTTCCTTTTATCAAATAAGAACTGTCACCTTTATTTAGAACTACAGAAGGATTTAACTCTACTGTACTAATCTTCACATCTAGACTTTCGGAAACTTTTTCAGTTATTTGAGATTTACTATAATTACAAACATTCAGAATCTTCAAACTTCTATTTATAATATAAACTGAACCATTGAAATTGGATGTTAACAACATTTCTAATGCTTTGAATTTGAGTCCGGCCTTCACTATTTCAGCTTCACCCTTGAATGATATTCCACTATCGTAAAAATGATAAGAAGATACAATGTTCTTAAACACATTACCATTTTCAACAAACAGTTTTTCATTTAAATCAGAAACAGCTAAACCAAAGATGCCTTCAAAAAGAATCTCTATTGATTTAACTGAAAATAACTTATCAGCACCACTTCCAAAAATGGTTTTTGTTAAATTAACTAATAGCTTAGATGGGATTACATCATCAAAAAAACTTGATAGTTGCCTCTTAAACTGTTTACTAAAAGGAATCGATAATATCACGTCACTCAAACATGAAACGATTCGCGTACCATCTTCAAGAGATGAAGTGTGTATCCCTAAGCGAATGCGGTTGAAATACTCATAACTACATTTAAGCATACCAAGACTTTTTGCAACAACTGGCCCACCTGGAACAGCATGAAGAATAGGATTAGCAATAACAAATATTACATCAATTATCTCTTCAGCTCTTTTTGCATCGTTAATCTGATCGGCCATTTTTAACAGAGAAACAATAATTGAAAGATTTTGATTTTGCTTTAAATCTTCCATTTTAGCATCAGGGTAGACCTTACGAAATTTAGAAATTACTTCTAAAATACGCTCTCTTACGATACCTGTTGAAGTAAGTTCAAAATCTAGTGGAGACTTATCCTCTTCATCTACAGAAATTGGCATTCCTGATTCATCTACAACAAAATCACCATAGCTAGTAAGGATCTTAACTGAAGTAAGTTCACCATCTGTTACCTTTTCAATTGTCACCTTATCCTTTAAAGAACGAATAAATAAATCACGACCTTCAATAGTATAAAGACCCTGAGAGTCCTTCATATTTGTAGCTAGAATATCGAACCACTGACCTAATAATGAAGGAATATTTTCTTTAGAATAAGATTCAAGCGTTTCTAAATTCTCGAAGTTAAGAGATATTGAATTTATTACTAAAGGGGCATATTTATGCTCTTCTTTAACGATCAAAGACTCAACAGTGAGCTCTCTATCGATTCCTAACTCATCTTTTAATTCACTTCGCTCACTAGCATTAACTTCTACCGTCGTTTTTAGAAATTGATTCTTAAAAACTAGTTCCTCAATTGAAATTAGCTCATTTAATACTTGATTATCAGGAGACTTAATCTCTTTTAATTCTTTTGATTTTAAAACTATATCATTACTTATTATTCTGGCCCTATCTAATAAAGAAGCTTCTTGTGTCTTAAGGTTTTCAATTTCAAGGGCCATTTTATCAAGATTATTAACTTGATAACGATATGTATGTTGTGAATCATAAACCGAAGAATAACTTGCATATTTCAATGAAAGGGACATAACTTTATCATTGAAATCTTTTGCGAGCTTAGTACCATTATCAGGAAGTAAAATGCTTGGAGCACACCCCAACATCCCACACCTCATAGCATCCTTTAAAGATGCTATTGAGTTTAGTTTCTGCACAGAAGAATAAAGATTATTCCAAGTATTTTCAACACTAGAAATATCCCCAAAACGCTTCTCTATTTCATTCTTTAAGCCTTCGACTTCTATCCTTACATCATCAAACTCTAGGTCTCTCCCATATTCAAGAGCAGCAAGTTCATTTCTAACATTATTTTCTTTTAATTTGATTTCATTATTAATTTTTGTTCTAAACTCTTGTATTTTCTGACTAGAAAATGCTTTAAATTTTGCATATTCATTCTTTGTAAAATTATAATTCTTTAACATATCGTTAAATATTCGGCTTGATCTTCTACGCTTCTCATTTAAATTTTCAATTTGTTTATCTAATTCTTCAATTCGCTTAACCATTGCCCTACGTTTTGTCGTCCACTGGCAAGTATTTGGGTCATGCCCCGGGTGATTTTCTCTTCTCTTATAATCTTCTTTACTCCTAACAGCAGAAGCTATGTTCGCATTCGCCTGTCGTATTAGCTTGTCATCTTCATCCAGATTTGATTTAGCATGATCTAGCTTACCTTTTTCATGTCGTACATTAGATTCAAGAGATAATAATTCACCACTATAGTAAAACTTAGTTTCTTCAATAGAAGCTAAAAGTTGCTTCTTAGTTTGAGTAAATTCTTGTCTAACGATATCAATTTCAAGAGAGATTTTATCTTTGCCCTCTTTAAATTGCTTAAGAACACCTTCTAGCTCATTACGATGAGAGCTAAACTCTTTCAATTCAAAATTAACATCATTTACAAAGTTGATGATATTACTGAGTTCCCCTTTTAACTGAGAAACACTAGAATTAATCGTTCGATTAAAACCCTCACTATCAAAACCATCTAGACTGGCCTTAAGCTTTTGATAAGATGCGACTGTTTCAATCTTCTTTAGTTTTATAGCATTTAAAGAATTCTGTGTATTTCTCAAATTCGATTTAAGATCTTCAATTTCTTTTAATGCAAAAGAAAAGTCTTCATCTTCAACTGATTTTAATTTTAGGATATGTAATTTAAAATTAGATACTGATTTTGCAATATATGCATCAACGTTATCATTAACAAATCTGTCAAATAAACGATCGCCGATATAAGAGTCGATACTGTTTAAGTCCTTAGCAACTTGGTCAACAGTTTTAATATCAGCATTTAGATTAGGTGTATTTAATTGTGCTGAATCAACTCTAGGTAATTCATTTAAAGTCGCTCCAACCTCTGCAGGATTTGCACGTGGAGTTGTTACGTCTGCTAAGACAACGGCACGGTTTCCGAATTTGTCCACATGTGTGAAATCATACTTTCCTTTCAATTCTTTAAGAATAGAATTTAATAGCTCAGGCTTATACTTAGCAAGTTTAATAACAGCATCAGTACCATCATTATTTTGGATATTGATTAAATCAAGATTGTCCTTTATATAATTTTCGGCATTAGCATTATCAAAATTATCAATTATAAGCATTAATGCTGTATCACCATTTCTATTACGAAGGCTAAGTTTAAGTCCTCTTTTAATCAAAGAATCTACGATTAATGGACGATTTTTGATAATTGCTAGATGTAGGTATGAGTTACCTTCAATATCTTTAATCTTAAGATCTTTTTGTTTCTTAATAATATTTAATAAAATATCATCTGGAGCATCATTTTTAAGCGCAATCTCAAGAAGACTCTCCCCTTTTGGACCACTTATGATATTTGTACGATAATTCGACAATTCTTTATAAGCCTCGAAATTTTTTGTAATAATAAGCTGATAAATAAATCCTGTTTCAAATACATCCAAACCAAGTGATGCAAGATAAGACATTGACCACTTATTAAGAGAATTTGATTTAATCAGAAAATCTAAAACAGAAGTATTATTTATTTTAATATTAATCGTACGGTACTTACTTAGGTACTGCTCAAGTTTTTTTGACTCTCCATTAACAAGAGAACTCTTCAACTCATCTATTTGACTAATTGAAACATCTTGAATTTTTTTATACTCGGCCTTAATAAACTTTTTTATTGATTCATTACTATTCTTTTCTAGATAATAGAAAATATCACGCTGATGCTTATCTTTAACTTTTAGATCAACACCATTTGCCATAAACAGTTCAATTAATTCGAGATCATCAAACTTACTAAGAGCAATCGTTATAGGTGACCTACTAATATAATCTTTTGCATTAACACCTAATTTTCTCGTGATTAAATACTTCGCTACATTTAGTTTTCTTTTATGGAGAGCATAAATCAATGGTGTTTGTCCGGCCCTATCTCTTGAACTACTTGATAGTTCTTCATACTTATGTTTTGCAAGTTTTTCAACACTATCAATATCAATAGCACTTTTAACACTATCAGATATAGCAAGAATATTCAGAGAAAATAAAAATAAAATTAATACTTTACTCATAGAACACCACTTAAGACTTTATTGAGATCCGTGATAGAAGCTATATTATCTTTTAACATTCTTCTTTCACTCTTACTCAAGTGAAAATATTCTTTTTCTAAAGCTGTCTTTACAAGATAGCTAAAATATTCAATATTTTCCTTTTGAGTAACTTGACTCTGATATTCATAGTCATCAAATGTTCTCTCAAACTGGTCATTGAGATTGAATGACTTTGAACTACTTAGTGTTGCACCATTTTCAAGTAATAATCTGATCATCTTCAAGTCTCTTTTATAGACCGCGTAGTCTATTGGAAGCTTTCCTCTAATATCCTTTTCATCGACTCGTGCACCATTTGCGATTAACTTTAATGCTTCACTATAATTTGAACTTCTCACTCTCATCGTCAATAGTGTTTTACCTTGATAAAGAGTATTAATGTCAGCGTTTTTGAAGAGATACTTCTTATCTGAAAAAATCAGCTGTGGACGACATGTCCCTGCGACTTCAATACTCTTTTGATCGAATGATAATTTAAGCGAATCATCACGTACGCTGATATTGTAGTCCCCATATCTTAATACACGACTAGAAGGTGCAGCTTTTTTATACATACCTTCTGAAATCTCATCTTGAACCTTATCAAAGCTAATATTTAAATCTTTTAAAATTCTAAACTCCTGTCCGAGGTCTAATACATACTTTTTAAAGCCAATATTACTATCACTAAAAACATCACTTACATCATATTTATACTTAGTGAAATGATTTTTAGTTAGAGAATAACTAGTTTGTAACATTCTTGTTTTTGGAAAACGGTATGAAATCAAAATTTCAAGAGACTCAAATGACATCTCTTCTTTAATATAGACACTAATTGTTTTACTGATTCTTTCGGCTTGTTTAAAGAGTTTATACTTGGCATCTTCTACATTTATTAATTTTTCGTTAGCTTCATTAAATCTTAAAGTTCCAACACTCGTTACAATTTCTTTAACAGATTCAAATTTATCATTATGTTTTATAACAAGATTTAGTTTCATTCCTTCTCTATCATAAGATACAATGACAAACTTATCTTTAGAGATCCCAAAAGCAGAAATAAAGTACTGATCCGCTAGATCAAATGAAACAGGAGTAACCGAATTATCTTTAGTATCTAGTACTTGAAAACTTCCCTTATCTAAAACAAGAATTGCATCAACTACATTTAATTTTGTATAAATGCTATCTTTAGTGAAGTTTATTTCCTTTTCTTCAACACTAATTAAATCCCTATTTCCATTATCTAAAACATACTTCTTTAATGAAAGACCTCTCCCACATTGAGAACCATCATCAAGTACAAAGATATTATTCATACGAACACTCTTAACTTCACAGTCATGACTGTAAGTCATATTTGTATGACTGACCGTTAAGTCTGGAAATAGATCAACCATATCGATAAGATCTTGTGATAAACCTTGATCAACTTCAACTGAGCTCTTAGCATTGATTAACTTATTTTGAATCTTATCGTCTAAGGAATAAACGAACTCTCCATCTGATAAATAATCGATACCATAAAGATAAATATTTCGACAATAATAGCTTGATGTCCCCTGATTCTCTAAAGTATAAACAGATCTGAATAAGTCGCTATTTGCTGGCTTTCCAGTTACAGCAATTGATTTTCCAAAAGAAAGGTTCGAATAGAGAAGAATTAATAAAGATATCATTCTCATTGCATATCCTTATTGATGATAGAGACATCTCCAACTCGGCCAAAAAAGATATAATCGCCACCACCTCTTAAAGATGTTCCGATTCGTCCTGGCTCACCTGGATTACCACCACTTCGTTTCCACAGTCCGCATCTTACAGAGTCACCACCAGAGCCACCTGCTCCACCATTTCCAGGATTGCCAGCAAGTCCCGCGTATTGTCTTACATTTAATCCAAATGGTATTTGTCCTGTTGTAATAAGAGGTAAGTCACTTTGCCATGTGATATTTATTGCACCGACACTTCCAGGGAATCCACCTTGTCCACCATTTCCGCCATGTCCACCGTTGGCACCGCGATTTCTATCACACTCAGCATGGCTACCACCTTGACCGTCTGATCCATTTCCACCATGACCTCCACTTTCTCCAACTAAGACGACATCAAGCTGTCCGAATGAGGCAATATTAATATCTAAATTTAACTCTTTAATTCCACTGATTCCGCTTCGACCATTTTTTCCATCTTTTCCATCACGGCCTTTATCTCCATCACCACTTTTAGCACGCTCATGATTTACACGCTCCCCATCTTTCCCTTTCTCTGCCCTTGGAATTAAATCTTCGAAATACTCTTTTAATCCAACTTCTCCCTTATGACGTACAATATTCACATTGCTTCTTACTGACTGAGCAATATAGCCTTTGCCATGAATATGGAGTTCATCAATAGTTATTTTTGCTATTTTGTTAGAGAGATCTCTTGGAAGGAATAAAACAGACTCGTTGTTTAGAGTAAGTTTTTTGATGTAGAGAGAGTAAACAGAGTCACTTTCTTTCTTAAATTTTTTTAGATTCAAATAGACTGTTTGATTAGGTTTTACAAAAAGCTCTTCTGCAAAAACAAAAGAGCTTAATAAACAAAAAAATATAGTTATAGTTTTAAATTTTCCCATACTGGCGTCAAATGCTTTTGCGTTTCCTTTAGTTGGTCTAGTGCCATTTGTATTTCAAGTGGCGTGTCTCTTAAGTCTTGTCCGTAGTCAAATAGATACTCTTTCAATTCCTTTACTTCATCAATGCTGTCATATCCGAATTTAGCTTTAACCAATTCAACATCACCTTCTAGGTGTGGAACAAATTTTTCAAGTAATGCTCCCGTTGCTCGCATATTATCAATTTCATTAATGAAGTTTCTTTCCTTTACTGCAATATCTTGGCTAATATTGATTAGCTTTTGGAAATAGAAGTTTTTCTTATTTTGAAAGACGTTATTTCCAATATCAATGATCATCATATCTTCAATTTCTTTAGCTTCCTTCATTTTTGATTTTTTAAAATCTTTCGCACTCTTTTCAAGATTTTCTAACTTATCAAATTGCTTTTGAAGGTTTTGAGCAAAGATCGATAAAGCACTCTTTACATATTTTGGGTTACCTTCTAAGCAGCTATATTCTATAAATGGAGCAAAACCAGAATTATTTGATAGAAATTCATCCATCTGTTTTAGGCTTATATCACAATAATTTTGGGCAAAGCTGTTATTACTAAACAAAGCAAGTAGTATGCCAATTACTATTGTTGTTCTCATTCTAAACTCCTGGAATTACTAGTATTTAACTTTGATATAGTTAAGGTCTTTATCAAAAATGTATATTGATTTATCTTCATGTTTACTTGTTAGACACTCTGGGTGCAGGCCTTTTTTAAAGGCCATTGTATATAAAACGCCATTTTCGATTCTCTTTGAAATCATGCCGGTTTTATAATTCATCTCAACGCACTTGTGGCTTAATCCTGTAATAGGGTTTGATGTAACAAAGGCCCCTTTATCAGTTTCGTTAATTACTTTAAACGAAATTTTATTATAATCCTTGTCTAATTCTTCAATATTAAAATCGATTTTAAAGTTTTCACTAAGAGCATTATCAATATTAATAGACTCAATGATTTCAAATTCTTTTCTAGAAATATTGTCACTTGAAACTTCTCTAACCATCTTCAATTCATTATCAAACCAAAACTCATAGGTTCCATTTTGATCGAGATTTCCGACTCGGCGTGCAGCGAGATACTGAATAGGTGCATCTGAAATATGAGCAACATAGTTTTTAAGGTTTTCACTATCATCCCTTCTCTTCAAGATGATTGTCCCATTTTCTAATGATTTTGAATTCGGTGTACTGTCATAAAAGCTATGACGAAGAATACTTTCAGCTTCAATTACATCGAATACTTCAAGAATAAGTTCTTTGTTAGAGCCTTTTTTTCTAAAGACTGGATTAGTCCCAGAGATATCTAGTTCTTCAATATTAGATAAATCAGAAACACTTAACTGTGCAACAACCTTGGATGTATCACGATTCTTTAAAATTATATTGCCCTCGCTAAATTCACTAACTAGATTTACAGGACTGTAAGATATCGATACATCTTCGTATTTTACTCGCTTCAAAATATCAATATTTTCCAAATTGAATTTGCTTTTATTCGCAACAGAAGAGACTTCTGTAGAGTTACTTTCATGATTTATACGACTATTTGTCTTATCTTTACATGCAATTAAAAGTGAAGGTAAGACTAATGATAAAACGAAAAAATGCTTCATTCTAACTCCTAATAGTTTACTATTGCTTAAAGTTAGCATGAATAAATTTTAGTTTGTGTGTTACATGATTATTTACACAGGGTGAATAATGATTAATCAATATACTTCATTTTCTCTATCCAAGACCTCGTCTTGTTTTCATCGAAATTGCGTACAGGCCCTACCAAAACCGTTCTCTTAGTTTTTATCCCTGAAAAGCTAAGAATTAAACTTTTAAGCAGCTTTGGCCCTAAATTCCCTTGAACATACTTGTAGTAAAATGGTGGCGTATCCATTGTCGTAACAATTGTCGCAGTCTTACCACTCAGAAGTTTTGTTTGAAAGCTCTGCCCTGGCTCAAACTTAAAGGCAAATCCTGGCAAGAAAACACGATCAAAGAAACCCTTTAATTTGGAAGGTAGACTCCCCCACCATGTTGGGTAGAAGATAGCGATATGACTGGCTTCTTGTATTGATGCCTGTGCAGAAATAAGCACATCTTCAAGAGGAACAATTTCTTTATATCCTTTGTCTAAAATAGGATTGAATTCAATTTCAGATAGATCAATTAAGCTCACACGATTTCCCTTGGCCTCCTGTGCCTCAAGATAAGACTTAGCAAGAGAGTATGTAAGAGATGTTGAATCAGAATGACCTTGGATAACTAATATATTTTTCATATGCGCCTCAATGTTAACAAATGTTTACTTAATATAAGTTAACACTTGTTTACTTTCAAGAAAAAAGAAGGCAAAATGAAGAAATGAGAAAAAAAACGGATACTTATCATCATGGCGCACTTAAAGAATCAATCCTATTAAATGCAAGTCAAATCATTGCAGAGAATGGAAGTGTCGATTTCTCAATCAGAGATATTAGCAATGCTTGCAAAGTATCTCCTGCTGCTATTTATAAGCACTTCAAATCAAGAAATGAAATTGCAGTGAAACTTGCTCTTCAAGGAGTAAGTCTTCTTAAAGAAGAGTTTGATTTTATTTCAAACTCAAAGTCCCCTGGCCTTTTGAAATACTGTAAAGCTTATATTAATTTTGCAAAAGAAAACGAGGGACACTTTAGGGCCATTTATTTTAAGAAAATTTGTTCAATGGATGAGTTTCAAGAAGTTGAAAGCATCACAGATCAACTCTATGCATACCTTTTGGAATCAATCGATACAAAGACATCGCTTAAGAAAGATGATTATAAAATAAAGAAAATACTCGCCTGTATCCACGGCGTTTCGTTTCTTATCATTGATAATTGTGCAGAATTTTCTGAAAAGGAAATTGATAAGATCCTAAAAGATATAATTTAATTAGCTCCATGAGAATGGATTCATGGAGCGCAAATTTTATTTCGTTTTATAATATAAGTTGAATGTGTAATCGATTGATGTACCTTTGTGTACTTCTAGAATTTCTTTCGCAATATTTTCAGGAAATTCAATTGCAATAACACTTTCAAAATCTTCACGAGACTTAAAGCTCCAATTTGAGTCAATAACTTCAAGCTTAAAGCCGCGATCAAACCAAAACTTATCAATCTCTTCTTGGTGAGTGTCACTAAAGTTAAAACTTTTTTTAACCCAACCACCAAAGCTTCCACGCTCAAGATTATTATCAATCATAAGAAAGGTCCCACCTGGCCTTAGCACACGAAACACTTCATCAAGTCCTGGTTCACACCCCTCTCCCCAAAAATAAGCAAAGCGTGCATAAGCAAAATCAATAAGGTCATTACTTAGAGGTAAGGCCTCTGCAGTTCCCTTTAATAAAGACACATTCTCTAGGCCCAAGTCACAAATCCTCTTCATGCCTTTGACTCGGTTAACATCAAATGGCTCAACACCAAAGACATGTCCTGCATATTTTGCAAAGTGTGGTAAATGGAAAGCTGTCCCGCAACCAATGTCGAGAATATTCTTTCCTTCAAGGTCGAAGCTACTCTCCATGAACTTTTCTATTTTATTTTCTGGGTCACAAGCAATATTTTCAATTTCGTATACACCACTATTATCATGAATGTTTGGGGAGTCGTGAAACCCTTTATTTAAATCACTCATTAATTATTCCTTTTATATGTTATTTCTGTTTTAAGTTGATCTAAGAAGGCATGAAAGAAAGCAAGCCTTCTCATTCCTTCTTCTTTTCCTGCTTGCGTGTTAAGACGATCATTTAGTTTTAATAACTTTTTTTCAAAATGATCTAGAGAATAGCTCTTATCATCTAAAGTGCGCTCTTGAGCCCATGGATCATCAAGATGATAATACTTAGATTTCATCTTAGTTCCACAACTGGCCCATCTCATCACTCCGATTGCACCCATTGCATCGAGCTTGTCCGCATCTTGTAAGATTTCAGACTCTATAGAGCTGGCCTTTAAGTTGGCACTATAAGAATGCTCTAAGATAACTTGTGCAATATGCTCTACTTCATTATCAGTATAATTATATTCACTAAGTAAGGACTTAGCCTTTTGTGCAGCAAGAGCGCTGGCCTTACTACGATGTTCACTATTTTTAGGAATATTAATAATATCGTGTAAATAGGCCGAAGTATTTAAGACTCTTAAATTGACTTCCTGGCCATGAGAAAGTTTTTCACATAAATTTGCAACTCTAATAACATGAGACCAGTCGTGACTCGGATCATCGTGGTCATAGTATGACCTAATCTTATCTAGCAATTCTTTTTTAAACATCTAAGACTCTCCCATCAAATACTATCGAGAAACGGAAAATCACTTCCCTCTTTGATACAATCGATAAGATAAAGAGCAAGTCCCATCTCTCCTGTAAAAAGAGTAGCACGGCCATTTCTTTGAGTTAGTGCATGCATGGCAAATGAACGAGCGCGATCAAGCCATTTCTTATCACCAGTTCTTTTATAGAGTTGTAAGAAAGCATAACCATTTCCATCTGTTCCATGACAAAGAGAAACCCCTTTATTAAGTGGCCCAGCTTGCCAGATAACCTCAGCTGATTTTAAAAGGCAATCATCAACAAATTCATCGCCAGGATAATTTACAAGTGAAGTTACTACCCCAGGAGCTCCATGACACCATTGTGTTAACTGCTTTATTTGCGGCATTGGTGGATAGACAACTTCATAATTCATCATCTCACCTTCTTCCTTGCTAACAGCTTTCATAACTTTTTTAACGTGAGCAAGGAGATAATCCCTATCACCTTGAGAGAGAAGATTAATCTCTTTTAAGATTCCAAAAATATTTCCAAAGTAGCCGTGACCTGCTCCAATATAGCGAACCTTCTTGCCATACATATCTTGTTCCCAAACAAGCTCACCTTTGGCCTCTTCTTCTTTCAGTTTTTTAATTAAAAAATCGACATTTTTTAGGAAGAGTTTCGCCCAACGCTCTTCTTTTGTTTCTCGATAAAGAAAAGAAGCTGCAAGCATAGTTCCAGGAGCACCCCATAGGGCCTCAATGGTTGCATTTTCGATATTAGACTCAACTAACTCAAATATTTTATCTTGAGTTACTTTTGCAGGAGAAAACTGGTTTTGAACGAGAAGAATCCCGACTTCTCCAAGAAAAAGAGAAGGAACTACATTTTTAGTATCTGGGCGACGAAGATAGTCCTCATGAATTTGATTTAATAATTCTACTTTATTGAAAGGGAGGTCACGATTAAGAAATTTTGAAACTTTATTCAACGCCCAAACAGTACCTGCAGCGCCATAATAAATCGTCTTATTACTTTCGATTTGCGCATCTTCATTCTTGTCTGCAATCCAATACTTTTTAGCATCAAAATTTCTCAGAGTGTCATTAAAGATTAACTCAATAACTTCGTTTACTTTCTCTAAATTCCATCCAGCATCGATCAAAGTTTCGTGCTTTATTGGTTCAAACAACATAATTATCCCTATCACTGTATTATTAGGATAATTTTAACATTGTGTTCAAAAAAAATCCTCTGCCAAAGGCCGACATCTGATATTTTATATCGTAGAATCTCACTAAATATTGAATCAATTACGGAGTTCCATATGGACACAAATATAAAAGAAAGACTAACGCAAATCGTAAATAATATGCCGACAGACTGGCTGCGCTTAACGACACACAGACTTGATATCTATAATGAGTCACTTGCCAAAGTTGAATTTCTTCAAAAATTAGAAGCTGGAGTTGAGCTAGAAGAACTTCCAACTGCATATGATTATATTCGTCTTGGTCATCCACTTTCATGTGTTCTTGAGTGGGCCATTGCAAAAGAAGCGGGACTAAATGCTGAAAGTGTTATTTCATTTTCATCTGAAATAATGCCAATCCTCGCCGTTCTTCGCGCAAATAAGTTTCTAGGAAAGCGCACTCTAATCGTTAGTGAAAGGCCATTATCAGAATTATTTCAATTAGTTTATCAGTACGACTTTATTCAATCACAACAAATGGATAAGGATTTTGATGGAACTACAATTGTAATCGATGGAAGTGAAAAAGCTGATATCAATGTTGCTCGTTATCCAAAGCTAGGAAGTATCATAACTGTAAATAGTAATGATGAAGCATATATTAAAGAGATTCAACACGTAAGACGTCGTGAATCGATTGCCATGACTCCGCAAAACTGTCTTACAGTTATTAAGGCAATGCTTGGAGAAAGTCCAAGTGAGATGAATACTGTTGATACAACAGAGCTAACAAAAACAATTCAGGATATCACAAACTCTAAGACACAAGTTGCATTTAGTAACTGCGGTCTATCCGCACAATATGCAATCATGATGGGACAAGTGCACTTTGCTAATGTAAACCATCCTGGAAAAGATATTAAGTTCATTGTACCGCCGAATTGTTACGGTGGAACAAATGACCAAGCAAGACGTGTAGCTGCTTGTATTGATAACGTCGAAATTATTGACCTTCCAGTTGATAGTGGAAAAGATATGGTAACAGAACTTGAGCGTATTCTAACAGACGTTGCTCATGCGGATGGTGTTCCATATATTATTGGTGAGATTCCAACTAACCCACGTGTTGAAATCCCAGACTTAATTAAACTGCGTGAAACTCTTAAGAAGCCAAGATTTACTGATGATGGAGCAACTGCAGTTGGTGCAGTTTTCAATCTCGATCAAACTTTTTGCCCAAATGTAAAATTCTTTGGGGATCACGGCTACCTAAATGACGTGAAAGTTATTTCATATGTAAGTGGATCAAAATTTCCAAGTGGTGGCCTTTGTACTGCAGGCTATGCAGTTGCAAGTGATAGTGCTGCTGAGTATATGAGCTATATTGAAAATCATCTGAAACTTTGTGATAACGTAGCAACTAATCTACAACTTCAAATTTTAACTCGTGAAATGCCAGGTATGAATGAAAGAATCGCTAAGGCCTACGCAAATACACGTGGGCTTGTTGACTATATTCAGAAACATCTTCCAAAGGCAAAGATCAATTTTGTTTCGCATGAACTTGCAGATGCAACTTTTACTCCTTCTGTTTTCTCACTAGACCTTCCAGCGACTAGTGAAGAGCATAAACGTGAACTTAACCACAAACTTATCCGAATGATGATTGAAGCAATCCCTGAAGAAAGTAAGCATTGTGTAAGCTACGGCCAACTAAAAGGCTGTTACTGGACAGTTCCTGCAACCTCAACTCAAGGGACGACAAAAGAGAGCGACAAAGACTATATCGTTCGCGTCTCTGTTGCTGCTGACTTTGATCTAAAAAAACACCAGGAAGTCTTTAAGAGATTTGTAAAAGAAGCTTACTAATAGTACGCGCCTAGCGCGTACTTCTCCTATAAGGCATCCTTTAATAACTTTTGAAAATTTGCACACTCAAAATGATCTTTTTCCTTACAATTATTCAAGTGTTCTAGGCTATTCTTCATTTTCTTTAGTTTTTCAATCTGCTCATCAATTTCATTAATCTTCTTTGTAAAAAGTGATCGTCTAACTTTAAACTTTCCGTTAGCTGTAAGCATTGAGGAAATCTCCTCTAGACTTAGGCCACAAGATTGTGCCAATGAAATAAATGAGAGATTATGAATAACACCCTTTGGAAACACTCGCTTTAGGCCATGCCTACCTATCGACTTTATTAGACCAATCTTCTCGTAATAACGAATCTTAGATGAAGCAAGAGATGTAACTTTTGATAATTCACTTATATCCATATTAATCCTTGATAACACTACTTGACTTGAAGTTAACTTTAACTTGTAGAGTGAATATAACAAAGGAATATTTTATGAAAATTATAATACTAGGAATTCTCGCTACTTTATTTATGGATTTATGGGCATATATGATGAAAATTACCTTTAATATTAAAGGACTTGATTACAAGCTCGTTGGCCGTTGGGCATATTATATAACCCAAGGTACTTTTTTCCACCAAACAATTATTCAAACAAAGCCTGCTCCAAATGAATCACTCATTGGCTGGAGTATTCACTATTTAATCGGAATATTTTTTGCAATTGTCTTAATTATAATTTTCGGAAGTGATTGGCTTCTTGCCCCTCAATTAATTCCTGCTCTTATCGTTGGTTTAATTACATTACTGGCACCTTTTTATATCATGCAACCAGCATTTGGATTTGGTGTCGCAGCATCTCTAACCCCGGCTCCTTTTCAGACACGAGTAAAGAGCATTATGGCACATACCTCATATGGAGTAGGTTTATACTTAGCAGGACTTACTTTATCTCTTTAAAAATTTAGGAAGCTTAAAAGCAAGAGCAGACACACTTTCAGGATTTTTTCAACAGAACGAATTTCGCACCTATCCTAGTTTAATTATTACTTAGAATAGGTGCGAATGTATTAAAATTCTCTTTCACAACCAACTTCTCGAGCACCAGAGAAACTAACTTTGTTACTAGTAACCTCTTCAGAGCCTTCAATTACGTATTGTGTTTCCAGTACAAATCGAGAGTAATTTGCACGTTCTTCAAAGCGAACTTCAAACATTAAATTTTTTAGATTAACGACTTCAACCTTATCTGTTTCATGAGGTTGGCCAAATAGTGGATTAGTACGTGTAACAGTAATATTCTCAATATTTCGACAACTGATTAGAAGCCTATCTTCACTGAAACGACATTTAGACTTATCTAGGTTAAAGCTTGTAAGAGCACGAGCTTCCCAGTGATTAAAAAGCTTAAAGACTGTTGCACCTGTTAGACTAATATTTAGACTATTTTCAGTTTCAAGAACTGACATCTTATTATAAGCGAAACTCGAGTCGCGACAATCAAGGTCACTATGAATAACGCCTGCTTGAGTAGTTGCTGCAATTAATAGACCTAATAATAACTTCTTCATCTCTCTCTCCTTGGTTAGGTTCTAGAGAGAATCTATAATTCATATTAAAATAAATAAAATGATTATTATTAATCACTGCAATAAGATTATTTTATACCTAGAGATTATGATTTCAATGAAGTATAAGAGAAAATTAAAAAAAGTAGCACTAAGTTTTTAAAACTTAATGCTACCTACTACTCTTTTTCCCCACTTATCATAACCATCCATGTTCTTCTCTTCATCTTGTAAGCATCAAAAAATACTCCCCCTAAATGAAGTAGAGACAGGAAAATAAGAATATTAGAAAATACTTCGTGAATATCCTCTAATAAGTCATTTCCAAAGAATCGATCAAGTCCCATTAGAAATCCCGTCGTGGACAATCCTATGATTGCTGTCCACATCAGCCAATAAACATACTTGGCCTTTGGATTATAATGAGTGATTGGATTCTTCTTATGAATTAATAATCTTAGCAAGACGAATGAGACCGCAATGTAGCCGAGATAACGGTGAGCTTGCTTACCTTCTTCAAGAATAAAAGCATTGAGGATGACCGCAATGGCCACCCCCCAATGTAAGACTCTAAAAATAAGTGGGAGTCTTATCTCACCCATTAATGCATCTCTTTCTTAACGATCGATCCATCAATTGGACTAAAATAAATTTCAACTTTATTTTGCTCTTTATCCCATCCGTAAATCTCGTAGCAATTTCCCTCGGTTACTTTAAATTTATTAATTTTGTAACCTTCGGCAACTAACTTTGCTTGAAAATCTTCTTCATTTTGCCATTTACTCTTATCTTCAGTTGTACACTGAGTTTTCTTTGACGAGCATGAAACAAGAGTTAAACCAACTGTTGCTAATAGTAATAATTTTTTCATCTAATACTCCTTTCTAGATTGATATTAATGAAAACATAACTATATAAACCAATAATATATCGGCATATAGAAGACGTTTTCGGATTAAATTGAATTTAAATTTTTGAATTTTATCCTCACTACATGAATTGCAGTGAGTCCTATAGATGGGTACGAGACAACACAGCAATTACAATTAATTACTAGTGCTAGTCTCGTCAACAAGATAATTTCTTGCAGTTACACCGGGGTTTCCCCATTATGTCGACGTAACTTTTGCCTTTTTGGGTGGCAACTGACTACTCCCTAACTATAAAAATTTTAAAGTGATAATTTTATACAGTCAAGGTTCATAAATGAATTCTGGAGAAAAAAATTAAGATATTTTAAGCTAATGATAAATCACATTAGCTTCTTGTATAATAAAGATGCTTATAACAAAATGATTGAATTAGAGTAAATACGTATCTCTTCACTTGCTCTCATAATAAAGAATTTTTTGAAATTATTTCTCTCGAATTGAACCTCAAAATAATCAAACACTCCATCATATAGCTTAAATATACTTATAACTTTACCTACTCCAAATTCGTGAGAATATACTTCAGTTTTATTTTCAATATGTTTTTCAAAATCTATAATCATAAGTTTCTCCTAGTAAAATTGTAAAGGCGCCATAAAATGACGCCCGATTTATTCAGAAACTAGTAGCGATCGTGCGATTTTTTCTTTGTAGTTTTGGCCATGTTCACAATTAACGATCTTCCCATAAAGTTTTTATCGTTAAGGTTACTGATCGCCTTTTCAGCATCACTTGCTGTTTCCATTTCAACAAATCCAAACCCTCTTGCTCTGCCTGACTCTTGGTCTCTAATAACATTTACTGCTACAACGTTTCCAACATCAGCAAAAAGCTTTTCAAGATCAGAATTTTCGATATCGTATGATAAATTTCCTACATAAATATTAGATTTCATTTTTACCTCCAAGGTAAATCGCTCTTAACAAGATAGGATCCATGCTAAGAGTATAAAGAGACTACTGTCCCTGCTACACAAGATTGTGTAAGTACATTTTATTAATAAAATTATTTAAACTGTTGCTAATAGAGAAAATAACCTAGGATCATTTTTATATTAATCCTATAGTCAAAAAGATATTTATTATTCAGTGATTGCCAGCTACGTGGCCATAAAGAACATCTCGACTTTATAAGTATAGCCTATCAATGCGTTATTAGCAAATAGAGTAATCTTTGTGTAAATACACAGGCTTAAATGATAATTATTAGAAAATAATAAAATAACTCAAGTAATAAAAATTAATTTACATACTTTTAATAGAATGATAGTTAACCAAAAATAATTTTAACAATAATTCATAGGTATTTTTAATGAAACAACTAGCTATCATTTTCTCGTTACTATTCTCTTTAAACTCATTTTCATCAGTTAGTTATAATCAATTCTACGAACTATACGATCAGTTAGACTATTATACACCAACAGGCTTTAGAAATAATGACGATAACTACAGCAATACAGTGAATGATATTGATGTATGTGTAATTCAACTTAAAAGCTCACAAGAGTTATATTACTGGACTTCAAAACAAGAAGTAACGATCTACCTAGGAAATGGCGGATATAGAACTGAAGTACAAGACAGTGGTTATGGTTACTACGGCCTAGCAATTTATTTCGATTCAAATGAAGTTACGTACACAAAATATGAAGATGGTGATGTCGATACAAAGAAACGTTCTCACTACATCCTATGGTACAGAAGCTCATCAAGTGCAAAGACAGCGAAGAGAACGCTGAGAGAGCTAGAAAACCTTTGTAAATAAAATAATAAATTCTAATCATATTGGGGAAGTCTAAGTACTGATACCAAGGCTTCCCTAAATTTCTTTGATAACTTTATTTTCTATTGTCGTACAACTCTTTTCATCTCTTCTCCTCCAAAACATCTCATATATAAGTGATAAGATGTACCGTTGTGAACTTTTGGCGAGAAGTGAAGTTGGTAGCGAATCGTTACACTACGCTTAGTATGATCTGTTGTTAGGCCAACAAAATTTCTGTCATTAACAAGATAACTATAATTATCAATCCCTGTATCTCTTGCGTATAGCTTATCAAAATCAACATATGACTCGAAGTAATCGACATCATCCAAAGGAGCACTATATTCTTCGTCAACAAGTGATTTGATAAGAGAAACTAATAGCTGCTTGCCTTCACTCTCTGAGTAAGGTTTTTTAAAGTTACTTAAAGGAAGTCCTGCAAAGAATGTATATAGACTTGGAGCAGTTTGATAGACAAAACGTTGATATAAATATTTATAATCAGCAAGAGGAAGCTCCACATTCTCAGGAGTAAAGCCTCTGTCTAAGTGAAGAACTTCAACAGGCCCTAGTCTAGTTTTAGTGTATACGAAATTATTACGAAAAGAGAGTTTCTTATCCTTAAAAAGAGTCTCGTAAGTAAAGATATCTTGGTAAGAAGCAGTGAATTCACATCCACCTTTATATCTCTTGTAGTCCATTGCATAAGTATTAAGACCAAGAGCTAGCAATAAAATTGAAAGTGATAATTTTCTCATAATAATCCCTAAATAAATAATGTCTTGAAAGTTTTGTCTTTATAGCAGATCTAATATTAAAGACATCCAAATTGTAAAATGTTTAGGATAATGCACTTTTCAAAGCGTGTCATTATTACCACCTAGCTTGTTCCAAGTAATTAAAAATACTATAAATCGGCCTGAATTCAATTTAGAAGCGACAAGGAATATCAATGAAGAAAATTTCAATTCTTCTTACTCTTTTCACATTAAATACCGCTCTTGCAAATGACCCACTAGAAAAAGATCAGTGGCATCTGAAATATAACGCTAAAAATAAGGGTGCAAATATTGAGAAGGCCTGGAAAATTCTCGAGTCAAATTATCAACCCGTTATTGCAATTATCGATGCTGGATTTGATATTGATCATGAAGATTTAAAAGACAGTATTCTTATTAATAAAGAGGAAATTCCAAACAATGGGATTGATGACGATAATAACGGCTATACAGATGATTATTATGGTTATAATGCGAATAAGAAAAATGGTGATCTTTCAGGAGATTATGACTTTCAAACAAAACACGGCACTGCTGTAGCAGGCGTCATTGCAGCAAAGCATGACAATGGCCTCGGTATCAAGGGCGTTGCAAAAGGTATAAAGATCATTCCTATCGTTAAACCAGAGCCTATGGCAAAGAGAAAGGATAAGCTTCCACACCTTATAGAGGCAATGAGATACGCAATGGAGAGAGGAGCAGATATTATAAGCTTTTCTGCGAGGCTTAAAGTAACGTCACCGGCATTTAAGAAAGTACTCAGAGAACTAAATGACAAAGGGATTCTCGTCATTGCCTCTTCTGGAAATGTTGGAGTTGAAAACTCGACGAATCGATACCCAGGTGCTTATGCAGAGGAATTTGCAAATATTATTGTCGTGGGCTCAAATGATAAGAATGGTAATAGAGTAAAGTCTTCTAATTATGGAGATCAATCAGTTCACCTCTTTGCACCTGGTGATAAAATTCTAACAACACACCTATCAAATACCTATGGTCCATCGAGTGGTACAAGCTTTTCAACACCACTAGTTGCAGCAGTTGCGGCCATGGTTTTGGCAACACATGGGCCGAAGTCGAGATGGACAATGAGAGAGCGACTAATTAAGACAAGTCGTCCACTAAAAAGCCTTGAAGGCCTGAGTGTATCTGGTGGAATTGTAGATGCCTATGAGGCACTTAAATAACAAATTATGAAGTTTCATTTTTCTTAGTATAAGCATAGGCCATTGCATGTGTTGCAATCGGTGTCGTAATCAATAAGAATATAAAAAGAAAGAAGTTAGTTATTACGATATTAAGATTAGCAAATATCATTGCTGTTCCTAACAAGATTAAACCTGCTCCAAATGCACTGGCCTTACTTGCGGCCTGAAGCTTCATATAAAAGTCCGGCATTTTCATAAATCCCACGACAGCAAGGAAAACAAAGATAGATCCTAAAAAGATTAAAACTTCACCGATAAGATTTATCATTAATTCTCCTTACTCATATCAGATAAATAAACTGCAAATACAAATGCTGTTACAAAGCCAACGACAGCAAATAACAAGGCAATATTATAAAAAAAGAGATCTCCGTATAATGTATAAAGAATTAGAAAAAGGCTAACACCAGAGATTCCAATTAAGTCAAAAGCAAGGACCTTAACAAGGACTTCCTTTTCTCTTTTTGCTTCTAGAATGAGAAGAAAGAAGGTCAAGACAACAAGGCCAATAGAGATCATTAGCAGAACACTCATTTAACTCCTCCATTTGAAGCTCCCCTTAGAATTCTTAAAACACGACTCTCAATAACTTCTTTGAATTCCTTAATGGCCTCCTCTTCATTTTCTAAAAACATCATGTGAATAAAGAGATGTTTTTTATCTGCATCTAAATCAATAACCATGGTCCCAGGAGAGAAAGTAATGAGATTTGATAACAAAGCAATTTCAAAATCACTCTGTACTTCTAGTGGAAATTTTATAATTCCTGGAGTTGATAAGTTCTGAGGTGTCACTACATCTTGAGCTACTCTAAAAGCACCTAGAGTAAGATCCCATAAATAGAGAATAATAAATTCTAAGATATACCATAATCTCATAGGAGAACCTCGTTAATAAATTAGTCCGATCTTACCGACTTCCAGGGCAAGCTCATAAATTAGTAGTGGGTTAAAACTAATAATTAAAGTAAAAATACAAAGCAAGATACAGGAGATATATGATCGAATAATAGAGACCTTTGGAAAAGACACAATAAACTCATGATACTCACCCCAAAACACTCCACTCCATATTTTCACCATACTATATAAAGTAAAGAAGCTTCCTATAATCATGGGAATAATGATCCAAATAAGACGGCTCTCAGTTGCTATTTTAAAGAGACCAAGTTTCGCCCAAAATCCAGAAAATGGTGGTATTCCAATCAGGCTAGCAGCAGGAATCATAAAGAGAATAGCAATAACAGGAGATGTTTTTAGTAGTCCACCTAACCTAGAGATCTTCTCTGTATATGCAAAGTTTCTGATCAGGCCAGAAACGAAGAATAGATTTGTTTTAACTAAAATGTGATGAAAGATATAAAAAAGAGAACAAGAGAAACCAAGCTTCTTTATTGCCAAATCAGGGTGAAGACAAAAACTTACACCTACTCCAATAAAACCAACCTGACTAATAATATGATAACTTAAGATCTCTCTTAATTTGTTTTGAACAACTGCAAACCATACACCGACAAGAAGAGTAAGAATCGCTAAAATTAGAATTGTCCAAAACAATTGAAGATCAGAAGGAAAAACCTGACCGAAGACTCTAATCATTGCATAGAGGCCAAGTTTTGTCAGAAGCCCCGCCAAGACTCCGCTAAGTCCAGCTGAAAGTTTTGGATAGCTTTCTGGCAGCCAGAAAAATAATGGAAAAAATGCTGACTTAATTGCAAAAGCACCAAAGAGACAGATCGCAAGAGAGCGAACAAGGCCGGGGTCACTAACGTATAATTGTGCCAATCTTTCGCTTAAAACCTTAAAGTCTAATGTATTTGTAAACTTATAAATGAGTGCAATTGAAATCAAGAAAATAAGTCCACTAATGAAATTTAGGAGTATATACTTAAGACCGCTTTTAAGTCTTTTACGAGATGAATCAAGGACAACAAGTACATAACTACTCATTAGCGTAATTTCAAACCACACAAATAAATTAAAAAGATCGCGAGTAAGAAAGGCACCAGTCAATCCCAGAAAGAGTGTATTGTACAAGAAATGATAAATGCTTTTTTTCTCAACAGTAACACCAGGATAAGCGTAAAGCACACCAGTGAAGTATATTGCGCCGACAACGAAAATCATAACTCCTGAAAAAATATCATAACTTAAAGATATTCCAATTCCACTTTCCCAGCTTCCTACTACAAATGTTGATGTTTGTTTAAATGAAAAAAGGAATAATCCAGAAATTATAAAATATAGAAGTGCAAATAAATTTGAAAAGAATAAGATCAATTTGTCTGACTCCTTAAACAAAAGAGAAAAGGCAGCTGAAACAAGAGGTAGTATAAGAAAGACGATAAAAAAGTTCTGATGTATCACTACGCCTTCCCCTTTTCTCTTGAATCATTGATTTTCTTTATAACTGAGATGACAAAGCAAAGTGTTGCAAAAGAAATAACAATCGCAGTTAAGATGAGTGCTTGAGTTAATGGGTCAGCAATACTGGCCTCAAACTTCGCTCCGACTTTAGCAAATGGATAACCATGGGAGACGACTTTTCCAATTGAGAAGATAATTAGATTAGCACCATTACCTAAAGTAATAATCGCAAAGATACTATTGACCCAAGTATTCTTTAATAAAAAAAGAAAACCGATAATTAAAAATATACAACCAACTAAGAACGTCATCTAGTTACCATTTTCCTTTGAAAAGCTAATAAACTTCACATAGGCCATCGTTGTACTCAAAGAAACAATAATATAAACGAGGGTATCAAAAACAAGAACAGAACTAATTTTTCCAGCTATGGGGAAAGGAATACTTGACCACATTGAACTAAGTGGTGCCTTTCCTAAAAAAACAGGAAATGAGAAGATATAAACAAGAGCTAAAATGCTCAATCCTATAATATAAGTGTAATTATCGTAAATCCATTTTCTTAGTCTTGAGTCATGGTGGGATATAAAGTGCAGAATCATGGCCAAAGATAAAAGTAAGCCTCCTATGAATCCTCCACCTGACAAATCATGTCCTCTTAAAAGTAACAAGACAGATAAAATGACCAGAAGTGGACAAACAAGCTTAAAGCTACCTCGAATTAGTGCTTCATTCACGCTCACCTCTTTTAGAAAAAATAGCTAATACACCAACAATAGCGATAGCAACAACAAGAACTTCACCAAAAGTATCCATTGCCCGATAGTCCACGAGAATCACATTGACAACATTTTCTCCTTTTGCCAAAAGTTTTGAGTTTTCAAAAAAATAGCGACTAGCACTCATATCAAAATCCAATTTCTTTGTTAGAGAAAAAATCATAATTGAGAGGCCATAAAGAAAAGCAATGATAAAGTTTATAGGCTTAATATTGATTCTTAGATCACGTCCATCTATTGGAACGGCCTTTATAAGGAAGAAAACAAAAAATAAAGAAAGTGTCTCAACCATAAGTTGAGTCATGCTAACATCTGCAGCACTATGATAACCAAAGAAGAGCACTAGGAAGAAACCAGAAAGTACAAAATATAGAATAGCCTTAAGATTTGACTTACTTATATATGCAAATACTAATCCAGTTAGAATTCCTGACAAACTTAAGAATTTTGAAAGAGTAAATTCTATTTTTGGAAAGACAAAATTTGTTATACCAAATTGAGAAAGAATAGTAAGTAAGGTTAAAAAGCTTAATGTTATGCGTATATAGTGTGCAAAACTTCCATTTTGCATCAACAAATTCATTTTTTTAAAATAGTCCAAAATCAAATAAAGTATTTTTTCTAAGTGAGGCCACAGACTAAACTCTGAATACTTCTTTGAAAATTCATCAAGCTTAATAAAGTATTTATCGAGAAAGAAACTTCCTCCAACACTACCTAGAATAGTCAAAACACTCAGAAAAAGAACAAGATTATATGGATATTGAATACCGTGCCATAACTTAATATGAACACTTTGCTCTCTTAAACCAATTTCTCCTAATGCTTTTTCAGCAATAAGGCCGACACCAGTTAGATTAGGTACTAGTGCAATAACGAGGGCCAAGACTGAATAAATGAAGGGAGATATAAGGAGTCCCTTATAATTTATCACATAACTCTTTCTTGTAGGCCACGATACCCGAAGAAGATTCACCGCTTGTATTCCCATAAATAGATTACCGATAAAAAAAGTAGGAATGATAATCCAAGGTAAGAATGTCTTGATACTTGTTAAATAGATATACTCCTTTGCATAAAAGCCAATACTTAAGGGAAATCCAATCATACTCATGGTACTAAGAAGTGCAATAATGAAAGCTAATATTCCAACTCGATCACCATTTAAGAGCTCTTTTCGTTCCATCGTTTTTAAGGCCTTTGAAAAATAGCCAACATATTGAAAGAGACTTGCTTTATAAAACGCGTGAGCAATAACTAATAAGACGAAACTTATAATTGAATATTCGTTAGCAATTCCTAAAAGGATGGCCAACATACCAAGAATACAAATAGTAGAATATGCTAGCATTGTCTTAAAATTACTTTGAAGTAAGCACTGAAAACCACCAAGAAGAACTGTAATGGCACCAACACTAATAAAGAGCATCTGCCAAAGTGAGTCTTGTGCGTATAATGGAAATACCTTTAATCCTAAGATCAGGCCCGCCTTTACCATTGTTGCAGAATGAAGAAAGCTGCTCACTGGAGTGGGCCCCGCCATGGCCAAAGGAAGCCAAAAAGAGAATGGAAAAAGAGCTGATTTAGAACAAATACCTATAAAGAGTGCGATTAAAGAGACTCTGAAATAAATATGATTTTCAAAGTTCTTCAATTCCATCAACTTAGTTAAATTAAATGAGTCATAAAATGACAGGCCAAAATCAGCACCTATTTGAGAAATAAGTAATATTCCAAAAAGAAGAAAAAGCCCTCCTCCAACGGTTGTATAGAGTGCCCATTTTGCTTTTTCTCTAACTTGCGAATCTTCATTTTTTAGGCCGATAAGAAAAAAGGATGTAACACTAGTCATCTCCCAAAACAGATAGAGAAATAAGAGATTTGAAGAGTATATTATCCCAAACATCGATATTGAAAAAAGAATTAGAGAAAGATAGTAGATTAGCTTATCTTTAGAACTAAAGCTCTTCATATAGATGAGACTATAAATAAAGACACCTATACCTATGATGGCGACAAGAGCACCAAATAGATTATTCACACTTGAAAACGAAAATATACCTTCCACTAGTATCTTCAAAACAATCCTTCGTATAAATTACGAGTTTAATTTTCAGTGAGTGTGTGTTTGAAATATGAGGTCATACAAAATCTAGTATGACCTCAAAAAATGAATCTTTCTTTTTCTAAGCACTTTTCTTAGCCGATAATTGACTTTTCTTTTTCATGGCAACCAAGTGATCAGTTGTAACCTTTGCGCTACGATTCTTTGAATCACTCAATTTACTTGCATTAGTATAATATTCTCTTTTTGAAGATTTTATTTTGATAAACTTCTCAATCGTAATATACACTCCAATCAATGCGAGGCATGAAATTAGGAAAATGATTTCATTGACATTCATGCAATGCTCCTTCGTTAACACTTCCTATAACTATACCGGATTTTTAGACATCAATAATATATATATTGACAATAGATTGTATTAATTTATTCAAAGCTAAATCTTAACTTTTTTTACTAATGTGTGATTTTAAGGAGCTAAAAAAAATGATCAATTATTACCTTCATACACCATCATTGTTGAATCCCCTTCATCAATGATCTTTGATTGTGCAAGACTACGTAATTGCCTTATTTGATTTGGATTTGGTAAATCATAATTTTCACCGAGAACTTCATGCTTATAATAATATTCACTAAGAACTGCTCGTCCACCAAACTCTTCCATTAAAATATCCTTGTCTTGATACGACAATTGGTAGAAGTCTTCAGGCCCTATATTCTTCAAAATAATATATGCCCTCTCTGCATTTGAAAGCTTATCCAAAGTATCAACCTCGATTCCAGAACTTTCTTTTAGACTTAAAATAGTTTTACTAAGATCATTAGCAATTGCACTTGAAAGATCATCTGACTCATAAATTTTTATCTCGATCTTTTCGATCCTATCTTCAATATTTACAATTTCTACTTCTTCGAAAGAATTATGATCATCACTCAAGATTATTTCATTTGAAAATGCCTCTTCATTAGCTCTTTCAACAACTGATACATTTGCCGTTTCAACATCCGTGTCGATAAGCATAACTCCTGAAAATGTGATTATAAAAAAGATGACAACTTTTTTCATCATTACCTACAAGTTATATCCATAGTTCTATAAAACGAGTTACTAAGTGGAGCTTTAGCATGCCATGGGTGTACAATTGTAGCTTTCATTCTAAGATACATAGAATTAGCAGAGACATAATACCCATTTCCATTATGGCCTCTTAGAGCAGATAAGCTTTGTAACTTTGTTGCTCCAATGAGATCACAATTATTTCCACCAACGATTTGTACAACAGCACTTGTGGCCTGATTACTTTCAGCTTGGTAGTTAATTTTAAATTGTTTATCTAGAGAGGGAACCGATTCAAAATCAACTTGATAAATATCATTTGTCCCTACAATAGTATTAAATTTATTACTCCAATTACTAGAAGCAATTGAAGTTAGAACCTTAGCTTGTGCTCCTCTTTTTAAAGTAAAGTAGATCTTATTATTATCTTCTACGCCGTTTCTCCCCTTAACAGAACGGAAAGTAAAAAGACCAAGATTATAGTTACAAACGTAAGCATTCCAATTCGTTCTTGCACTACAGCCATTATTATTGAAACTATTATAAGGAACAACAACTGAACCACTAACGCCAGTTAGGGAACCATCAAGGTCTCTAACCGACATTGAATAAGGCGAATCAATCCAGTTTTGATTATTCGTTTCATAGTAAAATCTTTTCCAAGGTGTTGTGGCAAATTTCAGACCGCGTACCTTATTTTCAAATCGATTCGCTCCTCCAATATTAGTGATTGGAATTGGAGTAATATTTTTACCATTGTAACTTTGTTGTGTATTTGGGTAATCAAAGAAAGTTACATTATCTAATTCAAAAGGCCCATCATAGACAACGATTCCGGAAACAAAAGAATTACCAGGTAGAGCACTTGCGAGAATCCCCTTATCTTTATTAGAGTTATTTGCTGATTGCCCAACAATTGCCGAATTAGTAAAACGTTGAGAGTAAGCAGTAAAGATTGCCCAGCGATTATCTGCTAGTACAGCATTATCAAATTGAGCGGCCCTTCCTCTAAAATAGATTCCACTCTCTGTATTCTTGAAAGCAACCAGGTTTTTAAACACAGGATAAGTAGATGGCCCATAATGAGCACTTACAAGCTCTCTATCCTCGGGATTATTTGGATTATTTCTTAAGGCCCCATCAGGTGCCCCATCCCATGTGTGACCAACCTTACTTGAGTGGGCCGTATTATTGTCATATCTTAGAGTATTATTCGTTATCGGAGTCGAACATAGACCGTCAGGAGAACAAATTCTATTTTTTTCAAATGCCATCCAGAATCCAGTACCTTCAGATCCGGCCGCTACGTTGTATGCTACAGTATTATCTGGGTTAGAAATCCAAAATGTAGATGGACTAGGAAATCTTGCTGAAACACCTCTGACATCTGAAATTAATAAAGCACGAGATTCTGGAACTTTCTTTGAAACCAGACCGATATTATGACTAAGCGTATTCTTTACTTCATTACCATCTTCTAAAAAGTAACCATGTCCGAAGTGATTATAACAAACATTGCCAATAACGCTTACGTAGTTAGTTGCGTGAACGGTGATACATCTTTGATAACTATCTGTTACAGACGAGTTTTTAATGTATTGTCCACTTGCATTTCCAACCATATGCCAATGGAATGGATATCTTGCCATCTCCCCCATTCTTCCTAATTTTGAAAATTGGACAGAGTCAACATATGCCTTAGCATTTCCCATCACCATAACATGACCACCAAGATATGATGACTCATGTCCGCCACCATATGAAGTAATCAAAATATTACGAGTTAGGTTTGCAACAGTTGCTCTATTATCAAGCGTCCAACTTTTCCCACTATGACTAAGAGTACGATTAACACCCCAGTGTTTGTGATATAGAGCTCGATTAAGTACGACGACATTATTATTTACTGAAACAACTTTTACTCTTTCAGCTTCATTCATATCAAATGAAGTCGAAGAAATAATAATCTCATCATTTTTCTTCCAGTTAACATTTGTTGAAAGTGTAATTGATGTATCACCAGGATTAGCGTGACTTGCTAACTTAATGATTCCACTATTCTTATAAGCTCCATGCAGGTGTAATTGTCCTTGACTATGAACAGCAAAGGCCCTCTTTCCCATTGAGTGGTTTCCACTATTTAACTCTAGTCCATCAGCAAGCTCAATTCTTAAATTTCCTTGAAATCTTTTAGAACTTGTTCCACATATAAACTTACCGTTCACTAAAATACCTTTGGCTATAATTTGATAGCTTGATGTATTATCTGGGCACCTGAACTCTCCATCTACTTGCAATAAACCGACGTTAATATCACGATCAAGAGTAGCAGTAATTCCATTTGGTATCGTTAAATTTTGTCCACTCGTTGTATAGAAGTCACTAATCTTTCTATCAGTAACATAGGCTGGAATTCGAAAGTAACCACTTTTTCCAATCTGAAGATTCGCTCCACCAGTTAGAGAGATACCGAATCCAAAAACAAGCTTTCCAGCATTTGCTTTCCATTGATCGTCAGAAAATACGTGAGCAAAACGATGTTTATTAAATGTATTTTGGCAAACATTTGAAACAGCGGCTTCACTTGGATTACTTGCTTTAAAGTTTGAAAGTATTTTCTTACTGCTTAATGAATCACCGGCGTAAATATGAACGTTAATGGATTGATTTACTGCCTGATCACAGGCCCAACCACTTACCACCAATTTATTATTTACAAGCTTTACAGCATCAATATGACCTTTAATCTCAGCATATACATTATTTAAACTTAGTATTCCAAAACTAATAACCACAAACGTTCTAAATAAATCTCTCATTTAATTCCCTTATAATAAAACCAGTAAGAATAGATCCTTTGGTATTTTAATCGTGGAACAAAAGTGATTTTAACTTTTCTAAAGAACATTTAATTAAAGACAATAATTTCAGTAGTTTAGATATTGCAATAGAGCAAATTATCAAGAAAGAAATATGCACAAAAATGTGCAAACAAAAATAGGTTCATGTTTTAATAAGTAATATTTCAGTATATTTAACCATTCAAATTGTGAGGCTTTTTTTAAACTAATACTAAATTAGGAATGTTGTGAGATGAGAGTTTTTATGGCAATTGATTTACCTAAAGATATCAAAGAGCATATAGATCAGATAAGCTTTGCACATCAATATTTCAATCGCTACCCTGCTGCCAACTTACATCTAACTTTAAAATATATTGGTGAAGTCTCTGATGCATTATTAGCTCAAATTAACAAATTAATGGTAACGATTAAGTTTTCACCTTTTCCCCTTACTTTTCAATCTTTAGGTTATTTTCATCCGCACCGTAGAGGCACACCGTTATGGATTGGAGTTGAACATAATCCACAGCTCGAAAAACTACAAACTCAGATTGAACAAAAGCTACAAACATTAGATTTAAAATTGGATAATATGAAGTACACTCCTCATCTCACCATAGGCAGAATGGATAAAGGTATTGGTGAAGAAGAGATAAGAAGCTTCCTTAAGACGGTACAAATACATGACTTCAATATTCTAGTTAATGAGTTTACTTTATTTCATAGTCATTCAACCAAAAATGGTGTTGAATACATTCCTCTAGCAACTTTTTGAGGAATTGGAGTATATATGCCTATTGAAAAGTACTTTAAATACTATCCAGAACATATCAAACAACAAATTGAAGACCTCATTGCTAGTGGTAATCTCAAATCTTACCTGCAAAAAAAATATCCAAACAAGCATGAAATAAATTCTGATAAATTACTTTATAAATATGCAAATGAGCTTAAAGATAAGTATATGCGTAATGTTCCTCAGCTCAGTAAGGTTATTTACGAAAAACAAAAAGATCTTGTAAATGATGCACTTGGTACACATACCTACATTAGTCGAAATCACGGAGGAAAGTTAAAAAAGAAGCATGAAATGAGAATCTCACGAGTTCTTAAAGACGCACCAAAAGAGATGCTCGAAATGCTTGTGGTACACGAACTTGCCCATTTTAAAGAAAAAGATCATAACAAAGCATTCTATAAACTTTGTGAATATATGCAACCAAACTATCACCAAGTTGAGTTCGATTTAAGACTCTATCTTGTGCTACTTGATCAGGGAGAAGTTCTTTTTTAAAGGACTATCCAAAAGAAATAAAATCAAGACAAATACAAAAGCGATGGTAATCACCCTAATCCAATCCATGAGATGAAGTGGAGATAAGTGCAACGCATTTGCCATTAAGTTATATTGTGTGAGAACAAGAGATAATAAGATTGTGCACAGTATGATCAATTTAGCGGCAGTTGTTCGACACTTTGTTAATGCAATAACTATCCCAGCACTCCAAAGAGAAAGCAGTGCCATCGCTTTAGCACGCCCGTGAGCGACATCTTGACTCTCAGAGAGCGCACTAATATAAGAGATAATGAGTATTGCAGTCAAACTCAATCCCAATGCTAAAATAGTCATTAACTCTTTTTTACTAAAAAATGATCTTCGATGTGAAAGATCCTTTTGCGTATCTAAATTAATATTTTGTTGAAAAGCAAAAAGAGCAGTAGGATGAATAACTAATTCAAGCCATACTACATGAATTGGCAAATAAAGAAGTTTATAACCAAGTAGCGGTATTAAGGCAGCTGATAGAACAAATGGTATATGAATAAGTAGTAAGTATTTAAAACTCATTCTGAGATTTTCAAATAATTGCTTGCCCTCACGAATTGCATTTACAATTGTGCTAAAATTATCGTCACTCAAAATGATTGAAGATACCTCCCTGGCACTTCTCGTCCCACGAAGCCCCATTGCAACACCAATATCAGCGGCCTTCAGTGCTGGAACATCATTTACTCCATCACCAGTGACGACAACGAGCTCCCCGGCTTTCTTTAGACTCTCAACAATCTTAAATTTCTGTACAGGATTACATCTTGCAACAACATCAACACCTTTAAAGAACCCTGGATTATCTTGTAACCACTCTTCTTCAAGTTTATGAGGCTCACTCTCGGCAGAAATAATGACAGCTGATTCTTGTATTAAGCCAATATCTTTCGCTATTGCGCGGGCGGTATCTGGATGATCTCCCGTAATCATTAAAACTTTAATTTCATTTTTCATGCAATACTTTAAGGCTTCTTTTACTTCGGGACGGGCAGGATCTTCAAATGCCAAAAGTCCATAAAAGTGAAATCCTTCTTCAGGCTCTAAACAAGACTCCACAAGCTCGTCATTAACCACAAGAGCTGCAACGGCCAAAACCTTGTGACCACCTTTGGCCAATGTCTCAATTTCTTTTCCCCACATCTTCTTTTCTTCGTCATTAAGAGATGATTTAGATAAAACAATTTCAGGGGCCCCCTTGATGACACACCTTAAGGTATTTTCATATTCAATAAATGCCGTCTCTCTCTTTCTATCCTCTGTAAAAGGAATTACCGACAAACGATTAAGTATTGTCGTATTTCTATTCTTCGCTTCATTAATAATTGCAATATCAACAGGATCGGCCCCCTGCCTATTAGATGCCGCAAGTGCCATTGTAAGAAGATGAGACTCTGAAGTATCAGATGCATTCACAAAGTGGGTCAACTCTAGATTACCAACCGTTATCGTGCCTGTTTTATCCGTACAAATCTGAGTGACTCGACCAATATTTTCGACCGATACCGCTCTTCGAACAAGTGCATTGTGTTTCGCTAAACGATAGACACCGACTCCTAAGAAAAAGGAGAAGACTACTGGAAACTCTTCAGGGATAGCAGCAACCGCCAATACTGCTGCACTTAAGAGAGCATCAAGCCAACCATGACCTTGGTAGAGCCTAACCGCTGCAATGATAAAACAGAGCATGACAGCAGCATATATTAGAAATCGTGTGAGCTCTAATATCGCAGACTGTAAAGGAGTTCTTTCGTGAGCGATCTGAGCGACAGACTGAACGATCTCTCCATATGAAGTATTCCTACCAGTCGATAGTATTCTAAGATTTCCCTTTCCAGCTAAAACTCGTGTTCCAGCAAAGCCTAATATATTTGTTTCAACTAAAGTATCAGCTGTATTTTTAAATGGATCAAAATGTATGGGATTTTTCTTTATCGGGAAGGCTTCCCCAGTTAGTACAGATTCATCTACTTGAAGTGAATCTGCCTCCTCCCAAAAACCATCTGCAGGCAAGTAGGCTCCTTCAGAAGAGAGAACCACAAGATCGCCAGGTACAATTTCATACGAATCAACTTCTACTTTTTTACCATTACGAATTAATATAACCTTAGAGGATAATTGACTCCGTAGAGCTGCCGTTGAGACTTGTGTACGCAAATGTAAAAAGGCATCCATAAAGATTAACGGTAGTGTTGCAAGCATTAGAATGAGAGACTCAGTATAATCACCAACAAGATAAAATACAGCAGATATCCCAACGAGAAACCATACCATAGGGTCCTTGAGCGTATCAATAATGATATCAATCCATGGATTTCCTATGCGTTCGACAATTTCATTTGATCCAAACTTTAAACGTTGCTTGCTAACTTCTTTTTCATCTAATCCATTAGGTGTTCCAGTAAGACCGACTAAACTACTAAATGAGACTTTCTTTTGCATACTGACGTTCACCAATCATTAAAGTTGATCATATTCTAGCAAGAGTAGCATGCGTAAAAATACTTAAGAGGACTAAAGTTTATCTGTTCAATTTGCACAGAAGGCTTTTAACGAAGGGTCCTGAGTTTCTCTAAGACAACAAGAAATAGAACGCGCAATATCAAAAGAGTTCTTTTTCAAATATTCCTGAGCTTTGCTAATAGCATTTCTGTAAACATTATTTAAACTATTAGACTTTATCTCATATTTATTCTTACATAGATTCTTTGTACCATTTTGAACACTAAAACAGGCTTTCTCAATTTCCCCATTTGGATCAAATTCTAAATTACTAAGAACGGGTATCGTAACTCCCATACGTCCGTATTTTCTTTCATAAAACTGGACTTTATCAATCTTATTATCTTCACTAGTTACGAGAATATTTCTTTTATCGAGGCCATTAAGTTTTACCTTTCCATCCCTAAGGCATGATTTCCTATTAACACGATTCGATTGAAGATCATTATATATGCCATCAACAACACTGCACATATGCTGGCCATGCTGCAAGGCCATTTCTTGTCTCTGCCAAGGCTCATCTAAAAATTTGATTACATTAGGACCTAAGCCAATTAATGGCCCACAATTAGGATCCTGTACCCAGTCGTGATAACCGATTTCCTGACATCCAGTCTTTATCGAAGTTAACATTAAATCAACACCTGTAACTCCTTTAATAAATTTCGTGTTAGATAAAAGTCCAGCAATTCGACTTCCTAAAGATTTCGCATGACTCTTAATTTGTGAAGCTAGTGCGGCCCTACTAATTGCAAACACCCCAGCTTTCTTTTCATTGACAAGCTCACCATACTTTAGCTTAACATCTAACCTAGACTTAAGTTTTGCCTTTTCGAGAACACTCAATTTCTTATAATGAAGGTCCTTATTGATATCTTGATAATTATCTTCCAGATACTTCGCTAAATTTCTATCCATCTTATCTTTAAGAAAAAAGTCACTTTGACTTGCCAGAGTTGTCTTCCTTCCAAATTCCTCAGTTGCAACAGGACTCATACCTCTATCAACAAAGTCTGCGATTTTTTCAATACGTAGTATTTTTTCACGTGTCGAATCATTAAGATTAAACTGATCAAAGACTTCTTTAACAAATTTTTCATCCTGATTATTTAAAGCATCAACAATTTTACGATCTAGTTTTTTTCCATATCCTTCATTATAGAGCACTTCATAAAAAGGACGTCCGTTATAGCGACTAGTGGTTCTTACTTTGGCATTATCATGTACGGACAAAACACTCTTTAAAATATTTTCATCCAAGCCTTTAAATTCGTCAGGAAATTCCTTAAGTAGTCTCATTCCCATCTCGACAACACGCTTCTTATGAGCTTGCATATGTTGATAAAAATCAAGTGCATCATTTACATACTTTCTAGGAGCAAGTTTTTCTGAGATGACTTGCATCGAAGATTTTTGAAGAGCAAGAAAAGTAGATGTAACAACAGGATAGCCAGTAACAGGTAGAGAGCAAACAAGAGCTGAATCCTCTTTAATAGCGGCATCAATTAAATGAGAATGCTCAATATCTCTTAACTGCACAAGTTCAAGACAATCATTTAACGATGAAGAGTTTGCGCAAATAACACTTGTTCTTAAGTAACTTATTTTATCTTTGACCACTTCAGAATTGACCAAACAACTGCCGGTCTCAGCAAATGATCTACTAGAGAAAGTAAGTAGAAATATGATAAGAATATACTTATAGATTCAATGCTCCTTAACGAGTGGTCATAGAAATATATTCGGTATTAAACGATAAAAGTTGAACAAAATCATCAACTTGAGTTTCTGAAAAGCTTACAATTATAGATTACTAGAATTAGGGAGAATTAGCCTTGAAAGTTAGCACTAAAACTTACACTATCATTAGTTAAATGATACTCACTTGTGCATAATCAAGGCTTTTATTATCAAGAGAATTTTTTCGTTAACATTTTGAAAGGTTCCTTAAAGGGAACGTACGAATACTTCTCTTCTAATACCTCTGCGGCCTTTCTAAGAACAGATCTCTTTAGCCCTCTTTGAATTATATAAGAAGCAAGATCATTACAAAGAATAAAAATTGCAGAAATTAAAGTTATTTTCTTTCCACGAAGACCAACAGGAAAACCACTTCCATCAGGCTGTTCATGATGCTGATGAAGAATAAAATCAACCTCTGGGTATTTAGTAAATAAACTTGCTAACTCACCTTCTCTCACAGGGTGAATCTTAAACTCTTCCTGTTCATCTTCAGAAAACATTCTTAGATTTGGATCTTTAACTGAATTTATCTTACACAAGTCATCATTTTCTAATGTTGAATCACACAAGAGTGCACTGAGTATAATTTTAGATCTTGTCCCACTTGCCTTATAATTGATGGATTCTAGGATACTACATCCAAATAGTGATGTAAGAATGCTCTTTTCAGCAACGTCTCCCGCGCTGAATGGAAACTTTCCTAGCAGGGCTAATAAATCCGGCTCCTTTTCAATTACGTACTCACATTTTTCAATCACCTTATCAACTAGAGATAAAACAGCATCTCCAGTACCAATCCATCTTAAGTACGAATGGATGATACCAACTGATCGAATAAGGTTCTCAAGCAATACTTTTGTATCCTTATACTTATCAAGCGTAATATACATCTCTGTAATAGCATCTTCTAGAACTTGTAGCTGATCACTTTTATAGAGATATACAAACTTAACTTTTCTTTTAACAAAACTTTGAATTAAAGCTTCAGTGATAAGAGTATTTTTCTTAATCACTTTCATAAATTTATTTGAAGAAAATTTAATATATGCATCCGCTGGTATTGATTTAAATAAATATAAACTTCGAAGCTTTAATGGAGCAAATTCAGATTCATCGATTTCAATCAAGGCCGCACTTTCTTCAATTCTTTTATATTTTAATATGATATCCATAAACACATTTTCTAGTGCGTCTTCATTAAAAGGATATTCAAGGTGATGGGCCACGGCCATCATCTCTTCATCGAGTTGGGATTCTACATTTCCAGCATATAGCGATGAGTTTCCAAAGAATACAAAATCAATACTATCGACAAGTTCACTATATGCAGTCATTAGATCAAGCGCTTCTATATCCTTATTTTCAACATCAATTAAAGCAATATGAAATGGACCTTTACTCAATACTTGATCGATAGCCTCATCTTTAGAGTTCACCTTTACTATCTCGATTTCTTTAGGAAGGTTACTTCTTAGATAATTGTCTTTATTGATATCTTCATCAGTAATATATAATGCTCTTATCATTTCTGATCTCCTAACAACTTTAGCTTAATTAAATTAAATAATAGTATATAATACATATGAATTATTACGATGGGAATTATATGCGATCTAGAGTTTTGATTATTTCTGATGAAAATATCTTAAGTTCCGTTTATGCTGCGAACTTAAGTGCATACGTCGGTTTAAAAGTAATCGTTGCAAAAACAAAAAGTGAAATTCAAAACTACTTAGGTCGTAGAGATTACGTAAATCTAATTGTTTGTGCAAACTTTCTTGAAGATTTCCCAAATATTTCTGATGAAATATTAAACCTCATTTCTTCTGTGAAATTGAAGTCTAATATTATTATGTTTAATAATTTAACTGAACAAAATTCAACAGTCGCAATCCCACCATCTGTTATTTACATTCCTAATCGATACGATATTAAATCAATCGTTAGATCATCAGCAAAGCTAATGAATGTAACGGCAAAGGATATGGTTGCATTAGATGTTGGAGATTTTTACCCACTTCCACTAGACCTACTTAAATTAACTGATCAGGCCTTCTGTGATATTTATCTTCGAAAAGAACAAAAAGATGAAGATGAATTTGAATTAGTATATTCAAAGGATGACAAGATTAATGAAAAAGACATAAGTGCAGAAGATGATCAAGTCTATGTGAAGTCAGAAAAAAGACTTCAGTGTATCAACTTTTTAACGATGCAATTAATCATGCACTTAAAAACAACAGCGACGCCAGAAGAAAAGCTTAAGGCCGTTGAAGTCTCATTAGAATCTCTTGCTTCTGTACTCTTAAGCGATGAAGCAAACCTCGAAGAGGTATCAAAAGTAAGCCAAACTTGTATAAAGATCATCAAGGAAGTTATTGAAGAATCGAGTGAACTTGAAAAATTATTAGCATATCTTCTTGCAAATAAATCATCATATCTTTATACCCACTCTATTCTTGCAACATATGTAAGTCAGTTTATCTTAAAACAAGTTTCGTGGGGTAACTCTGCTCAAGAAGAGAAGATGGCCTGCGCTTTCTTCTTTCATGATATTTACCTAGCACCAGTCTACAAAGAACATCCTGATGCATTTGAAGTTGAAGATCTTGCATATAAACTTGATGTTAGTGAACAGAACTTAAATTATATTTTAATGCATGCCAAGCTAGCAGCAGAGCAAGTCTCAAAGCTTAAAAAACTTCCTAACGGTGTTGATCAAATTATCCTGCAACACCACGGTACAAGAAATGGAGAAGGCTTTGCCATGGATCCAGGAGATGATATCTCCCCTCTTTCAAAAGTTATGATGATCTCAGAGTCATTTGTGAACTTCTTCTTTGAAACAAAGGATAAGGGACAAAACTTTTCAAATGAACAATTAATTACTTTTCTAAACCAACAATATACTAATAAAAGTTATCATAAGCTTATTGCGATCTTAAAAGACCTAAAATAAATAAAATATACCAGAGGATCCATGAAAAGATCCTCCGGTATTTATATTTATGATTCAACTTCTTCTAAAATTTTTCTTCGAGGTCTTGCTATTAGTGAATAGAAGCAAGGAACAACAACTAGAGTAAAAATAGTTGAAAGAAAAACCCCACCAATAATAACGAGGGCCATAGGTCTTCTTGTTTCAGAGCCCGCTCCCACAATGACGGCCGCTGGAACAGCAGATGCAAGAGTTGTAAAAGTAGTCATAATGATAGGTCTAAAGCGTGTTTCACAAGCCTCTAAGATGGCATTTTTTAACTCTTTGCCTTCATCTCTTAGTTGATTTGAAAATTCAACAATAAGAATAGAAGTTTTCTTAACAATCCCCATTGTGAGTAAGATACCAATCATCGAGTAGATATTTAGAGTACTTCCAGACAACCATAGTGCGATGAATGAGCCAGCTAATCCAAAAGGTATCGCCAGAAAGACAGTTAGTGGATCTGAAAAAGAATTAAACTGACTGGCCAGAACCATATAGGCAATAACAAGTCCTAAAACCATGATCATTAAAACACTAAAGAGTGATTCATTTAGATCCTTTGAAAACTTTAAGTAATAACCCTTTGGCAATACTTTCTCACCAAGTTCTTTGATATAATCAATTGCCCTACTTTGAGCAACACCAGTTTTTAAATTGGCATCAACTCGAATCCCTCTGGCTCTATTTTCACGATAAATAGACTGTGGTCCAAATGCATCTTCGATCTTTACAACATCATTTAGAGTTACAAATTCTCCGCGATTATTTTGAAGTAGTAGTGACGAGATATTTTCGCGTGTACGATCTTCCTCTGCTAATTGAACAAATACATCGTAACGTCTACCACGCTCCGTATACTTTGTTGCGGCCGAACCAGCAACTCCGACATTAAGAGCAGTTGCAATAGTATTAACTTCAACACCACGTTGTTGTGCTTTAATTCGATCAGGAATAATGTGAACTTCAGGAAGCTGTCCGATGTCATCGGAGCGAATTCCAACCATTAGATCAGATTCTTTCATCCCCTTTTCAAGTTGTTCATATAATTGTGCTTGAATTGCGGCATCTGGCCCCGTAATTGTAAACTCAATTGGACTTCCTCTTCGGCCACCAATGGCAGATCCCATACGATCTCTAATGATGATCTTTAGACCTTTTATAACAGATAATTCTTTTCTCAACTGAGCTGCAACTTCAAATTGAGTGAGCTTTCTCTGATCGCGGTCTTTAAGAATTAAAACACCAAAACCACGGTTTCCAGAAGTAGCACCTCGTCCACCACCAACTGCAACAATCATTCTTTGAATATTTTCATTTTTAGAAACGATTTCTTCGTACTCTTTAACTTTCTCATTTGTGTAATCTAAGCTCTTTCCATCTGGAGCGATGAAAATTACAAACATGAAGCTACGATCAGACTCAGGTGCAAATTCCTTATCGATATGATTAAGAGATAAGAAAGCAACAAGAATCAGTGCAGTCGATACAAGAAGAACTTTAATTCTATGACCTAGTGCGAACTTAAGAATTCCCATGTAAACTTTATTTCCAAACTCTACGGCCCTATCAACCCAAACGTGAACAAAGATTCCTTTTGAAGCAACATTTAAGAATTGTGAACATCTCATTGGTGCTAGAGTCAGGGCCTCTAGAGAAGATAGAGATACAGCAATACAGATTGTTAAAGCAAACTCTTTAAAGAACCTTCCTTCGATTCCAGGCATTAGTGTAATAGGTGCAAAGATTGCAACAAGAACAGCGGTCGTGGCAAGAACAGCAAATGCAATCTCACGACTTCCTTTAAAAGCTGCCTGAACCTTATCATGTCCCTTCTTGGCGTAGCGAACAATATTCTCCAACATAACAATAGCATCATCAACGACAATACCGATTGCTAAGGTTAGTCCAAGAAGTGAGAATGTATTTAATGAGAATCCCATTAAGTACATAAAAGAAAACGTTCCAATAATGGCAGTAGGAATGGCCAGAAGAATATTTATGGTTGCCGACATTGAGTTCAAAAATAGCCAACACACTAAAGAAGTTAAGATTACTGATAGCACAAGGTTTTGAAGAAGTTCATCAATTGATAACCTAATAAAAGATGTTCTATCGAAGTTTACAGAAAGATTTGTCCCCTCAGGCAAGTTCTTAGAAATCTCTTCAACTCTCGCCTTAACTCTATCCGCAACATCAACTGCGTTAACACCTCTTTGCTTGTAAATTGGCATCGATAGCGATGGTTTTTGATTAACACGTGAGATACGCGTACGATTTTCAACACCAGCGTAAATATTTGCAACTTCAGAAAGTCTTATCGGTACGTAATTAGCTTGGCCACCACGTCGATTGATAATCATATTCTTGAAGTCTTCAACTGTTCGTCCTTCACCTAAGACTCTTAAACTCTTCTCATTTGAAACCGTCTCAAACTTACCAGCAGGTAGCTCAACACTTTCTCGTTGGAGTGTAAGAACAATATCAGAGAGAGTTAATTGATACGCTTCTAGCTTATCAGCGATAACATCAATTCTCATCATAGGCTCTCTCGCACCAAAAGCACGAACTTCAGAGACCCCCTCGATTGTAGTCAGCTGATCAATAACACCATCTTTAAACAAAATATTAAGTTCTCTTTCAGACAAAGTATCTGAAACAAGAGCTAAATAGAGAATTGGATCATCAGCTGCGTTGGACTTTGTCACTGTTGGAGTTTCGACATCGTCAGGAAGCTGTCTTTGAGCACGTCCTAGAAGAGTTTGAACTTCCTGAAGTGCGAAATCAATATCCTTATCAAGTGTAAATTCTAAATCAATTCGCCCTTGCCCACGTCCAGCAGTAGATGTCATATCTTTAATCCCTTGCATTGAAACAAGAATAGATTCGGCCGGCTCTAATACGTCTTTTTCCACAACTTCTGGAGTTGCCCCTTCATATTGGTAGGCAATTGAAATTGATGGGTAATCAACATCTGGGTTTTCATTAATTCCTAATTCTCTAAATCCTAAGATTCCAAAGAGAATGAGAGAGAACATTAACATCCATGCAAATACAGGATTTCTTATCGATAATGATGATAAACTCATATATAACCTTCTTAATTTTTAGGGATATTACCTAAGTAAGCATTCGCTTGATAATATAAAGACTTAACTTCAAGAGACGATCTAATCGCTAACTTCTCAAGATCAATGACATCATCTAGTGACCTAATAACTTCAATCTGTGTAACAAGGCCTTTATTTAGATCTTTCAACTGCTCTTGATACGAAGCACGACTTCGAAACAATGCTTTTCTAAGTGTTTTTAATTCATTTTTCTTATATTCAAAATTTTGAACAAATGCATTCCAACGATTTTTCGTATTACGTCTACTGAAATCAATTTGGGCCTTGTTGATTTGTGAAGCGATTCTCTTACTTACAACTCGAGACTTTCTTTCACCAAAGTCTAATAAGTTTAAAGAGACATTGAGACTTACACCCCAATCACGCTCTCCAATCTCGTTCTTATCAATATTGTAATTGGCCCTAAGATCAACCTGGGGATAATATGCGGCCTTTTCGATCTTTGCTTCTGCAATAGAAGCTTCATAATCATACTTCAAACTTTTAAGTTCAGGTGTGTTCTCAAGATCGACATTTAATGAAAGCGTTAACTTTAATGGATCAACACTATCTTTCACTTCAGCAATATTATCGAGTCCAGAAAAATTCATAAGATCAGTCATCGAAGTCTTTACCTGTGCCTTACTTTGTACAAGTCCTGCTTCGAGGCGATGTAGTTGGGACTCTAGAGCAAATAGATCGGCCTTGCGATCTCGTCCAATTTTTGTTCTACCTCTAACAATACTAACCCTCTTTCTTAGGTTCTCTAATAATGCATCGACTCTTTCTTTTTCTTCAATAGCGGAAGACATTTGAAAGAATAGCGACGTGAATTGAGAGTAGTACTCTGCAAGACTTCTATCAGTAAGAGCTTTAGCTTGCTTTGGTACAATTTTATTATAGTCATATAGAGCAAACTCAGCTCCACCTTGAAATAGTTTCTGATTTAAAGAAAGGAAAACTTCTGAATCAACTTCATTATTACGAGTTGTAACATTGCGATACTCTTCACTATAAGTGTTAGTATTTACAATATCAACTGACGGATAAAGTGTTGACTCTACAGTTTCAAGGTCTGAAATAGTTTTCTTCTCTGTAAGATCGAATACTTCAACTTGTTTTGACTTTTTTAAAGATTTTAAATAAAGATCCTCAACTGAAGCGCTGCTTAAGCAAGGAACAAGTGTAAAAAACAATAATCCAATTTTATAAAACTTCAAGAATTAGTCTCCTGTATATTTTTAACAAAATTTTCAATTACCAGTAGTGCATCTGTTACTTTTTTAACCTCAGATGAATCAATATCATCTAGGTTTTCTAAAAAGCGACAGCTAGCAGCACTTCTGACTTTTTCAAATTTCTTTTTGCCTTTTGATGTAATTTTTAGATTCGTGATTCTTCGATCTGTTTTACAAGTCTCACGAGATATATATTTATCGTTGACCAAAGTATCTACTAATTTTGAAATGGCCGCACAAGATACACACATGACTTCAGCTAGGTCACTTACTGAACATGTGCCATTATCAACTCTTGCAAGGATTCGATATTTTGGAAAGCTAAGCTCTGACTCACTAGCACTTTTAATATACGATCTAATAATGCCCATGGATGATGGGATGACTTCGATAAATTTACGAGATAATGAATCTTTAATAATACGTAACCTTGTTAATATTTAACTTTGTTAAGTATTCTACAAAGATATCTTAAGATTTCAAATATAATTCATTAGAAAAATTTCAGCTTATTTAATCGAGTTAACTAAAAAATCCATGCCACCAATAATTGCGGCCACTTGTGCATCCACACAATTTTCAGCACTAACCCTTGGGCTATCTGGATACACCTCTGTTGTCGTACAAAATTTTGCATCAGAAAAAGATGCACAAAGATGAAGCTTCTTTAAAGGATAATTAATCACACCCTCTTGTTCTAGCTTCTCTCCAATAATATTCCCATTTATATCAGCTGGTGCGATATGTGTAACTTTACGAACAGATTCAATAATTGCTTTTTGAAATTCAGGTGTTGGATTCTCACTATCTCCCACCAGGTAGAAACCATCTGGAATATCCCAAATATCTTGAGGTATTCCATCTCTTTTTTCGAGGGCCGGCCTAAAGACAGTATTATCAGTATCCGTTGTCTCATGAAGATCGAAATGAGCAAAAATCTCAAGATTTAATTCAGAAATGGCCTTCATGAAAAGGTTGCATTCGGGCGCAGGACCATCATTGAAGAATGAACGATTAGGATCGACGGTCATTGGATTCCAACGATTAATTGTTTCATAACCCCAAGGACTAATACATGGAGCAACAATAATATTAAAATCGTTTGTGTAGTTTAAAGCTTGTGTTTCTAAAAAAGCGAGAGCTCCATGAACACCACTAGTTTCATAACCATGAACACCACCAGTAATTAGAATCGTTTTATTCTCAGGTAAGAAATTCTTGCTTTTTATTAAGAACAGCGGATACCTATTCTCATCGTACGGAAGTGCTCCATACTGAGAGATATCAAAAAGATTTTCTAGATTCTTAATCTTTGTTACGACTTCTTCTCGATACGATCTTTTTATCTCTTGTTCTTCAAACCAGATATTCTTTTGTTCGTCATTCCACATAAGTGCCTCATACTAAACTTCACAAAAAGATTTTGGCACTATTTTTTTATTTCTTCAATATCTTGAATCTCAATTAGAATTTTACCAACTGTCTTTGGTTACACGTATCGAGGATTTGTTGTCTGGGCAACTTCGCTTATTTTCATATAACCAATTCCTTGCATACATATCATTTCTATCGGATTTGAAGAAAACTTCCAAGCGCCGAGGAACAAGACTCCGGCGCAAAACGTATTCCAAAGGTATGAACCCGATCTTTTAAACTCTCAAGACTTCCAGCTCTTTGCTCATCTAGATGCTTGAGATGAATTCTCATTGATTCCACAAAGACTTCATCGTTATCCAAAGCTTCTTCAATAGCGCTTCCAACAAGGGCCAGTTTATTGCGATTCATCCACCAGTCTTTATATGATGGAGGAAGTCTGAAGCCCTTAGCATCTCCAATTCTTTTCCTGTAATCTTCCACATCTGAATAGCTTTCAAAATTATTAAACCACTCTCCTAACCATGCTGTATTGTTTTTTTGACCTTGATAGTAGAAGTCTTTATGATCATCCACGAGAATGATTGAATCAAGATCATCACTAACAAGGGAGATATCTTTCTTCCACTTATGAACAAAGCGAGAATCTTCAGGGACATTTTTTCTATTATCGTAAAGGTGGCGCTTTGAAAGAATGCGATAAGAAATATCATGAAAACTTTTATCACTTCCGTCTGAAAGTTTGAGCGATTTTAACAATTCAAGATTTCGATCCTCGCTCCCACCACTAAAAAAAGAAATTGAAACATCTTCTCGTTTTGATAACTCAGTGATGAGTTCCTGGGCGTATGGAATAATCCTATAGTGAATGCCTTGGATGGTAATAGTTCTTTTCGGATTAAATGTTTCACCCTCTTCTATTTCGGCCACGAGCGTGTGGTCCAGATCAAAGACAATATGCTTCTGCTTTAGCTGAGCTGGGCCCCTAAGAACTTTAGAGCATGAAATGAATATTAGGATGAAAATAAGGTATCTCACTGATATCTTATCGACCATTTTAGTCAAATACTTAAAAAATTACTGAAACCTCTTCTAGAAGGGCCGCATGCTTATTTCTAAGCTCAATCGGATCATCAAAACTCATAGACGTAGTCTTTTCAAAGAGAATTAAACTCTCTCCATTTGGCAGTAAGCAGGTGATATGAGCAGAGCATTCATTCTTATGCTCCCCTAGCATTTTCGTCACTAAACTTAGATTAACTCTAAGCTCTTTAGAGGCTTTTCCTGGATACTTCTTACATAAATCGATAAGGGATTTCTTAAGCTCTGGATTATCCCACTTAAGGGCCTCAATGATTGATGGCTCAGTTGATTTGACTTGATAGAGCTCACCATCAACAACACACTTAATTCCTTTATCAGTCGATGTTTCAAGGTAGCGATAAGCGAAGTTTTCGAGATTATGAATGAAGAGCGCTGAAACACCATCAGACTCAATTAGCCATTCACGATTCTTAGAATTCATTTCTTCTGTTAGCTTTTCTTTATCAATTTTCGTCATATATACATAATACTTGCTAAATCTAAGCAGTAAAGTAATTCTATAATTATAACTAAATAATAACTGGAGAAAGTTTATGAGTAATGCTAACGAACCATCGTTAAAATCGAAAAGAGCTGGAATTGTCTTCGGCTTCGTCATCTCCTTTGTTCTCGGATCAGCATTTGTCTTTTCAGCACTAAAGGCTGGAATTACACCGGGGATCAGTCCCCTCGTCGTTTTGTTTGGCTGGGTCGCAATGGGTACCTTCTTTAAAGACGATATGAAAGGCTTTCTTGCCATGGCCCAAGTAACAGGCTCAGCAGGAGTTGCCGTAACAGCAGGTGTCGCATTTGTTGCTCCAATCGTTCAAATCTTAGCAGCAGAACTTGGAGTAGCTGTTCCACCAGTCGATATTTTATCTCTCATTTTAGCTTCAGCTGCAGGATGTTTCCTAGGTTGGGGATTTGTTGGTCTTGCAACACAGAGATTCTTAACTGATCCAAAACTTCCAGCGCCAGAGGCCGTTGCCTGTGACCGTCTAATTCAGACAGCAGCAGAAAATCCTCAGGCACGACCACCTTTAAAATTTTCACTTATTCCAGGGCTAGCATTTGGATTTGTCATGGCCTTCCTAAGTCAAATTAAAGTTTTAAAGGCAAGTATATATGACCTAAAGTTCACACTAAGTGGCGTTGAAACAAAACTTCCACTTCCAATTAACCCACTATACTTTGGTATTGGAGCACTTCTAACTGTTCCTACTGCAATCCTAATCTTCTTTGGAGGACTTTTAAATGCAGTTGTTAAAGGAATGTCGGCCGCTCAAAATATGCCAGGAACAACTTTTCGTTGGGTTGGTGGAGCAGCTATGGTTGTTGCTGTTGTTTACTCATTAATTGCTTATATTATTGAAGGTAGAAAAACTCGCAATGCTCTAGCTAATAAAGAAGCAGACTTTGATGCTGAACAATTAGAAATTCCAGCAAGCGTAAGAAAGCAACTTCTAGCATCGATTGGGTTTGGTGCATTCTTACTAATTGCGATGATGCTGTATTCAGGAGCAACACTCGTAGGTCTTGTTGCACTTGGAATTGTTGCCCTACTACTCATCTTTTTCCTAAGTGGCCTAGGTGCACTTTTATCACTTCAAGTTGGATCATCTGCTTCACCTGTTAGTGGAACTGTTTTTATGGGAATGCTAGTTCTAAGTTTGGTTGGACTTGCAATTGGTCTTGAAGGTATCCAAGGTGTTTACTTTCTAGTTCCAATTATTGTTGCAGCTTGTGTTGCCATCTGTGCATCTAACGACTCATCTCAAGATTATAAGACAATGCAATTTAATGGCCTTAAAGTTTCAAGCTCTTTCATCGGACAACTTGTTGGTCTTCTTGGTGGTGCAATCTCTGTACCTCTAGCGGTTTACGTTGCTCATGAAACAGGAACACTTGGAAGTGAAGCCCTTCCTGCACCACAGGCGGCTTTCTTTGCAACAGTTCTAAAATCACTATTTATTCAAAGTGATATTCCAATGATGCCAGTACTTGCCGGAGCAGGCCTTGGACTTTTAGCTGTGATCATTGAAATCATCGGAAAGCGTAAAGGTATTATTTTAAGCTCACTTGCTTTTGCTGTAGGAATTTATCTTCCATCATATATTGGGACGGGAATTCTTCTGGGATCGCTTGCAAGACTAGCTGGGACAAAGTCAGTGACAAAGATCACTCACCGAGGAATCTTAACTGCCGCAGGACTTATCACAGGAGACGCTTTATTTGCTCTTCTTTTTGGAATCCTTGCCATTGGTGGAATGGAGATCGCTGGAGTTGAAGGCTTTAATTACCAAACAAGCCTAAGCGTCTTATTCTTTGTTGGGCTTCTGCTTACAACAGCGATTAACTACGCTAAGACATCTTCAATCGAAAAGAACTAAGATAAGATCTAATAATTCCGGGAACTTCTAACGAGGTTCCTGGATTCTTCCTTTTCAAACCTTGTTAAAAGTACAATCTCTGACTCAATATATTGGATTTGGTGTATAAAGTAGAAATATTAAGGAGATTTTATGAAATTAATCAGTCTAGCTGTATTACTACAACTTTCTGCGATGGCCTTTCACCACTCTAATGACGGTGCCCTTTACTGCGGGAAACACGAGTCTCACATTAAGATCTATTACAAAGAAAGTTCTAAGCTTTACTACTATATCGACAATACTGATTTGAGAAATCTAAAAGAATACAAATGTGTCGAGTTCACGCCAGAACTTCCATTCTACGATGAAGTTCAAAGCGCCTATCTTGAGGCACAAAAAGATGTTGAACAATTTAGCTCGGCATCTACTGCTGTTTATCGACTCGAACACGACAAGCGCTACTATTGTGGAAATCCACAATCAGGTGGACTCTACGTTGCTTACACAAAGAGATATTCTGAGGCACTCTATCTTTACGATATCGAGTCTCAAACTTTTGATACTTACCGTTGTATACACTTATAAAAAATTTAGATGCTTACTTCTTATGATTCTATTTCACCACAAGTAAGCATCTTCTTTCCATAATATGGATTCTTAACAGAAGAACCTTTTTGAATCCATCGGGCCTTTGCCATTGGGCATTTCACGATCTTCAGGTCGCTATTTTCAAGTGATTTTCCATTCTTGATATAAATTTCAGAAAGAAGTTTAAATGAATCTCGTAATCCACTAATAGTACTTATATTTTTATCACAGTCATCGTATTTATAATCTTTAGCATAGTGGCCAAGTTCTTTCTTACACATCGTTTTCCAAGACTTTAGGCCCTGGTCGAGATTTCCCTCAACTAATGACTTCTGAAGAATTAGGTAATTTTGATATTCTAACTCATGGCAAAAAACGTTAAAAGATAATATTAAAGCTATAAATAATTTCATAATTTCTCCTCTGGGTAGCATGATATTACACATACCCCCCTAGGGTATATCGTAAAAACTATAAAATCAAATTAATACTTATTATCTCTAGAACTAGTAAGCTTCAATTAAGGCACCACTCTCAAGTAGCTTTTTATGTCGCTGTTTTAGTTTCTGAATTTCATTTAAAAATTGAAGGCGCTCCTTCACTTGATAGAACTCATAAGGAATCTTACCACTTTCAATATAATCAATTATTAAGCTCTCACTTATTGTTTCTAGACTGATAATTGAGTTCATTGATCGAATAGCATCCGTTAACTCTAAGGCAGGCCTTGAAGCTTTTACACGAAGTTGACTAGTAATGACTTCGTGAATGCCACTAGAGAGATCAAGTAAGAGATTTGCCTTCTTATCTTCAAATGTCACTTCATAAAGTTTATCAAGAGCCGTTACGCTCTCCATAAGAACTTTAGAGTTATCAATATTATCGATGCTATTTTGAATAAGAGAAAGGAGCTCAGGATCGTTAGTTAATCTCTCATCTAAAATAAGATTTCTTAGTCTTTCTTTGCTTTGAGCAAGCTTATCCTTACTCTTATAATGTAGCGCCGTAATTGAGTCTTCATGATAATAGGCCCTAGAGTCTAAGGTTTCACCTTCGATAGGTTCAGTAAGGGTAATTCGGTAAGTGATATCATGGATTACTTCTTCACTTAACTTATCACCATAGCTAATACTCATATGTCTTAAAGCTTCATGAATAAGAAGCCCTATTTTTGAAAAGTCACCGACACTATTCCAAACAGGAGTAGAAATCCAGGCGCCTTTATCTCCAGAATAAAAAACTGCACCTTGAAAAATCTCTCCCTCATAAAAGCTGCTAACTCGATGTGGAGTAAATCTCCAATCAGCTCCCTTTAGGGCGGACTTAATCCCATGAGTAATCAAAGGACTACTCTCTTGCCACTTCTCGATTCTCTCTTCTAAAAGCGGATATATTTCCATTTCTTTAATGCGATCAAAAGTGAATTTCTCATAACCAAGAACACTGGCATATTTTTTCAAGACAACTGATGAACCTTGAGAATAATTAAATTCATCAACAAAGTTTTGATCATAAACAGCAATGTCTAATAAGATAGGTGCACCGACTCCTGTTTTAACAATCGTTCCTCCACCAGAACTCTCAAAGCCACCCTCATCTGAATTGTCTTGCACACTCTTTTTTAAAAAAGAATTTAAATCTAGTTGCTGAGGCCTTTCCTTATGAAGATTAAACTTCTTAATATCAAGAAGTGTCTTATACTTTGATAAATCCACTTGAACTTTATGCTTAATATCCAAACTTTCCACACCAAAAGCCTGGTGATTCAAGCATAAGCATAGTCCAATCAGTGAAATAAGTTTTTGAGTCTTCATGCTTTCAATATAGACCAAAAGCAATTTAGCAAAGGGGAAAGTGTTTAATTTATAGGCCCTGTATTTAATAAATACACAACTATGCCGAAGCTAACTAAAAATATGCTAAAGTATTAACTAATACTACGAAGAAGAGAACACAAGCCAATAATAACGAGAACTTATGGATATTTTCAGTTATCAAAATTACAAAGATTTCACTATTGATGCTCTTGAAGAGCTTGGAAAACGGGTGCGCGGAACAAGGTCAAGACTTGCTGAAAAGCTGGCCTGCCAAACGGCATATATCTCACAAGTCCTAAACAAAGATGCTCACTTTAGTCTTGAGCAGGCACTGCTCACAGCAGATTTTCTGTCTCTATCAAATAAGCAGACGGAGTTCTATTTAACGCTAGTTAATTATCAGCGCGCTGGAAATAAGAGATTAAGTGACTATTACAAGCTCAAGATAGATGAGCTTGTCAAAGACTCAAAAGATCTCAGTAAACGCCTAACTGATAAGAAAGAGCTAACAAAAGAGCAGCAATACGAATACTACTCAAGCTGGCATTATCTTGCGATCCACGCCTACCTCTCAATCACAAAGCAGTATGACAGAGAAGTGATCGCTGCAACTTTTTCAATTTCCACAGAGACTGTGGCAAAGGTTATCGACTTCCTTTTGGATGCGGGGCTTATTACTAATGACGGTGATAAAATAAAGCTTACATCAAAAAGTTTTCACCTTGGAAAGAACTCTCCAATGATTGCAAGACATCACTCAAATTGGCGTCTGCGTGCGATGGAAAGTATGGACCGAGCAACTGAAGATGAGCTTCACTATTCCTCTGTTATCACTCTTTCTAAGGAAGATTTGCCAAAGGTTAATGGCATCATGGTAAAGGCCATTGAAGAGATACGTGAGGTAGTAAAGAAGACAACCCAAGAGGATGTCTTCTGTTACACGATGGATCTCTTTAAAGTTTAGTTAAGCTCTAGCCGCTAGCATAACTTCATGAAGTAGTGCTGAAAAAATCGCTAACTTATTGGCGAATTCATCATCCATTGTTACTTCAAATCTCTCATCAAGCTCGAGGATATTTGAAAGAATAACTTTCGAATCATCTAAATTATTTAAACTCTCTTCAAAGATTAGCTTAATCTGAGAATCGGCCATAAGCTCACTATCTTCACCAATAAATGTCTCAAGTTGAGTAACGATATTAACAAGTCTTGAGTTTTCAACCTCTGTAGAAGCAAAAGTGTTTAGTGAAAGAATTAAGCTACTAAGTAAAATCATCATTGTCTTTTTCATTTGTATTCTCCTTTTCTTTTTGTTTTGTTGAAGGAGTTATAGACCAACAGATGACGCACTGATAGATTAAATTAATTAAAAAAATCAGCCTTTCTTAAGCTCAACTATGAAAAACTACTTAAAATAATATAATTACAACAACTTATGATAGATCATTTTTAAAACCCTAGCTCACATCTCGTTAGCTGTTGATCTCTATAGTAGCCATCAGAGATTAATCTTGCTGCGCTCTTACACTCGTATACGGTGTATTCGCCCTCATAAATGTCTTTGCAATTTTCGAGTTGAGTGTACTTGTCCATGCTCTTAGGAATCGATCTAATGAGACTACTACATTGAGAAAAGTTAGATTGCCCCTTAAGCTCTTTAAAGCAACTAGCAACCTTATCCATATAGATAATATCAAAAAGCGTTGCATGAGATAGACACTCTTGGAGCGTGTAGCTGCCCTTAAATTTATCAAAACATTTTTGCTTGTCAGGATTAGGGCCTATTTTTGATGCTTCAGAACAGTCTTTGAATGTTTCGACATAAGCGGGAAAAGTGAGCTTACTAAAGGTATAGTCAATATTTTCATCTTCTTTATCACTTACTTTATTAACAAGAGTGAATAGGTAGAGCTCTTCATTTAACTTCGTGAGTTTATGTCTTACGTTTTTAAAACTTACTTCTTTAATTTCATCTAAATCTAGATTTCCAGAATCATCAGTTGTTGCATAGTGAAACAACGTAGCAAACCTTTCATCAAGTGTGATGATTTTTGGCTCACCGGCTTCATCAATTCTTACAATTGCAAACTGAATTTTAAACTGTGTTTTTGGTAAGTACTCTACCCTTCCATTGATTTTTATATTTATGTCACTACCATCAAAATCAATATCTGACTTCACTGATACCTTAGGAGATGTAGCTGCTGGCACTTTCGGCTTAATAAGCTTCAATTTTTTCTTTAGCTCGACGGCCATAATTTGAGGGGCCCCATAGAGTTTATTAATATACTCAAAGGTAATTGTTCCATATCCATTACTTCCCCAGCTTTTTCCATAGCTATTTTTGAACTTAAAAGTTTTATCTTTTAGGTTATAACCTGTTATGACGATGGAGTGAGCAAAACACTTTTTAGAAATATTGCACTCATCTCTTAGCCTCGTATTATATTTGATCTCTCCATTTTTCGAACTAAGCATTATGTCATCATTAATTACGATATTAACAGATACTGGCCGTTTATTTTTAGCGAGGTATGAAATAATTAGATCTGATCTTTGATTTTCATAATCGTCTATATCAGTGATTTCTAAATTATTCCCTAATGAAATAATTCTATTTTTATCGACACTGCTATTATGGTGGTAGCATTCATAACCAGATGATCTAACAGAGGCGTCTTCTGAGCATGGCATGCCTGGGGAGAACCAGCTTTGCTGGTAAGGTAGATCCTGCTCAAAAGTGATCCCATACTTTCTTGCTGCATAAAGATTCCTAATGACACTAGAGCCTTCTTCTAATTCTCCATAACGAGCATAGTTCTTGGTAGCATAAATCATAAATTGTTCTGAGATATTTATCTCAATATTATGTTGTTTGATGATTTCACTTTCTAATAAGGAGGTAGCACTAAAGAATGTACATGCCCCTCGATTTCCTTGATTTTTAACTGAAGACTGAATGCTACTTAAATCCAGTGAAGCCGGAATTACAGACTCACTCGCTTTTGCGAAATTGCAAACAGAAAACTGCAAGAGCAAAATTGTGAATAAAAATAATGAGTGCTTCATAATTCCAAACTTTTAAAAGAGTTGTATCAGTAATTAGATACAGCAAGAGTGAAGCCAGTTTTTGCAAAGAAGTGGGCTTTTGAGGTGTGGATAATCAGCTAGTTATGGGTTGAGAACGAAGTAAAGTGTTGAATAAATTGTAAATGTACAAAAATTGGCCAGCATTAAGCTTTTACGCGGTAGATGCCGGCCTTTCTCTCCATTAGCTTCTCTGCAATAAACTCACGTCTAATGGTACAAAAGTCTTCGTTATACTTTTCAATCCTTTCGTTAACTTCAGCTTCTGTGTAATCACGGCCCTTTTTAAATTCTTGTAAGAGATGCTTTAAAATAACGAGTCGTTTTTTACGTTGTACAGGGATCGACTTAAGCACACCATTTTTAAAAAATGACTTGATGATCTTCTGTTCATATTGAACTTCATTTTCATCTTCGTTTGAAATTGAAACCTCTAAAATTGAACTTAGGATATTCTTATCAAGCATCTTCTTTTGTAGTGAGAAGACTTTGTAGTACTGCTCCTTGCGCGACTTAATAAGTCCTACAGCTTCAAGCTTTTTCAAGTGATGCGTAATCGTTCCAGGAGACAGAGAAAGTCTTTCTGCAAGAACTTCTGCATAGAGATCTTTCTCTGCCAGGCTTCTGATAATACTTAATCTCGCCTCATCACCTAAAACTTTAAATACGTTCGCAAGACTCATCTCTTAACCTTCGCCAAGGGATGCGCGCATTTCTTGCACAGATGGAAGAGATACGATCCACTCAAATGTACTAAGCTTAACCATCGCCTTGTCTGCATCTTCATCACGTCCAAATCTGATGTCTTCGCTATAGCTCTGTGACCAATCACGGTACATAAGTTTTGTCGTCTTGATGAAATTAGCAGTCGTAGCATTTCCGTAAAGCTCTTCCATAATTTCAAAAACATTCTCTCTAATCTTTCTTTCAACGTTGATATCGATTTTTCCTCTTGAAAGGTTCGATGCCTGCTTTGAAAGTTCTTTCAATTCATCCAAAAAATTCATTTTTACCTCCTGAATCTGTTTTGATACTTGTCAAAATAGACTCAAGAAATAGAAAGGTCAATATTTATTTTGATACTTATCAAATTAGATTTAAAACCAGTATATTAAAACATATGCTATTATACCTAAATGAAACTAACTTTCTTCTCAGACACTCATAATCGCCACGGCGAAGTTCCCTTCGAATCAGGGGATATCCTCTTTCACACAGGAGACTTCACACGCCGTGGCTCGCTGGAAGATACGAGAGCATTTGCAGAATTTGTTGCAGGCCTTGACTTCAAACACAAGATCGTCATCGCTGGCAACCACGACTTCTGCTTTGATGATGAAAGAAAGGAAGAGGCCGAAGCAATCTTAAAAGACAACGGCATCATCTACTTAAATGATTCAGGAATTGAAATTGAAGGATTTAAAATTTGGGGCTCACCAATTCAGCCGTGGTTTCATGACTGGGCATTTAACAGGCACCGAGGTCCTGAGATTCAAAAACATTGGGACTTAATCCCAAATGATACTGATATCCTCCTCACCCACGGTCCACCTCGCGCCGTGATGGACTTATGTGCAAATGGCGAACGTGTCGGATGCACAGACCTGCTCAAAACCATCCAACGAGTACAGCCTCGCGTGCATGCCTTTGGCCATATCCACGAAGGTTACGGTACTGATATTTTTGGTGGAATAATATTTGTAAACTCTTGTAGTTTGGATGAAAATTACAGGTATAAGAATGCACCGATTACGTTAGAGCTAAGCTAACAAGTGATGCTAAAGTATCTCTTTTACGCGTCCAACCTCACCGCTTTCAAGACGAACCTTGATCCCATGCGGATGATAATCTGACTTCGTTAGAATATCTTTTACGATACCTTCAGTAAGGTTTCCTGTTCGTTGATCTTTTTTAAGAACAATGCGTACCTTCTCACCGATTTCAATATGGTCTCTTACGTTGCCTTCCATTTTATTCCTTTTATAGTCTAGCCTTAGCTTCCTTAAAAGTGATTTTAACAGGTTGTACACATAAAAACCTTAATTTATTGGAAAATTTATTAAGTGTTAACTTTCTAACGGCCTATAAAAATTCTTCAAAATAAATGAAACTAATCATAAAAGTAGGGATAATCAATACAAATATTTTTCATTAAACATTACATAGATGATAGGAGAATATAATGAGAATGTTATTAGTTACACTTCTTGTCCTTGGAAACTTTTTAAGCTTTGCTGGTGAGTTTACTCCAATGTCTACGTATGACGTATGTGACTCTCAAGATAGCTCTTGGACTAGTCAATCTAGTGACGGTTATGAAAAGTGCATGGAGATCGTAGATGTTGGATTCTTTGATCGAAATGCTGTGGCAGTATGTTATGCCATTTCTGAAAGTTGGAGCTCTCAAATTGGCGAAGCTAATGATTGCCTTTCATTTATAAAAAATAAAGAATTTGAAAATTCAAGACAGCTTGAATCTTGTTACAAGAAGGTCAGCTGGTCATCTAGAGCAGGTAGTGCCTTAAAATGCTTAAAAGAAAGTAAATATATAAACCTGTAAGCTTGAAGGTTCCTAAAATGTAAAAGGTTTCTGGATACTTTTCGGGATGCGCGCCAGCATCCTAATTTTCCGACGCAATCTCGCGATTCGTCTTACACCAATCCACCTTCTTCTTCGTGCCGCCGTCATAAGCATAGGCAAGGCCATTTTTAAGAAGATAGTATGACAGCGACTGGCCATCGATTTTCACATCGGCTACCACGCGAAAGTACTTACCTCTTTGCACATTCTCTAGATCAATGCGCTTGGCGTGCTTTAAAAGATTCGTCACAATCTTCTTCGCATCTCGCCCCTTACTCTTCTCGCACGCATTCTTCGTTCGAATCTCCGGCGTATCCACCCCACTCACTCGCACATTGATACGACTTCCAATCAGCGGATGCACATTTGGAATATCAAAGGTCACCGTGTCCGCGTCGTAGTTCTTCACGTACTTTACGCAGCGAAAGTTCTTGGCATCGTGGGTGCAGTCTGATGTTGCTAGTGTTGTTAGTTGGAGGAATGAGATTAGGAGTGTGAGGGTTATGTATTTCATGTATTGCGTATCGGTTAAACTGGTGAGTTTGTTTAACTAATATGAAAATGGTCGCGACGCCGATAGACTTCCAACATTTTGTTATCATTTAAGTCACAAAGCGAAGTGTAGCTAAAATAGCTACAACGGATCACTCTTTCGATAAACGTTAACACTATTCTTTTATGTAACCTTTGGATGAATTTATTCTAATACCAATCAAATGAGTAAACAAGATATGGATATATTTAATCAAAACAAACTATTTTTAAGTTGAGAACTTAAGCACCAAAGAGTTTAATCTACGAAGAAGGTCATCGTATGTAATAATATCAGCAATATTTGAATACTGCCTTTTTATAACCTCAAGGTCATTTCTTTGCTCTTGAGATAAATTGTAGTCTCGACCTAAAATTAAAATAGCTTTTGGATTTGTAATCCTTACGCTTAAGTCCGTTTTATTAAGTTTCTCTTGAAACTTTCTGGTTAATACTTTTTCGCCTTCATTTCCCCATTTATTTAGATAGTATATATATTTTTCTGCCTGAACAATGGTCGTACTAAGTTCTCGAACAGGTACATAATTATTTCGATTAGGTCTCTTCGTTATTAAACAATCATCAAAAGGCTGCTTGATTTCTATTAAATCTAAATGGCCATCAGAATCGATTAGTCCAAAGTCTATTCTTCTTTGTTTTCCTTCAGGAGTTCTCACGAGAACCTCCGATAGTACATTTGTATACTTAGGAAAAAGAATTAAAACAATTTCTAGAATCTCCATTTGCCATTTAGATTCTGAGTATCCTTCAACTCCATCGAGCATTGAGTTTAAACGCTCTAAGATGAAGCGATACTTTTGTTCTTCAAATTTTCCAATATCTTCGATGAATTGAAAGCCCTTCCCTTGTGATTTTTTATTAAGGTATTTTTTGTATTTTTGAATATAATCTTCTTTTACATCAAAGTATCCAGAAAAGCATTTTTCGATCTGCGCTCTCATGTAATGTTGATATCCAGTTCTTGTCGGTAACTTCGTTAAAATATTTTTAAAATCTTCATAAGGAATCGAATCTTCTCGATCACCTCCTATTATAATCTGGTCTTCCGGCTTTATGAGATCGATTATTTCAAAGTAAAGCTGAGACGAATCATGAAAAAAAAGGTCTTTTGAAATTTCTACATCTTTATGTATTAAAACATCAAATGCAACATAGCCCTTTTTTCTATAAGCTGTTAAAAGATATTTTGGAATCCTATAGTAATCAATCTCCTCATCTAATGAACCTAATATAAATGTTGCTCGATTCAAGTGGCTAGCACTTCTTTGAAAAATTACTGGACTCAAGGTTTCTCCTAACAATCGAATCCCATTTTTTATATAGTCTTTTGGTCCAAAGTTATTTTTAAATAAATCTCCTATCTGTGAGAAATCACCATTTTTAATTTTTTTTTGATTTTCTTCTAGTTCCTTTTCAATATCTATTTTATTTGTTTCGTCAATCTCAATACCGAATATTTCAAATAAAAAACCGGCTCCATTTTGTGGTTCATAATCAACTAAAATTAAGTTTTCATCTTTATATATTTTAAAACTCATACAACCTTTTCCTTACTTAAAGTCCTATTCCATACACTTTTTCATAAACCTTGCGAAAAGGAAAAGCACTAGGTACCACTGTTAATATATCCATTTGTATACTTACTGTATTTAGACAGAATTGCGTAACCAATCAAGCAAACTATGCAGACATTCATCCCGACATTCTATATCAAGAGAAGTTCCCTCAATCCTTGATTTGAACTTACTCCATTCTAAGTTATTTTTTTCAGCTAATTTTAGATGTGTTTCTATCGTTCCTTTTTTCCAAAGCCAAATATTTTTTGCCTTAAGTTCATTATGTAAATTCTCAACTTCTTGAACTGCAGTAGTTGCAAGCCATTCGTAAGCAGCTGCAGCAGAAATACTCCCACCATTTTTAGGGAAGCCATCATTTCCTAAAAGGTAGCCGATATCTGTAGCGTTTTCTTGAAATATCTTTTTACATCGAATGATGTTGTTATTATCATCATTTAAAACATTACTTTTAAATGCAAAATCTAAGTCGACTACAGATTTTACAGGAAGATTTATAGCGTTAAGAACTTTCATACTTTTTAAAACACTTCCTGATCCATTTTGACTAATTATTGCTAATTTATGCTGTGCAGGGGTCGCTCTATGCTTTCTTTCATATAAAAAAGGAAGTAAAGCTTTCTCAGTCTTTCCTTCAATAAGCAAAGCTGATTCACAGAACAACACTTGCGAAGAATTTGACAATGAAAAAATAACCTCAGCTTGATGTTGATTATTCTCTATAGCCTCTTCTACAGCATCTTTAATACGTTTTCTTGAAAATGTACCATCAACTTTATCTTTACGAACTAATGCTGTATCCGCAATTGTTTTTTCGCAAATGAGTAGCGGAGAATGTGTACTAAAAAGAACTTGAAATCCTACATGTGTCAAATCCATTAATGCTGCTTTTAAGTGCTCAATTGCTTGTGGGTGAAGATATAATTCTGGTTCGTCAATTAGAAGTAATGTTTTTCCTTTTTCACTAGTTCGTTTTGACGCTAAATATCTCAACAAAGCCATTTGAATGGATCTTTGGGCACCATGGCCAAGTTGAGAAAATTTTTTTAACCCTTTTCCTTCCCTGATTCTGATTGTACTATTTTTGAATAAATCTGATACTTGTGGTGTTGGAATGTGTAACTGTAAATTCAAGCCAGGAAAGAAACTATCGAGTAGCGATGAAGATTCTTCATCAAACTGCTTTAACTCACTAGGGCGATCTTTCCCTTCAACATGAAGCATCTCTCGAACAATCTCTAAAGCCCCTTGTATTTTTTCACCATGCTCACTCTCAACAGGCTCAATTAATAATGATATAATTTGACCTAAAGTGTTTGAGCTTTTTACTTTTACAGAATCTTCTTCAGAATTATCCATCGCTTCAACATGTAAAACATTGGGGAGTATTCCTTTTATTGCAGCATCTATACCAGAAGGATTTTTCTTCCATTCAGTATTTTCATAATTGAAAAGAAAGAGGGACTGGTCACTCCTCCCCCCACTTGGTTTATTGAGAACTCTTTTCATCGTAAGTTTTCCATTGTCTAGATAAGGTATAATCTTCTTTCTATTTGGTTCTGTTAAAAAAGAAATTACATCTGCATCTATTCCATTAATTGTAGTCTCTACTTCGATGGGGCAACTTTCATCATAAAAAAACTCTCTCCCCAATGTACCTCCATCTACAAACCACTTAATCGCTGCAATGATATTTGATTTTCCAGCATTATTGTATCCAACAAATGGGGTATACAAAGCAAGATTTAACGTTGTCTTTTTACATGATTTAAAATTCTTAATTAATACTTTTGATAATTGATAACTCATATTTCAAAACCTTATTTTTAAGCAATATTATAATATTCATACAACAACTGTTTTTGCTGTATCTCCATTGACTCTCAATAACTAAGTAAAATCGTATTAGTTAATAATCGACAACAACAAGAAAAAGTTGAACAAAATCAATAATTTATGAAAACATTATGGTTCTAATGATAAGTAGTTAAAATAATGAGTTTAAAGAAGAGTTAGTGCTTAGATAGAAGAAGATTTAGCCACCTCTCATCACGATCAGGCCTCTTATCTTCGGTAAGCCAATCCTTTGAGATCGTAAGTCCCTGAGGTAAAAACTCTTTAATCGTATCAAGAGTTTGATCATTGAAGAAGCGTCCGCTCCGCTCACCTTCAAACTCTCCGTACTTGAAAGAACAATAGAAGACAGCATCTTCATTCATAAGATCTGCAATTTTTGAAAAGACATCTTTAAGCTCAATTGATGGCACATGCAAAAGAGAAGCGCATGCCCAGATTCCATCAAACTTTCCTTCAATACTCACGTCTTGAAGTAAGCCTTCATGTACGACACAACCACTATGCTCACGAGCAAAGCCTGCAAGTTTCGAGCTCGGCTCTACTCCCTCTGCCTTATATCCGTGATTGACAAAATACTTCAAGTCACGACCTGGGCCACAGCCGATGTCAAGGATTACCCCGCCTGATTTCATTTCTTCTAAGAAAGGTTCGTACAGACTTGTGAGATCGAGATCAAGCGTTGAATCGATGAATTCTTGGTTATTCTTGTCGTAGTAATTCATATAACTAGATTACTCGAAATTTATAATCGCATCAATTCTATTTAGACGATATAATGTAACTATGATCGAAGAATTTATCCAATGGTATGAAAATATTAATAAGGCACGTGCAAAAGATTATTATGCACCTCACAAGCCTATCACAATCTTATATGCGCTTGTAAAAACTGCAAATGACGTTCGCTGGATTGAATTCAATAGAGATCGTGAAGAGCTTGAATCTATTATTAGTGAATTTACGAAGTATTCAACAAAGCCAAATTGTCTTCAGCCTCTTTGGCGGCTAACTAACGATTCAAAGACAAAGCCTTTTTGGACAACACAGCCCTCAAATATTGTCTTAAATAGCAAAGGTGATATTCCTACGGGAAGTGCGAAAGAGAATAACTTCAAAGCTGGTTTTAGTGATGAAATCTACAACAAGCTTAATAAAAATAAAGCTCAAATACATGCTCTCATTCGCTATATAACTGTAGACAACTTTCCAGATAGCCTACATGAAACTCTTTGGGAGTTACTTGGTGTCTTTGACCTTGAAGCTCAAGCTCCAACTCAAGAGACCATCACGACAACAGTGACTAAAGTAAAAAGAGACCCAAAGTTTCCAAAGCTTATCTTATCTCTCTACGGTAACCAATGCGCTTGTTGCGGATTAAAGATTAATTTCAAAAATAACACGGCCCTATCAATGGAAGCAGCTCATATCAAATGGAAAGCTCGCGGCGGAGACTGTAATGAGCATAATGGCCTCGCTCTATGCCCTACTCACCACTACACTTTTGATCGTGGTATCTGGACACTTAACTCTGACTATAGAATTGAGCTTAGTGATTCAATTCTAATTGATCGTAAGAATGATACTTTCTTTACTCCTTATATTGGTGAATCGATTGGTAGATTTATTCTAAATGAAGAATTACTTCCAAGTATTGGGAATATTGAATGGCATAGAAAGAATATTTTAAAATAGATAACAATTAAACAAAGTGGAGAACTAAGGTTCCCCACTACAAAAATCAAAACCTAGCAATAATCATCGATTGAATCTTCACCTTCCCAGGCCAACCCTTGTACAATACAGAACTGCTTTTTGGCACCTTCTAAAGTGAAAAATGAACCAAGGTTAGAATGAATGAATTTACTATCCTGATACTCGACTTTACCTAATGCCCAAGGCTTCATTCCATCTCTTTCTGTTAAAACAACTATTTCCTTTTTATCTTCAACATATGTGAATTCAACTACTTTAGCTCCATTGCAATACTTGTTTTTAGAAAATATTTTACCTACTTCGAGTGAAATATAATAATCCCGAAGAGGGTCATCTCCTAATGGTATTGGACAAGAAGGAAACTGAGATGGAGTTCGCCAATTTAGTTGATAACAATGAGGCGTTAAAGATTTAACAACATCTACAACTTTACTTGATTGGAGTGAACCATATAACCATTTTCCAATTGAATTTTGAGATTTAACCTCAGGAGTTGAATTATTTTCGTTTGCCCAAATCATCATCCTCTCAAGACTATTCTGAGCTTCTTCCTTTGTCACAGTTTTCATCCAAGAAAAGTTTTTATCAGTAGCAAGATTACGAATTAAAGTAGGATCCTTTAAGAATTCTTCAATACTTCCACAGTGGTACTCAATCCTCTTCTTTGTAATTGGGTTAAGTAAAGCGTTCTCTAAACGTGTTATCCATCTTAAATTTTCTGGTCTATTATTTCGACAGTTGGTATCAATATGATCTACGATATAATCATCTTGTGGAGGAACACCGTGAAAGGCAGTTGCAACTATTCGATGAACTCTTTCGCTCGCAATAGTAAGGTAAGGATGACTCCGACTTTCATTTCCGAACATCCATATACAATCATATCGTCTTTTCTTTCGTCCCTCTTTCTTATACCTAAATATGGCTCCATTATCTCGAACGTTATAAGTTTCGTTACGATATGAAACGATCACTTCCTTTTCAAATATATCGAGCATTCTAACCTCTATTACTTAGTTTAAAATGCTTTCGTGCTTGACCAGACCAACTTTCGAAGTTTACTTCTGGCTCAAGGAACCCAACTTTTCCCATCGCACGAGGTAGTTTCAAAGTTGTCTTTCCTATACCAATATATTCATTTTCAGATGCCTTTGAAGTATGAGTTATAGCCAACAGAACAAAGTCTTTCTCCTCCACAACATCAAAAATATGGTCGAAGCTAAATGATCCAAACTGCTGAAAGTTTTCACGCCATCTTTGACTATTGTCGATATAATACTTTGCAAACGATAAATAGCTCCTAAATGGTGGGTACTCACTTTTATACAAAGACTCGTCAGAAAAAAGGGGGGCATACACAGCCTCTCCAAGAGAGTAGCTATCAGGTAGATCTTCCGAGAGATCAATAAAATCCTTTCGCCTTTTATCTATTACGCTATCCTGAATCATAATAAAGACTACTGCTTCAGCTATTCGACTAATTGAATAAAGCTGATCTGCAAGTAATGCATTCTTAGACCGATAGCCAAAATAAGTAGCGACTAACTCATGAGCATGAGATGCTTTAAGTTTGATCTTATAATTTTCTTGGGTGAACTTACGCAGAGAATCTGCACATTTTTTTGAAATTTCTTGCTGCAACATAGCAACCTCCATAAATTTGCTGGACTTATATTTAGTTGTTGTGAGCGTTCATTACAACTAAGCCAGCGATTTTATAAAGTTTCACTATGTTCTTAGTATAAGATATTCATCGTCTTTTCGGGCGCTCACACCTGTGGCAAATCGATTCCGTCGATAAACGTATAATATTTTGAAACTCAATTCAAGAAAAATGTAAATAATAATAAATTAACAAAATCTTCTAGAAAACCAAAGGTTCCTGGATGCGCGCCAGTATCCTAATTCTCCGACGCAATCTCGCGATTCGTCTTACACCAATCCACCTTCTTCTTCGTGCCGCCATCATAAGCATAGGCAAGGCCATTTTTAAGAAGATAGTATGACAGCGACTGGCCATCGATTTTCACATCGGCCACCACGCGAAAGTACTTACCTCTTTGCACATTCTCTAGATCAATGCGCTTGGCGTGCTTTAAAAGATTCGTCACAATCTTCTTCGCATCTCGCCCCTTACTCTTCTCGCACGCATTCTTCGTTCGAATCTCCGGCGTATCCACCCCACTCACTCGCACATTGATTCGACTTCCAATCAGCGGATGCACATTTGGAATATCAAATGTCACCGTGTCCGCGTCGTAGTTCTTCACATATTTTACGCAGCGAAAGTTCTTGGCATCGTGGGTGCAGTCTGATGTTGCGTATGTTGTTAATTGGAAGATTGAGATGAGGAGTGTGAGGGTTATGTATTTCATACATAGAATGGTGGAGGTGGTAGCCCTACAACACCCCACTAAAATCACATGTAGTCTCGAGTGAAATAATAATCAAATATTACTTCTTAATCTATCTTGAACAAAGTACTTTCAGTCTAGAAAAATTTCCCATTTGAGAAATAAAATGATCACAAGATTCTAACATAGATAGCATTTTATCCTCAGCTCTATCTTTAGTTAAACCCGGTTGAACAATATACATTTGTAATTTCAATGGAACTCTTTTATCAAACAATTCATCTAATTGATGGTAATCAGACTTTTTAAATTTTCTGTCTTCTTTTCCTAGGACACGCTGCCTCAACTTTCTCTTAAAGGAATCTCTATGGTTAGCAAAGATTACACTCTTAACGACTTGACCACAAACCTCATAAAGCTCATTAACTCTGTTTCCCGGATTCGCTTCAGATGATGCCTTAACATGATAAAAAGACACAATTACTTCCTGAGACATCTCTTTGAAAGTCACAATATCTGCGATTTCACCAGGTCCATGATCATAAATAATTATATCTTCATTACCCGTAGCAATTATATCCTCAAGCATTTTCTCATGAATTGAGTCCTGATTACCAAATTCACTTTCAATGTTAATACCTTTTCCAACCCAATCATATACTTCAAGACTTTCTTTACTAAACTTAGCACCTTCATCCACATATCCAGATGTAAATTCATCCCCAGACAGAACACCAAAGTCAATAGTCTGGAATAGGATTGGTTTCTCATTTAAATAAGATGTTAATGTTATCTCATCCCCCACCCTAGGGTTAACACCTGATTCAATTTCAAACCTACTAGAAATTGAATATTTTAGCTTAACTTCTGCTGCTTCATCATGTATCAAGCTAAGTTTTATTAAATCTCCAGTTATATCCCTAATTTTTATATCAAAATCATGAATATTATAATCAGTTCCTGTTATATTGATTGTTGGAGCATCTCTATAAGTTTCATAGTCCCAGTATGCTGTAAAAATATTTTTTGGAAGTACTTCAACTTTACGAGGAAACGGTAAATGATCAAATCCAGAGTTAGTTTTTACATTCCTAGCACTAAAAAGTTTTTCTCCATTCAATTTACACCATGAAATAAAATCACCTAAGGTCTTATATGAATTACTCCATAGCTTTGAAGCACTACTATAGCCGATTGTAACTGCTGAACTGGTTTCAACGCCTTTGCAAAACATGTGCCCCCCAGAAAATAGAACCCCATCAGTTTTTTGAATTACACTTTGGGCATTAGGACCTGTTAGTGTTCTATAACTCTCTCCAGAATTTGGAACTCTTTTCTGCATCCCAATATTAAAGAAGGATACGTCATTCAAATCCAAAAGCACTTTATTCATCATAATTCTTGAGATATGAAACTCCCAGGGATTCCTCTCTTCCTCACCGGTTGTATTCCGAAACAAAATCTCATAGAGCTGATCTGATTTATCCGTTGAGTTTATAAAGAGAAGATTCCTATCTTCGTAATAATAAATAATATATAGATGATATTTTATATTTTCTAACTGATCGTTTTTAACCCATTTGGGCGTATCTTTTTGTACCATTACCTGAATGCTGCAGTTTAAGTGCTCACTAAACAATCTTTGAACAAGCTGTTGACCAGGAATTTCAATCTCTCTGTTTATATCGATTGAGGATCTAAAGGAGTCCACATTAAATATTTTCACATGACAATAAGGTGCTATTGAAAATAGGGATAAGTCTTCTAACTCTTCTCCCTCCTCTAATTTAAAAGACGATACAGTCTCTTTCTCTAGCAATTGCGAGTCAACAAGATTACTGTGAATGTCTATAATGATTTCATTCCACACCGCTCCCTCTTTATACAAAGCATTTATTCGATCTCTCATATCATTAGGAGCTGCAATAAATTTGGCAGATCCAATATCATCTGCATTTGTACGAGCAAATCTACCAATAAACTGTAAAGTTACAGCTTCAGACTTATGTGGTTTATGTATTGCTGCAATTTTAAGATTTGGAAAATCGAATCCCTCACCAAGCATATCAACACATATTAAACCATCAAGCGTACCTTCTCTTAAATTGCGAATAGAAGTCTTTAAAACTCGGTCCGTCTTAGAACTATCAATAACTTTTAAATTAAGGTTTGTGTTTTCTTCATAAATCTTCAGGAGCTCTTTTGCATGTTTCTTAGAGTCCGTTCTAACTAATAAAGCATGACTCAGTAAATTATCTCTATCTTCATTCAAAATTTCTTCTGCTTTTTTAGCAATCTCTTTATCTTTTTCGTTTTCAGGAACCTCAACAGGACAAAATTCAACTCTTCCAAAAACTCCCTGTTCATAAGCTCTTCTTAGAGGGTAGTTATAAATGATTTTACCATCAATTGGTTTCCCATCCCTTCGATAAGGAGTTGCCGTAAAATATAATTTCATAGCAGAAGGGAACATTTCAACCAACTTTGTCCAAGTACTAGCAGGTAGATGATGTGACTCATCGACCAAGACCAAATCAAAAAAGTCCTCGCTTAAATCAACTTCATTTTCAAAAACATCAATTAATTTAGCAGGTATACCAACTACAACATCACTTTCGTTAAGGCAGGTAAGAGCTTCTTCGTCTAAGGACTTATAACATTCAAATACTTTAGGAAGATTCTTTCCAGAGTAACAACCAATACTTGAGATTGTTCTTAAATTTCGTATTTCATCAGCAACTTGAGATCGAACAAGAGCTGAGGAAGTTATTACAAGAACACTAGATACTTCAAGTAAAAAAGGTGCGAGAGAGATAACGGCAGTTTTCCCTACGCCAGTGGGAACAACAATTATTCCAGGAGTACTACTATCAATTGAAAAATGAGAAACAATTGCACCAACTCCACCAATTTGAGCTTCACGAAGGTTCTCATGAAAAAAACTAATTTCATCTTTATGTTCTTTAAAAAAACTCAAAATACTTCCCCTTCTTTAAATAAATAATGCTTCAAGGTTCTTTTCCATTGACTATGTGTGATGAAAAGAACCTAGAACCTATCCTCTTTTATTCTTACTCACCTTCTTCCACTGAGCATCTGTCTTCTTCGATTTATCGATATGCTTTAATCCATAAGCGCAACTTACTAAAGACAAAAGCATTAGAATTGATAGTACGTTTCTCATATATTACCTCTTTACAATTTTTATAATTTTAGATTTTACAAGTTCATTTAGTCTTACTGAGATATCGCTAAGGCACATTGAAACTGCTCCATTAAATCTTTCAGCAATATCAGAGTCACTCCAAATCATCTCTGTCGTTTCTTCAACTTCGACAAAGTTTCTCTCGTATTCATGACCTGTTTTAACTTTTACTCTTACATTTAAATCAGCAATCCCAACAAGGCTTGCGGCCCAGAAACCCACATCTGGCTCAACAAATAACTGATTGATTTTCACATCAAGAACAACTTCACTACGCTTACGATTTGCAACGATAGCGAATCCTTGAGCACCTAATTCATTTTCAATGGCGCTTTTTAACCAACGAGATTGCGCTCTTGGTAAATAAACTTGTGCAGTGTCGACTCCATAACCATTTTTCTTCACACCTACAGTTCGACTTTCTTTGTTATCGACGTGGACATAAACTCGAACATTATTCTTCGTTTTCTTTACTGTGCGAGAAGAATACTCGTTACGAATGTTCACATCAGTAAAGGCACAAGAACATAAAAATAGTAAACTTAATATTGCTATACCTCTGGACATAACCTCTCCTATAAAATAATTTCTATATTTTATTTAATCGGTTAACTAAGATAAAAAATGAATAAATTCAACAACTTATGAATAAAACAAGTTATCGTATGTAACTTATTGAAATATATTTATGAATTCTTAATAAGATATGTAATTAGAAAACTTATAATGGCCAGGAGTATTAGACTTAGAGACAAACATAACAACTTACCCTAATGCCCAAGCTTTGTTTACTTTTAAATATGTACTACTTGAATGAAATCACAATTCTACTTCAATCCTTCGACCATCAAACAAAATAAAAAGCTAACGAAAAACTTATCTCGTATTTTTTTTAATATTTCTGTTCCAATTTTTAGATTGTTAACAAAAATAAATCAAGAATTTAAACCCTAAATCAAAATAGATTCTTAAGAAAAAAAGAAAATCTAAAAACTGAGATTAAGAAAGCACTTAAGTGAATAAAGATTATTACCGAACTTGTTCGCACAACAATTTTCAAAGGACGTAAAATGGCATTACATTTATCACAAGATGAAAGAGAAATTTATCAAGTACATCTCCACTGGTCTAGCTATTTATTCCCAGCGGTATGGGCATCTATTGGAGCCTTGAGTATACTTGGTGCACTAATTGCATCAATAAAGGAAGGTGGCCAACAATTATCAGCTATGCATTATATTTTCTATTCAGCATTATTTTTTGGACCGGTTAATATAAGATTTTTAAAAAATAAATGCAAAACCTATGCTGTAACAAACAAAAGACTATATATTGAAGAGGGCATCGTTTCAAAAAGTAAACTTGATATTCCTTACAACAAGATCAATGACGTAATAATGAAACAAGGAATTCTACAAAGAATTTTTGGTTCTGGTGATATCCATATTTTCTCTGGAAATAGTGTTCCTGTAATAATCAAGGATATCGACAACCCTGATCAATTTAAGTCTGAAGTTTTCAATATTACTCAAGGTGAAAATTACCAAGTAGCATAACACTAATAATGGTTCAGGTGACTATTCCTTGATCAAAAAAAAATGGAAGAAAACCTGCAACCTCTATTTACCTCCAAGTAATAAGTTTTATGATTGTGATATTTTTGAAGATGAAGAAAGAGTGAAGAAAACGTTAATTCACTTTTTTTAAAATGATCTTAAATAAGTCCAAATTAAAGTATATTGGGAGATTGATTACATTGATTGCATTACAAGTATTTTTTGGAATTATCATCGCATATTTTTTTATCAAATATTTTGATATCATATTTCCTATACTCATAACAATTGCAATTTTTATTCTAATTCTGGTGTTATTTCTATCCCTAATAGCTGTAGTTTTAATATTATCTGCCTACTTAATAAACAAAACAGACCCTGTTAATGAAGCACTAACCATAATGAAAGGGTGTGCTGCGCTAATTGGTGTTAGCGTAATTTGGATTGTTCAAGATCTACTCTGGACAAAAATACTGACTAGATTAAATCTAACAGACAGAGTATTTCCAACTGAAGAGCTGATTAGCATTACATTTAGAACCATTGCATTCTATTTCATTTACGGATTTCTATTCGGAAGAATAATTTATTCTCTAGATAAATTTTATAAAATAACGGATAGTCCGTATACTCTATATTTTTTTGTACTCATAACATATATCAAATATTTATTACTAAGATTGAACGCTTCTCCAAAGTTTTCGAATTTAGAACTTTACATCATTAGATGGCTCAGTTTGCTCAATAATAAAATTAAGAAGAAATCGCTACTATAGCTAGGTTATACATCTAATGTTTTAACTTGAATATAAACTAAGGCCCTTTTTATAACTCAGAATATTTTTTTGCAGAACCCTTTGCCTTTTCAATTGGATACTTCTCGGAGTTTAATTTTATTTTCTTCATAACAGAGCTTTCTATATCAATACCTGACTTAAATGCTATTCTCATTAAGTAAATAAAGATATCAGAAATTTCTTCTTCGACCCTAGATTTTAATTCTGGATCATTTATAACTTCATTTGATTCAGATTCTTTTAACCATTGGAAAATTTCTACAAGCTCAGAGGCTTCTACAGACAGGGCCATTGATAAGTTCTTGATTGAATGAAATTGATCCCAATCTCTTTCTTCATTGAATTTTGATACTAAATCATTGATTTTTTTTACATTTATATTGTCCATACTATCTCTAGAAATATTTATCTTACTAGCTAAATATAAAATAAATAGTATAATTTTACTAATGGAAAAGTTAAGCTTTAAAATTGTAACGGACAAGTTTCCAAAACTAAGTAAAAACATTAAGGAATATGATAACCACTGTGTTACCTACCTCCTTCACAATAATAATGAGTTATATGTAGGAGAAAGTTCTAACTTTGCCCAACGCATCGTCTCACATCGCAATGATAAACATAAAAAACAGTATAATCTAACATCTACAAGGGTTATTATCTCCGATTACTTTAATAAAAGTGCAGTGTACGACATTGAAACTAGATTGATGAATTATATGTTCTCTGATGGGAAGTACAAAATCGTCAATCGAAAAACGAATCAAGCTCCTCATAACTACTATATGAGAGATCAAATAAATAGCGATTTATTTGTTGAATTATGGAAAGAACTTAAGGATCTTAAAATTGTAAAGTCTGACATACGACTAATTGAAAATAGCGATCTCTTTAAATTTTCTCCATTCAAAGGCTTTTCAGGTTCTCAATTAGATGTTTTAGATAAGATCATTGATTTTATAACAGAGGAAACGTCAAAGATAGTAGTTCATCATGATGGAGACATTATACAAAGAACATTAACTAAGAATGAAAACTTTATAATTGTATCGGGAAATCCAGGAACAGGAAAATCTCTTTTAATATCAAAGATAATATTTGAACTATACCTCGTTTACCAAATTCCTCGAAACTTAAAAATTGGTATTTGTTTATCAAAAAAAAACCTTATTCCAACATATAGAAAAGTAATTAGACATTATTCAAAATTAAACTCTAGTAAGAATAAAATAGAAATAGACTTACTTAAGCCTAGTGATCTTTATAAATTGAATGATAAACACTATGATCTACTTTTAGTAGATGAAGCTCATAGACTATGTCAGTACTATTCTAAACAAGCAAATTTTCTCAAAATTCTTGAAAACAAAGGGAAGACTCAACTTGATTTCGCAAGGGAGAAGTCAAAAAAAACAATTATTTTCCATGACAAACTTCAAATGATTAGACCTGCGGATATAAGAGTTTCAGAATTAAAATCGCCCTGCCTTTCACTAGAATTGAAAGAGCAATTCAGAGTAAAAGCAGGATCTATATATACAGATTGGATAAAAGGATTATTGCAAATGGATGAGCAAAAACCATTAAAAATGGAAGGTATAAGTGAATATTTCAAAAGTTTCAATACGATAAATGACTTATATAAAGAAATTAAGAAAAAACAGAAAGGTCATGGAGTAGCAAGAATTGTAGCAGGATTTTATATACCATGGATGTCAAAACCAAAGAACAAAAAGCATATTAAAGATTTTAAAGATGAAGGTTTGAATGTAGCCTGGAACTCAACAGATAAAGACTGGGTAAACTCAAAGAATGCAGATAATGAGATCGGATGTGTTCATACTGTTCAAGGATTCGATATCACTCACTGTGGTGTAATAATTGGAGATGATATCTATTTCGACAAGAAAGACAATAAAGTAAAAATTCGAAAAGAACACTATTATGACGAGAAGGGAATACCCGTTAAAGGAACTGACCCTGATGATAAAGAGCTAACACAATATATAAAAAATGCTTATTACGTTCTTTTAACAAGAGGTATTGAGAGTACATCTGTTTACATTAAAGATCGTGCTTTACGAGAAAGATTTAATCAATATATCAAGAGTTAATCCTTCACTACTTTTATAAATTAGAAGCTCTTCTCCAAAAGGCAGATTGATATCTTCAAAGTCATCTATGCTCATAGAGAACCATGTGCTACTCCCCCCCTTAAAATAACCACATAATTCACCTTCATCATTTTTATGAGTAATATACCAATCACCAGGATTAATCGATCTAGATATATGAATATAGACAATACTATCAAATCCTATTGGTTCATTTAAAGGAAGTAATTTTACTATATTTAGAATTTTCTGCCTTATATTCTTTCGCATACACACCTCACAAATACAGAAACTATATGCAAACTATTCGATACTGTGAGATATAAAAACTACTGAAAATACTTGGGGTAAAATGTTGTCACTTAAATTAATTACTTCGATCGTTATAATAATTTAGATATAAGGCTCAAGTATTTAATTCTAAGCCTAGTGATGAACCTCTCCCCTACAGCCATATTAACCAAAGACACTTCAAAAAAGCACAACGAGTTGCGGGCCTTTCAAAAATAATTCGCTTTCACGATCTAAGGCATACATTTGTGAGTCACTTTATGATGAATGGAGGAAACCTCTATACGTTACAGAAATTATTAGGGCACTCCGATATCAAGACGACCATGATCTATGCTCACTTAGACAAAGACTTTATGATTGAAGCCGCTAACGTTGTTTCGTTTTAATAAAGTTCCCCCATTTATATTCCGATATAAATTTCAAATATATTGGGGGAAATTTTGAATCTAAAAGAAATTTTTGAATTAAATGAATTATATAATGAAATTGTAAATAATAAATTATATAAAAGACTTACTTATCTTAAAGAGAAATCGTATCACCTTTCACAGGGAACTGATAACCAAATAACATCTTATTTTAATGAAGCGATTGAATTGAAAGTTTTTTTAGAACTACTGAATTCAAGTAGCTATATAAGTAAATTAATAAAATCTTTTGGAAAACATGAGCTAATATTAAATGCAAAATCCTTTACTGATACGATAGACTCACATATTAGAGTAAAAGAGAATAGCTCCCTTAATAAATTCTATGACGAAATAGAAGAATATTTAGACTATGTTACTTCCTATTTCCAATACCATTCTACAAATTTTGACTTTAATGAAACGTCAAAATTTGAAAATAACCTCATTTTTACAATAGATGTAAATAAATCAGTTTATTTAAATAAATCATATAATAAATTAAAGAATATTTCTGAAATTTTAGAACTTGTAAAAAATATTTCTAATGAAAATATAGATTTCGAAATTACACATGTCGAAGATGGTTCGATGAAGGTTGTTATCTGTGCAACCTTTCTAATTGTTAATATAGTCTCCCCTATAATTTCGACAGTATCAAAACACTTTAACGAAATTATGGAAATTTCAAATAAAAATGAAATTCATAAAGTTAAACTTAAAATTGAAGAAGAGAAATTAAGACATTTAAAAAAAATGAATCAATACAAAGAGCAAGAAAAAGAAACACTACTTAATGAAGTTAGAAATCTATATAAAGATGAAATAGAAGAATTAATAAAATTAAAACAAGAAGAAACAAATGAAAAAATAAAAAGGTGCCTAACAAACCTTGACTGCGATCTCAAGTACAAAAAAAGAGAAATAGTTATTAATAACAAATCACACTTTGAAGAGCCAAACAAAGAAATGATAATTGATAAAATTACAAAAAAAATTATTACCCATTACAAAGAAGGCGGTTTTGTAGAAGTACTAAAACTCGAATATATGAACATTTTAACAAATACTAACGCGGAAGTTAGCTACCTAGAGTACTCAAAGAAACTAGAAAGTTTAAGTGAAGAAACTATGAAAATGCTAGAGCTTATTGATAACTCAAGTGACACAGACGATAAATAGACTGTTTTTTTCAGATCTGAAACACCAATCCAAGCGAAGTGACTGAAATTATTACTTAAAACGAATCAGTTAATAAAATACTAATAACAAACCGATGAAACCTGTGTTAAGATGGAGAGAGAAAGAGGGGGCGAACCCCCAATTTCTCATTTTAACCTAGAGTAGGTCACTTAGCATGTCCAGTACGGCGCCAACCAGCTTGACAATGCTAAGAGCTACTTCTAGAACTCTTCGAAATTTTTCCATAAGAAAAATTCTCCTTACCTAAGGGCACATTCCAGTGCCTGTTACATGAGCATACATTTGGCATACCTCTTTACGCATGCACGCGCCATTTTTATGTCAAGTAACCGCCAGTAAAGTAAGAGTATTCTAACACGCGTTCAGTTTTCATTGCATTTTAAAAAATATAAAACATCTTGCCTGCCACACCGTTGCCACACGACAAGGCAACCACCACGAAAAGCTGAATAATATTAAATAGTTAGAAGATCGTGGTGGAGGTGGTGGGAATCGAACCCACGTCCGAAATAGCGTCTTGATAGCGGCCTACGTGCGTAGTCTTCGGTTATCGTCAGAAGACAAGACTGTCCGTGATACGTGACCTCGGCGAACCCCGGTGAGTGATTAACGAGATGCCCCGGCAGGCTCGAAACCTAGTTAACCAGCAGATTCAACTGGATTGCTACATTCTGTTTCTTGGCAGTAGCGCCTCACAAGACTAATCCTAATTAATTAGGCAGCCATTGGCATTGCATAATCGTCTGCAATTAACGGTGGACTCCTTTTTACCAGGACCGTGGAGACCAACCTGGACACGCCCGGATACCTGTCAACCATCCCGTCGAAACCAGGGCACCCCCATTAGATTTTGACTTGCGGATATTTGGAACAAATATACGTAAGCGGCAGTATAGCACAGCATTTCAAAAGTGGAAAGAAAACGGTTCATAGTTTGCGCAACGCTTCCGCGATTAGATTCACTTAGTGATTAACCACCGCCAAAATCACTTCAAGCGCCTCAACCTGATCGGCGAGCCCCATGGTCTCAAAGCTTGGAAGATGAACGAAGCCGGCCTTGGCGCGCATCTTTTTTTCTTCAATGATGTGGCGAATGCCATAGAAGACGTGATTGCACACGAAGCGTCCGCAGTCGCGAGAGATGGCCACGGGAATTTGCGCAGCAAGAAGGGCATCTTCAATCTCCCCTATAGGAAGAGTGGAATCATAAGTTGCGGCTGCTCCCTCAAAGATCACTTCGTTTACCGGGCAATTCCCTTCATTGTCTGCGATACTTGCATCGTTAAGGTTGTGGGCCAGAACTTCGAGGTTTATTTCGCGGGCCTTTTCGTTAAGGCCAAAGCAGATGATATAGTCGGGATTTAAAAAAAAGGCCTCCTTCTTTAAGATGGCCAAGCTCTTTTCAAAAACTGTGGGTAGAATTAATTTGTGAACCTCAAGGTGGGAGAAGTTGGCCGTGGTTGCTTGAACCACTTCGCCGCTTGGATTAATTAAGTTGCTACCAAAGGCATCAAAGCCTGTGATTAAAACTTTCTTTGCTCTCATATCATAAATCTCAGTATGCCACGTATTCTAACTTAAATCCCCACGCCTCTTCATCAATATTTGTGCGTGGATAGATCGAGTTATTCTTTTCACTATACGAAGTCTCACAACTTCCCTCACTCACCTCATCTATCGTCAGGAAATTTGTGCGAATGACACTTCCATCCTTTGTCGAAATAGCAAGTTCAGCTGCGCCGTAATGAAAGACAATCTCCGAATCTTTATAATTAATCTCAAGAAGGTTTTGCGTCACATACTTTTTGCCAAGTACCTTTACATCGGTGCGATAAATCATGTACTGATCCATCACAAAGAAATTATCACCTGATAAGATCATCTTACGAAATGAATCTTCCTCAGTTGTATAAGCGCCACTGCACTTATAAAGCGTGTTGATTTCAAATTTCCCACCAAGGTTTTTTAGCACGACTTTGCCTTCTCGATTTCGAGTCATGGTATGCCCAAGATAGAGATAGGCCATGCAATCACCATCTGTAGAGATCGCTCCGGTATAACTTGTGGTTAAACCTCCAGGGTGGCGTGACTTTATAAGATCTGCTGAAAGGCCACAATTATAAACCTCATCCTTCATTTGATAGTCTTGATAACAGACATCCACTTGATGCTTTAGGGCCTTTAAGTAGTTAAGCTTCTGGCCAACACTTGTGCGAAATTGGGACTGGCCTTCGGCGTCTTCGGGATAAAATGTCTTTTGAAGCTCGGCCTTGAGATCACTTTTGTAAGTGTCTGCGATGGCCTCAAGATTTGAGCAGTTATTTGCGTAAGAGCTAAGACTTAAAATTGCGATTAGGATTATTTTTTTCATAGGAATATCCTCCCAAATTCTGGTCCCATCGCCTAATAAAAACTTATGACATCTAATGACATATCAAGTACTTACCCTATCAATATATTCGAACAGATTCCGATAAGAAGTCTGTGAAGAAATATGTAATTTCAATACTTTTACTCCTCTTAATGCTACTTAATGCCACGGCCTCTGCATTAGATGCTGCCCTATTAAGTAGTGCCCAAGAAATTATAAAAAAGCACGGTATTGAAGATGGCCTAACGAGCGAAGAAAAGTTTAATGCCTATATCGTCTTAGCATTTGAGCTTGAAACCTACGGCCACTTAGGCAAGGCCATAAGCTTCTATGAAAAGGCCCAAAAGCTTAAACCTAAAAAAGTTGAGCCATTAGAGTTAGAAACGTCCTACCTCTTTGCGCTTTATAAATTCGATCAGGCCAAGGCCAAGAGCTATTTTCAGTCATATCAAAAAGCGATTGCTTCTTCTAAAGATTCCGATAAAGACGAGATCCTGCGTTTTTGGAAGAATGTCTTTTCTAATTCAAAACAAATTCAAAGCGGATTCTATGGCCAATTCTTTAAAGATAAGAATGTCAAAGAACTCATGGCCAAGAAGAAATACTCAAAGGCCCTAGCTCTTAGAAATCCTTCAGGACTAGAACATGCAAATATAAATGCCAAGCTTGAATACGACACTCTTTCACGTCTAAAGGGTAAAAAGCATGGCTTCTACTGTGAGCAAATGCTTAAAGAGTTTCCAAATTCCTACGCAGTCTCGATGGAGATCTGTCGCTATTTAAAATCAGGAAAGCTAAAGCATAAGGGATTAGATGAGTTAATTGAAAGAGCAAAGACAGAAGCTCCTGCTCTGGTGCATATAGCCTCTGCTCTTAAGGATATTAAGTAATGAAGTTACTGGTATCCACTTTCTTTCTTATTTCTTTACTAGCTCTCGGCTCGTGTAACCAAGCAGGACTAGGAGCTGTTACGGCGGTAAAAAATCTTATCACAACTCCTTATCGTGGAGCGAAGTCGGCCATTAGTAATTATCAATACAATCAAATTAAAACCGCTGAGGAAACCAAAGTAGTTTCAATTCAGCAACATGCACAGCTTCTATCATCTGAACAAGTAAACTGTCAGCGCCCGACAAGTGAAACAGCTTTTGAAGACTTTGGAAATATCCTTAAAGAAGTTCGCCAGCAGGTTTGTTCGTGTAAGAGTTGGGGAAGCTGCACAAGTGAGACTTGCTCATGTGAAACCCTATGTCCAAATAACTTTGATATTTTCAAAAGACGCGATCCCATAATTGAAAATAGCAAAATAAATAATTCAATGGCCTTTAGAAATTACGATTCCATCACATTATCAGATATTGAAGGGACTCAGGGGTATTGCTGGGGACATGCTTCTCTAACATCAAAGTTTAATCGCCTTGCCTTCTTTGATGGCAGTAAGAAAGAAGCTCGCGCTAACTTGGATGCTGCTCCAGATTCAAAAGAGCGCAAAGAATCCCTTGAATACTACAAGAAGATTATTGATGATATTGCCGATAATAAAGTTCGAAAAATCCCTGGTTTTAATAACCTTTTTGAGCTCTCATATCACCCAGATCTTCAATCATATCTTGCGACGAAAATGTCAAAAGAGTGGGCCAACAAGGCCATGACTTTTCAAGGCCTAAAGACAACTTTGTCAACGTCACCAATGAAGCGTGAAGATTCTCAAAAGCTACTTGAGGATATAAAGAAGAAAATTGACAATAACCAACAGCCACAACTTGTCTTCACAAGAAAAGAAAGCGCTGGTTTTACTCATACAACCCTAATTTCTGATTATCGAATCGTCGATGGAAATATCGAACTTTGCGTACGAGACAACGACAACGAACCTTTTTTAAATCACATGTGTCACAATAGAATTAAAATAAATGAGAATGGCGGCCTTTACTACAACTTTCCAAATTGGGGAGAGCTTGGAGGAGCGACAATCGCTCACAATGATAATGCTGATGCTGCTGTTCAATTTCATGAGTTAAGAAGTCATTGTGCGAGTGAAAAAGATTGTCCACTAAATGAATAAAAAAAGACCCCTTGGACGAGGGGTCTAATTTTAATTATAAATTTCTTTGATTCTTATTTTGCTTTTACATCGATTACTTTACTTTGTAGTAATTCGCCTTTGTAAGAAACATCGACTTTAAACTTAAGTTTGTCGTCTTTTGTCTTTTTCTTAAACTTGTAAGTTAGGGCACCAGTTGCTGTTACACCGCGACCAGGAGCTGCAACCTTAGTTGATCCTTTCTTAAGTTCAACAAACTTATCCCCTTCTAGTACACTGATTGCAACATCGTAGCTTCCAGGAACAAAGTCACGTAGACCTGTTAGCTTAACTTTTACATCGTGGCTTCTAAACTTACAGTTAAATAGACCTAGCGCACACTTGCGATCCTTAACCTTATCTTCGAAATCAAGGGCAACTTGAACCTCTGGGTTAACCACAACATTTGCATTGAATGTTGCAATCTCAGTGTAGCTTCCACTTAGCTCATCACCTGGGTAAGTTAACTCGATCTTCATTTCGATATCTGAACCTGGACGAGCGTTATTTGCAACTTTCGCTTGGATAACATCTGTTAGCTCAATTTGTGCTTGTGCTGGTAGAACTCTTAAGTTTGTACGAGAGTTTACGATTTCAACATTTGAAGTTGCTGCAACTACCTTTGCACTAATCGCACCGCGATTTGAAGCAAGTTTTCCGAAGTTTACAAGCCCAAGACCTACAGAGAATTTTCCATCTTGAGTTAGACCTTTTGCATCTTCAGTTTTTACACTTGTTTGTGCTGCTTGGTTAAGGCGAACAACAGCGTTACTAGCAAATAGCTTCTTTGCTTGGGCCTTACCAAGAGCAAGCATTTCTTCTTTTGCTGCTTGGATATTTTCATCAAATCCAGCTTCCTCACCATCTGCAACACCATTTTTGAAGGCAACACCTTCTCCTTCTAAGCGAGCTTCAGCAAAGGCAGTCTTGTAAGCTTTGTCGAAACCTTTTTGCGTTTCTGCTTCAAAATTACCAGCGGCAGCTTCATCACGAGAACTCTCAAAGAAGTCCACGTAGCCTGCGAAGTAAGTATCTTTGTGACTAACACTAAATTCAGCTTTATAAGCGGCATCGTAAGAAGCACCACACGCTTTCTTGAACTCATTAACACCTTTGTAAACATCAAAGCAATTTTTGAAGTCTTCATCGATATCGATACGAGTTGGCGCAGTGTAGGCATACTGAGGAAGCGCTTTTGTTTTTGCACTATCATTTTCATATGACTCGATCTCTCTTTGTGTTTTTGCGATCTCTTGATCTACTTTTGAAGTAAATCTTGAACTTAATGATTCAGTAGTCGCTGTGTATTCAGGAGCGACAAAATCAAATCCTTCAAAAGCAGGGGAAACAAATTCTTGTGCCATTGAGAATGCTTTCTCTAAGAAAAGGCTTCCGTTAACACTATTTGATAACATCACTCTATTTGTTGGTTTATTTGAGAAAGTCTCGCTCTTAACTTGCTCATATCCTTTTGGAAATTCTTGTGACTTTGCTAAGCTCTTAGCTTTTGCAACACCAGCTTCATACCCTTTTGCAAAACCTTCATCATAGCTTGCTTGAGAATTAACACCGGCCTCATACCCCTTTGTAAGACCATCTTCTTTTCCATCCACAAGGCCTGCAAGGTAGCCACGTAACTCACCTAGCTTCTTCCCGTTGGCACCTCCAAAGAAACTTGCATCTTCTTGTACATCAGCACTTGCCTTGTACTCACCTGCAGTTGCTCCAGCGGCTTCACCTTGAGATGCTCCAAGAGCTTTTGCATCTCTTTCATATTGAACATAAAGGTTGCTGCGGCCTTGGTAAGCTTGGTACTTATTATTTGTGATATTTTCAAGATCACTTGCAACAGTGTCTGCTCTTGCAAACTCTTGCTCTTTAACTAGCTTATCTTCAAGAAGACGACTTCTTTCAACTTCAAGATCTGCGATACGGTCTTCGTTACTTGCCATCTGTGATCTTTTCGAAGCGATAACACTTGAGTTTTGCATGATTCGTTGTGATGAATCAGCGATGATATTTTGGTTGGCAACAAGTCTTTCACTTCTTGCTTGAGACTGCTCTTCTAACTCTAAGCGAGTTACATGAAGTGAATCAAGACGATCAACAAGTAATTTAATGTCTGACTCAACTACTGATAGTCTTCTTTCATATGAATCACGTTCTGCCACGAGTGCATTTTGAGTATTTCTAAGTGAGCCAACTTCACGGCGCTGACTATCAAACTGATTCTTCTCACGGTTTAGTTCATTTCTAAATTTCTTTAAATCTGAATCAATGAGTGCAACTCTTTGTGATGCTTTTTGCTTTTGATCTTGAAGTGAAGCGATATCACCTTCAAGACGCTTTATATCAGATTTAACTAGGGCAAGCTTAGCTTGTGCCTTATCAAGATCAGACTTGGCCGATGCTTGAGCTGTCTTTGCACTATTTAAACTATTTTGAGCTGCAACTAGTCTTTGCTTTAGCTTTTCAAGCTGAGGTGCCGCTTGTGCGATCTCAGCTTCAACATCTTTAATATCTTGGCGAAGACTTCTAACCTCACCCTTTTTCGTATTTACTTCAGACTCAAGGATAGCAATCTGATTGCTACCACCACTGATTGTACTTTCGGCCTTAGCAATCTTTTTAGCAAGTTGCTCAAGCTCTGTAGTCACTTGAGTTAGGCGTGTTTTTGTTTCTTGGATTTTATCTCTTAAAATTTTACGACGCTCTCTAAGATTTTTGATTTGATTAGCATTGCCACGATCGTTGCGATCACCGGCCATTAGAGTTTTAAGGGCCTCCTCAACTTGTACCATTTCAGCTTCTAGTACCGATCTCTTATTATCAAGATTAGTCTTTTGAGAAGCAAGAGGACCTCTTTGTGATTTAAGTCCATCGATTTGTGACTTTGCACTCTCAAGTTCCCTCTTCGCTTTTTCAAGTTCGCTTGTTTTAGCAGATAATGCTGTTTGAGCAGTACTTAATTGAGACTGTAAATTACTTCTTTTTTGAACTAGTGGCTTAACTGCTTGTTCTTGTTTACTGATCTTATTTTCGATTTGAGTTACTTGCGCTTGTGCTTCACTAACTTCAGAATTTGCCGTTTGAAGTTTTGTGCGAGCATTTACGACTTGTGACTCAAAAGTAGAAACCTTAGAAGTTGCTTGCGCAAGATCTTGTTTCTTTGATTTTATTTCTTCTTGGATTTTTGGGAGTTTGATATTTAAGCGGTCGCGCTCATCTATTGCTTTAGAGATATTTGATTCTAGTGATTTGATCTGATCTCTTGTGCGGTCTAATTTCTTTTGTGCTTTATCGAGTCGATCTCCATTAGTTCTTAGACTTGAGAGAACAGAGTCTAGAGCACGCTTAAGGTTGCGGGCCGTATTGCGAGGGCCTGAAAGATCAGATTCAGTGCGATTAATTTCTCCGTTTACATCGCTTAGAGAGTCAGCAAGTCTTTGAAGTTCTTGTTCTAGGCCTTGGTTTTCAAAGCTTAGCTCTGAAATTGTCGTTTCAAGATTCATATTTTGTGTACTTAAATCAGAAACAAGAAGGATGGCCTCTTCGATCTCTCTTTTTGAGATTGAGATCTCACTTCCATTGGCCTCAAGCCTAGCAACGATTTCAAGGATAAGATCACTGATTTGAGTGGCAGACATTCTAGCAGCATCACTTTGAGACTTAGCTGAGTTGTATGCGGAAAGATAGGTACGGTAATCAATCTCGTCTGGAAGCCCCGATGGAAGTCCCGCATGTGCATTGGCGGCCATGGCCATAACAGCTAATAAAACAACATTTCTCTTCTTTGCTACTTCAGCAATTGATCTCATCATGATTCCCTCTCCTTTTGATCACTTTGATAAGAATTGTTTTATAATTCCCTTTTGAGAATGTTGAGGGCAGTTCAAAAAGAAATTAATTTATCGAGGCAATTGTAAGTTTTTATCAGAATATGACATTGTGATTTGAAATATTTACAGGATCTAAAGGCCAAAAAGGCCCACCTATTTACTAAGTGGGCCCTTTTGACATTACTTTACTTTAACATTGAAAACTTTGGTATGCAGTACGCTCCCCTTATAGAGGACTTCAAATTTAAATTTTAACTCTTTTCCAGAAGCCTTCTCTTTAAATTTGTAAGAAAGTTTTCCTGACTCAATTTTACCTTGCCCAGGAACCCCAAGAGTAAGTACTGATTCTTTTAAATCTATATACTTACCACCTTCTAGAACCTCTAATCTAACATTAAATTCACCAGGGATATTGTCACGTACTCCCTTAAGTTGGAACTTAACATCGTGAGTTTTATACTTACATCCTAGCCAACACTTCCCGTACTCGACAGTTTCATCGAATGAAACCGCATATCTAATGTCAGGATTAGGAAGAACAACAGATTTGAAAGTTGTCACTTCAGTATACTTATCTTTTAAGCTATCACCTGGATAAGTAAGTTCAATATCCATAAGTACTTCGGAACCTGGTTGAGCATTATTTGCAATTTTCGCAAAAATCACATCTTTTAGATCCATTTTAGTTTCTGCTGGAAGATCAATAAGGTTTACCTTCTTATCGAAAACTTCAACGTTATCAGTTGTAGAAATAACCTTTGCAGAGATAGCGCCTTTCTCACTTGCCATCTTTCCGAAGTTTACAAGTCCAAGTCCAACTCCAAAGTTACTATCTTGAGCAAGTCCTCTAGGATCTCCACTTGTTAAAATGGCCCCTCTCGACTTATCAACTCTTACAACAGCTTGTTCTTCAAAAAGAGCGTTTCCTTTCTCTTTTCCTTCCATTGCCATTTGTTCGCGTAGCTCTCCAAGATTTTCCTCTTCAGCTAAAAGTGCTCCATCTTTCTTTCCATTTTCGAAGGCCACGTTCTTACCTTCAACCATCGCATCCCCAAATCCATAACGGTGTCCACGATCAAAACCAATCTTACGAGTATCAGCATGATCGTTAGTTCTCGCTTCTTCTCTGGCATCGACAAAGAGTTGATCGTACTCTTCAAAGTATACCTTTCGATGTGAAGCTAGGAACTCCTGCCCGTAAAGCTCATGATAAGAAGATTCACAAATGGCCCTTAGCTCAGCAACCGCTTTATATACTTTTTGACAACGAAGCTCTGCCTTACCTTCTGCAATCTTAGCTGGCGCTGTATATACATATTCAGCACTTCCTTTGATCTCTTCAATATTACTTGTAAGAGATTCTATTTCAGCTTGGATACGAGTAACTTCTTCCTCATAAGTATCTTTTGAATTTCCAAGATCAAATGGAACATGATCTGAATGAGTATCATCAGATGTGTTCTCATCAAGGCCTGCAAGATATGGCATTTCCACAGCACCCATAAAGAAAGCTTTTTCTTGTACTTTATTAACAAGAACAACATGACTGTCTGGAAGAACTGACATCTTAAGCTCTTTTGCTTGCGTAAACGCAGTGTGAAAGTCTTCTTCCATAGCAATATTTTTGGCATTTTGAAGCCCTATTGCATAACCTTCATTATGTCCTAGGTCGTAATCTTCTTTTGAATTAACACCTTGCTCATAGCCATCAGTCTTCCCTTGCTCAAGTCCTTCTTCAAGACCAACAAGGTAGCTATCTAACTCTCCTACGCTTTGACCATTTAGACCACCGTACTTATTAGCATCAGCTGTTGCATCTGCAGATGCTGTTTCAGAACCAATACTTGCACCATCAGTAATAGCATCAACTTGTCCAAGAACCTTAGACTCACTTACATACTCATTGAATAGGTTTTGACGAGTTTCAAACTTAATTCGAGCATCTTGAGTTTTTTGCTCTAATTCTTCTGCTCTTGCTTCAGAGACAATTAGAGTTTCTTCACTCTTAGTCTTACGCATAAGAAGTTCTGTACTTTCTTTTTCTAGCTTGGCCAAGAAATCCTGACCGGCCTTAAGTTCCGCTTGATTTTCAACGATAGCAGAAGAATTTGTTCTAAGACGAGAACGTGTTGTTATGATTTCATCTGTAAGCTCAGATTTTCTCTTAGTCTTTTCAGAAACAATGATATTTAACTCTTCTGTTCTCTTAGCAGTATCTTCAGACATTTTTTTAGTTTCAAAAATCTTGTCATTAAGACTTGAAATTTTCTTCTGATGTAAGTCACGATTTGATTCAAGAGTCGTCTGATTTCTTGAGATCTTTCCTGAGTTCACTTCAGTTTCAACGAGTTTATTTTGAGTATTTACATGCTCTTCTTTAAGTTCTTTAAGAGACACTTGAGCAACTCTTAGCTTATCCTTTGCAAGAAGCTCTTTCTTTCTAAGATCAGCACCTTCTTCACTAAGTACTTTAATCTCACCATTTAAAACAGTAAGTTTATGCTTCACTTCTTCATAATCATTGATCGATGCACCAAGATCATCTTGAGAACGTTTTAACTCTAACTTAGCTTCTTCTAGAGCAGCTTCGACTTGTTTAAATCGTGGAGCAGTTCTAATAATCCTCTCATCAACAGAGACAAGTAGTGACTCTTGATATCTTAGTTTCTTCTCAGCACTAATATATTGTTTTTCAAGGAACATTAGCTTTAAATCGCCTTCTTTAATCCTGTACTCAACTACTGAAAGTTTCTTTTTAACAGCTTGGAAATCATCATTTAATGCTTTAATTTCACCTTCAACGAGTAACTTTCTAGCTAGTAAATCTTTTCTTTGAGAAGTCTGATCATCACCTAACTGTAGTAAGTCGATTTCGATCTTTTCTAATTCATGTTTTTTAATCGTTTGATCTGCTTCAATTCTTTCAATCTCAGCTTCAAGAGCAGTTGCTTCTTCTTTAACAGTATCCATAATTTCTTGGTACTTAATGAGGGCAACATGAGTTTTAGAATATTCTTTCTTTTCAACACTAAGATTTGCAAGAATTGTATCTCTCTTTCTTAAAAGAGGACGAATATTACTTGTTTGCTCGTTATAGTCGATATTAATTTCTTCGGCCTTAAGTTTTGCTGAACGAAAGATTTCTCTTTTTCGGGCAACAAAATTATCAAGCTTTTCCATTTCTAATTCTAATGGTCTAACTTTTGGTAAAAGAGTATCGAGCTGCTTCTTATTCTTAGAGACTTTACTAAGTACACTACTGTACTCATTCGTTAAGCTCTTCACTTCAACAGACTTATTATCAGTTTGCTTACTTAAAAGAGTAACTCTTGCCTTTAAAGAGATAAGTTGATCTTCATTCTCTTTAGCTAAACGACTATTAGCATCAAGTTGTGCGATTGTTTCTTTTAGAATTGACTGCTCAAGTTCAACACTCTTTTTAAGAGATGTAAGCATGGCCTCATTATTACTAATGATGACTTGACCTTCACTCAGTTCCTTTTTTACAGAAACTAAGAGCTCTTCTACTTGCCCCTGTTCTCTAACTAGCTCATTTAAGTTAACTTCGAGAATTTCGCTTTCCCCGCTTAATTGATCAATCATAGCAGTCGCATCAGCAACGATTTTCTGAGTTAATTCAACATCGTGAGTATTAACTTCAAGAAGCTCAGCGATTTTCATAATTTCAGCTTTAAGCTCTTCTACTTTAAACATCGCTGAATGGCTTTGGGCCTTCGAAGTATCATAAAGCTTCGAATACTTTTGATAATCAATTTCATCAGGTAATGTTGCATGTGAAGCAACGGCCATAAGTGATAAAATAACTAATTTTTTACTAATTCCAATTGTATTCATATTTCTCCCCTTCTTCTAAAAGTTCAAAAGACTAACTTTATGCACAAAAAACCGCCCATTGGTATTACCAACAGTCTCAGTGCATCTAAATTTTGTGAGGAGTATTAAAGCAACTTGAGATTTAATTATAAATTTGAGGATTGAAAAATGCCTGGCCGCAACTTAAGCAGAGACAGGAAAAGACGGCGGCCAGGCTTTTACACACAAGATAAGGACTTTTCAATAACCTCAAATAAACATTATTTTGAGCGAATCACATTGTAAATAGCTCTTGTTAAACTTTACTTTTTCTTTACTTAAATACTTGGCAATTATTTGAAGATTTCCTTATTTTGGAAAAAGACATTTTTCAAAAGATAAAGTCAATCAAGTATGGGTTTTTAATAACCCGAGCAAATTACTCTAGTGAAATCTCCTTTTCTGCCGGTATCTAAACACCTAAATTTATTATATACTTTATAGGTATAGCTATTTTCCAGATAACAATAAAATCTCTACATAAAATGGAAAGGGGGAACAAATGAAAAAGCTTTTTACACTATTACTTTTAGGTTCTGCACTAGTTATGACTTCATGTGGTTCATCATCAAAAACTGATGACACAACTTCTGTAGAATCTGTTGATTACAGCAATGCTTCTCTTGAAGTGAATGGTGACTCAGATTCAGGTAAAGCTGGTGCACTAAGAACTGTTTATTTTGCATTTAATTCATCAGGACTTAGCTCATCAACTAAAGCAACTCTTGAAGCAAACGCTGACTTCCTTAAAGGAAATACTTCTGTTGAAGTACAAGTAGAAGGTCACGCTGATGAAAGAGGTGGACGTGAGTACAACATGGCACTTGGTGAAAACCGTGCACGTGCAATTAAGAACTACCTAGTAGCTCTTGGTGTTGATGCTTCAAGAATCTCTACTACTTCTTACGGTAAAGAAAGACCAATTTCATTTGGTCACAATGAAGATTCTTGGTCACAAAACAGAAGAGGAAACTTCGTAATTATTGCTAAGTAATCTTTAAAAAATGAAAGAATTAAAAAATAAAATCACATTTTTAATTTTACTTCTATCTTTGGGTAGCTGCGGTCTAACGACCGTACGCCCGAAGTTAGAAATGACTTATGCACAGGTTGCTTTCCTTGCGGCCAAGGAAGCTGGCGGACAAACACTCGCCCCTAACCTTTACCGAAAAGCCGAATTCTACTACTTAAAAGCAAAATCAAGCTACAAGAGAAAATTCTTTAACAAAGCTAAGAAGTACGCCATTCTATCTAAGCAATTCTCAGAAAAGGCCGAGTTCAAGGCATATCGTAAGAAAACTCTCGATAGCATTTAATATATCTTATTCGGAGAATTTCTCATGAAGAAACCTTCCCTACTTACAACGATTACATTAACAATTTTAATGGGTGCTTCAATGACATCTTGTAAAACACAAGAACAAATTGAGCGCGAACAAAAGATCAATACGATGTCTGTGCAAATGCAACAGAATCAAAAGCTTAATGCTGATTCACTCTCAAAAGTACAAGAGCTACAAGATAGCGTTCTTCAATTTCAAGGACAACTTGAAGAGTACACAAACGGTAAGGATCAAAAGCTAGAAACAGTTGATCAAAAACTTCTAAAACTAGAAGAACAGAATACTGTCTTAACTGATGAGGTAACAAAGCTTACAGCTAAGATTGAAGAACAAGATAAGTTCATCAAGGAAGTATTAGCACTCCTAAAAAAAAAAGAAACTGAAAGAAAAGAGATAGCGAAAGCAAAAAGTCGCTCACCTTATGATCAGGCCATGTTTCTTTATGGAAAAGGTAAATACAGCGAAGCTCGTCCTATTCTTGAAAAACTCTATAATGAAAATAAAATCAAAGGTAAAAGAAGAGGTCGTATCATTCACAATCTAGGAATGATCTCGTATATCCAAAAAAGAAATGACGATGCTGTCACATACTTTTCAACTCTTTATACATCAATGCCTTCGTCTGCTTACAATGCTAATGGACTAGTTTATTTGGCCAGAACTTTTAAAAGACAAGGCCAAGCCGAACAAGCAGTTGTGACACTTGAGGAGATGCTTAAGTCATTCCCAAAAAGTCGCCACGTCCCTACTGCTAAAAAGTTATTAGCAAGCTACAAAAAATAAGGAATAGCATGAAAAAAATTTTAGGACTCCTAAGCTTAACTTTCGCACTTTCGTGTCAAAGTATTATTGACCTGGATCGCGACAGTGAAGAGTTAAAAATTGAAGGACCAAAATTTTCAATCCTCTTCTCTCACTCAATCTCTGGAGAGACTCACCCATGTGGATGCCGCCAATTTCCATTAGGAGGTCTTCCGCAAGTTGCAGGCTTTATGAGTGATTTTAAAAAGGATCATCAATACCTCTATATTGACACTGGTGATATGCTCTTTCCTTCATCAGTTGTTCCTGGCCATATTGAAAAGTCTCAGAAATTTGCGGCCTTATCACTTGCAAAAGGATTAGATAAACTTGGGCTTAAATACACAATCCCAGGAGATCAGGATCTAGCTGCTGGACTTGATTTCTACAAAGAAGTACTTTCACAAGTAAGTTTTAAAGTTCTCGTTTCAAACCTTGCTGATAAGAAGTCCCTACCCCACCAAGAATATGCAAAGATTCAATTTGGAAAGAGCACAATCTTTCTAACAGGAATCGTGGCGGCCGGAAGCTTGCAATCAGAGTTTAGAGATCTATTTATCAATCCAGTTAAAAACTTTAAAAATACATTAACAACGCTAAAAGAAGCTGGCTTTGATGATAAGAATCCACTCCATAAACTAGTTCTCATGTCCCATGCTGGACTTGATTACGATAAGAAATTTGCTGAAACATACCCGATGATCGATTGGATAATTGGTTCACACTCACAAAGTTTTACAAATTACTCTATTGACGTTGGTACAACACAAATCGTTCAAGTTCTCTCAAAGAACCACTATATCGGAGAAGTCGCCTTCTCTGCAGGGACTGAAAAAATTGAAAAAGAATTCTCTTACCATGAAATGCGTGAGCAGTTAGGAGAGAGGATTCCAAATAACCCTTTTACAAGCTATATCAATAATCACAAACAAGAGCTTGATAGCATTCGCGATAAAGAACAAAAAAGCCTAAGCTTTGCTGATAGCGGTATTAAAAAGCTTGCCGATACAAAAAGCTGTCTTGAGTGTCACTCAGATCAAGGTGATCACTGGGCCAAGACACCTCACGCGATTTCTTTTGGAACTCTTATGATTGCCAAAGAAGAGAATAAAACGAGCTGTATGCAGTGTCACTCTCTTGGAATGAATGAAGAAGGTGGCTATATCAACCACAACGATATCGTGCACTTTAAAGATTTAAAAACAAGTGATGCCAAATTTAATGCTCACAAACAAAAGTACTGGCAGGATGTATCAAAGGCCTTTAGTGGTGTTACTTCTGTTCGTAAACTCGATGCTAAGAAAGTTAAATCAATTCGCGTTGCATGGGATAAGGCCAATGAGAAACACAATGTGGAGCACTCATTTGCTAATGTTCAGTGTCTAAACTGCCACTCGATGGTAACAGATCACCCATTTGCCATTGAAGATGAGACACAAAAAAAGGCCCATACAAAAGCGGCCATTAAGAATAAATGTCTTGGTTGTCACACTAGTGACCAATCACCAGAGTGGTATAAGAAAGATCGCGATGGAATTTATTCTGGAATAAATGACGAGTACTTCGATAAAATGTATCAAAAAATGACACACTAAAAATACGACGGGGACTTCAGTTTCTTACTGATAGTCCCCTTTTCTTAGCTTCTTCTCAACATCTTTTTTCTGCTGATCAGATCTCTTATCATGAAGCTTCTTCCCTTTTGCAAGAGCAATTTCAAGCTTAACACGTGAGCCTTTAAAATAGATGATCGTTGGAACAATCGTAAGCCTTTCGGCCTTCACACGGTGAGCGATTTCAGCAATTTCCTTCTCATTTAAAAGAAGTTTTCTCTTTCTCGCCTCTTCGTGATTGAATTGATTTCCAAATTCGTATTCAGGGATTTTGATATTATTGGCCCAAACTTCGCCGTTCTTATCAATTGTAATATGGGACTCACCAATTGAGACTTTTCCAGCGCGCAAAGACTTAACCTCAGTTCCCACTAACATCATTCCTGCTTCGTAAAGTTCAAGTATTTGATAGTCGAACTTTGCTCTTTTATTTTTGGCGATTATTTTCTTTCCCATTATTTACTCATTTAGATACTTATATAAATTTTGAAGGTCCTCTAATTTTAGCGCTTCTGCTCTAACTGTCAAAGGCTGATTGATTTTGGCCAGGGCCTCGGCAATCTTATCTGCTGGAGCATAGGTTTTAAGAACTTTTCCAAGCTGTTTTCTCTTAAATTGAAAGACAGCTCTTAAGAATTTCTCAAATTTACTAAATTCAGACAGAGGAATCACTGGACTCTCCAGGCGCTCAAAGCTAATTACAGCTGAGTCAACCTTTGGCGGAGGTGTAAAGGCACCTGGAGGCGCTTTTACAAGCAAAGATGTCTTAAAATATGTTTGTGACAGGGCCATTAAAGACCCCATGAAATTCTTCTTTGAAGCAAAGGCAAAAACCTTATCAGCAACTTCTTTTTGAAACATCAGCGTCATATACTTAATCGCTGGTGTTTGTAGAAATTTTAAAAGAAGTGGTGTCGAGATATTATATGGTAGGTTTGAAACCAGCCATAACTCGTCACTAATATTCTTATCGCTAATAAATTGATCAAAATCTAGCGCAAGGGCATCTGTGAAAAGAATATTTTCTTCTTTAACGATTGGTCCAAGATATTCGATCATACGAGTATCCATTTCAACAACGTTAAGATTGCCATCATGAGCAGCAAGATGCTTTGTTAGGATTCCAGGACCAGGTCCAACTTCGATGATATTCTTTGCAACATCTGCATAATCATCTGTAATTTTAGTAATAATATTTTGATTATTTAAAAAGTGCTGACCGAGTTCTTTATTGGCCCAAGGTAGTTTTGATTTTGATTCTTCCATGATTAGGCCTTCCTATGTTCTTTCTTATTAATAAATCGTGATCTGGCATCGATACTCAGTGTATCAGGATACTGGATACGACTATTATAGTTTCTAAAAGCATAATTAGCGATCATTGCACCATTGTCGGTACAAAATTTCGGCTGTACAAAATGTACCTGCTTATACTTTTCTTGCAACACTTTTCTAAGATAGCTATTACAAGCAACTCCACCACCAACAACAATTGGAAGATTATTAAATCCCTTCTCTTTTGCAGCTTCAAGTGCATAACGTAGCTTAAGTTTAAGAGCTGAAACGATAGCATGCTGATAAGAAGCACAAATATCTTTTGTATCTTGATTAATATCTTCTGGCGACTTTACAAGATACTGAGGATTCTTATCGAGGAAGGTTCTTAAAGATGTCTTCACACCAGAGAAGCTTAAGTTACAATCTTTTGATGTCTTAAGCCCAATTGGAAACTCAAAGCGATTAATATCACCTTCTTTTGCAAGATCATCAATAATGCGACCAGCAGGATAGCCTAGCCCCATTAGCTTTCCACCTTTGTCATATGCTTCACCAGCGGCGTCATCAATTGTTGAGCCAAGAACTTCAATCTCATCACTTGCGCTCACAAGTGTGTAGAGGCTGTGGCCTCCACTTACGAGAAGTCCTAAGTATGGATATGAGACTTTTTCTGTTAAGTGGATTGCTTCCAGGTGAGCAAAGAGATGGTTTACTGCAAAGAGATCAACTTTCTTTAAAAGAGAAATTGTCTTAGCAGCATTAAGTCCTGTAAGTAATGGCCCTAGCAGTCCAGGGAAAGTCGTCACACCAACAAGATCAATATCAGAAAGGTTTACACCGGCCTTACCAATTGTTTGCTTGATAAGAGGTGCTAATTTTTCAAGATGATTTCGAGAGGCAATTTCTGGAACAACTCCACCCCATTGGGCGAGCATTTGTTCTTGAGAAAATAGCTCAAAGGCCAACACCTCAGGCACTTCACCTTGAGAAATCTTATCAGGATCTCCCTTTAGAACTGCTACTGATGTATCATCACAACTTGTTTCAATACCTAAAATATATTTAGTGGCCACGAAATATTCCGTTCTTACGATTAAATAATAAGATGCACCCTATCATTATTTTAAGATTTTATCGACAATTTTGATGATTTTTTCAAAGTGATCGCGCCCGAAATTATCCGCTAAGTACTGATAAATAGTACGGCTTTCGTCGAGATTGTAGTTTCGAAGCTCAATTTGCTTAGCAAGTTCATGGGCAACAATAAAGACGGCCGTTAGTGGCTTAATCTGATTCGCATAAAGTCCACGAGGAAATCCGGACCCATCTGGCCTTTCATGGTGGTTAATCAGAATCTCATACATATTCTGATCTGCCAGCCCTTCCTTCTCAAGCATCTCACTAATTAAGCGCCCGTGCCCAAGGACAAGGTTCTTATCATAATCTGTAAGCTCGGCCTTAAGTAGTTCTTCTTGTGACGAAATACGAGCAAGGGCCTCATCTTCAAGTAGAAGATCATGAAAGACAGCTGTTCGAATAAGAGTTTCAATATTATCTTTCTTCCCCCACTCTAGTTGCTTTGAAATTTCAACGGCAAAGAGGCTTGTTAGATAACAATGATCGTAGAGATAATTTGTCATATTCTCGCGCTCTTTTAAAAGGTTTCGAAGTTTTGGACTTCCCTGCGCAAGTTTTGAAATATTTGAAACATAGCTATCAACAACAGTAGAGGTTCCTGTGCTAATTCCATAGCGGCCAACGAGGCGCTTTAGAGTCATCATGGACTTTTGAGCTATATCAAGATGCTCTGCTGGAGTTGAGGGATCATACTTTAAAAATGAAACCTCTCCTGCTTTCTTAACGTACTCATCGATATCGTCTTTGTTGATATAGAGGTAGTTTATATCGCGATCAAGATAGCTCTCAATTTGTGAAATCGTAAATGTGTCTCCGCGGTGAATAACCTTTACGAATTTAGAGTCACTAAGCTTTACGTATGTATCACAAATGGCCAGAGTTCCTCTTAAGAAGTACTCTGTATTAATTTTCTTATATGCACTACTTGATTGAACAAAAGTAGAAACACCACCTAATTGAGTTAGAAGCTTTTCAAATTTAACAAATGAAAATGGCTTTGGTAGATGTTCTCTTTTCTTATGATAAGTTACATCTCTTTCAAAGTTAACAAACTCTGCTTCAGTGTATGAAGTAATGACAAGAGATGGGATATTACAATCAATTGAATCATAGAATGAGAAGATATCATCATCACCTTCTCTAAAATAGTCTGTGACAATTAATTTATAATCTTTTGATGATTGAAGCTTTAATTTTAATTCGCGAAAGTTTGAAACACGAATGACGTTTACACCTTGAAATGCATTTTCAATACCCAAGACATAAATATCACTTAGTTCAAAATCTGGTTCGGCCACTAGTACGTTAAAGCTCATAGGAGTTATTTTAACACTTCCATGTTTATAAACTAGAAGGAACTTTGTGCTTTAACGAACCCAGTATAGGACCATGGCAATATAGCAGGCCAGAAAAACTCCACCAGCGATGCGGTAAAAGGCCCTTTTTGCAAAACAGATTGCTAGTAAAAATAGTGAAGCAAATAGTAGAGCGGACATCTCCGGTATAAAGTTTTCCGCAATCTTGATTTTATAGAACACTAAACTACCTAAAACAAAAGCCGCATTGAAAATATTTGAACCGATAATATTTCCTGTAATGATATCCGAGTTCTTTCCCTTACGACTTGTCATGATTGCCGTAACCAGTTCAGGGAATGAAGTACCAAAGGCAACGAAAATTGCCGAAATAACATAATTTGAAATTCCAAACTCAAGAGCAACAGCTGTTCCACTTTTAACCAGTAACTCTCCCCCTCCATATAAAAGGGCAAAGCCAGCAAAAAGGTGAATGATTTCTTTTGGCCCTATTTTCTCATCCATGTGATGAGGCTGTTCTTGATTACCTAGGTGAGCACGCTCTTTTTTCATCGAAGCAAATGTGTCCCATAGATAGAAAAGCATAAAACCAATTAGTAGAGCACTTCCCCACCAGTAGATTTGATCTTGTAGAAGAACGATCCCAAGAATTACTGTAAGTGCTAGGTGTAGAAGAAGTTGTTTCTTGATTTCTGTTCCAGAGATGAAAAGACGTCCCATTAATCCAGATACACCAAGAATTAGAAAAAGGTTGGCAATATTAGAGCCGACAATATTTCCCAGAGCAATTCCCGGCTCACCGCGATAACTTGCAAGTTGAGAAACGAAGAATTCCGGAAGCGAAGTCCCAAAGCCCACAATTAATAAACCGATAACAAGTGGTGATAACCCTAGAGCAAGTCCAATCTTTTCAGCTGACTCCAGAGCGAACTCTGCACCATAGTAAAGCATAACAATAGCAAGAATTAATAACACAACTTGTAAAACCATATTTTATTTCCAATAATTAGCTTATGACTAATTCAAATAACTCTTCATTTCTAAAAAATATTTTTTCTAAGTTTAGCAAAAAGAAATTCAAATTTCTAAGTATTTCGACATGTATGATTGCAGATGCTTTTGTCGCTTTTTATCTTTATTTAGTTTACGCAAATCCGCAAACCTATCGAGAAAGCTTTAAGATTGCTTATCAATCACTAAGGCTTGTTGATCCGAATATTGCAAATGGAATAAAAGATCCTCACTTTCAAGATCAAGTTATCCAATTAATGGTCCATACGGTGATCTCAATTATTTGTGTCTACTTAATTATTCACCTAATTATTTATATCTTTCGCCTCTATAATAAAAAGTTTGCACAGAGTTATATCAAACTCTATTCATGGACAGGTGGCGTGCTTATGATCTCTATAGCGCTCTTTAATCTTGATACTCCAAGAGTGGCCATGTTTATGATTCCAGGGGTTTTACTTTTATTTAATGCACTAGGCTTTAAGCACGTGGATCAAATGAAGGAAGAATAAAATTTGTTAAGTGAGGAAGAGTCCAATCTGGCATACTGCGAGCTTGTCCCTTTGCTTTTTGCAATCCACAAACTGCAAGTAAGAATGAGTCAAAGGCCCTTACATTTTTTACAATAACTTCAAGATCATTATCGTAAATAAAGATTCCCAATTTATTCTCAATCTTTTTAACGATATCAAGGCGTGCCTCAACTCCAAGATCAAGATCCGTTAAATTGACGATATTTTTTTTAAGGACAATGCGACTCTTTAAAAGCTCTAATAGAATGAGGTTTACATGTCCTTCATAGAATTGGCACTCTTCAGGAAAGTGTCTCTTCATATATGAGAAGCGTGAAAGCATCATAAGAGATGTATTTCCAAATGAATCAAAAGTTGTATTGAAGAGCTCTAATAGCTGATCGTGATAAGAGCACCATATCCAAAAATCAAGAGAGCGATTCCAGTAAGGAATAAAGCCTTTCTTTAATCTTCTCTTAAAAGACTTCGAAAGCATGAAATCATTAGACTCTTTTACAAATGTATCGCGATCAAAATGAGTGAGGTCTTCAAAATTTCTCCTTCGCTCATACTCTTTTGGATTTTCCTCTTCCATCTTTCGATCCATCTCTAAGATCGATGCAATATCTTCACGAACCTGCTTCACATCGCCAACTGGGCATTTTGCAACACCTGGACACTTAAGGTCACAGTTATGACAAGGAGGCTTCGATAATGGAAAGTCGATAATAACGTGCTTAAGATTATACTTATCTATCCACTGATTGAGGATATCATCACCATCCTCAACGTCTTCATCACGAACTTCATCTTTTACATGTAGAATTGATTTTAAAAACCAGCGTCCGCTCCCCTCGTGATGATCAAGAAGACAGAAGAAGAAATTATCTCTTCGTCCACCTTTCATTGATAGTCCTGCAACACGATTGAAGCTTAAATTCATAGCGGTTTCTCAACACTAAACTCTAACACTTGCATATCTTTTACACGTGCTAGTTCTTTTAAAACCTGGGACTTATGCTGAGGGCCATGTGCCAGTAAGAAACATCCGCCTCCGCCAGCTCCACAAACCTTCATTCCAATAACCAAGTCTTTTTCACGAAGTTTATTATAAATATCTCGCATATCATCTGTAACAATACCCGAAAATAACTTTTCTCTTTGCGCACCCTCTTGGCAAAGCATTCCAAGAAAGTCATCGTACTCACCATTTCGAATTGCATTGTATGCGCTAAAAGTTAAATCACGAATTTTTCCAAGCCCTTCTCTTACACCATTTTGATTATCAAAGAAGTCTTTATAAACTTGCCAATTATTAATGGCCGAAAGTCTAAGTTGTCCTGAATACACAAGTGTTAAGTGTGACTCCACAAAGCTCTTAAATTCTTCATTGTAGAGCTGCTCAACTTCAATACAACTATTTGTCGCCTTTAGAGCAAGTACGCCACCATAAAGAGCAGGATAATAATCCTGATACCCACAAGGGCCCTTATTTAAAATCTTGGCCTCAATATTTTGAACTGTATTAATCGCAGTTTGGCGATGAAACTCAACTCCACAATAGTCACACAGGGCCTTATAAACAGTTACTCCCATAGAAGACGAACCACCAAGGCCTGCCCCCGGAGGAGAACCAGACTCTGTCGTTAAACGAATACCACTAGTTAATTTAAAGTGATGAAGAATTTGGGCCAGAAAAGATAAAGCTCCAAATGTATCACTATCAAAGTCTTCGTATGTGAATTCTACGCTAGAGTGTCTTGTTACCGAATCGTAATCAACTGAAACAAACTCAACACCCTCAAATTCTATTTCTTCAACCTTAACCTTGGCCTTAAGAGAAGTTGCAAGATTAAGAGTAATTGTATGTCTTAAGACCTGATTTAGTGGAACAATATCAAGAGTTCCACCAAGAAGGTCAACGCGAACCGATCCTTCGGCCTTGGCAATCATATTATCCATTATAAATTCCAATAAACGGAAGCTCTCGGTAGCGGCCATCAAAGTCAAGCCCATAGCCGATAACAAATTTATCCTCAATTTCAAAGCCGAGGTAATCAATTTGAACTTCGTGTTGTGTTTTTACTTTCTTATGTAAAAGAGTCGCTAGCTTAATTGTCTTAGGTCCTCTTTCTTTTAACATTTTCGTTAGCTCACTAATTGTAAGACCTGTGTCCACGATATCTTCAACAAGAATAACATTCTTATCTTTGATATCGACTTTAATATCTTTTGTAATGGAAACCTTTCCAGTACTTTCGGTCCCTTTGTAAGAACTTGCTCCAATGAAGTCAAAATATACAGGAGAACTCATTTGGCGAATTAGATCGGCCACAAAAACGAAGGCTCCGTTAAGCACGCCAATGATCACAACTTCCTCACCTTGAAAGTCTGAATCAATCTTAGTTGCAAGCTCTTTGATTCTTTCGTTAATTTTCTCTTCAGAAAAATAAGTTTCGATTGCCATGAATTCTTCCCCAATTCCTATACAAATGAATTATTTAAAATTTCCCCAACGCCACCTGCGCCCGGAACAATATATTGCTTTCCAGTAAGCCCAACTTCTTCATCCCACAGTGTTCCTGGAATTGTTTTAAGAACATGATCTGGAGATAGCCCACGATCAAGTCTAAGAGCATAGATTTCAACATCTGGATGATCTTTTTGCATTCTCTTAATATACTCAGGAGTTACGATAAGATTAAGTGAAATATACTTAAGTGCACGCCCTTTAACTTTGTCTTTATAATGACCAACGGCAAACGACATTGAGCCACCAGTTGCTCCCATTGGATCAGGAAGCAGAACAATTGCATTTTCTTGGCCACCACCAATTTTTGAGCCCGAAACATCAACACCAATGACCTGCTCATTCTCATCGACTTTGCGCTGAACATAGAAATGGTCTTGGCGAATTAGTTCAGGATTTAAAAAGTAATTTAAATTCTCAAAACAGATATGACTTGGAAAAGTTCCCGCGCGAGCAAGGTCTACACAAAGAACTGGCTGTTCCCTTTTTATCACCTCTTGTTTAAAGATGGCCTTCTCTGTTAATCCGGCCATACGAGAGCGCACTTCCACAACTTCTTTAGGAAACGAGTTTCCTAAAACAGATTCTAATAAAATGAAATAGAGTTTATGAATTAAGTGATTTAATTCTGGCTGAATAACACCTTCGCTTGAGAAGCGTGCAAGTAAACTTTCAGCAAGAGGATTGGAGAGAATAAAAACATTCTCTCCATACTTATGTTCGATTTGACTAATTTTATATTGGTTCGAATTTTTAGATTGTGTTTTCATTGTTCAATTTCACCTCGCCATTAGAGTTTACCTCTTTTAGGCCTCCAAGTGAAATCGAAAATGCCTTAACATCTTCATCTTCTTCGTAGTAATCGAAGTGAGCACGACAACGAGCTTCGTAAAGATCGGCCTCACCTACTAATACTGTTTTATTATTGTCAGATGGTAGTCTGTAAGACTTCGAAGCAGGTGCGCCACAAACAGTACAAATCGCTTGAATCTTCATAACATCATCAGCAATACATAAAAGCTCAGGCATTGGACCAAATGGCTTTGATTTGAAATCTTGATCAAGACCAGCACAGATAACGCGAATACCACGACGTGCTAACTTTGAAACAACTTTGATAATTGTTGCATCAAAGAATTGAACCTCATCAATTGCCACGATACGAGTTGAATCATAAACCTTCTGTAAGATTTCAACTGCGTCTTTGACAGGCTCAGCTTCCACATGACGTGACGAGTGACTTACGACATTTGTCTTGTGATAGCGATCATCAATAACAGGCTTGAAAATTTGAACTTTTTGACGAGCAATTTGTGCTCTAGTTACTCGACGGATAAGTTCTTCCGTTTTTCCAGAAAACATTGGGCCGCATACGACTTCAATGCCACCAGTTGCGTGTGCGTGACTTGCGTACATTGACTTAAACTCCTCTTAATGTCAGATTTTTTTTGTGTTGTGTCTCTAAATTCTATTATGACGGCCGGGCCAGTTTTAGGCCACTTACATCTTCTTTCAAAAAAGGAAGGCAATGCGCTCAACGCGTAAAGACTAAATAAAGCTTATCATGAGCGTTAGGTACATCACCATAAAGAGCATGAAGCCCACGATGAGTAATAACGGAGACATAAGGATGAAGAAGCTCTGCACAAATGAGAATTGCAGATTATAACGCAGTCCAAAGTACAAGTAGATCACTTGAGAAATAAATTTTAAAAAATCTCCAAAAATTGGGATGATTAAGAAGAAATTCCCAACTAACGCACCTGCTATCACATCTTCTAACTCAATATCCTTTAGGTCTTTATCGAATAGACTTGCAAACATTGTGATAATTAAACGCCAGAACTTAACAAATACCCAAGCAGAAAGTGGAAAGAAGACGACTTTAAAAAGTGTCGAAAAGAGAAAAAGCTTCTGTTGAAATTCACTTGAAGAAAAGATTGCTGGCAAGAAGCCATCTTCGGCCATTTTCCCCGCAAGATTTATTCCAATATGAATTTGTGCAAGAGAGTATAGTCCATAAATGAAAACAAAGGGCCATGAAGCTAGAGCGAAGTCTGCAAACTTTAAATTAACTCCACGCTCACTCTCCTCTTTAACGATCTCAAAAAGCCTCGCTTCTTTGATGCGTTCTATCTCTAACCTGTGGTGAGCTATATTAGAGTTCACAAGTTTCGGATAAAGAAGAAATTTAATGTATTGAATATATATTTCTAGCACGTCTCTATTTTAATCGAGTTCCTCATAAATTGAAACTAGGCAATGACCTACTCTTTAAGTTTAGTATAAAAAAACTCTTTAGGTGTTTGTAAAACTTCACGAAATTTCTCATAAGGAATACTTGAGCGATCGCGATTCTTATCGTTAGCATCTGCTGGAAAAGCTGTTTCGAAGCGAGCAATAAGCCATGTCGACTTTTGTCCATCTATTACGGCCATATAAAAAGACTGATTTAATTCAATCTTCTTTCCCACTAAGAAGCTGACAGCTTTTCCGCTAGTAAAATTAAATGTGATAGTCTCTGCCCCATCAAATTTTAAAAGATTCTCGTCTACTTCATCACTTTCAAGGATGCGATCAACTTTCAGCTTCTGTAATTCATCATAGAAAAGGTTAAGATTATCTTCAATTGCTTCTTTTATCTCAATTGTATTTCCAGCAACAGTAATAGATTTAATCTTTCCATAAGTAGAGAAGCTAAGAATATTTCTTTTCTGAGTTATTAAGGCAACTTCCTTTTGCTCATCTTTTTCAACTAAGAAATACGCTGCAAAAATAGAAAGAACTAATATGACAAAGAGATAACGATTCTTCATTAAGCTGCAAACTTCCTTCTCTGGTAAAGAACTAGAGCGATCACAAGATAAACAAGAGGTAGAACAACAATAGAGAAATAAAAAATCACTTTCTTTTCAATATCTGAAACTAAAAGTGGAATTTCTTTAAATACGACTGAGTGTAGAGAAGTCAGTTGTCCTTGACCTGATAACCAGTGATAAAGATTTGATACATATTTAAAATTACTTTGATAACTAAAGAACTTATTTGAAATAAAGGCAGAGTTTCCAATAGCAACAATTGCAGGAACTCCATCTCTTGTAATGGCCGCGGCCATATCAATAGGTCCTTCAATATCCTCACTATCTTTTTTTACATCCCCAGCGATAACAGAAATCATCTTCTTCTCTGCCCAGCCTTCAGGCGTCGAAGTTGCCAGGGCGTGGAAACTTCCCTTCTCTTCTTGTGGTAGAGTTGAAGTTATGGACGAAACAAGCGGAAAGAAAACTCTCTCAGTAAAGTCTGAATTTATATTTAGAGAATCGTAGCGAGAAATAATCGGCGCAGTCCCTTTTGATGACTCAAGTCCATTAACAGGATCCATCACGATGTCATTTGCAATATTAAGTCCGTTATCCGAAAAGAATTTCTTTATATTTGCCAGCTTTTCTCCGTGGAAATTCGGCATAATCGCTGCAAAAACTCGACCACCATCGAGGTAGTAATTTTCTAGTTTTGAGATTTCTTCTTTTGAGAAATCATTTGTTGGCTCAAGGATCGTAAAGACATCACAAGACTTGGGAATTTCATTTGCTTTTAAAAGATCAACTACATTTAAACGATAAGCCGACTGCTTAAGAACATGTAATAGTCCTGTAAAACCATTATCAGAACTGTCTTGAAATTTCGCATTATAATTAAAACAAATAGTCGGATCCTTATCTCTTTCAAGTCGAATGAGACCATTAGTAATTCCTAATTCAAGAATGCGAGTCACCACAACTTTCTTAAGTTCTGAACCTTCTTGTTTTGCTAATACAATTGAAGGAGAAACTGTCACTCCATACTGGGCGATCATATCTGGCCTTAACTCAGGATCATAAAACTTAGTCACAAGTGAAGGATTTTGATTCTTATAAAGTTCAAGTAGTGAAAGAATAGCATTCTTTGATTCTTTATTAGAAAAGACCACCATTTCAACCTTATCATCAATCTTCTTAACAGTTTTAATTGTTAGTTCAGAAAGAGTATTTAATTGTCTTTTACTTAAGTCCCAGATTGGTCCTCGTTTAAAAACAATTAGGTTTAATACTGCAAGGATACAAAATATTAGAAAGAAGGCAGTAAAGTTTGATAGAAGATTTTTTCCAAATGTACTCTTAACAAAATTTTTAACTTCTTCAAGATGAAAGTAAAAAGTTAGAAGAGTTAAACAAAGAGCAATGATAAATGTCGCGCCAACTAAAAAAATATGCTCAGGAATTATAAGAAATAGAAAACAAGCAATAAGATAAAAAATGGCACAGAGGCTTAGGGTAATTTTCTTCATTTTCTAACTCCCAAGTTTCGAATACCAATAAAGCTAAAGAAGCCAACGAAAGAAAGGATATAAACTAAGTCAAAGCTAGAAACAGCTCCTCTAGCGAAATAGAAGATATGTGAGCTAAAACTAAAGTATCTCATCATGGCCTGAATCATTTCATTATCAATAACATTCGAGCTTGCATAAATAATTAAGAAAGAAAAAAGTGCACCAAATGAAATAACAATGGATGCAATATAAGAGCGACTTAATAATGAAGCGTTAAGCCCAACAATTAAGTAACAAAGCCCTAGTCCATAAATTCCCAGCATATTTGTAAATAAAATGGCAAAGTCGTTAAAGCCTTTTGGCGCTAAGAAAAGTGGAATAATAAAAATAGGTAAAGTAATGAAAACAAGCTTCGTTGCAGCTGCAAAATACTTTGCAAAGAAGATTGAATCGTCAGTTAAATTTGAAAGCTTTAAAAGCCCAAAAGTATTTTCTCTCTTCTCCTTCACAAAGGCTCCCATCGTTAGCATTGGAGCAAAGAAGAGAAGAATAAAATTAAGTGCTGAAAATGTCGGTGCAATAACAAAGTCCACTATTGTCTTATTTGTTAATTGCGGTGCCATTTGTAGATTATTGTAAAAGATTGCAGACATAATAAAATTTGAGATGGCCGCAAAGATATAAATAATTGGAGAAGAAAAGCTTTCGCTAATTTCTTTCTTATAAATCAACTTAATACCTTTAAACAGAGGAAGCTTCTTATTCATGAGTTCCCTCCTTTTTTGCTGTTAGCTTTTTAAAGATATCCTCAAGTCCTACCTTAATATTTTGCTGCGATAAAATAGCTAAATCATTTTGAGCAAAATATTTAGATAGCGTAATTCTTAAATCACTGTCTTGTGTTTGTCCGCTAAACTCATAAAGATCATTCTTTTTAATAAAGCTTATTCCCATCTCTTTTAGGCCTTGAAGCTTATTTTCATCAACTGATTCAAACTCAACTTCAACTCTTTGATCAACTTCAAGCTGCTTTTCAATATCACCTATAGGCCCATGAGCAACAATGATACCTTCATTAAGGATTGCAATATCATCACAAATCGAAGCAAGATCACTTAACTGATGAGAAGAAATGAAGATCGTGTGATCTTTTGAAAGATCCTTAATCACGTCCTTAATTTGAATAATGGCATGTGGGTCAAGCCCAACAAGTGGTTCATCTAGCACAAGAAGCTTTGGATTGTGGCAAATTGCAGCAGCAATCCCTACTTTTTGTTTATAACCTTTAGATAAATTCTCAATTCTTTGATGAGCAACTTCTTTAAGTCCGCACTTCTCAATAACTTCTTCGATTGAATAGATATTTTCTTCAACTTGATAAATTTCTTGGACGAATTTTAGAAATGGCCTAACACACATATGGCGATAGAGCGCTGGCTCTTCAGGAAGGTAGCCAATCGTTAGCTCGCTATCTTTAACGAGACTTCCCCCCGTATACTCCTGTTCTTCAAGGATGATTTTCATTAGAGTCGACTTACCTGCACCATTTGGTCCAAGGAATCCTAAAACTCCTTTGCGACCAATTGTGAGATTCACCCCTTTGAGAACATCTTTACCAGGAAATGTTTTTCTAATGTCCGACAACTCTACAAGGTTATTGTCACTCATTCCATAAGTCCTTAATTAAAAATCCTTCTTTAAAATCCTAGCAAAAAATGAAACAATAAGAAAAGTCTTAAAATTTAATCATTTACCTAACTCTGCCGACTAGGATAAATATGACCAGAAATGTAGAACGCTTCAAGAAGCTTATTGAAAAAGCTAATAATATTGTTATTACAACTCACATCTTTCCAGACGCCGATGGTATCGGAAGTGAGATTGCCCTTTGCATGGCCTTAAGAAAGCTTGGGAAGAATGCAATCTGCATTAATGAAGAAAAATTATTCGATCGCTATCGCTACCTAGATCCAGATGGTGTGATTACAAATTACAATGATTCAAAAGACTACTTTGATAAAATTGATTTATTTATCGTAACAGATACTAACGCTCTTCCTCGCATCGGAAAGAACGTTCAAGAGCTTGTTTTAAAATCAAGCGAGCTTCTATTTATCGATCACCACCCTTGCCCAAAAGAAATTGCGGCCATCCACTGTGTCGATTCTTCAAAGGCTGCAACAGGAGAACTAGTTGGCGAGTTAATTGAGGCGCTTGGTGTAAAATTTGATAAGAAAATGGCCTTGGCCCTTTATACTTCAATTATTATCGACACAAGCTCATTCCGCTATCCTACTGTAACAGGTAATACGCATCGTATTGTTGCAAAACTTATGGATACTGGAATTTCTCCTCCTCAAGCATTTAATCAAATCAACGGTGTTAAACAAGTTGAATACATGAAGCTCATAGGAAAGGTTCTATCCTCTTGTCAAATGAGTCCTAATGGCAAGGTTGCTTGGATTTCTCTAACAGAAGAAGAGATTGAAAGCTTTGGTTGTGAAACTGAAGACACTCACGGCTTTATCAATCACCTACTCATTCTTGAAGGTATTGAAGTTGCTTGTATGTTTAGAGAAGTTGGTGACAAAGTTAAGATCTCATTTCGCTCAGTCAATCAAACAGTTGACGTTGGCGTGATTGCCCAGGCCCTTGGTGGTGGTGGACACAATCACTCAGCAGCTACAATCATTGATGGAAACCTTGCAAAGGTCATTCCTGAGGTGATTGAAAAAATTGAATTAATGATTGAGTAAGTAGACTCTACTGATTAAGAATTTTTGCCAGAACATCTCTTTCTTTATCAGAAAAATTAAATGCCCCTGCTGTTAGTACACCCTTAAGCTTTTCTTGAGTAGCTGGATCTTTTGGATCATTCTTTGCGATATCACCAAAAGGCTCTCCTTCAGGAGTGATCTTTACTTCCGCCTTTGTCGCCTCTTTAATGGCCTGCGCTTTTTTCTCTACAGGTGAAGACGCTTTTTGCACTGCTTGCCCTTGTTTAGTAGCTTTATGTTCAGCAATTGCGGCCTTCATTTTTTCTTCTTTTTCTCTTTTGTGATTTTCTATTTTTGCCTTAATTTCGCCTCTACTTAGCTCAGAAGGCCTTTCACGTCGAACGATACTTTGACCACCAGTAGATTTTGAAGCAACAGGTAAGTCTGCAGCGGCATTACTACGCCCTACTTTCTTAGTGGCCGTTGTTGAATTAGTTCGTAAATTTGTTCTGTCACTTAATAATCTCACCCCTATATTTTAACCTTTTCTCACTTGAGATGTTAGGTGGAAAATTTCGGGGGATGGGCCTTTTCGATTAAGGTTTCGACTAGTTACAAAGGCAGTGTCCATTTTCTACGGCAGTTTTGAAAGTAAAATTCTAAACGACCATCCGAGGCGATCACCCTCAAAAAAAGTCATGTAGAGCACCACTAAGTAGCTGAAATAACAAGACCATTTCTGAAAAAATTTACATTTTTTTCAAAAAAAGTAAATTCAGATCAACATCACCTTGTTTAAATTCTTGATTTCTTCATAATGCATTTATCGAAATTGAAGAGAGAACGATTTGTGGTCTTTGTCGTACGTCAGTGGAGTTCAATTAGTTGTAAAAGAGCACAAGCCTTCAAAGAGACTTCTATTAAAAGGAAAATGAATAATCAATAGAAAGTCATTTGAGGTAATTATGAAAAATTCTGTAGTATTTAAGCAATCAAAACTTTTAATCACTTCTGCACTTATGGCCCTGTCACTATTAACGACGTCATGTGGTTCGGGGGACAGTTCTAGAAACATGGACATTCCAGGTGTAGATGGACCAAAAGTAGTCCTTCTAGGTGATGATATCTTAGTTGATATTATTTTAGAAAACGTTGTTGTTGAGGGTGGAGCTCGTTTCAATATCCCTAACTACACAAATTCTTATGTTGAAATTTCACCAGACCTTCAATCAAACGGTACACTACTTGCTTTCTCTGTATCGTTAGATGATATTTTTGGCGGAAAAGTTGATCGTCTTGATCCACTTACTCTACCAGGTGGACGTGCAATTCCAGGTGTTTCTGGTGGTGCCCTTCCAGCAGTTGCTTTCTCAGTACCAAGTATTAAGAACATCGCTTTTTACGTAGGTCCACAAATCTTTGGTATTTGGGTTCCAGTAAACAACCTTAATATGGCAGGTGCAATGCTTACAACTCGTTTCTACACTGATAGCAAGAGAGTTGGTAACCTTTCACTTGTTGGTGAAGATGCAAATGGTGAAAACGGTGGTTTCTTCTTAGCGCTTACAGTTTCAAGCTCACAAGAAAGATCACTTGAAAGACTTGCTGATAGATACTAATCAGAAGTTTTAAAAATTCTGTAATAACTGACCAAAACATTCTATACAGGAAAAATGCCCCTAGGAATCTAGGGGCTTTTTTTTTCTTCAAAAAAAATTAAGAACCCCTTCATATCTGTCGATAGATGAACATACGAGAGAATTTTTTCCTATAAACTAGTGAGGTATGGATATGGAAATCACATTAAGAAAAAGACTACTGACAGTCGTGGCTCTACTAAGCTTCTCTTTCTTCTCTGTTTCTTGTGGAGAAGGAAATGTTGAAATCCCAGGTGTTGATGGACCGAATGTTAATCTACTTGAAGATAACGTTGTCGTTTCAATGGTACTTGAAGATGTTTCAATTATGGCAGGTGCTACTTACAAAGTACCAAAGTACAAGAAGTCATTTATCGGACTTAACCCTAACCTAGAAGGTGCTGGTTCAGTTCTAACGTTTACTGTTTCACTTGATGATATTTTCTCATCAGATGTAAATAGACTAGACCCTAAGACTCTTCCTGGTGGACGTATGATCCCAGGTGTAGCAGCAGGTGCTCTACCAGCAGTAGCATTTACTGTTGAAAAAGTTAAAAACATGGCATTCTATGTTGGTCCAAAAGTTTTTGGTATTTGGGTACCACTACAAAACTTTAACCTTTACGGATTTGCATGGACAAAATCATTCAAAGCTGGTGACAAGAGAGTTGGTAACATCTCACTATTTGGTCAAGATGAGAATGGTGAAAACGCAGGTTTCTTCCTAGCTCTATCAGTTAAATCTGCATACGAGAAGAGACTTAAGAAGCTATCACGTAAGTATTAAGCATCTACAAAATAGAAGGCCCGCTTATAGCGGGCCTTTCTTATTCAGCTTGAGTAACCCAAATCTTCCATCTAAACTTCGTCTCTTCATTATTATCAAGAACAATCTTAATTGGACGAGTTCTCCCCTCTAGATCGTTAATAACAAAGAATTCATTTCCTAGAATACTTGTCATATTATAAAGACCTTGATGAAGGTTATAATCGATTAGATACTTAATAAACGTTAAACTCATTGGGGCCTGAAGGCTTCCAAGGTTATCAACTCTCTTCATTTTAGAAAGTTGTTTTCTTGTTTGATAGCTTCTTAATGAACCGTTGAATCTTTCAAGAGTTTTCTTTGAGAATTTATAATCGTCTTTAAAAGAAGGCATTGCTACTTCAGTTTGTTTCTTAGACTTCTCATAATTTAAGACTGCCGTTTCAAACGCAGAAAAAACAATCTCTTTAACTGGCTCAGGCTTCTTTGGTTCAGGCTTAGGTTTTCTAATGATTTTAATTGTTTTTATATCAACAGTTTTGATAACCTTAGGCTCTTTAACTTCAACCTTTGCTACAATTTTAGGTTCTTCTTTAACGACCTTTTCTTCAACTAAAGTAATCCCCTTCTCATCAAACTCTCGCAAAGAACCAAACCAGAAAACTTTTAAGTCATCCTCACCCTTTAATGCGGTACGAATAATCTCAGCACTCTTCTTATCGATAGAAACTTGATCCTTTGTCATCTCTTCATAACGAGAAAAACAAGACTCACCTTTTCCACTAGCATTGATAATTTTATAGGCACTCGTCGTTAAAATTTCTTTCTTAATCTCTTCAACATTTAGCGCAGATAAATAGCTATCTTCCTCACTACACAAGCTTTGAATTTCACTCTTAACGAATTGGCAGCTGTTAATAATAGAAGTCTTGCTATCACCACCAAAGTGACTGCTAAGAATCTTAACTAAAGTTGGATGGTAATTTGCTAAATCAAAACGTCGATCCGTTTGGAGCTTAATAGGATACTTCCCCCAGTCAACGATATCGGGAAAGTAGTCAGATACTCTTTTAGTAAAGAGTTTCATATCTTTAGACTTCGGCTTACATGATTTAAAAATTGCATCATAGCTAAGAGCGCAACTCTTTTCATCACCTAACTGATAAAGAGCAATACTTGACTGACGGTAAAACTCATAAAGACTTGCAATACTTGTTAGTCGCACTAGGTAGCGCATATACTCAATATTTTCAGTCATCTCATGCTTTGAACAGGCAAAGTTAGGATAGATATAGCGATCAAATTCTTGAGTTAAATCAAAGATAGCAGGCTCAAGCATTACACTAAAGTATGTGCGTCCTGTAACCTCATCAAGGAACTCTTGTTTATCGTTTTGATAATCAATAACTAATCGAGGGTCCAGTGGTCCTTCATAGACTTCAAAGTCCCACTCACCCTTTTTCACGTCTAAGGCCGAGGCAGTAAAACCCAAGGCAAAAATTTGTAAGTATTTAAAAATATTCATCCTCTTTATTTTACCCAGATAAGACTCAGGGCAGGAACATAGGTAATAATGGCCAAACAAATTAGTAAAATAAGAAGAAAAGGTAAGGCCGAGCGATACAGTTCAGTAATCGGTCTCTTAAATCGAATAGAACTAATAAAGAGGTTTATTCCCACTGGAGGAGTTATATAGCCGATCTCTAAATTTGTTAAAAAGACGATGGCCAAGTGAATTGGATGAATATCAAACTCTTGAGCTAATGGAAGGATGAGAGGTACGACGACAATTATCGCACTAAATATATCCATTAAACTTCCAACAATTAAAAGGAAGATGTTCAAGAAAGCAAGAAAAGCGTACTTGTTCGTAAGAATGTGGTTAAAAGCACCAAAGAGTTGATTAGGCACCTCTTCATCTACTAAGAAATTAGTTAAGCCAAGAGCACAACAGAGAATAATTAAAATAGCACCTACCATTGTCATTGAATCCACAACGATTTTAGGTACATCCTTTGTAAAGCTTAGATCACGATAAACAAAGCACTCGATCATTAAAATATAAAACGCAGTAAAGGCAGCTGCTTCTGTAACCGTTACAATCCCACCGTAAATTCCGACAAGTACAGCAGGGGCCAAAAATAATTCAAACGCTGCGCCCTTTAAAGAAAGAAGCGCCTCTTTCAAATCAAACTTCCCTCTTTCACTATGGTTCTTCGGAGCCTTTAAGATTGAATAAATTGCTAAACCAATGATGAGAAGCATTCCTGGAACAATACCGGCCTTAAAAAGCTGATCAATATCCACTCCTGCTACAATTCCATAGAGAATAATTGGTAAGCTTGGTGGAAAGAGAAGACCTAAAGAACCTGAAGTCGTAATAAATCCCATCGTGAATTTATCATCGTGACCGCGATTCATAAGAATTGGATAAATTAATCCACCTAAAGCAACAATCGTTACCCCACTAGCACCAGTAAAGGCAGTAAAGAAAGCACAAAGAACGAGTCCAACAATAGCAACTCCTCCAGGCATCCATGAAAGTAGCGCATTCGTGAAACGAAATAGTCTTTTTGGTGCATTCGATTCAGCAAGTAAGTATCCAGCAAAAGTAAAAAGAGGTATCGTTAGAATTGTCGGAGCCGATGCGAGACGGTAAATTTCAACAGAGACGGCCGACGGCTCAATTCCATTATGAAAGAAAGCTGCAAGGGCAAGACTTCCAAGAACTACAAAGAGTGGCACTCCAATTAGTGCCAAAATAAATGCGGCAATACTAATTGTTATGAGGCTCATAATCTTCCTTAAAATTTAAAAATGCCAAGATCGTGCGAATGAAGATCAGGGCGAAGCCAATTGGAATGATTGCAACTAAAACAGAAGAGTGCAATCCCAGTGAAGTTAAGTTTCCAAATTGTTTCTCGACATTATAGAACTGAACACCTGAAGCAAAAAGCCAAGTCGTTCCAACAATAATACACACTTGAGTTATCTTATTTAGAATGAATAAAGAACGGTGTTTACCTTCACTCTCTAAAAATTTTGGTAAAATCTCAATTGCAATATGCCTCGACTTTCCACTGGCAAGTGTTGCACCTAAGAAGGCCAGAGCAAATACGAGATGTCGAACAAGTGGATCAACCCAAGAAAATGAAATATCAAACCAACGAAAGATAATGGCCAAAACACTTAAGCCTAGCATAACAGCAACATTGGCCACAACTAGCCAGCCTACAACGAGATCTGTAACTTCTTCTATCTTGCGTATCATGAGTTCTTTCTACTTCTTTTGAGCTTTTAAACTTTTTTCAAGTCTATTATATGCTTCTTCAGAAAATAATTTTCCTTTTAACTTTTTAATTGTTGCCTCACGTACTTCATATCCACGTTTAATATCGGCATCACTAAATTTAACAAATTCAACACCAGATGCCTTCATCAGATCAAGAGCATCTTGATTGTCTTTTTCATTTGTCGCCTTAACAAGATCAATATACTTCTTAGAAATTGCTAATACCTTCTTTTGGTTTGCAGGAGAGATCTTATTAAAGACTTTATCATTTACTAAGAAGGCTCCAACAGACATTGTAAGAGGGAAATCAATAAGATATTTAACTTTAGTATTCCACTGCATTGATAGAATCGCTAAAGGTGGTGCATAAGCTGCTTCAATGATTCCAGTTGAAAGAGAAGACAAAACATCAGGAAGAGGTAGCTGTACCGAAACAAGTTTCATCTCCCCAAGAATAGTTTCAACAAGAGGATCCCCTTCCCAAGACCAGATTTTTACACCTTTTAGACTATCAATAGAAGAAATCTTTGTTTTTGAAACAAAGTAAACCATCCCAATATCAAAGAAGCCAAGATTAACGAAATTACTTTCATTTATTTTCTTATTTAAAAATGGCGTTAAATCATCAAGTGTCTTTAGGGCCTTCTTGCGATCATGAAAAAAGTTAAAAGGTATTTCGACAACACGAACATCACCATTGATATCACCAAGTGTCTTTGCAGTAAAAACTCCACCGTGAAGTTGTCCAACGCGAATCTTTCTTAAAACATCTGGTTCATCTCCTTGAGATCCACCGAAGTAGAACTTCACTTTTACTTCACCATTTGTTTCTTTCTTAATGGCCTTTGCCATTTTCTTAAGATTCTTTGCCCAGTTCGTTCCCTCAGGAGTTAGAACACCAACTTTTAAAGTTAGGGCCATTACATTCGTCGTTAATAGTAGAATTAATAATGCTTTAAATTTTGACATGATTTTTCCAATTAGAAGATCTCTTCTTCTAAGCCTTCAATTATTTTTAATCTCTTACGTGCAATTAAATTAAAAAGGTTATTGTAATCAACCTTTGGTGTTTCAATTTTTCCACCACTCCAATAAGTTGGCTCCATCTGCTCACGGTGAAATTTATTCATTTCTAATTTCTGATTACGATAGATATTTTCTTCAAACATTGGAACCGCATAAAACTGAATAAATGAAAGTCTAACTAACATATTATTTGGCCATTTTTGAATAGCTTCTTCAAATAAGCGCTTACCAGTTACAGGGTCCCCACCAAGTCCACGAGGTCTTGAAGCAGCGTAAGAAGCATTGAAAATATCACAAGCACCTTGCGCTAAATTTCCATTCTTTTCACATGACCAATCGTACATAACCTTTGCAAGAGGAAGATAAGCGACGGCCCTCATATTATCTCTTTGTAGATTAATGATTGAAGCAAGCGTTTGTCCTGTATAGAAAACACCTTCGATATTTGTAGCGTTATCACTTAAGTTTTCATCAAGTAATTTTTTAAAATCTTCTGGTGAAGAAATGTAGCGAGTGAAATCAAAATCTTTAAATCCTCGTACTTCAAAAAATAGCGCAGAATAATTTAGAGCACGTGTGTAATTTGAAAGAGCATTAACTCGGTATTTTGAATTTGATAGTTCTTTAAGTTGATCTTTAAGATAGTAAGTTTCATCGATGGCAAATGCCTTACCGCTATATGCTTTTATGAGAGTAACAATGAATTCAGGATTTTCGCGATCAGCGGCGTAGAGGTTTTCAACTAATTTAATATTGCTATCAATTGTCGATTCAAATAAGTCCCAGTTATCTTCAGTAAAAACGGCCTCAGATGTCTCAAAGATCATATCCCCCATCTGGTTAGTGGCCACTTTCTTTATACTTGAGCAAGAAACTAGATTTATGAACAATATCAGCAATGCCAACATTTTTTTGCAATTCACAGGCGATCCTTATAATTAATATAGTAGTAATTTGCCTTATCTATTCAGTAATTACAAGTGGTTAATGCATTTTCATTGACGCCCAAATCCCTTAGTGATAGCCGTGTTGCACCATTTCTAACCTCGTGATATGATTAGGGAAATATTTCGAAAGGCTCAATTTTTTGCTAATTTGTGCCGAGTATATATTTAAGTTACTAAACTTTGTCACGGAGTGACCATTGAGAGTAGTTTTTCTACGAGTAGATGAACTACTTACCTAATCGGATTTAAGTTCTGGAGTCTCTTGAATCTTATTACGATTAAGGTAAGTGATTTTTTAACCTTTAATCGTTTAATAAGGAGATGGAGATGTCATCACAAGAAACATCTAACGAAAAATTATCGTCTAACACGAACAACAGCGTAATTGGTCAAATTAAGCTAAAGACTATTCGTAAGTCAGCTTCACTAAAGCCAAGAAAATCACTATTAAAAGTGAGAAGCTTAAGACCAACTCGTGCAGTTCTTGGTAGAACAGCAACACAAGAAGACGCGGAATAAGAATAGGCCCACAGCTTTTTTCTTATTTATCTTTTCTTGCGATTTCCCTTAGGAGAAATCAGCTGCTTGTCGTACGTAGCTTTTAAGCTACGTAGTGTTTCCTCGCGTATCTCTTCCAGTTTTTTCAGTCTCTCTTCATGTAAATGATTGAGGTAATTCTTTTTGGCTATGAATAAGTTATTGATATAAGTAACTTGAAAGCCTCTAAGCTCTCTGTAGCAAAGATCTTTTTCTATTTTAGTTAATTTATGCTGACTGGCCTCGATATCCTTATGATCTAAAACAAATGTCGAGTAATCCCCAGAGCAAACACCCTTTTTAAGATCAATATAATGATCAATTTCTTTTCTTATGATTTGAGTCTTTGTTACGTAATCTTTTGGAGGGATATTCTTCACCTCTTCAATTTTCGCATACATTACTTTACTCATCTCTTTTTCAGATTGAGTCTCACCTTTGTCTGCTTGAGCATAGACAGTCAAAGTCGGTATGAATAAAAGAGTCATTAAAACTGATTTCAATTTAGGGCCTTTTTTATCTTAGCTAAGTAATATTCAGTATCTTTATTATGCGCAAAGACGAAGCTTATGGCCATTTTTTTAAACTTAGACTGAAGTCCTTGAGTAAGTTGAACTTGATTTTTTGCTACGCCGAATTTCTTTGCAACTAACTTTTCAATACCAGCATTGGCCTTTCCATCTTCAGGAGGGGCCTGAGTGCTAACGATAAGTTGCCCAGTTTCCGCAACACTCACCTTTTCAACTTTTGCACCAGGCTTTGCCCAAACTTCAAGTTCAACTATTAATTCACTTTCACTATTCGAAAGAGTAATGAAGTTCAGGCATTGTGTTTTTAAATAGTCTTTTATTGAAATAATTCTCTCCAATTGCTGCTCTCAAATCCAAGCTCATCAAGAAAAGTTTTCATTTCAGCAATAAAGTCAGCGAGAGGAAAACCTACAACATTTGAATACGAGCCACTCATATGTTCAACAAAGAGTAGACCTTGTCCTTGAATTCCGTACGAACCCGCCTTATCAAGGGCCTCATCACTTTCTAAATAAAGTTCTAAAATTTCGGGTGAAATATCTGTGAACTTTACTTTTGAACATCTTGAAAAAGTATATTCCTTGTCTCTATAGGCCATATATACAGCTGTAAAAACATCGTGCTCTTTACCAGATAACTCTAGTAGCATCTGCCTTGCATGGTCGCGATCATTAGGTTTTCCTAAAACTTTATCACCTATAGCAACGAGAGTATCAGAAGCGACAACAAAGACATTTCCATCTTTTGGAAATTCTTGCGTAAAGATATCTCTTCCCTTTAGCTCGGCCAATTCTTCGACAATATCTTTTGGATGTTCTTTAGTTGTTATTTCTTCAACAGCTGAAGGCTTAATTTGAATCGGAACTTTCATCCAAGATAGTAGTTCCTTTCGACGTGGACTCCCTGAGGCCAGGATAAATTTCAGTGTAGATACCATTTAACTTCTTCCATAGTTCTTGTTTTTCTGAATTAAGCTTTGGAAAATAACTTCTCGAATTCTCCATCGCACCGATTTTATAGTAACTTTCTTGTGCCTTCGTGTAAAAATCTTTTCGTAGGACATCTTTATCACGACGGTTTGCTCGATTTAAAACAGACTTTCGATAACGATCAGCGATCGCAAGATTTGTCGTTTCAACCTCTCTAACATGAGTCCATAGAAATTTTAGACGCTTTTCTAATTCTTCTTTTTTCCAAAGTCTCAAACCATAATTTTTGGCTAACTGAACCTCATCACCTTCAGCAAATAATGGCTTTCCGTAGCGTTCTAAAAAGATTTCACGAGTATAGTAGATTCCGTAAATTCGCTTCGTAAATAATTCATTTTGACTTAAAACTTCAGAGTCTTTCGTGACAAAAACATTTCGATTAATGAAAGAAAATTTATACCAACTTCCATATTCTAACTCTTCAAAACTATCATTTTCATAACCACGTAAGTTTACTTTTGGAGATGAGGCCAAGTCATTTTTGTATCCTAACTGTTCATCATCTCTGAATTTAAGGTAGCTATCATCACCAATTGAAACATAAGTTTCAAATGATGGAGAATAGGCTTCAAATGAATACAATGGAGATTGTATAAAGAATCGACTCTTTCTTATGACATTTTTATTGTTCTTTTCTATCGCCTCATTAATAAAGCGAGTACGAGATTTATAACGTAGTCCATCTTCAAAAAGATACTCATTCATAGAAACATCTTTATCAAAAACGACGGGATTGGTTTTATTAATAGGAAGAGGAAAGAAAACAGAATCAGTATCTCTTTGGTCCAACTCTTTAAGTTTTTCTTTTGAGCGTGAAATCAAAAGAACATTTCCTACATTCATACGAATATTGAAAAATACTTCGTCTTTTAAAATATTCATTTCTTTTAGTGAGATTGAACTTTCAGGTGCTATACGAATCAATGTACCATCAAAGAGCATAAGCCAAAGGTAGCTATCGATACCAGTTTCAATATCATCATTTTCTTTTATCAGAGATCGAAAACCAATTTTATTATTTCCAAGCTTTCGAAAGAGAGTACACTCCCCCACACATTTGATCACACGGCCAATCTCTTCATCGATACCTGAGATTTTTTCAAGATCACGCCAAAGTGGATAGCTTTCTTTAAAGCGTAATTCCTCTTTCCACTCATCAAAGTCTAGCCACTTCTGGGCCTTAAGCTCATCCCATTTGATTAGAGACTTACGGTCGTCCTTAAACTTTGTTTCTAACTCTGATGAGCTAGCAAAAGTTGAAAGTGTAATGGTTAAAATAAATAAAATACGTAGCATCATGAACTTTATCGACAATTTCGGCCACCGGCCCTAACTGTGCCGCGAATTTGCAAGTTTTTCGGTAAGAATTGCCACTTTCAGGCCCATCTAAACTGTCAAAATCATGGGTTTCATGTTAAATTTTGGGCCAAATATTAATTTACACATAACTATAACAGACAAGGTTGATACGATGAGTCAGGATAACGGACAATTTTCTTTTGTTAACACAGAACATGAAGTCTTAAAATTTTGGGAAGAGAATGAAATTTTCCAAAAATCACTAGAACAAACAAAAGAGAAAGAGCCATATATTTTCTACGATGGCCCTCCATTTGCCACAGGTCTTCCTCACCACGGTCACCTACTTGCTGGAACGCTAAAAGATATCGTTCCAAGATATTGGACAATGAAAGGTCGCTACGTTCAAAGAAGATTTGGATGGGATACTCACGGTCTACCGATCGAGCAAGAAATTAATAAAAAATTAGAAATGACTGCACACGAAGCACTAGAGAAACTTGGTGTTGCTGGTTACAACCAAGAGTGTCGCTCAATTGTTGATCGCTACACAACTGAATGGCGTAAAACTGTAACACGCCTTGGACGTTGGGTAGACTTTGACAATGACTATAAGACAATGGATCCAACTTTCATGGAATCATGTTGGTGGGTTTTCAAATCTCTTTGGGATAAGAATATGGTCTACAAGGGAACAAAAGTTGTTCCTTACTCAACTGGTCTAGGAACAGGTCTATCAAACTTTGAAGCAGGTCTTGATTACCGTGACGTTCAAGATCCGGCCGTAACTGTACTTTTCAAATTAGATGATCCAGCTAAAGCAGGTGCAGATTATGTTGCCGCATGGACGACAACTCCATGGACGCTTCCATCGAACCTTGCTCTTTGTGTTGGGCCAGATGTTGATTACGTTCGTGTAAAAGATAACGACCGTGGTGTAACAATCATCTTCGCTGAAGCAAGAGTTGAAGCTTTTGCAAAGAAGCGCAACCTTGAAGTTGTTGGGGAATCATTCAAAGGAAGCGAACTTCTAGGTCTTACTTATGAGCCACTTTTTGACTTCTTCGCTGATCTCAAAGCTGAAGGTGCTTTCAAAATCTTAAATGACGACTACGTAACAACTGACAGTGGTACTGGTATTGTTCACCAAGCACCGGCATTCGGGGAAGACGATAATAGAATTTGTAAAGAAGCTGGCATGATGGCAGAAGTTTGCCCTATCGATGATGCTGGTCAATTTACAAAAGAAGTTTCAACTTATGCAGGTCTTTATGTAAAAGATGCTGATAAAGAAATCATCAAAGAACTAAAAGATAATACAAAATTATACGATCACGGAAACCTAGTGCACAGCTATCCATTCTGCTACCGCTCAGGAACTCCACTAATCTATCGTACAATCCCACAGTGGTATGTAAAAGTAGAAGAGATCGTTGATAAGCTTGTTGCAAATAACGAGCAAATCCACTGGGTACCTGGTCACATCAAAGCAGGTCGTTTTGGTAAGTGGCTAGAGAACGCTCGCGACTGGGCAGTTTCTCGCACACGTGTTTGGGGAACTCCTCTTCCAGTTTGGATCAACGATGAAACAGGAAATATGAAATGCCTTGGCTCAATTGCAGAGCTTAAAGAGCTTTCAGGAGTTGAACTTACTGATCTTCACCGTGAGTACACAGATGAAGTGACATTTACAATCGAAGGTGAAGCAGGAACTTATAAGCGTATTCCTGATGTATTCGACTGTTGGTTCGAATCAGGATCAATGCCTTACGCTCAACTTCACTACCCATTTGAAAACCAAGAAATGTTTGAAAATGGATTCCCTGCAGAGTTTATTGCTGAAGGTCTAGACCAGACACGTGGTTGGTTCTACACACTAACAATCCTTTCAACTGCCCTATTTGATAAGCCAGCTTTCAAGAACGTAATTGTTAATGGTTTAGTTCTTGCTGAAGATGGAAAGAAAATGAGTAAGTCTCTAAGAAACTTCACTGCTCCAGATGAGCTTATGGAAGAATTCGGATCAGACGCTCTAAGACTATACCTAATCAACTCAGGACTTGTGAAAGGTGAAGAACAACGCTTTACAGATGCAGGTGTTAAGGACATGGTTCGTCGTGCCCTTCTACCATGGCTAAACTCTTTCAAATTCTTCCAAACATATGCATCAATTGATGGATGGAATTTAAGTGAGCATGCTGAAAGTGGCGACAATATTACTGACAATTGGGTAATCTCAAAACTACAAACTCTTAAAGAAAATATCGAAGCTGAAATGGCACAGTACCAACTTTACAACGTTGTTCCTGCCCTATTCCACTTCATTGAAGATTTAACAAATTGGTATATTCGCCTTAACCGATCACGTTTCTGGGGCGAAGGACTAACATCAGATAAGAAACAAGCATACACTGCACTTTTCACAACACTAAAAGAAGTTACGATTGCAATGGCACCATTTGCACCATTCTTATCTGAGCATATCTTTAGTGAACTTAAGAAATTTGATTCAAGTGAAAAGAATCTTTCAGTTCACCTTTGTGACTACCCTGTTGCTAATAAAGAACTTAAAAATTCAATCCTTGAAGATGCAGTTGATAGAATGCAACAGATTATTCTTCTTGGACGTCAAAAGCGTAATCAAGTACAAATCAAGGTTAAGACTCCACTTGCTCGTCTAAGTGTAATCCACAAAGACCAAGCTTTACTTGATGAAATCAAGAAGCTTGAAGGATATATCCAGTCAGAACTTAACGTTAAAACTGTTGAGTATACTACTGATGAAGACCACTACATCAAACTATACGCTAAACCAAATTCTCCTGTTCTAGGAAAACGTCTAGGAAAAGATTTTGGTAAGTTTATGGGGATCATCTCAAAGCTTGGAGCAGCTGAGCTGAATGAGCTTGAAGAAAAAGGAAGCCTAGAACTTGCTGGAGAAACATTTGAGCCTTCAGATATCTTAATCTTCCGTGAAGCAAAAGAAGGTACTCAGGCCCTATCAAATCGTTATATCTCAATCGATATCGACACGAACCTTTCAGAAGAGCTAATCCTTGAAGGTCTTGCTCGTGAGGTTGTAAACAGAATCCAAAGAACAAGAAAAGATTCTGGTTTCAATGTTGAAGATAGAATTGAAGTAACTTTTGCAGCTACTGATCTTCTTGCAAAAGCAATCACGACTCATACTGATTACATCACAAAAGAAACTCTTGCTAACTCTCTAACTGTTAGCACAGGGGAACTTGAGCATGAGTTTAAGGTTGATGATGAAAATCTAAAAATGACAATTGTTAAAGCTTAATCAGCATATAAAAAGAAAGCCTCCATTACGGAGGCTTTTTTTATTCTTTAATTAACATATATCCAATCGGTTGTGGATTTAGATCAAAACATTCATTTCGTTTATAATCTTCTTTTGCATCTAAAATAGTACCTTGAACTTCAATACTTCCCGAAGCAGCTTTCATCACAATCTCATCTGCTACGACAAACCATTTCCCAGTTCTAACTTCTCGATCTGTATATTTCAAGATTCCAGTTGTTAAACACTGTTTCTCCTTTTTAATAAAAAGTGTCCCTGACTCTTCATCTATTTCATATACTTCAGAAAATTCTTTCACTTCTTTAGAGAAATGATTAAATAACTTCACCTCATATTTTGATAAAACTGAAATACTTACAAATTCTTGCCCTTTCTTAGGTTTAGAGATCACTCCATTTTTCATTACGCGTGTGACTAACCTTGTTTCTTCAGCTTCATAAAACTCAGCTTTTTGAACAAGAGCACCAGTATAGACTTTTTCCATCCTCAAGTTTTCACATCCGTCAGGTTGAACTAAATTTTGAAACTCTTCAAAATTCACTTTTCCTGTTACACACTTTAAAGATTTTCCTAAATCATATTTAATATTTTCCCCATTAGTAAGAATTAGGGACTTTGTCTGCAGATAGACTTCATGTGAAAGAAAATTTCCTTCTTCAAGTTCAAAAAACGAAAGTTTTCCTTCGTTTTGATTATAAACAGCTTCATTTGATAAAACCTTCCCATATTTTGAAATCAATATGAAACGGCCTTCAATAACATCTTCACCTAGATTTATTTTAAGATTTACGAAGTTCTCTACTCCATCTTCATAAATGTTTTGATTGTTAGAATAATCAAAATTAAATAGAAATATTTTTTGGTTTGTAATACCGATCTTATTACACTCACTATCGCTAAATAGAGAACTCTCTAACTTATTACATTCAAGTAGAAATGATTTGCTTGAGATCATTGCTTGATTAGCACTTTCTTTACTTTTGTCACTACCTGAGCCACAAGAAACTAATACAAATAACATAACTAAACTTAATACTTTCATAACTCTCCCTATTCCTTAACTACTACAAATCCAGTTAAAACAGGCTCAACAGGATAACACTTTTTTTGACGACTTATTTTATAGCTAGATTTATCTTTTATGATATTAAGACCTTCATAATGACTAATGTTCAAACGATGTAAGCTCTTGTCGATATTAACTTTAAAAACTTCCATCACTCCTACAGTTACACAGTAACTTGAATCATTTAAAAAGTAGTGAAGGCCATATTGGTCAATACTTTCAAGATAAAATAAACTTGGATCGACTTCACCTTCTTCAAAATCACTTACTGATACATATTTAAAATTTACGAGATCTCGATTTGGTAATTTTATTGGACTATTTGCTGTAGTTAGTGCTGAAAGCCTTCCATTGATCGAAACAGTCTCCACTTTTGGAATAATAACCTTGGCCTTTACAAGAGGAATGAATTTTAAATTTTCACACTGACCTTTAAGATCTGCAAGATTCACATCATTAATATTAAAAATACCTGTATTACAATTTAGATCTTCCTCTGGTGATACGACTTTCGGACGATCTCCCGTAAAATAATTATTAATCTTTAAGTAAATTTCATGGGCCGCAAAATCTCCACGATTTAACTCTTGAAACTTAAGAGTACGACTTCCGTCATATAAAGTATCTTCACTTAGTCTTTTTCCATATTTAGATACAAGGTAGAATCTTGCATGAATCATTTCTTTAATTGAAATTTCAAGTTCTACTTCGCCAAGCTCTGGATACTTCTTCATATCGATAGCTTGCTCGTCCATATCAATAGAGAAAAGAAATTGTTTATCTTCATTGATAAAAGACATAGGGCACGTAATTTCCATGTCTGTAATATTCGTTTTTATTGATTCACATTGAATTTGTGTTGCAGTAAGTGACTGGCCTTTAAAGCTTGGATTAAGATTTTGGCCATAAAATGCTCTTTCGTTAGATTTCCCACATGAAAGAAGTAGGATCATGGGAATCAGAAAAAATGAACGCATAAAAAATCTCCTTAAAATTAATTTTTGCCGTTATAGCGAAAATCAATCCAAAGGAGATATTTTTTCTATTTTGAAATAGTTGTTTTTTAATTTGGAATACTAAAAAGTGACTTAAGACCCAAAACCCTTAAGCTGTTCCCCGCCAAGTACGTGAAAATGCGTATGGAATACACTTTGACAGCCATGTTGGTTGATATTTGAAACTACGCGGAAGCCATTCTTTTCAAGCTCATTTGATTGAGAGAACTCTTTGATGGCATCAAAAACTTGGGCCATATCATCGCGGTTCATCTCATTAATATTCTTAGAGTGATTGCGGTGAATAAATAAGTAGTGCTCTTTTGCTAGCGGTTGAATATCTTGAAATGCATAAACATTTTCATTTTCAAATACCTTCGTTGAAGGAATCTCACCATTTAGAATTTTGCAAAATAAACAATCACTCATTACGCTTCTCCCTATTCGTTTACGAGTTCGACACTTGCACCAAGCTTCTTAAGCTTTTCAGGTAGATCTTCATAACCACGTTGTAAGTGGTAGACACGATCAATTTTTGTTTCACCATATGCACAAAGAGCAGCAAGAACAAGGGCCGCAGACGCTCTTAGGTCTGTACACATAACTGGTGCAGCTGTTAGAGGTTTACCACCTTCAATAAAGACAGAGCTACCAAGTTGTTCAATACTTGCACCAAGACGAGTTAGTTCTGGTACGTGCATGAAACGATTTTCAAAAATATTTTCTGTTACAAGAGAGTTCCCTTCTACAACTGTTAGAAGTGCTACCATTTGTGCCTGCACATCAGTTGGGAATCCAGGAAATGGCTCTGTAATTACTTTAGAACCTTTTAGTGATGATGGGTATGTCTTAACGAAGTCATCACCGATCTCAAGCTTGGCTCCCATGCCTTGAAGGTTTTCAAGAACATTAAAAAGATGCTTAGGATTAAAGTTCTTTACCGTAACCTCTGACTTTGTCATAAGGCCACCAATAATATAAGTAGCAGCTTCAATACGATCACCAATTGCTTGGTACGTTCCACCACTTAATTCTTTAATTCCATCAACAACAATGCGAGATGTACCGATACCTGAAACTTTTGCACCTAATGTATTTAGGAAGTTTGCAAGATCGTCAATTTCTGGCTCCATCGCTGCGTTTTCAATAATAGTCTGACCATCAGCAAAGACACCGGCCATCATTAAATTCTCAGTGGCACCGACTGATGGAAACTTAAGTTTCACATGTGCGCCTTTTAAATGATCAGTTTCAGCAAAAACAAAACCATTCTTCATTTCGATTTTTACATTCATCTTCTCTAGATTATCTAGGTGGATATCAATTGGACGTGTCCCAATTGCGCACCCTCCAGGAAGAGAAACCTTTGCTTTTCCAAGACGTGATAAAAGCGGCCCTAGTACAAAGATTGATGCACGCATTGTTTTAACAAGCTCATAAGTTGCTTCGTGAGAACTTAGAGTTGATGCATCGAAAGTCACATTCTTACCATCACGATTACACTCAACTCCCATCATTTCAAGAAGCTTAAGCATTGTATTGATGTCACGAAGCTTTGGAAGATTCGTTAGTGTTACTTTCTTATCTGTTAAAAGGATTGCTGCTAAAATTGGCAGGTACGCGTTCTTTGCAGGAGAAATTTCAACTTCACCAGAAAGACGAGCTGGTCCTTTAACTATAATCTTATCCATTTTTAATTCCTTTTAGAAAACGGTAGCGGTCTGTGTAGTCCTTAATCAACTCGAGATTAGTAAATTCATATTCACTCAAAATATCTTTTAAGTGTTCTAAATGCAATTCACTACCTTCCATTATGAACAGTCCACCTGCTTTCAGCTTTTCCTCCACCTGTTGGAAGAAATTTTTAAACCAATTATCGTAATCTTCATCTTTTAAGTAAAGGGCCAGATGTGGCTCAAAACGATGAACCTGTCCATGCACTTCACTTAAGTCAGCACTCTCCTTTATATATGGAGGGTTACTAATGATGATATCAAAATTTTCATTGAGGTTAGTTAATAAATCAGACTCTTCAAAGACTATTTTCACAGTCTTTGGATAACGGTAACGGTGAAAGAATTTATTGGCACGAGCAACTTCAAGGGCCTTTGGACTAATGTCACTGGCCACAATACGCGCTTCTATTTCACCAATCTCACCTGCTAAGCTTAAGGCAATAGCGCCACTTCCCGTGCCGATATCTGCAATTGAAATATCATTTAGCTTATTTTTTTTAATATATTCAGAAGTCCACTCCACCATGATTTCAGTTTCACTACGTGGAATAAGAACATTCTCATTTATGTAAAATGAAGAACGATAAAAGAATGCACGATTACTAATATATTCGAGGGGAATCCCCTGCCTGACTTTTTTTAAGAATTGCTCGATGACACCTTTATTTTCAGAAATATAAATGTCATCGAATTGAGATTCAAGGATGCGACAGAAATCTTTTAGCTCCCCCTTTAAGCGAGAAATTGTAATTCCAGGGTAATTTGCCTCTAAGAATTTTTTATTCTCATTAAAGAACGAGCTAATGTAGTCACCGAGAGTTGTAAAACTCATTTACTACTCTTCTTGGCCCTTTAAGAGTTCAGCTTGGTTATGAGCAATAAGAGCATCAAGAACTGGAGCTAAATCACCTTCTACGATTTTATCGAGAGAGTAAAGAGTCAGGCCAATACGGTGGTCAGTTAAACGACCTTGTGGATAGTTATAAGTTCTAATACGCTCAGAACGATCACCAGTACCAATTAGACCTTTTCTCTCAGCTGCTTCAGAAGCATTTTTTTCTTGAAGCATTTTATCAAAGATACGAGCCGCAAGAATCTTCTTCGCCTTCTCTTTATTTTTTAACTGTGACTTTTGATCCTGGTTATAAACTGCAATTCCTGTTGGAATGTGAGTCATACGAACCGCAGAGTCTGTCGTGTTAACGTGCTGTCCACCTGAACCAGATGCGCGCATAACTTCAACACGAACATCATTCATATCAAGTTCCCACTCAAGATCTTCAGTCTCTGGCATAACTGCAACAGTGATTGTTGATGTGTGAACACGTCCCTGAGACTCAGTCTTTGGAACACGTTGAACTCTGTGTACTCCAGACTCATATTTCATTTTTGAGTAAACTTTCTCACCAGAGATTGAGAAGATAACTTCTTTAATCCCCTCATCGTTTTCAGAAAGAGAATCAATTTCAACTTTCCATCCAACTGAGCGAGCGTAGTTTTGATACATTCTTAGAACATCACCAGAGAAGATCGAAGCCTCATCCCCACCAGCACCGGCACGAATTTCAACCATAACGTTCTTATCATCTAATGGGTCTTTTGGCAGAAGAAGAATCTTTAACTCATCTTCAAGTTCAGGAATTAATGGCTCGTTCTCATCAAGAACTTCTTTTGCCATCTCCTTCATATCAGGATCATTTTCCTTAAGCATCTCTTTTGCTTCCGCAATATCTTCTTTGATCTGCTTATATTTCTTGTAAGCAATAACAACTTCTTCAAGATTTGAGCGCTCAGCTGAAATCTTTTTGAACTCCTCTTGCCTATCATATAATGTTGGGTCTGCCATTTTTTCAGTTAGTACTTCAAAGCGCTGTACAACTGAATCAAGCTTATCAAACATGCTCATTTGAAAATCCTTTTAGCTGCTTCTTAGCTATTCATTGAATCCATGAATTCAGCATTAGTTTTAGTCTTCGTAATTCTTTGTAGCATGAACTCCATTGCATCAATTGTACTCATTGGGTGTAGAACCTTTCTAAGTACATATGTTCTTTGAAGATCAAGTTGATCCATAAGTAGATCTTCCTTACGAGTCGATGACTTATTGATATCAAGTGCTGGGAAGATTCTCTTTTCAAGAAGCTTACGATCAAGTTGAATTTCAGAGTTACCTGTACCTTTGAATTCTTCAAAGATAACTTCATCCATTCTTGAACCTGTATCAACAAGAGCTGTTGCGATAATTGTAAGTGATCCACCATTTTCAATATTTCTAGCAGCACCGAAGAATCTCTTTGGTCTGTGTAGAGCATTTGAGTCAACCCCACCAGAAAGGATCTTTCCAGACGGTGGAACAACAGTGTTATATGCACGAGCAAGACGAGTAATTGAGTCAAGAAGGATGATTACATCTTTTCCTGCTTCAGTTAAACGCTTCGCTTTTTCAAGAACCATCTCTGCTACTTGAACGTGACGGTTTGCTGGCTCATCAAATGTTGATGAAACAACTTCTGCGTTAACATTTCTCTTCATGTCAGTTACTTCTTCCGGTCTTTCATCGATTAGAAGAACGATTAGAACTGAATCTGGGTGATTTTCAGTAATTGCGTTAGCAACTTCTTGTAGTAAATGCGTCTTACCAGCTTTTGGAGGTGCAACGATTAGACAACGCTGACCAAAACCTTGTGGTACGAACATATCAATCATACGAGTTGAGTAATTGCTTGGATTAAACTCAAGGTTGATTTTCTTTTGTGGATATAGTGGAGTTAAGTTATCGAATAGTACTGTCTTTTTGTGCGCTTCAGGTGTTTGGTCATTGATTGTGCTAACCTTTAGAAGAGCAAAGTATCTCTCGTTGTCTTTTGGTGGACGAATTTGTCCTTCTACAGAGTCACCCTTTTTAAGAGCGAATTTTCTAATCTGACTTGGAGATACATAAATATCATCGGCACCAGGAAGGTAGTTATAGCCTGGAGACCTTAAGAAACCGAAACCATCTGGTAAAATTTCAAGAACACCGTTTCCGAAAATGTCCTGCTTCTCTTTTGCATGTGCTTTTAGGATAGCAAAGATTAGTTCATGTTTTTTCATACCCGCAGAGTTTTCAATTTTTGCTTTTTCCGCAATCTTGTTTAACTCTTTGATTTCCATCTCTCTCAATTCACTTAAATGCATAAAATGTACTACTCCTGAAATATCTGAATATATAAAATTGGATTGGTTTAGAATTTGCCTCTATTAATGATCCATTAATGGCATGGATTTTATAAGATTAAATTGGTTGGTATTGATTTAATTAGATAAACTCATCATAAACCTTCACCCTTTCCTAGTCAAGCTGACTTTAGAGATTGACTTGAGGCGCCAAAATGGGCATAACTACCTAATATGAATGAGTTTTCTAGCTATCCAAAATTTGAAGAATTACGTGGTCTCAACATCCTTTCCATCGACTACGGTGAAAAAGTCATAGGCCTTGGCTTCTTCTGCCCAGGACGTGAGCCTTTCCCAATAGGCGCAGGACGTATCATTAATAAGGGAATTGCACATTTCTATACAGAACTTGAACAAGTGATCGATGATCAAGTGGTAGAAGTTATTGTTATGGGAATACCTTATTATGTTGATGGCAATGAGAGTGAGAAAACAAAAGAGCACAAGGCCATCTTTAACGCTTTAGTTGAGAAATTTCCTAGTATAAAGTTCTATCAACAAGATGAAACACTTACGACTAAGTCGGCAAAAGAGAGAATGCTTAACTCTCCGGAGTATAATTTTCAATTTGATCCAACAAAAATTGATGAGCTTAGTGCGGTGATCATCTTAGAAGATTTCATAAGAAGTTAATTTCACAAAATATAAAAATAAGATATCCTATTATCATTATGATGAAGAAAAACTTATTTGTATTTTTGGTGCTAGCACCAGCATTATCGATCTGCCTTTTAGTGGCCCACACTTATTACAACATTTATCATTGGCAATACAACGGTCCAGAGACTGAATTCCAAATTAATAGTGGCGACACTTTTGGAACAATCAACTACCGTCTTGCCCAAGATAAAATTATCTACTCTCCTCGCCTCTTTCACCGCTATGTGAAATTCGAGGGTAAACTAACCAGCTTTAAGGCCGGACGCTACATCATCCCAAAAGGGATCACTATGGATGAGCTCGTAGACCTTTTAATTAGCGGAAAGAGTTTAACTGTTCGTGTGACAATTCCAGAAGGATATAACTTATTCCAAATTGCTAAAGTTCTGGCTGACGAGAAAATTGTTGATGAAAATGAATTTATCAAAGAAGCAAAAGATAAGAAATTTGTTCACTCATTAGGAATTCCAGCTGATCGAGTTGAAGGATACCTTTACCCTGATACATATCAATTTCACGAGAAGATGAAAGCACGTGCAATCATTCACCGCATGTATGACAACTTTAAAGATAAAACGAAAGAACTTGATTTTTCTAAAGTAAGACTAACAAAGCACCAACTAGTAACTCTTGCTTCAATGGTAGAAAAAGAAACTGGTGCAAAATTTGAAAGACCAACAATTTCTGGTGTTTTTCACAATCGTTTAAAAAAGAGAATGCGTCTTCAATCAGATCCAACGACAATTTACGGGATCTGGGAGTCGTATAAAGGAAATATCAGCAAAAAGCACCTAAGACAGAAAACTCCTTATAATACTTATAAGATTTCAGGTCTTCCAGTTGGGCCAATCGCAAACCCTGGGCTAGAGGCACTTAAAGCTGCCCTAAACCCAAAGAAGCACGAATATATTTACTTTGTTTCTAAAAATGATGGAACACACGTTTTTTCAAAAACATACAAAGAACACAGTCAGGCAGTAGATTACTGGCAAAAGAACAGAGCGAACCGTAAGGGGCGTAGCTGGCGAGATTTAAATAAAAAACAATAAAACTTAAAGAAGTAATTAACTATGAAACTATGGTCATCATTCGATCAGGAATATATCCTCAAGAGGCTTACTGAACTTTATGAGGAAGGCGCAGTTTTGAAATTTTGGCAAAACAATGAAGACATGCGCGAAGAGTACACTGCAACTTTCAGCTCAGTTACAATTGAAAAATGCTCTATCAGGCTCACAAAAGAAAGTGCTCCTTTTTATACTCGAATAGCACCTCTTTCACCTGTCTTTTTTCACTATCCTGCTGGGGATATGATTTTCAAAAAAGATATTTTCAAACTTGAAAATGGTGGTCTTTCGTTCAAGACTCCTAGTGAAGTTCGTATGCGCGATCGACGAAGTGTGGAGAGATTCAATTATAAATATCCAGACTTCAAAAATATCTCATACAAAGTTGAGGGTGAAGATGAAACTCAACATGATATTATTCTCGATATCTCTTTAAGAGGTCTTGCATTTGTTATCGATGCGAAAAGAAAAGCGAAGTACGAAATAGGAAAATCAATTTTTATTACTTCAATTACAGATCAGGAATTACCTGAGCTACACGAAGCTAAGATTGCCTCAGTTAATCGCTACCGTGTTTCAGGAGAAGGACTTCAAACTCACCTCCTACGCATTGGAGTTGAATTCACACAAACGCTAAACTCAATTACATATGATTCAATTGGCTCTCTTGTTAAAAAGAGACAAAATAAATTAAAAGGTCTTGATACAAATCTATTCAATGGCCTAAATCCTGATGATTATCAAAAGCAACTAGCTAAGATACATGAAAAGAACCCTCAACTCGCTATCAATATCTCAGAGTCAGTAGAAGATATCGATCGCCTTCGCTATATGACAATCGATATGAAGCGTGAGTTCTTTTTACAATTTAGTCTTGATCTTATGGCCTGTGCTTTAAGAATGTCGTCTAAAGAATTAATCAATGATCTTCTTTCTGAAGTTACTGCTGGTGTAAGAGAAGAATTTCTTATGAAGTATGATCAACCAAAGCCAGCTTCAGCAATCAATAAAGCACAAGACGAGTTAAGAAAGTATATTCATGAAAAGGAGCGCTCGGGCGAGCTTGTTTTAAGCCCGAAGTCATTTGTTAAGTATGTTTAGTCTCCTGTCTCTTCTCGATGATATTGCAACAACATTTGATGACGTGGCCATCATGTCTAAAGTTGCCATCAAGAAGACCAGTGCTCTAATGAGTGATGATCTTGCAGTTAATGCAGGTGTTATCCACGGAGTAAACGCCGATCAGGAGCTTCCAATGGTCTGGAAGATTTTTGTAGGCTCACTTTTAAATAAAGTCTACAGCATCTTAGGCGTTGTTGCCCTTACCTATTTTTATCCTCCAGCTCTAAAAATCGTTCTTCTAATTGGTGGAATTTATTTAGCATATGAAGGCGCCCACAAAGTGGTCGAAAAGATTACCAAGCAAGATAGCAAGAAGATCCTGGCCGAAATTAGTGAAGAGAAAAAAGTTTCAGGAGCGATTCGCACAGATTTAATTCTTTCAATTGAAATTATCGTAATTGCACAAAATAGCATTAGTGGACCTTTTGTAAATCAGCTAATGACTCTTGTAATTGTGGGGCTTTTAGCATCTGTCCTTATCTATGGACTTGTCGCTGTCTTAGTTAAAATTGATGATCTTGGGCTCTACCTTATAAGAAAAGAGTATAAGAGACTTGGCTACGCTTGTGTCAGTTCAATGCCTTGGATTATGAGAGGACTTGGAATAGTTGGGACAATTGCAATGTTTCTCGTAGCTGGTGGAATCTTTGCTCATAGCTTTCACTTAGACCTCTATACCTATGAAATACTGCAAAACCTATTCTTAGGTGTCATTGGTGGTTTTTCGGCCCTTATCGTTTTCAGTATCCTCTCGCATATTAAATCGAAGTTCTTACGCTAATTATTGGCAGATCTCTTTATGAGAATCCTACTAAACACCTAGAATCACGAGAAATTTAGTCCACACTAAATTAAAGTTTATTATAGCTATAGACGATAATTTATTTAGTTAACTGCCTGAGGGAATTATGAAAATTATCAATATGCTACTAATATCATTCGCAATTATCCTTACTTCATGTGGAGGAAAGTCCTCAAACGTCGAAGTAAAGCTTCAAGGTGCGTTCTCTCAAGTAGCAGGACTCTTTGATAATGGTGCGGTCATGCTAGCAGTTGGTGGGCCAGCGGATAAACCCCCTCTTCTCTATGTTGTTCCTCTTTCACAAGCAACACTTGATCACGAATTTGATAATGGAAATTGGAATATTATGATTCTTGGTTGGCATGGTTCAACTGCAGGCGAGATGATGGAAGGAAGCCTTTATTGTTCAGTCGTAAAAAACGCAGCAATCCCAGAGCAGACAACTTTTACTTTCAATCTAACTCAAGTCGATACTGTGGCACCGGCCAACGTCGTTGATATAGGTCACCCTTGTGCTGAGTTTATTGATGGCCTACAAACGGCCAAGTATATGTCTGTTTGTGAAACTTCAGCTTGTAATGTTGGTGAATACATAAGATTTAATTCAACTGACCTATCTATTAAATTTGGTATTCCTCACTATGAAGGACCAATTAATAAGGATCTAATCTATACTCAATCAAGATTTAATGAATCGATGAATACTTGCTATAGCAATGTTAATGGAAATTTACTCGATGGAGTCGACTACGCTAAAATGGTTCTTGATGCTTCTGTTGGAATGGTTCTTCCAGTAAGGCTAACAGGCGGATTCCACTTACCTCTTAGAATAGAAGGATATGAAGATAAAGATAGTGGAACAACTGACTGCTCTACCGGGCCAGTTGGTACACTTATGACCATGAACAGTATCGGTGAAAAAGACCTAGCAGGAAACGATCGTCACTTCTACGATGGCACTTACTTCACTTATATTATGCCACCTACTCCATTTGAACTTTCTCTTACAAATTCGAGTTATTCATTTGAAAGAAACTCTGCAACGACAGTACAGGTTGGTGGCCCATATGATGTTGGAAACGATACTTATCTTGGCAACTCGATGAACTATACTTGTGAGTACAAAGTCGCTGGAACAGATGATTCAACTTTTGTTGCCTGTGGATATCCAATCGGTTCAGGCCCTATATCATTTGATACGACGTCAGGAGATGTTGTTCTCGACGGTAATACTACTAGTTTTAATCTTGGAGATACTTTTGAGTTTAGAATGATTGGATCGTATTTTGATGACGCTTCAAGTAGATTAATCTATTCTCCAGAGAAGCGCTTTAGCGTAATGGCAAACCCTATTGTTATGATTCCGGATTCAGATTTCATACCAGCACCTGGATCAAATGTTGATATTACAACAGGTGGAAGCACGACAATTACATTTAATAATAACACTGATGGTATTGTGACTTTTAGTATCTATTCAACACCAGACACCTTATCAATCTCAGGAGACATTTCATGTTCTCCCTATACGACTTGTACACTTACAATCACAGGCTCTCCTGCAGGTACAGGAAATTTTGACTTAAATGCCAATGGTCAGCTTTTTAATTACACATATTATTAATATGGCACTAAGAAATGGCATTCACTATTGAGGTTAAAACCATAACTAACTGAAATCCCGTAAGTTTTTGTCCCCAATTCTTTAAAGGTTAAGATTTGCTTAACCGATGAGTTTTGTGGATTAAATTGAATTTGGGGACCGTATGCACCGTCATATATTTGGATTATTTCTTGTTTCACTTCTTCTCACTTCATGTGGAGTAAAAACATCAAACACAAAAGTTACTTTTTCAAAATCACAATTCTTAGTTGGAGACTTAAACTCAAACTTTGATGGTGGTGTACTTATCTTTGGAAGAAATAACGATACAAAACAAGTTTTTCAAATTGGTCTTGATCCAAGCTCCCCTTCTGAAATCGAAATTGAGCTTCCTTTTGGAAACTACGATGTAAAGGCCATCGGTTGGCACCAAGGAACGACTCCAACGAATCTAGTTGGAACAAAGTATTGTTCTCAAATTAATACTCAAGTTGACTCTACTGAAACTCCAATGAATCTAGTAATGACAACGGCCAATTGTGCATCACTAACTAATACAGTTGTTCATGACAGTACGACAGGAAATCAGTTCAAGGTTGAAACTTGTCACGGGGTTGTCCAAGTTTTTGGGAAAGGAAAAAGAGAAAGCTGCGATGAAGCTCCAAGTAACGCTCAATCACTTAAGATTCGCTACCCTTCAATTAATGCTGAAGGAGTCGTCGATCCAAGCTTAACTCTTGAATCAAAATGCTTAACACCAAATGCTGGAGATATTTTCACCTATGACCTAACTGCCGACTATAACGTTGTTACTAGTGATAGTGGTTTTTATAATCCAGTTGAAATTGTAGCCTACTATGATACTGCTTGCTCTGGAGCCTCTCAAGTTAAAAGGATTCCAAGAACAGCAGGACTTCCTTCAGAGGAGTATCTACTAGCAACAGAAGATTCAGCGACAGGTCTTACTCTACTTGCAGGCTTTGATTCTTGTGCGTTTGCAGGAGCGGCAACAAGCTCTCCATTTGCAGCTGATAGCGCTGGATCAAGAGGATTTAATATTATTTGTACGGCCGATCAATTTAATAATATCGCTTCCTACCCTTCAGAGAATTATATTGTTGCGAGAACAATTGATTTTGCAGGTTCAGCACCAGCAACGGGCGCTACTGACTTTAGTGGAAAATTAGAGGGAGATATTCTTATAAGTCTTAAGAAGCTTCCACATATTATTGGAGCATCTGACTCATTATTTAATAGTATTGGAAGCACGGTTGCTAACGCTGAGTCAGGACTTAGTAACTTAAATATCAATGTTAATTCGTTAACAGCAGGGCCGGCACTTGCAAAGTACTTAGGCGATTCTTCAAATCTTCATGAATTAATAATCTCAGGTTCAATGACAAACTCGAATCCATCAACAACACCACCTGGTTCAAGCTTTGGTTACTCGTGCGGTGGATTATTTAATCAGTCTTACTATGATGGAACATCAACAAAGAATGTATTCGCACAAGTTGAAAGAATCACTTTTAGTAACTTTAGTTTAAAATGTACGGGACTTCCTGGTTCTGATAGTGCTTACGTAGGCTCCCTTATTGGTGCCCTAACAAGTGGCTCAACTGATACTGCAACTAATAGTCGTGAAGTTAAAATTTATGATGTTAATGGAAATATTAATATCGAAGTTGATGCAGCTAATCCACAACAATCAGTTGGTGGCCTAATCGGCTTCTCAGAAAATCTTACTAATATTAGTACTTATAGTAATAGTTATGTTTTTACTAACTCATATACTTCAGCGGCACCAGCGATTATTGGTGGCCTTCTAGGACAACATCAGTCAACGGCCGCAAACTATCTAGGCCGTCTAGAGCTTGGTGAAAATAATATTCACTTATCAATTTCAAGTGATCTTCCATATAGTACGATTCAAGGTGCCGGCGGAATTGCTGGAAAGATATTTAATCCTGAAACTTTTCAAATTCGCTCATCTATTACAACTGGAAGTATTGATACGACATTAAAAAATGCAGGTGGGTTTATTGGTCATGCTGCTTTTACTAATCCTGGTAACACACTTGGAATTTATTCTTCAGCAACAAGAGTAAGTGTTAGTGCTGATGGAAGCGCTGGAGGCTTAATTGGAAGACTAAATCTCGATGGAACTTCTGCAAATTTTGCACTTAATCATATCGCAACAAGTTCAGTCACAGGAGCAGCTGCGGGATCAGCAGGACTTGAAGGTGTTGGTGGTGCCCTAGGGACACTTTCATCAACGACAAATCTTTCTTCAGCAAACTTTGATAATAATTATTATTCAGGACTACTTTTTAATAACCTTGGTTATGCTACTGGAAATTCAAGTGGATCTCTAATTGGAGTAATGCCAGACATCAACACATTCGTTATAGTTAATGGACACCATTATACAAGATGGGGAACGAGTACTTCTCACATTATCGACTTCATTGGATTTATCAATGACTCTACTCTATCAAACGTCCTAGACAGAATCACAGCAAATCATGTTGTTTACAATGGCTATAGTGATAGTACAACAGCACTTGCTCAAAGTGCTTTAAAGTATGGAACACCAGGGGGCGAAATAAGCCTTACTTTCAATGATCTTGCCAATAAATCTCTTCCTTCGACTTTTGCTGGAAGTCAGTACTTTACAGCAACTGGAGTCTCAAAACTAAACGTAGCATTTAATCGTTTTATGAAGTTTGCAACTAACGGTCGTGCAATCGTAACAGGATTAGAGGAAAGTCCATTCCTTATTTCAAATGCAAGTGATTTAACATTCATTAAGAATAATTTATTCCTAAGTAATTTTAGTTTTAAACTAATGAATAACATTGATATGGGTGGACAATCACTTCAGTTATCAGACTTTAATAATTCATACAATGGCTCTCTTGATGGAAATGGCTTCACTATTTCAAATTTCTACAATGACTACACTGGTGCCAATCAAATGTTTAATGGTATCTTTCCACACGTTGAACATGGGCGTATCAGAAACTTAAGAATTGCAAACTCAACGGTGAAATTCGATTGTGATGCTTCAGGTGATGCTGGAATTCTCATGGGAAGAATTAGTCGCTACAATAACTCTGGTGATGATCGAGCGCAATTTCATAATATTCAATTTGATAATAATACGATTGAAAGTAGTATCGGATGTACAGCAACAGGACTAGTTGCAGGAACTTATTCAACAGAGAATAGCGGAGATGGGCCAGTATTTGAAAATATTAGTGTGAAAAATAATACATTTGGCTCACCTACAGGTTCTCTCTTTGTTGACCGTATTGTTTACTCAACATCAGCGGCTGAAACATTCGCCTTTAAGAATCTTGAGTTTATTGGCAATAAGTTCACTGATCCTGCGCCAGTCAATACATATGCATTCTTCTCAAATAAAGGAAATAATACATTTGATGTTAGCTTCGAAAATGTTCTCTACGTGGGACATAAAGATGGACACAATCCAACAGATATTCACAGCACGAATAATGCTGGTTCAGCAATGTTAGTAAAGAATCATTACGTATTCATTAACCCTACTTCATTTGCAGGTGTTCTTGATACAGCGATACTAACCAATGGGACGAATTACGCTCTTGCAGATATGGCGACAACGGCTTTTGATAAGTACTTCCTAGTGAATTCAACAACAGGAGCTGTCGATTTAAATCGTCCAATGATTCAAGAAGAGTTCGAACAACGATAAGCATAGTTTAATGCCAATAAATTTAGGCGAAAAAAATAAGGACGCGTTCAGCGTCCTTTTTTTATTATCGGCAGAACTTACCGATATTACTGGTAAAAAGAAATTAACTTAATTATTTTCCCGCCAAACACGAAGAGTGCCTACAATAGGTTCCCATGAAGCTTCAGAGCGAAGCAAAGGCTGAGGTTTTAGGGCAACTATTGAATATGTATTAAAAGCAACAATTGCCGACTTTTAAGAAGACTTTTGAACTAAATAAATTCAGGGTTAAAATTAAGTGTCGCGTAATAGTTTAACCAACAAACTTTGCTTGTTTTACTTCGTTAAGGAGGAGGACTAAATGGAAGCTGAAAGACTAGAATATTTTAAAAAGAAGTTATTGGCCGCTAAAGCTGAGATTCTTAACGGTGGTATTCTAACAAGTACTGAAGACCTTAAGATGTCGACAGATGATCTACCTGATGAAGGTGATGTAGCAAACGCAGTAATTAACCAACAGGTTACATTTAATATGCGTGCTCGAGCAATGACTAAGCTAAGACAAATCGAAGAGGCCCTTCACCGAATTGAAGAAGGTACTTATGGGCACTGTGAAGATTGTGACGAGCCAATCGGTAAGAAAAGGCTTGAAAATCAACCATGGGCCGATCTTTGTATCACACACGCAGAAGAAAGAGAGCGTGAAGAACAACACATGCGAAGAGCCGTATAGCTTTTTTCATATTCCAAATGTTAGTAAAAAAGCCTGCTTATGCAGGCTTTTTTTATAGGGCCATCCCCTCGTCTACACTAAAGGTCTCCTTCTTTATATAGACATACTTCGATATGTCTCTCTTAAGCACTTTCTTAACCTGTTCATTTGTTTTAAGTACTTCTTCCACTTTAGGACTTATTGTACTTGAGTTCGTATTATTAATTGGCGCGACGATCATGACATATGCAAACACAAAAATACTGATTGATAATGTCCAAATAGTTTTCACTGAATTACCCTCCATGGTAAGTTCTTCTTCTGTTCATAATTAAGCACGGCCCATGCCAAATTCTGGTACAATGATTACGGCAACTTAACTTAGTGGAGTAATGAACACGGTGGCTTTTTGGCCTTATTTTCTACCACCACTTTTAAAATAGTGTATAAGATTTTGACACCTATCTATAAAGTATCCATATGGGCTATAGGTGAACAACTTAAGTAGGTAGAATCCTGTCATAGTGTTGGCACAAGCTGTGCATTCTATAACAGTGAGTTTGAGTTACTAAGGAGCACTTTTTGAAACTAAAATCTTTTCTACTACTTTCTACTTTAATTGCTAGCTCTTTTGCTTTTGGAGCTGGTGAAGGTCAGAAATTATCATTTGATCAACTAAGACAACGTGTTTTCAAAAAAGAATACCAACAGGAAACATCAAATACTGACGTACTACACTCACGCTTTTCAAGCTGGGGTATCAAAAATAACTTTGCACAAGGATCAATTAATCTTCCAGGTGCACTTAAAAAATTAAAGACACAAAAAGAAGTTGTTGTAGCTGTTATTGATACAGGTATTGATCCAACTCACCCATTCCTTAAAGATAATATCTACGTACCTAAAGGAGATGCTAGCATTTCTAATTTTGGACTAGATTTCTCTAAAGGTGCTGATAATGTAAATACTCCTTACGATAAGAATCGTCACGGAACTCACGTTTCGGGAATTATTAAGTCAGTATTTCCAAATGTTAAGATTCTTTCACTGAAGTACTACAACCGTCACGCTTCAGGTAAGGACAACTTAAACTCAACAATCAAGGCTCTACGTTACGCAGTTGATCTTGGTGTTGATATCATTAACTACTCAGGTGGTGGACCAGAGCCGGATTTAGAAGAACTTGAAATTCTAAAGAAAGCAGAAAGAAAAGGAATCATCGTAGTTGCAGCAGCAGGAAACGAGCAAGAAAATATCGATAACAAGAATACTGCTTACTTCCCAGCAAGCTACAAGTTATCAAATATTATTACTGTAACTGCTCACGATCAGTCGATGAAGATTCTTAACTCTTCAAACTGGGGAGCACAAACAGTAGACGTTTCTGCACCAGGATATAAGATCAACTCTGCTATCCCGACTTCAAGAAACGGTCTGCTAACAGGAACTTCACAAGCTACTGCTTTTGTTTCTGGAGTAGCAGCAATGTTAAAAGCTGGATACCCAGGTCTTTCAGCAAAGCAAATTAAGAAGATCATCTCAATCACTGCAAAGAAAGAGATCACTTTTAATGGAAAGGTTAAGTCTTCAGGACGTGTTGATGCTACAGCAGCTGTTGAACTTGCTGAAAAGCTAAACACAAAGACAAATGGTCAACTAGCTAACTACAAAGAAAGCAAAAGAGAAGTAGCAAACACTCCAAAAGTAATTATCAGAAAATAATTAATTCCTAGATGGCCCTAAAATAGGACGTAAGCGCAAGGGTCGTCCCCATAATAAAGATCACTCCTAGCATTCCATACAATAAATAAGACACCTTAAAAAATCCCATCATCTTATAATCAAGAAAACTTTCAATTTGACTCTTATTATTTAGCTCGCGTGTTTCAGATATTGCTTCCTTAATACGCTCATAAAGAGAAACCTCTTCGATACCCTTTTGCGTATATGGTTGCCAAATTTCTTGCTCGCTCACTCCAGAGTTCATCATTTCAATAACAATATCCACTAACTCTTGAAGATAAAGCGCTCTTAGCTTATCAGTCTTTGAGTGCTCACTATAGAAGTAATCAAGAAGATTATTATAACGGCGACGCACTTTAATCATAAATTTCTTAAACTTCACATCACCTTGGAAAATTGCAGGGTTTTCCATTTCAAGAGGAGAAAGTGTCAGCCAATACTTTTCACGAAAAGTATAGAAGCTCTTCTCCCCTAATGGTTCTCCTAATGGATTAAAAGTTAAATCGAAGTCACAATCTTGGCAGCGTTCTTCAATAATATTTTCACTTTCGCACTTAGGACATGTTATAAGTTGCACATCCTGTGCAATATTATCTTCCATGAAGAGATGTTGATGTTTTTGTATGTCGTTTAAGAATTCTCTATCCATAAGAATATTGTAATTTCATAAGCTTAGTATTGGCAAATGTTAAATCATATACGACAATAAAGTATGTCTAGCCTGCTGAAAAATAAATTCTTTCTACCTGTGCTTCATATTCTTGCAGGTATCATTTACGCATTAAATTTTCCATTCATAGGAAAGTTCACAATCTTTCCAACAATCTTTTTTAGTGCGGCCGTTTTATTCTACGGGCTTAAAAGTGAAATTCGTTTTAAGTATAACCTCATAAATATTTTCTTATTCTGTTGGGGTTATAATTTTGCAGGATACTATTGGTTAACATTCACACTAAACGAGTTTGGAAACCTATTTTTTCCATTTAACTTTATCCTGTGGCAGCTCTTTTCGGTTATTATTGCGCCACAATTCTATCTCTTTCTTATTATCTTTTTCTTTTTAAAGAAGTATGTGAAGATCGATACATTAGCGGGAGGAATCCTTTATTCGCTAATCTTCGTTATTCTTGAATATTTTACGCCACAACAATTCCCAGCTCTTTTTGGCCATCCGTGGCTTAAGATATCTCCATTCTTAAAACCAGCACGACTCCTAGGAGTTCCCTTCTATAGCTTCTTAAGTTTATTCATTGGGCATCTTATTTTTATGTTCTACCAAAAACAAAAGCTTCCAAGAGTTCAAGGTGGTATCATCCTTGCACTTTTACTGATGAATTTTGGAGTAGGCCCAATAAAGTCTAATATAAGTAACGATCTTAAGATTCGAATTGTTCAAGGAAATATTGGAAATGACCTAAAGCTTAAATCTGAACAGGGCATAAAGCTTGCCTCATCAGAAGTTATTAATATCTATAAAGGACTAAGCTTGGCCGAAGGAATTGAAGATATCGATTTGGTTATTTGGCCGGAGACTTCTTATCCTAGATTTGTTTTCTCAGAAAAAAGTAAAAAGTTGTCAGACGAGCTAATGGATCTCTTTATTAAGAGTAATGCTAGTTACTTCTTTGGAACATACGATCTTGCTTCAACAAATCCAAGTGTCTTAGAGAATACGTATAATGCGACAGTACTATCTCGAGGTGAAGGAATTATTGATCAGGTCTATCATAAGCAAGTACTCATTCCTTTTGGAGAAGGACTACCTTTTGGACCACTTAACCAATACCTGGCGCCTTACTTAACAAATATCTCATTCTTTGCGAGTGGAACTAAGTACACAAATTTTGAAGTTAAAGATAAACACTTTATCTCACTCATCTGTTATGAAGTCCTATTTCCTCGCTATGTTGGAAGGTACATTAAAGAAGTGAAGAAGCGTGGAGAAAAAATTGATTTCATCGTCAATGTGACAAACGATTCATGGTATGGGCCTTACTCAGAACAAGAGCAGCACCTCTTCTTGGCAAAGTGGAGAGCTGTGGAATTTAATCTTCCAATTATTAGAGCGACCAATACTGGAATCTCGGCCGTCATCAAACAAGATGGTCGAGAGTTAATTCGTACAGAAAATTTTAAACAAGAAATAAAAGATTTTTCTCTTTAAAATTAAAAACCTTCTTTAAGAAGATCATGCATTCGAATGAATCCCTTGAATTCATTTCCATCAATCACAGGGAGTACATAAATCTTATTTTGTTCCATTGATGTTAGGGCATCGATAGCAAGGTCATCAGAAGAAACTTTCTTAGGCTCTTTCGTCATAATCTCGCTAAGAGCCGTTTCAAGTGCATTAGCATTTTTAGCAATCGAGCGTCTGATATCACCTTCGACAAGAATTCCACTAAAGCTATTATTCTCAATAACAGCAAGGGCCCCAAGAGGTTTATTCGTCATTTCAAGAACGGCATCTTTTAAAAGATTTGATGGTTTAAGGATTGGGCACTCTTTCGCCACCCACATTAAATCTTTTACTTTCATCGTAAGAGACTTACCCAATTTCCCACCAGGGTGATTAATAGCAAACCCTTCACGTGATAGACCCACAAATTTCTCATAGGCAACAGCAATGGCATCTCCCATTGCCAGAGCAACAGTTGATGAAGTAGTTGGGGCAAGATCATTAATACAGGCTTCGCGCTCTACCGAGCAATCAAAAGAAATCCCACACTCAAGTGCAATTTGTTTTGTTAAATCACCTACTAGAGCAATACGGTTCTCTTTTCTTATTCTTAGAAATGGTATTAATTTTAAGATCTCACTTGTGGTACCAGATTTTGATAAAAAGATAATGGCATCGTTTTCACTGACTCTCCCAAGGTCTCCGTGAAGGGCCTCAGTTGGATGAAGAAAAATTGAGCGAAGGCCAAGAGAGCTAAATGTAGAAGATAGTTTCTCTCCAATAAGGCCTGACTTACCAACGCCACATAAAACCATCTGGCCGTTATGAGCATGCAGATATTCGAAGACACCAGTCAGTTTGTTACACATCTTCTCATCTAAAAGATCTATTACTCTTAGAATTGAATCAGCTTCAAGTTTTAAAACTTCCTTCATCTGACCAAAATGCTCCACTACCATCTCCTTTAGTGTCAATTTTTCTATCTCGATCGAGTCTACGACTATGTTATTATAATTATATGAAAATGTTAAAAATAATAGTGCTTTTTTCCCTGCTATTTAGTTGTAGTTCATATGAACAATTTGAACAATTAGTTGAAGAATCAGAAATACCTTCAAAAACTTATAAGTCGAATTTTAACCAGACATGGCAAGCTGTTCTTGAGATCATGCAACAGTATGATATTTCAGTAAAAAATCAAGAAGCTGGAGTCGTAAAAACACGTTGGATCAACAACACGAGTCAAATTAACTTCTCCGATGCCTTCGGCTCAAAAGAGATGGTTAAAGCGGCCCAATTTAAATTAGTTATCAATGTCATTAAAGGATATCGCGGAAAACAAGAGGTTTCTAAGGTTTCAATTTACCGACGCCAAATGATTGAAAAAGATTTTCTACAAGGTTGGCGCCTTGTACGTTCGGATGGAATTCTAGAGAAAACTATCCTCTATAGAATTGAACGTATTCTAAAACGTGAATCAATGATTAAAAAGATTGAAGAACAAAAAGCGAAAGAAGCAGAGAAAGAGTTATTCTAATGAATAACACTTTCTTCTTCTAATTTATTTGTCACGATCACAACATCATCAATATCTTCTTCAACTTCTTCTACTCTATTCATTCTTAAAATTTTGCGCTTAAAGAAAACCATGAAGTCTCTTTGGATAAGAAGCATACATGGAAGAACCACAAGAGTTAAAACTGTCGCAAATAGAAGTCCCCACCCCATACTCATGGCAAGGCCTTTCGTAAATCCGGCATCTCCACCAATTGCATATGCCATTGGGAATACACCACCAAGTGTTGTAATACTTGTTAATATGATCGCTCTTAGACGACTTCCTGCCCCTTCTAAAATTTCTGGACGATGAAAGCTAAACCAATCACTTCTTTTCTCATTAATTGTAACAACAAGAAGTAAGCTGTCATTTACAACAACTCCGGCCATACCAATAATACCAATAATCGCCATTAAACTAATATCGAGTCCTTGGAAGTAGAATGCCCAGATAACACCTATCACTCCAAAAGGAATGGCCGAACAGATTAAGATCGGCTGCATAATACTTCTTAAAACAATCGCTAAAATAAAGAAGATACCAAGAAGAGCAAAAGCAAATTTCTTAACCATTGAACTCTTATTCTTTCTCGACTGCTCATCAGCATCCTGTGCATTAAACATTAAATCTGGATACTTCTTTGAAAGCTTTTGAGTTAGTAGATCAACCTTCTTAATTAGAACTTCTTTTTTAATAATTTCTTTATCAAACGGAAGATCAACAACAACTTTTCTCATTAAATTTGAGTGCCTAATTGTCGATTGCTTCTTTTCTTTTTTCCAAACTCCAATATCAGATGACTTTATGATCTCACCATTTGCCAGAACGACAGGAAGATTACCTAGTTCTTCGAAATTTAGATCATCGCCATCAGCTGCATAAGTTAAAAAGCGAATCTTTCGATTACCACTTGTATACTCATAAACTTCATTCTTACTAATGAACTGAACTAATTGACTTGAGACTTGAGCAAGAGAAAGTCCTCGTGATTGAATCTCATTTTTATGAGGTGTAAAAATCCAAGCGTCTTTAAAAAGCGAATCATCAAGATCAACTGATTTAATTCCCTCAATTTTTAAATCCTCAATCGATTTTTTAGTATACTCTGTCACTTCTTCAACATTAAATGGAGAAAGAGATTGAATTGTTACTTCGACAAGGTTTTCACGACTTTCATCATCTCCACCCTTTGCAATCTTAACCTCTAGCCTTTCAAACTTACCAGTTTTCTCAAGCTCTTTAAGTTGTTCCTTAAGGAAGTCTTGTACATCTTTCTTGTTGGCCTCAACATTATTATCAAGCTGTGAAAAAGAAACTCTATAACTAAAATACTGTGGCCCCTCTTGCTTCTTACCATTTGTATAATTTTGTCCAATTGAGAATTGGTAGTTATTGTACTTATTTTTGTCAATCTTACTCATAACCTCTTCTACAGAAGTCAGTTGTTTATATGAGTCTTCAAGATTTTTTGATTCTTTCAAAGTACCGACAAATTCAACTGTTTCAGAAGAAATATTTAAATTGAAATTGAAGTTAATATTCTTGCTCGCAAAGATTATTGAGCCAATCATAGCCACAATGAAACCTGTTAAAACAATATAGCGCCACCTTAGTGCTCCATCGAGTAATTTAAGATACCCTCTTTTAAAGCGTTGGAAGTAATTAGACTCATGATGTGCATTTGCTTTTGTTACAAAGTGCTTTAAGTGGTTTGGAAGGATAAAGAAACTTTCAAATAAACTTAAAAGAAGCGCCGAGAAAACCACAACAGGAATCGCCATTAAGATATTTGACATTGAATCCTTCCCAACAAGAATTGGGGCAAAGGCAATCAGTGTTGTTGCAACAGTTCCACAAATAGGTTTCCAAGTCGAAAGAACAGCACCTACGGCCGCATCTTTTGAACTGGCACCGTTTTCAAGATTTTGCATATACTGTTCAGAGATAATAATAGCATCATCAACTAGGATCCCAATAACAAGAAGCATCCCTACAACAGAGATTAGATCAATTGAAATCCCCATTGTTTCAAGAACTGTAAATGTAAAAAAGTATGCAAGAGGCATCCCAAGAGAAGTCATAATTGCAGTTCTAAAACCTAAAAATAAACAAAGCGTGATCAAAACAAGAACGATTCCCATTAGAGCATTTGATTGTAGAGCATTAATTTGTCTTTCAATGAATGCCGGACCATCTTCAACACTTATGATATTCACACCTTCAGGAGCTTGCTCATTAATCTTTTTAAGCTTCTCTTCTAGTTTTTCCTTTAGTGTAATTGAATCGGCTTCAACATCTTTAAAGATATTAAAGTTAATCCCTGGCTTCCCATTTATGTAATTAGATCGTTTAATTTTAGGTAAGCGATACTCAAGAGTTGCTAAGTCCCTTAGACGCAAAGTATGGCTTGAATTATTTGAACGAATCAAAAGATTATTAAGTGATTCAATATCGTAGTTTAAGTTTTCAATTTCAATCGAATAAGAATCACTTCCTTTACGGATACTTCCTAAAGGGTATATTCTAAAAGTTTCTTTAATCTTATTATAAACATCTGATGGCGCTATTCTATAGCGGGCCATATTATCGACATTAAGTTTAATATAAAGATCTTTTGTATATCCATATGTATCGACTCTTGATACTCCATCGACTCTTTCAAGCTCTTCTTCTATTTTCAATAACCAGTTCTGGTGTAAGTCATTACTTTGTTCAAAATTTAAAATTGCATAATAATTAAACCAAGAATCTGTTTGCTTAATATGGCGAACGACAATATCTTTAGTTTCAGATGGAAGATCTCCACGGATTGTTTCAATAGCATCTTTAATTCGAGTCTCTAAATCACCTATTTCCTCAAACTCATCTTTCACATCAACATTGATACGCATATACCCTTGTTGCGAGTTTGACCAAATTTTATCGATACCAGCACTACCTTTAATTGCACGCTCAATTGGGTAAGTTAAAAACCTTTCAATTTGAGATGCACCTGCACCAGTCAATGTGGCAGTGATTTGAATTCTCTTTGATGACCAATTTGAAATTAGATCTCGTTTCATATGGGCAAGGGAGATAATCCCAAAGAGCACCATCATGATACTTAATAAGTTTACTAGAAAGCTATTTCCTACAAAGTATGAAACTAGTTTTTTCACAAGCTACTGTCCTATTTAGATTTTAAAAACAGTAGCTTGTAGCACTAAAAATGTGAATTTATTTAGGTTTTAAGAAATTCTGTCGAATTTACACTAACTAAGGCATTGAAAATACGTTAGTAGGCCATGATATAAGTCACCCAAGACTCACAGTTCTCTTCAACAGTTGAACGATAGAAGATACCATCACCTGAACCATCATCATCCTCACCTTCCCAGAAAGTAATGATATTTTCAAATCCAGCATCCTTCATGATGTCTTTGATCTCGCCAATTGACCAATGTCTCCAATCATATGAGAAGGCCTTACGATACATTTTTCCATCTTTATGTGTTTTAAAGTGAATATAGTACTGAACTTCCTCTGTTAATGGATTGTAGCTATCACAATCCCAGTAGTAAGTGTGATCATCGTGCTCAGTCTCTTCTTCTAGCTCTTGACGACATTCTTCACCACCAAAGATATCCACCATAAAGATACTTTCAGGTCCCATATTCTTTTTTACTTGTTTAAAATAATTAAGAAGAACATTTCTTTCTTTGAAGATGAAATACGAAAAATTAAAAGCAACCGTAACGTCAGCTTTAAATTCATAATCATCAAGCACGTTTCCATTAATATAATGCATACGTGTTTTTTCTTCTTCTGTTAAACGAGAGTAGTGATTTTCCATTCCATATGCCTGTGGCTCTTCATCAAGATCAATACCCCAAGCTTCACGATCTTTCCCTTCTTTTACCCAGTCACAGGCCATTGCAGCTGTACCACCAAAGTCTTCACGTAGAGATCTTGGAGAGCGGCCAAAAATCTTCTTATATTCTTTGTTGATAAATTCAATATCAACTTCGTGATTTTGGACTGACTTTTCATAAAGTTCGTACTTTAAATTCGTTGGAATTTTCGACATTAAATACTCTTTTGTTATTTATTTATATGATTTGACTTCTTTTATGCCTGAATTGTAACTCATATTGATTGAATTTTTAACCTTAAATCTTAAATCATTTGTTTTATAGACACTACGTGCCAGAAAGATAAACTCCTCACCAAAGTCTGCTTCTTTTTCCTTAAGACGGATATCATCTTCAATTACCCAGAGCCTCTCATTAATCTCTTTAAGCTCACTCATAAAAGATTCTATTCCTTCTAAATTTAGTTCGGCCAAAGTTTTCGCTAATTCATCATATTCGGCCTGTGCCAAAGATACGCGCTCATTGTCTTCTATACGCTCTGTCTTAATTTTTAAGATAGTCATCTTATCAACGAGCTCACCAAGTGAAACAGGACATTCAATAATCATCTTATACCTCAATATCAATATAATTAATTTCTATAATAGTGTACTCGAAATCATCCCCTGGTGCCTGAACAATAACCTCATCACCTTCTTCTTTTCCAATCATGGCCCTAGCAATTGGAGACTTCCAACTGACATATCCTTTTGTCGTGTCGACTTCATCGACGCCTACAATTGAATATTTCTTCTCTTTTCCATTCTCATCTTCTAAGGTAACCGTTGCACCAAATTGAATCTTATCAGTTGTGACAGAGAGAGGATCAACAATTAAGGCGGCATTGATTCTTGTATTTAGAAAGCGAATACGACGATCGATCTCACGCAACCTCTTCTTTCCATACTGATAATCAGCATTTTCAGATCGATCTCCAAGTGAAGCAGCCCATTTAACTGTTTCAGTTATCTCTGGTCTTTCAGTTTTCATTAAAAAATTTAACTCTTCTTCAAGCTTTGCAAAGCCTTTGGGAGTAATATAATTATCTTTCTTTATTGCCATATTGACTTAGAATTCCTTCTACTCCATTTTCAACGAGGTCCATCACTTCCTCAAAGCCTCTTGCACCACCAAAGTATGGATCGGGTACTTCTTCATATGAAGTATATGGACCACTACAAAAACTACAAAATAATTTAACCTTATTTTTATAATTTTCCTCAGGGTCAAGTTTTAAAATATTTCGATAATTAGACTTATCCATAGCAACGATAAGATCAAACTCTTCAAAATCTCTTTTTGTGAAACCTCTTGAAATACTTGGAAGCTTATATCCTCTTTTCAAGGCATGCTCCTGCATACGTCTATCGGCACCTTCTCCTGCGTGATAGGCACTAGTACCTGCAGAATCAACCTGAATCTGTTCTTCTAAAGCCAGCTCCTGAATACGATGTAGAAGTACCCCATCAGCGGCCGGTGAACGACATATATTTCCAAGACAAACAAATAAGATTTTCATTACGAAATTATGATAGAATCGAGGGTGAAAGTAAATTTAAAGGAATAAAATTATGACAGTACAAAGAATCAGAACAATGGGAGATCCAGTTCTAAGAGAAATAGCACAAGATTTTACTAAAGAAGAAATTCTTAGTGAAGAGACAAAGCAACTTCTAGAAGATATGAATGATTCAATGCTAGCAGTAGGTGGAATAGGAATTGCTGCTCCCCAAATTGGTGTTTCTAAGAAAGTTACAATAATTGATGTACCTGAGGATTCACGATACGAAGATGCAACACCAAGTGGAAAGCTCATTATTTTCAATCCAAGAATTGAGTTCTTAACAGAACAAGAAGATGGATATTGGGAAGGGTGTCTTTCGGTTCCTGGACTGAGAGGATATGTAGAAAGACCAAATCATATTCGTGTGACATATTTAAATGAAAAGGCAGAGGAAGTCGTTTTTGAAGCACAAGACTTTTTAGCAACAGTTTTTCAACATGAGATCGACCATCTATATGGGAAACTTTACGTAGATAATGTAAAGGATATAAAAAAGCTCGTTTACGAAGAAAATTTATAAAATAAAAAGGCCCTCTTAAAAAGAGGGCCTTTCTTTTTGTAGAAGGTTTTATTTATTATTCTGAAACAATTGCACGCATTACATCTAATGTTTCAGGAGATAGTGATGATTCGTAGCGTGCCCAAATTTCTTTAGTCTCTGCTACAGAAGTGTCTCGATCCATTTGAGCAACAACTTCTTCAAGGATTAAATTTGCTTCTTCAACTTCAGAGTTGTAGATAGCAATTTGATCTGCACTCACACCTTTAATTGTTCCATACACAGGACCAAACTCTGCTAGTCCTTCATTATCAAGAACAATTAATCCAGCAAGACCAATCTTAGCGGCCTTTGCCCAATCTTTTTGGTCACCTGAGAAGATTGCTTTTACTGAGTAACCAACACCTACTTTCATTGCCAGTAGTCCTGTATAAGCGATGTAGCAGTTACCTGTTAACATACCAACTGCTGCAGACGCATTAAAAGAAAGACCTGTTGCAAGAAGTAGACTTAGAATTACCTTTTTCATTTTTTTCCTCCATGTTTTTTTTGGTTGTAAATAACGATAACGCCCAACTAGATTTTTCTAAACTTAAATAAAGGTAATATGTCGAGAGAGATTTTATAAAAAACAACTCGCTATTTTTACAAGTGATAGAGTCTGACTTTACTTCTATCAAGTGTTTTCAAGAGATTACGAATTTGAAGTAAAGTTTTTGCATTTAAAATCCGACAAGATAAGAAGGATAAATACTAATGAGAGAGACATACTATGAGTGAAGGTAAGAAACAAAGTTTTATTGCTTTAGCGTGCGTACTTAGTGTTAATGCATTTGTTGCATATCAATTCTTTTCAACATCTAAGTTTGATAACGTCTATTCGAAAGAAAAAATCCATGAACGAAGAGCTCCAGCGTCTCAAAAAGTTCCTGGCGAATACAAAGAGTTCCCACAACTATTCCCTTTTGAAGAGTATGTCATCTATGAAGACTTCAATGGAAATGTCGACTACAAGATGTCTGTAGACTTCTGGTCAGACAAAGGCGCTAAATACTTCACAAAAAACGGTAAAGAAGCAATTGAAAAAGGCCTTAGTGCTGGATTCAAAAGACTTATCGAAAAAGGAAATAAGGAAGGGACGACTTTAAAATCGGAACTACTTCCTGAATTAACAAAAGAATTCCTCAATACTTTTGTTTATACAGTTAAAGTTCATAAGCTTATCGATTCTAATTTTGAGTTCGATATTATGTTTACACCTTACAATAAAGACTCTGTTTCATATAAGGATGAGTTACAAACAAATCAACTTATAAACCTTGAGACTCAAGGATCACTTTATGAAGCTTTCCAAACTTATAATAAGAATTTCTCACATCGTGTCCTAGATACACAAATCCCAATTTCTAACGATATTTATCAATATATCGGTGGGGCAATTACACTGACATCAGAGCTAATTGATACAGACTGGAAGATATCTCAGCCTATTCCCAATCCAAAAAAGAATGGAATAAAGGGATATGTACGACTTCGTAAGTATTATCGTATCAACTACCCTACAGACTTAAAAATAGATTCATTTAAATCAAAATATTTGAATATCACAGAGCAGGAATTTGAAGCAAAGAATGAAGAACCACAAGTTCTTACTGTTGATACAATCTATGAATACAATCTTGATAGCTTGGTTCCTAAGAAAACTAAAACGATCTTTCACTTTGGCGAGATTGTTTCCCTTGATAAGAAGTACGATAGCTTCTTCAAAAGACTTTTTAGTGTATTTGATAAAAAGAACGACATTAGAACTTCCAAATTCAAATTTCAAGGAGACTACTCTAATGGCACAATCCGTACAAACTTCAACGGTGAGCTAAAAACTTTAGTATACAGCCACAGTGATAAAAAGTTTACGAGTAAAAGTCGTATTACAACGAACCCAAGAGATTTTGATTTAAGAATGCATGTTAAAGATGCAATCAGAAAAACTCTTCTACAAGAAAATACAGACTTTCTTGTACAAAAACTTAATCTAGAGAAATTTATTAAATAATAGGATCGACAATGAAATCGACAAAGAAATTATTAACAACAGCTCTACTTTCAACTCTTGCTACGCAATCATTTGCAGCAAGCTTTAATATCAAAGACCGTCTCGACTCACAGAAGCTATTTCTAGAGTCTTACGAATCAGTCTATGGAAAACGTGACTATGCTCATGCTCCGACTTTCTTTGATGCGATAAAAGAGCTCGATAAATCGAAAGAGAAACAAGCAGTAAAGTTCTTAAAGAATATTGACGAAGTTTTGCCAAATAAAATAGCAATGCCTGTTACTTACTGGACAAAAGTTTCTCCAAATGAAAAAGAGCTTGGTAAGGTTCTCTACTACTTCCTGGCCTATAAACTATTTATACTCAGAGACTTTATTGATAATCCTCTAACGAAGGATAAGGATAAAAAAGCTGCACAAGAGCTTCTTACAAAGATCACGAGAAAAGGAATCACATCAAATTCTATTTCAACTTATTTTCCAACATTAAAGCTACAGGCAATGAAAATCGCAAGCAGTAAAGATGTAATCGGAAGTATTAAAGAGAATGAAATTGCAACAATTGATTTTTCAGAAACATTTAGTGATATTAATAACTACTCTCTTTCAGCGCTTGGTTTTGTTCCTTCAAATAAAACAGAAATCGTCTCGGAGAACGAGCGTTCGCTAGAGCGTATCGATTGGCTGAATCAAAGAGTTATCTTTGCAGGTGGGACTCTAGACTTCGATTCTGATTATATTAAGATGCCAACACCTGAAGATCCTACAGGAAATATCATTTTTCAACAGGATCCGATTTACATTAAGATTCGTGATATGATTGCAAGTTCTAAGGACTCAATCTTTATCGATATTTTTCTCTTCGGAGGAACTCTTGGAGCAACTCTATCAGAGTATCTTTTAGATCAAACGAAAGAGAAGCTTAAAGAAAATCCTAATTTTAAAGTTGTCCTACTACACGACTATGCTACTAACTATAATATGTTAGATGAGATGATGCCGATCTTTGAATACATTAAAGAGCGTCGTGAAAAAGACCCTGTTTTAAAGAAAAGTGTCTCATTACTTCAGGCAAATATTCAGCGTCACCCTCCAGGGATCCCTTTTGGAATTACAAAACTAATCCCAAAAACTGCTGAAGCGATCAAATATTTTGAGTCAGGTAGTACATATTTTGAATCAAAAATTGATCACTCTAAAGTAATTGTCGTTGATGGAAACACTGAAAATGCACAAGCATATTTTGGTTCAAAAAACTGGACTGACCATAGTGGTGGTTACTACTACGATGATGCTATCTACGTAACAGGTGCTGCAGCAGGACTTGTTCAAGCTTCTTACTACCGCGATCTTCAAGCGGCACTTACGGAAGACCCAAAAGAGCTAGTAGGTTTCTACTATAAAGAACAAGGTTTTGATAACCGTGCCTACCTCTCTCAAAAAGATCAAATATTAGAAGATATGCGAATCAAGAAAGAAAAGTATGAAATTAAAGGTGACTCCGTTATTCGCCTTGCCGAAGCCGATGTTGATGGAACAATTAAGAATGTTCGAAATATCCTCGTTGATATGATCTCAAAGGCAGAAAAGAATATTTTTATGGAACAGCTATTCCTATATGACTCATATGTAATCGATGCCCTTGTAAAGGCCAAGAGACAGAACCCTCTTCTCGATATTAAGCTAGTTATCGATCACAACGGAAACTTTGGAATGAACGGCCTCCCAAATACCCTATTCGTTAAAAAGCTTGTTGATGCAGGAATTCAAGTACGTGCACGTAAGACTTATGGTATTACAGCAAACTTTCCAGACGGCTCAACTAAAGAGTATCACCAAGAAAACCATAGAAAGATTACATCGATTGATGGAATCACTGTTCTAGGTGGTTCATCAAATATTAATCCAGATACTCTCCAAGGTTCATTTAGAGAATTTGGTGCACAGATCTTTGATAAGAAAGAAGTAGCAAGCTTTGAAAGACGCTTTAGTCGAGACTGGCACGACTCAGAAAAGATGGAGATCTTTGATATCGAAAATTTTGAGGCAAATGTTCAAGGGGTTGCTTTTGGAAAACGCTCATCTGCAATTATCAATGCTCTTGGAAGTATGATCTATAAGTCAAAAGACGATATCGAAAAACGCCACAAATAATAAAGAGTTCTATATTCAAACAGGTAGCTGTTAACCGCAACAGCTACCTGAATTTCCTTTATCTTCAAAATATTTCTTTACTCTCTTAGGTAGCTCGACAAATAGTAGTGAGCGAAGAAGTAGAAGTGTAAACACTACCGCTAATGAAACTTCCCACCAGCTTGATGTCTCGTGATTGTGATGAGAAACATTAAAGTTAAGAGGCCATGAAAATGCACTGTAAAGGTAGTCCGTTAAGAAAGAAAAACCTAGCGCAACAAGAGCAATTGAAAGAAGGTTGATCACAACACCTTTTTTTCCAATATACTGCCCGATAACTAAAATATTTGAGATATTCGTCGCTGGACCTACTAAAAGAAAAAGTAATGCCATACCAGGACTCATTCCCTTCATTACAAGAGAAGCTGCAATAGGTGTCGTCGCTGATGCACAAATATAAAGAGGAATCCCTACAAGTAGAATTGCCCCTCTTCCACCCCAACCAGAAAGGCCATCAAAGAAATTAGCAGGAAGTGCAAAGTCAATGAATGCTCCGGCCACAATACCAAAGGCAAGCCAGATGGCCATATCATCAACAAGCTCAACAAATCCAAAGTGAACAGAAGCTTGCGCCTTCTTTGCAAAGCTTTGCTTTACAATAACACTTTCATCTTTCTTTTTTGAACTTCCACAACAACTAGGCTTAACTTCCCCACTAACCTGTTCAACATCTTTATCTGTTTTAAAAACTAATTGAAGAGCACCAGCAACAAACGCCGACACAAAAGCAGCGACTGGCCGGATGATCGTCATTGGGATATCCATCATTCCATAAGTCATGGCTATTGAATCAACCCCAGACTCAGGTGTTGCAATCAAAAACGCAGAAGTGGCCGAATTTGAAGCCCCCTGCTTTTTTAATGTGGCCGCAGTAGGAATAACAGCGCAACTACAAAGAGGAAGTGGAATACCTAAGACAGAGGCTTTTACCGCTCCCTTTAATCCCTTACCACCCATTGCCTTCTTTATGCGCTCAACAGAGATAAAAGCTTTAATAACTCCTGCAGCAAGAAGCCCAAACATTAAAAACGGAGCCGATACTAATATATAATTCCAAAGTGACGTTAAAAAACTCATAAAATTTACCTTTTTTTCGTTGACCAATCTTAGCAGAATTATTCTGAAACGTCCTTTATTACTGGCTTTTTCACACAACCATAGACAAATTTTATAGATAGGCTAAAAAAAATTGAACTTTTTTTAAATTTTTCTATTGACGAATGAAACCGAAATCCCTATATTAAGTCTTACGAAATGCGGGGGCGTAGTTAAGTTGGTTATAACGTCTGCCTGTCACGCAGAAGGCCGAGGGTTCGAGTCCCTTCGCTCCCGCCATTTTCATTTCGTAACATTCAAGTTTTAATCTCTTCGGAGACTAAGATATTAAAAGCCGAGTTAACCCACTCGGCTTTTTTTTTGTTTGCGGCCATCTGCAGGAGCAGATGACGCAATTCAACCCAGAAGCGACCACGATGGGAGCTTTCGGGTAACCAACTAAGCAATCCCACGAACACTTTTTGAATGACTATTTTCTTACAAGAAAAGCAGTATGCTAATTGAAGCCGTGCAACCCTGATGAGCGACCACGATGGGAGCGAGAGAGGGTAACCAACTAAGCAATCCCACTAACATTTTCAATATCACTAAATTTCAAATAAGAAATGCCAGTATGGCAAAATCATTAGTCTCCCCTTTAAAGGGTTCTTCTTAATGAATTTGATAAAAATTCTTTTCGAGTAAAAACAAAAAAACAGTACCCTAAAGCACTGTTTTTAAGTTCTATATAACTTTTTCTTGATTAATATGAAGCTGACATATTCGGTGTTGTTTCTTTTTGAGAGTATAGTTCATAAAAATACCCTAATGAATCTTCTACTTTACTATATTGGCCTCCAAATATAACTCTAGAAGCTCCATTACGACTAAGCTTGAAACTTACTTCCTCAGCTGAATAAGAAATAGTGTTATTGAAGAAAGTACTATGAGACACTTTAATCTCTGTCTTATTTCTATGAATTTCTTTTAAAGAATCAATATAACTATTTTCTGATAAGAAACTAATCGGAAGAAGATACATACTTCTATGTGGAATATATTTAGATTTATCGTACTCACGTACTGGTTTGTCTTCTAAGCGAGCAATGTCTTTAATAATATCAATAGTACAGTTTGAAAGAGAAGTCGAAATACATTTATTACCTGCATGTAATGTTCTACCTCTGATTAGGCTCTCTAAGGTATTGCAAAGGTTTGAAGTTTTAGATTTACAAAGCTGTGCAATTTTCTTGTGAGTTCTATTCTCGACATCTTTTTCCCATCCATTAACTCCTTCAGACTTAGTTCTAAGTTCAGACATTTCTGAATGAATTTCATTAATCTCCTGGAAGAATTCTGCAATATCACTTTCTAGTGATTCATCTGCTGTGTAAGTATTCTTTCTTCTTTCGTATACAGTTTTGATTTTATTTTTTAGAAGAAGCTTAAGTTCTCCATTGAATGACATATTAATATGCTCAACAAGGTCTCTATAATCAGATTCGTTGTTTTCTTTTAAGACTTTAGATTGCTCTAATGACGTAGTTAAAATGTTCGTTACTTTTTCTTCTACAAGCTTTACTTTTGCAGGGTTTACTAGTGAGTCAAATGTCAACACAGGTGTTGCTTGAGCTGTAATGCTTGGTAATGTTAAAAATAGTGAAAAACCAATAATAATCTTGTTCATAGTGTCTCCTCGGCCAAAGTAAAAATGTGAATACGAATCAATTTTATAGATTATCTTGATCGAGAGACAGTCCTATTGAAGAATTTTTATGGAGAAAGTAAAAGTGTCTAAAAAGTATACATAAGAACCTGATGGTTTTGATGATCAGATTATTGAAATAGTCGTAAATAGTGGGAATTCTAATAACTAACCGTACATTCTATTACTTACGTCTATTCTTCATATATGTTATTGCAAAGTCATATGCATCTTGACCCTTTGGAACATTAACATCGGGCTTTATACCTATAGACTCTATAAATCTGTTATCTCTATAGCTATTAAATGTTGAAGGTATATTTATCTGAATGCGACTTTCAGGAAGTACGACAAATCCAAGATTACCGAATTGAACCTGACCAGCTGTGTTCTCACCGACTCTTGTTACATCATCAATATATTCAAAAAAGTCTATTGTACTTTCACATGAAGATGCACAAGCACGATCTTGTAAAATCACGACTGGCTTTAATGCCTTGGCCCTAATAACTTCAGGTATTTCTTTATTTACAATAGCGGTCTCTTTTTTATAGTCAGAATATTTTTGCTTATCTCTTTTTATGAAGTCTAAAAAAAAATCTTTTTGTTTCTTTGATTCTGCACTCTGTGCCAAGAAAGAAAATAAGTTAGCTAGACTTTCTAAACCAGCTCTTGTAACGACCTTGTATTGATTTGCATATGGTGTTGAAAACGGAGAGCCACCAGTTAATAATTTTGCTAACTGATATCCAATAGTATCATCTCCTCCACTATTACCTCTTAGGTCAACGACAACAAAATCGATCTGATCTAAATGCGTCTTAATTTCTCTAAGCATCCCATCCCATTTATTTGAAGAGTGTGATGCAAACCAAGAGATAGTGATAACGAGAACGTTACTATTACCTTCAACAACTTTTTTTACCGTCCAAAGTCTCTTCTCTTCACTATCGATTCTTTTACCGACATTTCCAACGAATGTATTTCTCGCACATTTCATAGGGCCAAACTGAAAAGTCAAATGCTCATCTTGAACATGAGAAAATGATTCCCCTAATACATTACAAAAATCTCCTGGTTTAATCGATTCAAAATTTACAACAGATTCTTTTAATTTTTTAATTCCTAGTTCTACGTTATTTTTATTTTTAAAAAAATAACCTGAGTAGGAATTTTTAAGAGTATATTCAACAAGATTTACATCTAAATCTATTTTTTCCTTGTTCAACATGGGGGGGGCTTTAACTTTTATTGATGGATCATAAACCAAAGAATACTCTTCCTTATTTGTTGAAGAGCAAGAAACTAATATTGAAAAAAATGAAAATGTTAAAATGAAAAATCTCATATAAATATTATCGGTTTTTCGTCAGCTTTCCTTAATAAATAAAATTATTTACTTAGCATAAAGTACTGTAATTACATCTCGGTATCGCGTCCCTGCAATCTCACGAAGCTGACACTCGTTCCATTCTTTCGCAACCCTATGCAGACTCAGCGATCAGAGCTTACGCTCTCACCGCAGGTCAAGCTTTCGGTACTGTAATATTTATATTAAGAACTCCTGTAGTTTTTACAAAACACTGAAATTATAACTATATAAGTTGCGACTCATATTTAGATTCCTTATAAGAGCATATGTATCAATTATTAGCTCTTGTAACTATTTTCATATCGCTTAAGGCTTTTCCTTATAACTTTGCTAATCAGTTTAAAGATCACCGTATGGTCACATGTCATAGTAAAGATTCTCGAGGTCAGATTCAGGTGTTTGACGTTGTTGAAAATATTTATAGTGCTCAACAATACCTTCACTCCAAAGAATATAAAGTTACAACTACTACAGGTCACAGCAATGGCAACCTAAACAATGATCCATTGTATTTCCTCTCTGATGATTTTTGGGGAGTACCAGGAAAAATTGTACAATCACAAAATTGCTTATTCTCAAACCCTGCTCTCGTAGATACTCATGTTAATACTATAAAAACAATAAGAATCGTAAAAGAGCACTTAGGGTTTAATAGCTTTAATAATAAAGGGTCGGAAGTAATTTCAGTGCTTTTAAAAAAAGGCTCATTTAATGATAATGCAAAGTGGTGGGATAAAGATAAAAATATAATTACATTCGGGCAGAGTTCAGATATTTCAGATCACACTCACTTGTCTGCAAGTATTGGAATCGTTGCCCATGAATTTGCTCATGGGCTGTTAGCAAATACAATAGAACTTGCTTCCGAAGGTGACCAGGGATCACTCAATGAAGCATTTGCAGATATTATCGGGGTTTTTGTTTGCTTTAAAAATAATCCAAGTGCAGATTGCTATCAGTTAGGACATGAAGCATATATTGGTCAGGGTAATTGCTTACGTGATATTTCAAACCCAGAACAAAATGATCAAGCAAGTAACTTTGACGAATACAAGCCTAATGGCCCTAATGTTTATTATAATGCAGGTATAGTAACGAATGCTTTTTATCTCTTGTCTGAGGGAACAGTTGAATTTGAGGGTGTAGGATATGAAGTTGCAACTAAAGTTTTTTTCAATGCTTACATGAAATATCTTAATAAGAATTCAACTATCAGGGATATAAAGTTGGCAACAGTTAAATATTTAAATGAAGCCCAAGACTTAAATCATAAGCAAACACTTAAAACCCTGCTTTCTGTATGGAAGCATATTGGGCCATAAAAGAAGCAATCCCACTAACCTATTTCAATCTACTTCGCTTTACTTGCAGCACGTCTGCGTCTCGCACTTCTTTGCTGATTATTCGACTTACTCGTTTTGTTGCCTTTAGACTTCGCACCACTTCTTGAAGAAGCCTGCTTCTTCTTTTCTGGACGTCGATTATTTTGAGGTTGTGTAGGAGCTCCTGCGACACCATGAAATGGGTGATCCTTATCTTGAGGAATTTGATACTTAATCGTTTTCTCAATATCCTTTAAAAGGTTCTTTTCTGTGTCATCACAAAATGAAATAGCAACTCCATCTCGGCCAGCTCTTGCATGAAATCTCTCATTGAAAGGCGCTCTCCAATATTCTCTTCATCATAGAGCTCTCCGCGTGGGTTAATAGCAAGAGTCCGCATCCACCCATATTTTAAATTCTTGTTTTTTCATTAACTAAGTTCCTATAATTCCCATTTAAAGTTCATGAACATTAAAAAGAAATATATCCTTCTTTACTTCTAGCGAACTCAACACCACTACCACTTTCTTCCAAATAAAAAGAATATTCAGAGCCTATGCTCGTAGCAAGGTCGTTTAAAATAACTTCAAATGAATTCGTGCCATTATATGTTTTTGGAAGTAATCGATACTGATCCCCTGCTTCATCAGTTACGACTAATGTGCATGAAGCTGGATTAAGTGCTCCATTATCAAGATCATGAGAACACCAACCGTTAAGATCTCTTAAGTCAGGGTTGGTAGAAATATCTTTTCCTACGCTAGCTTTAGCAATCATTGTTGTTATATCAAAAGAAGTATTCTGACATACTTGAGTACAACTCTCACCTGCTGATGCTCGAATATCTTTTTGTTCGCTACAAATACAAAAATCTTCAATAATAACAGAGTTATTTGGTCTAATCGCCGGTACTTGCGCAAATGCTTGTAAAGATAAGAGTGTTAGTATTATTTGTTTCATTAAAAATCCATTTAAAGATTATAAGTTACAATATTAACAAAATCTGTATCATATACTACATATAATTTATTACCGCCTAAGAGAGGAAGTATGAAGATAATTGTTTTTAGTACCCACAATTTTGAAAAAAAATATTTATTAGATCAAGCGAGTGGACACAATATTACTTTTATCAAAGAGCAACTTAATCAAGAAACTGCTCCACTTGCTAATGGTCACGATGTCGTATGTGTTTTTACAAATGATAAAGTGAGTAAAGAAGTTCTAGACCAGCTAAGTGATTTTGGTATTAAGCTCATCACACTAAGATGTGCAGGGTTTAATAACGTCGATTTGGAATACGCTAAATCAAAAAAAATCCCTGTTACAAGAGTTCCAGAATACTCCCCTCAAGCAATTGCAGAGCATACGATGGCAATGATTCTAACTTTAAATAGAAAAACTCATAAGGCGTATAATCGCGTTAGAGAGAATAATTTTAATCTCGATGGACTTGTCGGTTTTGACCTTTATAAGAAAACGATTGGAGTTATTGGTACGGGTAAGATTGGGAAGGCCTTTTGTAAAATCGCCCTTGGTTTTGGATGTCGAGTTCTGGCATTTGATTTAACAAAAGACTCTGAGTTAGAGAATCTAGGTGTTGAGTATGTTGGCTTTGATGAGATTTTAAAAGAATCGAAGATCATCTCTCTTCATATCCCACTTAATAAAAACTCATACCATCTCATTAATGATGCCAATATTTCGAAGATGCAAGATGGTGTCGTCTTCATCAACACAAGTCGTGGTGGGCTTGTCGATACAAAGGCCCTAATAAAAGCCTTGAAAGAAAAGAAGATTTTAGCTGCAGGTCTTGATGTTTACGAAGAAGAGGAAAATTTATTCTTTGACGATCACTCTCAAGACGTACTTCAAGATGATGACCTAGCAAGGTTAATGACTTTTCCAAATGTTCTAATTACTTCTCATCAAGCTTTTCTAACTCACGAAGCCTTAAGTAATATTGCACAGACAACATTTGAAAGTATTAACTCAATAGAGAGTCAAAAATTTAAATATCTCGTTTGATATTATTTTCTGATGTCGGCCAAAAAACGGTCCCATCTAAATGAGATGGGATCAACTGCATGTTTCATGACATAGTCATAAGACATATAACCATAGCCTTCATCACCCCACTCACTTGACCAACTATTTTTGAATTGAAAGATTCTCTTTTCTTTGTCATAGCCAGTAAAGTGAATCGCATGGCCATAGCAGGCAACTTCACCAGACTCACACTTTGCAAAAACTTCATCAGGAAGTGTAACATGGGCATTTTCCCAAAGAGGAGAATAAACGAGAACTGTTGCAACAAGGCCATTCCCACTTCTAATCTCATCTTCGTATAAGTCCGTTTTGGATTTCCAAGAACTCCATAAATTTGTAACCATTTTCACTTCTAATCCATCCATCTTGACTCTCTTAAGCGATCTAGTATCGACTGGAGCATGTGAGAAGCAATATGAAGGCGCGCTTTCATCAAATGGATCGAATTGCGAGCAAGGGCCATTATTTTCAAAATAACTCATCTGATAAGGAAGCTGGGCCTCTTCGATAAAGAAGTATTGATTGCGAAAATTACGTGCAATCTCGTAAGTGTACCCATGCTCAGCATTTGGATACTCTCCAAAGTGCTCTTTCCCATAGTAGATTTGAAATTGCTCTGAAATATCGAATTCCATATCAAATCTCTTCTTAATAGCACCCTCAAGCATGGCCGTAACCGCAAAGTATGCACATGTATTTCTGTCTTTTTGGTTCTTAACTGGAGTTTGATACTGTCTAATCGACACCATTTCAGCGTTAACACCAAGAGATAATAATAGGCTTAAGATTATGATTTTCATGAATTTCCCTTCTTTATTCTCGCTGAATTTAATAGAAAGGAAGAGCTTCTTCAAATGACTTCTAAGGAATCAGTTACTTTTACAATATTGTTGAACTGTAAGGGTTTGAAAATATGTACAAATGAGAAAGCCTCCGCTTAAGGAGGCTTCGAAATTATTTAATAATGATAGTTCCTAAATAGTTAAACATGATACGCTCCTTCAAATATTCACCTAATGAGATTTAGATGATGAATAAACCATACCCTATATTAAGATAGCGCAGAACAACTGATTTCAAAGTACCAAAATATGGAACTAAGAGCTTCGTTTAGACCACTCCTATACCGACTCAATAACCTTTTCAAAAGCACGACGAGATTTAGGCATAACTTCTAAACGATTATAATCATCGCTAGCAGCATAGCCTACGGCCAGGGCCACCACAGGCCTAAAGTCTTTCATCTTTAGAATCTCCATATACTTATCCGCCTCTATCCCCTCCATTGGCGTCGAGTCTAGACCAAGTTGTGCTGTCGCAGTCAAGGCCTGCCCTAGAGCAATGTATAGCTGACGAGTAAACCACGCATTAAGCTGTTCAGGAGACATTTGTTCTTTGCCACCTTGGTACATTGCGAGTGTACGTTCAGGCATTTCTCCAGATATCATTTCTTCAAAAGTTTCAAGATCTTCGGGGACGCTGAACACAACTAGAAGACTAGCTTGTTTAATTTTATCAGCATTAAAAAGTGAGGCATCAGCAAGATCAGACTTTACTTTTTTATCTTCAACAAATGTAAACTTCCAAGGCTGAATATTAATTGATGAAGGTGCAAGATGAAGGACTGACTTTAATTCATCGACCTTCTCTTTTGGTATCATTTTACTTTCATCATATAATTTTGCAGAGTATCTTTGTTGTGCATACTTTATTAAATTCATATCATTTCCTTTTTTTGATTTTTTGAGTTTAGTAAGTAACTAATCCAAACGACTCCCATCGCCACATCAACCAAGCCGAGAGCCAGGGTTGATCCTCCAACTTCTTTTGCATACCAACCGAATACCAAAGCAACGAAAAGGTTAAACTTTCCTATGGTACCAACTAATAGTAAGGGACGATTAAATTCTCTTTGACGGGCCAAAAATAGATAAACGAAAGACCAGATAAAAATATTTCCGGCCCCAAATGCTGCATAGACCGCATGGGGTGGAAAAGGAAGCCCGGAAGCATTATTAAAGGCAGCAGGGAAAGCAAAAGAGATTGTTCCAAATAAGTTATAGAAGAATGTAAAATACAACAGTCCTCTACTTAGCTTTTTCAAATTCATTTTATCACTCCTACAAAATGACCAGTGGTCACAGCTTAATTGACCACCGGTCAGTAATCAAGTAAAATTTTAAAAGAGGTAAGAATGGATAAGAAAACATTAATAAAAACAAGTGCTTATGATTTATTTATAAGTTCAGATTTTGAACTTGCTAGCGTGAACCAGATCGTGGCCAAGGCCCAAGTAGCTAAGGGTACATACTACCTCTACTATAAAACGAAGGAAGAAGTTTACTTAGATATTCTCTATGACTTTTATCAGAAGTGGTTCGAGCATATTAATAATGAACTCATCAATACCTCTAGTATCGATTCATTCCTTAAAGAGCTTGTTAAGTCTTTTACTAAGGACACAAAATTCTTAGAATTATTATCCAGAGCAAGTCTAATTTTAGAGAAGAATATTACAAAAGAAATTATCTACCCTTTTAAAAAGGGCCACCAAGATGACTTATTAAATTTAAGTAAGAATATTGCTAATCATTTTAAACGTGATATTAAAGAGACCACTCAGAATCTTCTCATGACATATACATATATCATAGGCCTTTATCAGACATCTAAATTACCTGCAACATTAGATACGAAGGAGCTTAATTCTTTAAGTCAAACTAGACTTGATTTTGAACTAGAAGTAGACAAATTCATTAAGCTCATTTGGAGATAGTTTAGTTATTTTAAAAATTAGAAAGCATTTGATCTAAGTGCACAACTTGTAAAACACCACTTTGTGAATGCGCTAACTTCGCCTCTTTAAAGATTAGAGTCGTGGGAATGCCACGAATACCATACTTAACCGAGATCATTGGATTCTTTTCAGTATCGATTTTATAAAACTCTGCAGACTGCCAATTCTTTTGAGCAAACTCCGTAAAAGTTGGTCCATACATTTTACACGGGCCACACCAATCTGCGTAAGCGTCAACAAAGACAGGAAGCTCAGAGTGTTGAATAATTTTTTCTAGCTTATCAAAGGTAATACTTTGAACCTTTGCTCTAGTGTCCAAGTCTTTAGAACATTTTCCACATACAGCTCCACTGGCAGAAAGCTTTGTCGTATCAATTCGATTAATTGCACCACATGAATCACAGATAATAATTTTTTTCATTTTTCACTCCTTAATCCTACTATACCAATAAAAACTTAAAAAATATTTGATAGAGATCAATGAAAAATTATATATAGACAGGCAACAATAGAAAGTAAGCACTCTGTTAGACTTAAGTCCTTTATGCGACCAGCTACAATATATAAAATAGTATGTACAAACAATCCCCACATTATCCCTGTTGTAATTGAGAAACTTAGTGGAATAAGAACAATACATAAGAATGCAGGAATCATTTCTTCAAATTTTTCAAAGTTTATTGATGAGATATTCTTAAACATGAGAATCCCAACAAAGATAAGAACAGGGGCCGTTGCATAGCTTGGAATGGACTGTGCAAATGGAGCAAGAAAGAGAAACGGAAGGAAGCAGATTGCTGTAATAACTGATGTTAATCCTGTGCGGCCACCGACGCTTACTCCTGCGGAACTTTCGACAAAGGTTGTCGTCGTAGAAGTTCCAAAGAATGCAGAAAAGAGAGTCGCAAGTGCATCAACAGTTAGGGCCTGTTTCATATTCTTAATTTCACCCTTTTCATTTTTAAGATTGGCCGTCTCTGCGACGCCAATAAAAGTCGACAAAGAATCAAAAAGATCAGTCATCATAAGAGTGAGAATACTTGGGATATAAGCAATCTTTAAGGCCCCCAAGATATCTGCTTGCATAAAGTAGCTAAAGTCAGGAGTTGCAAAGAAGTTTTCAGGAAGAGTCGACTTTCCAAAGAGAGCTCCTAGTGTCCAAGTAAAAAATATCCCTATCAGAAGACTTCCAGGAATATTCTTCTTAAATAAGGCAATAATAAGAACAAATCCAAGGATGACAGCTGTCCCCTCACTTGAAAGCGGTGCTGTTTGAACAAGTGTTACAGGATGGTCAATGATAATACCGGTATTCTTAAGTCCAATAAAAGCAAGAAAGATTCCGATCCCAACGGCCATTGCCATTCTTAAGTTCTTTGGAATCGATTTAACTAACTTCTCTCTAAATGGCGTCACTGATAAGATAACAAAGACAACACCTGACCAAAAGACCAGGCCCAAGGCTTGCTCCCAGGGAATTTTTTGGTCGAGAATTAATGTATAAGTAAAGAAAGCATTAAGCCCCATTCCAGGAGCAAGGGCAAAAGGTAGCTTTGCGATGAGACCCATAAGAAGTGTTGCAACGAAACTGGCCAGGATAGTCCCTGTCATAACAGCAGAAAAAGACATTCCCGTGCCATCTGATGATAAGATGAGCGGATTGACAAAAATAATATAACTCATCGTTAAGAAGGTTGTTATTCCTGCTATGACTTCTGTGCGAATACTATTTGCTTTCATACATGTATTCTAGCATTTCAGTTTAGGACAAAAAAACTTAAATAATATTCACAACTCTTACATTAACAATCTTGAGTTCTCCTATTTTCAATCAAAATACCACAAATTATAATGAAAGCACCGAGTAGAAATGATGTCCATTGAATCTTTGCTCCCCAGAAGAAGACGTTAACAAGTATAGCTGCAGGGATAACTGCATTATTCATAACAGCGAGTTCTCCGTATGAAACTTGCTTAGAACCAGTATTCCAAAGATAGTAACACACACCAGATGCAATAAAGCCTAACCACAACAAGACTCCCCACTGCAAGGATGTAATTTGTGAAAGATTTGCGAAGGTTGATCTAGAGATTAAAACAAATGAGATTGGAATAAGGGCACCTAAAAAGAACAGTGCAAATTTTTGCATCTGATTTTGTTCAGAGATTATCTTGCGATAAAGAACCTGTCCTAGCCCAAAACAGATATTTGCTCCCTGAACAAGTAAGAAGCCGATAATATAGTCATTTGAGATCTCACTCCACTTTATGATGGCCGCACCAAAAACAACTAAGAAAACACTGAAGAGCTGTCTTAAGATAAAGCGTCTCTCAATAATATTTCCAATAATTGAAATAATGAGAGGTGTTGAAATAGTAAAGAGTGCTACTTCTGATACTGATAGATACTTAAAGGAATTGTAATAAAAGAGGTACATTACTCCGATTTGCAATATTCCAATGAGCATTGTCTTAAGAGATTCTACTCTAAAAATATTTCTAAAATTTAAAAATGGAACAAACACTAAGAATGCGAAAAAGAGTCTTAGAAATATGGCCAGATAGGTATCCATCTTACCAGCAATATATTGCCCTATTAGACTAAATGAAAATGCCCATAAAACAGTAACAAGTATTAATCTTTTCATTTGGCTATACTAGCTTCTAACGAATCCCTTGAAAAGTTCCATTAAAGAAATAATCGAGTTGCCATTTTTGTGAACTGATAGCCTGTTTACTAGTAGGTTGATCCCATTTGGGGTAAAGACGAAATCCACGCTTTCCTTCTTTATATTCACTAGAGAGAATACCTTTTTTCACTAGAGCATCTTTTGGAAATAAGAAGTAACCCTGTTCACTTTCTGTATCGCAAATAATCAAAACATAATCGAGAGGGTCATTTAAGTGGTATGGTATTGTTTTTCCACTTTCGTCTCTCTTCCACAATGTGACAAATTGGCCAATTTTCTTAGGTGTTACTTTGGAAGATCGTTGAATATAGTACTTTCCTTCATATATATATGAACATCCATTATATTCCTGCGCTTCCTCATGAATAATATATGGATCAATTTTTTCACTTATCTTTTTTATGTCAATCTCTCCGATAAAAACTCTTCTAATACTTCTAGTTTCTTTGAACTAGAAGGTTTTCTAGAGGTTAAGAAAAATAGACTATGAGATGGAAGCTCCCAACTCTTAAATAATTCAATTAACTCACCTCTTTGTATTTGTTCATCTACTAAGTAACGAGGTACATTGAGAATCCCAACTCCTAACTCACAAGCCTTTATGAGAGACATTAAATTATTCGATTTATATGAGCCTTGTACTTGAATATGACTAATCTTTTGACCTTTCTTGAAGCTCCAAATAAAAGGGCTATCTCCTCTTAGATATAGCAAGCAGTTATGCCTGCTTAAAGATTCAAGGTTTGTTGGCTTTTTAAAATGATCAATATAGTAAGGGGAAGCACAAATAACACGGTCGATTTGTGTAACTCTTTTCATATAAAGATTTGAATCTTTTAATTGAAATGCCGTTCTAATACTTAAATCGATATTATGTTCAACAGGGTCAAGTACTCTATCTGTCAAAATCAAATCAATTTCAACATATGGATAATGAAGCTGAAATTCAGCAAAAATTGACGCCAAGAAGCTTTGACCGATTGTCGTTGGCGCAGTAATACGAATAACACCTTTAACTGAGTCAACAACTCCATGTAACTGCTCTTCTAGATTATTTAATTCCTCTAAAAGATTTTTAGACTTCTCAAGAGTGAGCATTCCCTCTTCGGTAAGAACAAAAGATCGAGTTGTTCTTTTAAATAGTACAACTCCGAGATAACTCTCTAATTTCTGAATCTCTTTAGTTATATTTGAAGCTGATGTTCCTAGAACTTTAGCTGCTTTTGCAAATGTTCCCTCTCTAGCAACCACAGTTGCCACCTGAAGGGCATATAAACGATCAAATGTAGTCTTCTCTATTATTTCCATATTAGAAATAAATTATTTCAAATTAGCTTTATTGTTTCAAGCGCAAAATTGAATTAAATTTAAAATGTACTAGAACAAGGGGGAAATCATGAAGAAAATAAAAGTGGTCATTATTGGAGCTGGCTTTGCAGGAATTGCCCTGGCAAAAGGTCTTGCTAATAAAGATTCTTTTGAAGTCGTGATACTAGACAAGAAAAATCATCATTTATTCCACCCTCTTCTTTACCAAGTAGCATCTGCATCCCTATCTCCAGGAGATATATCAATGCCAATACGTGAAATCTTATCTCATGCTAAAAATATCAAAGTACACATGCAGGAAGTTGTCTCAATTGATAAAGATCTAAAAGTTATAGAATGTAAAAGTGGTGATGAATATCAATACGACTACCTAGCTGTAGCAACAGGATCAAAACCTTTCTACTTTGGCAATGATGACTGGGAAAAGAGTGCCCCTGGCTTAAAGACTCTAACTGATGCTCTTAGTATTCGTGACCGTGTCCTTAACTCATTTGAAAAAGAAGAGATAAAGCTTAATCAAGAAGAAAAGAAGTTAAACATTGTTATTATTGGTGGTGGCCCAACTGGAGTAGAGCTTGCAGGGGCATTTGCAGAAGTTGCCTATAAAACTCTTGTTAACGAATATCACGACTTCGATCCAAAACTAACAAAGATATATCTAATTGAAGGTGGTCAACATATTCTCTCAAGCTATAGCCATCCAACTTCAGAAAAGGCCAAGAACTATCTCGAAAAGCTAGGTGTGATTGTTTTAACAGATGAAGTCGTTGAAGAAATTGGTGACGATTATATAAAAACTAAAAGCCAGAAAATTGAATCTAAGAATATCATATGGGCAGCAGGAAATCGCGCAACAAAGTTAATTTCAAAGCTTGGTGTTGAACAAGACAGAATGGGACGTGCAAAAGTAGAAAAAGACTTAAGTTTAAAAGATTTTCCCGAAATTTTCATTTTAGGAGATGCAGCTAACTTCCAGTCATTAGACGGTAGCCCACTTCCCTCTCTTGCACCAGTTGCGGCCCAACAAGGAAAGCATCTTGCCAAGCAACTACTAAAAAATAAGCGCTTTGCCTTCAAATACCTTGATAAAGGATCAATGGCAACAGTAGGTAAATACAAAGCTGTACTAGAATGGAAAGGTGTTAAGCTAGCAGGTCCAATTGCATGGCTTGCGTGGAGTCTTGTCCATATCTTCTTCTTAATCAACTTTAGAAATAAGGTTATGGTCTTTATGCAATGGGCGTGGTCGCTTCTTTCTAATAAGAGAAGAATTCGTATTATAAAGTAGCAACAAAGCGTCCTTTAAAGCTCGCTCTAACACTGTCTCCTACCATAATCTTTGAATGAACATTTAAGCGGCCGACTTTGCGTCGCTTAAGTGATTGTATGAAACTATTTACTGAAGCTTCATCAATTTCTGCAATGGCCTCAAAGTCAGAATCTACGGGCATAAGATAATCAATCTCACTATTTTGGATAACGAGAGACTTGAAATCAATATTATGAACTTTCATCGTATGATGAGTTAAGAGGTAGCAAGAAAGAATTGCTAGTGTATTAATACTTCCACCAAATGCAGTTCCTTCATAATTAATATTCTTACTTAAAGGAGCTTTTAGTACGATTTTCTGATCTTCTACAGTCTTAATTTCAAGCTTCATTCCTGAGACGACTGGAATCGACTCCAGCAAATCACGCTTGTATTGCTCGGAAATCTTTTTCATATCAATAACCTCCAACTCTCAATTCATAGTATAACCGTATGAAATCACGTCTGTCTAATCTTAGAACAGACACTCATTTTTTCATATTTTCACCATCAAACTAACTAATTAGTTAAGATGATCAAAATAATTTAAGAGGACGACATATGAAGAAATTGATAATGCCACTAAGTATCTTACTATCTCTCTCTGCCCTATCGAGCACTGAAAATATTAGTGATATGCGATTTAACATCAAACCAAACATGATGCAGGCGCAAGAAGATTCATATTCTAGAATGGCCAGAGAGTATGTAGAGCTTTCTGAAAAGTACAAAGATATAGTTATTGGAGACAGTGAACAATCAACTCGAGCTGCCTCAATCTTTTTTGAAAAATATATAAAGAATAATGAAGAAAGACCCCAAGATTTTAAAGTCCTAGGACTAAGTCGTGAATCGGCCCTTTTCTTATCAAATTCTAAGTCTGACTACTTTATCGAAAATGATGATCCTTGTAGTGCTTTACATAACCAAGGAGATATTTCAAATAAATGGTGTCATGCAGGCTTTTCTAAAGTTGCTTACGCTGTAGCGAAAGAAAATGGACTTGGAGAATTTCTTTCACAAGGTGCGGGTTTACTCGTCTTTGTTATTAAGGAATTCGGTGATAAGAATTATGATTTCTCAGATATTAATACTGCCCCAATTGGCGGGAAAATCGGTCAAAACACAGAAGTCTACACCACTTTTATGCTAGATGGTGCGACTTACTTTGAGTTTTTAACGCGTTTTTAGTGTTCTTAAAGAGACGATGATTTAGACTTTTGTTTTGCTCTTCTTCGCCTAGCGCTTCTTTGCTTATTGTTATTATCTTTAGAAGATTTTGCTCTAAGCCTAGGCGTCCTAGGAGCTCTAGGCGCCTCTTGTGAGTCAGGTTGCCCCGCAACTCCATGAAAAGCATGATTCGTGTCGACAGGAATTTTGTAGTTAATCGTTTTTTCAATATCGTTTAATAGCTTTGTTTCTGTATCGTCGCAAAAAGAGATAGCAATCCCTTCTCTTCCAGCACGAGCAGTTCTCCCAATACGATGTACATAACTCTTAGGATCATCAGGAAGATTATAATTAATAACATGAGTGATATGGGAAACATCAATTCCACGAGCAGCAATATCAGTAGCAACAAGCACCCTAACAGTTCCCTTTCTAAAACCACCCAAGGCCTTCTCTCGTGCCCCCTGAGACTTATTGCCATGTATTGCAGCGGCCGTAATTCCAACTTGATCCAGATGCTTAACCACACGATTAGCGCCATGCTTAGTTTTAGTAAAAACAAGCACGTGCTCAATTGTAGTATCCTCTAAAATATTCTTTAAAAGCTTCGGCTTATTTGTTCTATGAACAAGATTTATCTTTTGATCAATTTTTTCAACTGTTGTCGACTCAGGTGTCACTTCAACTTTCTTAGGCTTAACAAGCAATTTCTTAGAAAGGTTCACAATATCCTGAGGCATTGTGGCCGAAAATAAGAGAGTTTGTCTTTTTTCAGGGAGTTTAGCAATGATCTTGTTAACGTCTCTAATGAAGCCCATATCTAGCATACGATCGGCTTCATCAAGAACAAAAGTTTCTAGTTGTTCAAAACGAACGTGGCCATCACCCATTAGATCTAGAAGTCTTCCTGGTGTTGCAACGATAATATCCATTCCACGTGACAGTTTCTGAACTTGAGGCCTAGGACTAACACCTCCAAAGATAACTGCGGATGAAATCCCCAATCCTTTAGAGTATTCTTTTATATTCTCTTCTATCTGCGATGCTAACTCTCTTGTCGGAGTTAAGATTAGACACCTCATACGAGCTGGTTTTGTTTTTATTTTTTTAATTTTTAAATTATTTAAAATAGGAAGAGAGAATGCAGCAGTCTTTCCAGTTCCCGTTTGAGCAATCCCTAAGATATCTCCACCATCTAATAGGTGTGGAATTGAATTTGCTTGAATCGGCGTTGGTACTGTATAACCTTTCTTTTTTAATGCAGAAAGAATTTCAGGTAATAGATTTAAAGAATCAAAAGATTTGACTGAAGACATAATAAATATCCTTGCTTAAAAAGCGCTAGTGCCATTGCTTAATCCAAATACTAGCAAAGGCGAATATTTAAAATGTATCTAGATCAACCCTCTTCATCTCCCGAATAGAGATACAAGTCAACCTTTATAATCCCCTCTGTAAACTATATTTACTTAAACCCCTTCTTAGAAAGGATTTTATTTAACGAGTTCGCGAAATTTGCCTTATCCTTAGTACTAAATGCATCAGGTCCCCCTGTAATAAGACCACCATCTCTAAGCTCTTTCATGAAGTCACGCATAGACAAACGTTCTCCGACATTTTCTTCATCATAAAGCTCTCCTCTAGGATTTATAGCAAGAGTTCCATTTTTTACGACCTCTGCAGCTAAAGGAATATCTGCTGTAATAACGAGATCATTAATTTTAGCGTTGTCAGCAATATACATATCAGCAACATCCGCACCGCTATCAACTTTTATAAAAGTAATAAGTTCATGAAGAGGAATATTCATATAAGAGTTTGCGACAAGAACTAATGGAATTTGTAGACGAATAGATGTTTTGAATAAAACCTCTTTTATAACTTTAGGACAGGCATCAGCATCGACCCAAATCTTCATCAGCTCTTTATTCATCATAGAATTCCTAACTTAAATTTTCTTTTTTTAATTTTTCCATTTCGAAGACTTTCAACGACATGCTTTATATGCTCAGCTTTTACAGCAACATAACTCATATTCTTAGTCACCGAAATATCACCAATTTCTTTCGAATCAATTCCAGACTCACCGACGATTGCCCCAACAATATCACCAGGTCTTAGTTTATCTCTTTTCCCTGCATGAATATAGATTGTCGCCATAAGTGGTCTAATATTGTACTCAGTGCTTTCACTAAAATTAGATGGATCAATAATTTCATAATCTCGTGACTGATACTCTTTTATGTTCTCTAAATTATCAATCTCTTGTTCAACAAAGAAACTAACGGCCCTTCCTTCATTTCCAGCTCGTCCAGTACGTCCTATGCGATGAACATAAACCTCAGGATCATTAGAGAGATCATAATTAACAACAAGATCAAGATCTTTAATGTCAATCCCTCTGGCCGCGACATCAGTTGCAGCAACTCCAGAAAGACTTTTATTTGAAAACATCGTTAAAACAGCGGTTCTTTCATTTTGGTCCAGATCACCATGAATTGACTCGACGGCCACACCGGCTTTATAAAGCTCATCAGCAACAACATCAGTTATTCTCTTTGTCTTACAAAAAACGATAAAGCGCTTAGACTGATACTTTCCAAGAACTCTAAAAAGCATATCCATTTTATCTTTATGGGAACCCAGTTGAATAAACTCTTCTTTGATATTTGTTTCTTCATGAACAACATCAACACTAAGTCTAATAGCATCGTTTTGAAGTTTTTTACTTAAATCTTCGATGTCTTCAGGAAATGTTGCCGAAAAAAGTAAAGTCTGTCTTTGCTTTGGAACAAATGCTGAAATTCTCGAGATATCTTCATAAAAGCCCATATCAAGCATACGGTCAGCTTCATCAAGAACATAATTTTTAACAAAATCAAGAACGAGAATTTTTCTTTTTAAAAGCTTCAATACTCTTCCCGGTGTGCCTACCACAATATGGGCACCATGAGATAGAGACTTCTCTTGTTGATACTCTGATCTTCCACCAGTTATTGTTAATACTTTCATGTTAGAAATTGCTCGAGCGAGTTTCCTTAGCTCCATTGCAACTTGTTCTGCTAATTCTCTTGTTGGACATAAAATTAAACATTGTGGTCTTGTTTGTTTAACATCAATAGTATTTAAGACACCAAGTCCAAATGCTACAGTTTTCCCGCTACCTGTTTTAGCTTGAGCAATTATATCCTTGCCTTCAAGAATGATTGGTAAAGACTTTTCCTGAATAGGTGTCATATTCTCAAACTTTAAATCTTTGAGATTGCTTTTTAATCTGCTATCTATCTTTAAATTAGTGAAGCTATTGCTCATATAGTTTATTTCTCTTTTATTATATTTATTAAGTCATTAGTCTCTTTTTATAAGCTTCCCGTCAACCTAAACAATTTAAGCATACTAGCTTATTAAAAATTGCTCACAATATCGAATAGATAAGAGCATTCTTCTTTTGTAAAATTAACGTTAAATGAATCACTAATTAGCTTATATAACTCCTCTGCTGAGTTTATATCAATACTTTTACGTTCATTTTCATAGATTTCAGAATAGATGAGATTATTGATAAATCTTGTTCCATTTTCGACTTGTTGAGACAAGATGAGAGATGTCGTAAATTTTGAATCATCATGAGTATTTGTATAGTAATTTGCGACCTTAAAATCAGCATCGTTATAATTAGCAAGGTTAAATTGATAGAGGGAAAAGAACCCATCCTCCTTTTTAATTTCTAATTGATAATCAACATCATTAATTTTAGAAACTCGATAAGTTCGCTTATTGAAGCTTTCTACTTCCTGACCAGTTAAAGGGATTACTGCTCCAGGTGTATATGGTCCAAATCCTACATCCACTAAGTATAACTTATCATCATGTGTTATGACTGTAGCCTGATGAGATCTCGGCTTATCATCAGGTGTATCACCGTAAACAACACGACCTAAAACTCTTTTCACCTCAAGGCCATTCTTTTTTAATTTTGTGTAGAAGTATTGATTATTTTCAAAACAATAACCTCCACGCTTTCTCACAATAAGTTTGTTTTCTAAACTCTCATCATCAAGTTTTAAAATTTCTCTATCACTGATTAAAATATCAATGTTGTTAAATGTGTTATTTAGAAGAAACTCTTTAATTTCATTATTTAACTGTTTCATTAATTGCACTCCAATTGATAAAATATACACCTATAAATAAGAAGGCTACGCCAAGAATTTTGTAACGATTTATTTCAATTACAGGTAAGTCAAAAAAACCGAAATGAGAAACAATCATTCCAGCAATAATTTGTCCTGTAATTATACCACTTAATACTTTTGAAACCCCTAAAATTGGCATTAACCAATAAACGAGAGTTAGACCCACAATACTCAGAATACTTCCAGCTCCCCAAAGGTAGAGAGGAACCTCTTTTATAACTTCTAGGCTTGGTATTTTTAGACGTGTACTTAGAAATATGAACATCATAAAAACAGCACTAAAGAAGTAAAGCACAAACGATGAAAAGAAGGGATTATGCGTATACTTAGAAAGTTGCCCATTAAGACTACTTTGTAAAAGGATAAGACATCCCGAAAGAATTGATAATAATACTAAAGCTAAATTTGTCATGCCCCTAATATATAAAAATAGAGGTAACATTTCCTTTACATATGTTGAGAAGAATCAATTAATTGTTTTTCTGATTCGACTCAACTGGGTTGGTGTAATACCTAGCTTGGATGCCAAATGATAGAGAGGGACTCGTTTCGCCAATAGAGGATTTTCTGCGATAAAGGAAAGATAGCGCTCCTTTGCTTCCCCATCCAATAAAGATATCTCAACGGGCTCTTTTTCCTTTACCCAGTGTTTTTCTAAATATTTTATGTGATACCACTTTAGGTCTTCATACTTCTCAAGTAGTTCACGATACTTAGAATGATCTATTTCAACTAGAGTTGAATCCTCAAGTGTTTCGATACATATCTCAGAAGGAGTCCTATCAAGTGTTGCAACGACAGCAGATGGAAACCTGCCTTCATCAAAGAAGTTCTTATTGATCTCCTTCGCCGCCTCATCTTGTCCCATGGAATAGGCCCTAACAAGCCCTTTGTAGACAAAATAAAACTTTGTTGGAATATCGCCAAAGTCGACTAAAACAGTCCCCTTTTTAAAAGACTTTATTCGCAATGCTTGTTGAAGCTCTCCCCAACAATCGTTCGATAACTCATGATACGAATCCATCACACTCTTCAAATAACTTAAAGCTTCCATAGTTTGTCCTCTATCTCCAACTCGTATCACGAGTAACATAATTGCCTATCTTAATAATTTTTAATTAGGGTTTTTTTATAATTAAAATCAGCTATTTTATTCAAAAAATCTTTAACTAACTGTTATCAAAAGACTCCCAGGTGTTCAATAAAGTTTATCTATAAAAAAAATATCAATATTTACTATAAAGTTATTTAGAAAGTTTTCGATAACTCAGTTAACAATTTTATTTTAGCGTAATGAAAAAGGATAGTTAATGAGTATAAGTAAATTTTCCCTTAATAAAAAACTAGTTCTCGGTTTCTTATTGGCCGGGCTCATCCCTTCATTAACAATTACTTTTGTTGTCTTAAGTAATGTCGATAAGACACTACATGAGAATGCAGAAAATATGTTAGTTTCGATCCGCGAGGGAAGAAGTTTTCAACTAGAAGAGCTTTACAAAACAATGGCCGGACAGGCATCTGCATTGGCACAAAATATTTCAACGATTGATGCTGCTAGGAAGTTCAAAAGTTCATTTCAATCATTTGAAATAGAGACGAGAACAGACTTTAATGCTGCAAAATCCTCATTAACATCTTTTTATGCAAATGAGTTTGGGCAACAATACAATAAAACAAATATTGGAAAAGAGTTTGATAAGACTAGTGAAATTATCAGAGAACTGAGCAAAAATGAATTACTTCTTCAAAATGCTTTCATCAGTTCAAATAATAATCCTCTTGGTTCAAAGGATGCACTTATTTCTCTTAATGATGGAACAAGCTATTCAAAAACACACGAAAGATATCACCAGGCATTTCGTACTTACTTAAATAAGTTTGGCTACTACGATATTTTCTTAATTGATGCGGGAAAGGGTGAAGTTGTTTATTCAGTATATAAAGAAGCTGACTTCGCAACAAATCTAAAAGTTGGTCCTTACTCTGACTCAGGATTAGCAGAAGCATACAATTTAGCAATGAATGCGACATCAAAAGATGAAGTATTCTTTACTGATATCAAAAAGTATTACCCAAGTTATGAATCTCCTGCTCAATTTATTTCGGCACCTATTTTTGAAAATAACAAACTTAGCGCAGTACTTGTATTCCAAGTTCCAGTTGCAAAGATTAATCAAATCTTAACAAGCGGTGAAAAGTGGAAAGAGCAAGGACAAGGTGATACTGGAGAAACTTATATAATCGGTAAAGATAAGATTATGAGAAGTATCTCTAGAACAATAGTAGAAGATGAAGCTAGCTTTTTTAAGACAATGCACGAAGTTGGATTAAGTAAAGAAGCTATCGATTATATGAAGTCTAAGAAGACTTCAGCGCTTGCAACTAAGATTGATACACTTGGAGCAGATCATGCAATTGCAGGAAAGTCTGGTGCAGAAATCTTTAAAGACTATAGAGATGTAAATGTAATTAGTGCATATAAACCTTTAAACATAAATGGTCTAAACTGGTATATTTTAAGTGAAATGGATGAAGATGAAGCTTTATCTTCACTCTATACTGTAAGAAAAGTTATCATGACTTTAATTACAATTTCAGGGATTGCAATTCTACTACTTGCCCTGACTTTTGCTAAAACAATTTCTAATAGCCTTGTTAAGCTTGCTGAGGGATTAAAAATTGGAGCACACAATGTACTTAACTCTGCCAATGCCTTAGCTCAAAGTTCATCTGATCTTTCATCAGCAACAGAGCAACAAGCGGCCAGCTTACAAGAGACTTCGGCTTCAATTACAGAGATCTCTGCAATGGTTGATAGAAACTCAGAGAATGCTAATACAACTTCAGACCTATCAGAAAAAAGTCAGGAAAAGGCTCAAGAAGGTAAAAGATATGTAAGTAGCGTAAAGCATAAAATCGAAGATATTCATAAGAATAACGAAGTTCTGATCAAGAGTGTTGAAGAAAACAATGTTGAAATTCAAAATATCACTAAAGTGATTGATGAAATTTCAGAAAAAACAAAAGTTATCAACGATATCGTGTTCCAAACAAAGCTTCTATCTTTCAACGCTTCGGTTGAAGCGGCCAGAGCTGGGGAACATGGAAAAGGTTTTGCTGTCGTAGCCGAAGAAGTTGGTGCTCTTGCAGCAATGAGTGGTACAGCAGCACAAGAAATTACAGAACTACTAGATAGAAGTATTGGGCAAGTACACCGTACAGTTGAAAGCTCTAAGTCTAAAATGTCTGGCATTATCGAGCATGGTAAGAAGTCAGTAGATGAAAGTTTAGTTGAAATCAAAACTTGTGATTCTGTTCTAAGTGAAATCCTAGAAAGCTTCAATGAAGTAAATAGTTCAGTTAGACAGATTGCAGCTTCTTCAACAGAGCAATCTGCTGGTGTTAACGAAATTACAACTGCTGTTCAACAACTTGATGCGGTTACTCAACAGAATACTTCTGTTGCCCACACATCATCTTCAAAAGCAGCAGAACTGAAAGAACAGTCAAACGATCTTTCAAGAATTGTTCAAGATATTCAAATGATCGTATTTGGTGAAAATGAAACTGGAGCAAGCACTATGACAGCGTCAAAAGTGACTCCATCAGTAATTAAAATGCCATTTTCTAAGAAAAAGAATTTGGAACTGATTGACTCTGACTCAATAAGTTCAGATGATTCAAGATTCAAAGATGCTATATAAGAAAGGCGCCACGTAAGTGGCGTTTTTTTTTATTAAGACTCAAATTTTACATTGATATTTATTTTTGAAGCATCCTTAGGCTCAAGTATTAGATAGCGATCATCTTCACCAACAACTCTCCCCTCGACTTTTAAATTTTTATCATCTTTTTTCTTTAAAGAAGTAATCACTTTCAAAATATCAGAATTAAAATTATTTTGAATAATAACATGATCTTCTTTTACTTCAACAACGAGAGACTTCTCTACTTTTATAACACTCTCTTTACCATCTACAAGTATCTTTCCATTATCAATATTTACCAATTCATCTTTTCCATCAACATCGACAATACCAGCAACTTTAACTTTTTCATCCTTACCGTCAACCGCTATAAAGTCCCCTAGGATATTCACTTTTTGCTCTTTTTCATTAACTTTAATTGCTCCCCAGAAAAGAGAAAGTGTAACCTTACCATCGTCATCTTTTGAATACTTAAAAGAAGAAAATACAGCTATCCCCAGAACAACAAGGCAAATAATTGCAATTATGCCAATAGTATTTAAAAAACCACTCATACTCACTCCTCAAAGATTTCTATAAACTTATTGAGATATAGCAACCTTGAAATTAAATAACATTAGTTAACTTTGATCTTGAATTATTTACTTAGTGAATACGTAATCCGCTGCTCTAAAGTCTGTGGCCATATAAGTCATGAAAGTAATATTTTCAAGATTCTCTTTATCATACAGCAGCTCTTCTCTCTTTGACCTCTTAGCAAATTCCGATTGCACATCATCCAGGGCCTTAAGATAGTCTAATACTGATTCCTTCTTTAGATAAAAACTTCCCCTAGAAGAATGTGACGTCTTTTGTTCCATTTGAAATTGTTCTTGAGCATACTCGAAGAATGCACGATCAATATTGAAGCTGACTAGAGCACCTAACTTCGCAGAGATATTGATATCACTCCATTTAAACAGGAGTTTTACGCGATCCTTTTCTCCTAATTCAATAAGATTAACCTTATCTAAATCTCTTAACATTGAAAGACATTCATTCTTATCGAGTCGATGTTTTGAGGCTATTTTCTTCCAATCGCCATCGACAGAAAGCAGCTCAGTAAAGAAGTGATAGATAATTGGTTTCTTTAAAAATAGAGCTTCTTGTTTATCATTGATTTTTAAAGTTGATTCTTTTGAATTCTGAGCAATGGCAAAGAGATCTCCTAGATCAATATTAATAACATCACAAATTTGATCTAACTTACTTATAGAACAATCCTGACTTGCCATAAGCTTCTTAAGGCCAGACTCTGACATATCGATTCGGGCCGCCAGATCCTTATAATTAACCTTACGAACCTTCATTACTTCTTTTAGTGCAACAAATACGTCATTTCTCATTTCATTCTCCTTGCTATTAAGTTAATGAAGAGAAAGTAGTTCAAGCGAGAACTATTTTAAATACTTATCACAATAGTACCAATATATGGTACTTCAATAGTGTTTTAGGGTAAATATTATCGATTTTCGGCCATTATCTTCGCTGTAGAATGCGGGATAATGCATGTACACCACCAGCATTGACTACATTCTTAAAGCCGAGTCTTTGAAGGTGTAATTTGGCCATTGCACTTCTTCCACCTGAAGCGCAGTAAACAATGACAGACTTGTTCTTATCAAGCTTTTCATAGTCAGAGGCTAGTCGATCAATTGGAATATTTACTGAGTTAGGAATTGAAAATGAGAGAAACTCACCTTCACTACGAACATCAACTAGTTGATAATCATTAGAATTCAATATTTTTTCGACCTCCTTTTTGGACTTGAAAAAGCGATATACTCGCCACAAGACAAAAGCAGAGATAATAATAAAAACCATATTGTGTCGTATAAATTGAATAAGTTCTTGCATATAAAATATCCTATTCCACTATCTTGAAGAATTATTTGATGTAGGTCAAATATCATTTAATAATTTGGAGGTATGATTAGTGAATTATAAATAAAAAAAGGAATAATATATGAAATCAATTACATCACTTCTTGCAATAATCATTACGGCAATTTTCTTAACAGCTTGCTCAACTTCTAATAATTCGACAAGCGAGCCACTTGTAATGAATTATGAAGAGGCCAAGGTTGTTGGAAATCTAGCAATTGCTCCGCAACCGACGAAAATGACTCTTAGTAAAATCAAAAAAGATGGTTATGAAATGGTAATAAACCTAAGAGGAGAAGATGAATTTAAAGGGTATAACGAAGAGGCAACGGCAAAAATGCTAAATCTTCAATACCATCGAATCCCATTCTTTAATAAAAAGAGCGAAATTGATGCTAACTCACTTTATCAAATATCAAAACTTATCGATGCTAATAAAGACAAAAAGATCTATATTCACTGCTCAAGCGGAAATCGTGCAGCAGCTTGGTATCTAACTCACCTCTACCAGTATGAAGGAATGACTAAACAAGAAGCAACAGAACTTGCTCGCAGAACAGGACTAACAAAAGCACCTCTTGAAAACAAGGTTCTTAAATATCTAAATGAGAAATAATTCCTATTTTAGATTTTAATAAATCTTATATAATAAGTAGATAACGCTATATTTTTAAAGAGGGAGAAGACATGAAAAAGTGTATGCTTTTAGGTATGTTCGTACTTGCTGTAAGCTGTAACAAGCAAGAGGTTAAACAATTTGATGATAAAGGATTACTTACTGAAATCGATGGAGTTCTAGCTCCACTACCAGCTTCTCTAATTGATACAAAATCAAATAAGGATCTTATTCATCTAGGTAAGACACTTTACTTTGAAAAGAAGTTATCAATTAATGACACCATCTCTTGTAATTCATGCCACAAGCTAGATCAATTTGGTGTTGATAACCTACCAACATCACCAGGTCACGATGGAACTCTTGGTGGACGTAACTCTCCTACTGTTTATAATGCAGCTTTAAACTTCCTACAGTTTTGGGATGGTAGAGCGAAAAATGTTGAAGAGCAGGCACTTGGCCCTATTTTAAATCCAGTTGAGCATGGTCTTGCACAAGCATCAGATGCGATGAAAAAAATCGATACACAAGAGTACCGCGAGCTTTTTGAAAGAGCATTTGGAAATAAAGAAGCTTTCAACTTTAATAATGTTGGTGTTGCAATTGGTGCTTTTGAAAAAACACTATTAACACCAAGTCGCTATGATGAGTACTTAAATGGAGATCACTCAGCTCTTAGCTACCAAGAAAAAGTTGGTTTAAAAAAGTTTAATGAGATTGGATGTACAACATGTCATGATGGTGCCAACGTTGGTGGTGGAATGTTCCAAAAACTAGGACTTGCTGAAGAGTATCCGACTAAAGATGAAGGTCGTTTTGAAGTAACTAAGAATGAAGATGATAAGTTCTTCTTCAAGGTACCTACTCTAAGAAATATCACAAAGACAGCTCCGTATTTTCACGATGGAAGCGTAAAGACTCTTGATGAGGCCATCACTATTATGGCCAAGCACCAATTAGGTGTAGAGATCTCTGCTGAAGACAAAGAAAGTATCAAGGCCTTCCTTGGATCACTTGAAGCTAAAGCTTTACCTAAAATGTAATTGAATAGGGCGTGAGAAATCACGCCTTTATTTTATTTCCATATGTAGAAAGAACGAAATCTTTACTATTTTAACTTGCCTGAATAATCCACAACTTAACTCCTTAGACTCAAGATTCAACTATCTCTTTGCACAACAAGATTCACATCTTGTGAAAACATAGTTTGCTTTATCGTGAAATTTTATTTACATACTTTTATCTGCTACATATTTTTAGTTTAGATTCAAAATCACATGATTCAACTGAATCAAACTAACTATAGGGAGAATTAAATGAAAAAACTAATCACGTTTATTGCCGCACTATTCGTAACAACATCAGTATTCGCTGGTATGCCTAATGAGAATGATTCATGGGAAACAATCAAAGACAACTTTATGAAAGTTACTTTTAATGAGCCAGCACTAAACCTAGATAATGGTGGAGCAATCTCAGTATTCTTTGGTTGTATTGATGGTGACACAATTAGAACAAAGAAAATGCTTAAGAGATGTGTTGAGTGGCAACACCGTGGTGGCGATAGAGATAGTATCTGTACAGCATATACTAGCTTCTACGGAAGAGCAGAGATCGTTACAGAAAGAGAAAGATGTGTAAGATGGTCACTCCAAGGAAGAAGAGATGGACGTGATATCTGTCTAGAATATGAAACTTATTCATATACTCACCCACTTTCATACGACATCGATGTACACAAAACACTTCACGGTAGAAGACATGATAATAAACTGGGTAGAAAACTATTTACTAAAAACTACACAATTGAAGCTTGTGAATAATTAAATAAAACCTAAAGGCCCTTATTAAGAGGGCCTTTCTTTGATTAGGGCAAAGATGGAAGAAGTACATAAAATTGAAGATCCAAAAGTTTCAATTTTCGACTTTGAAAATTATTGTGACTTCCTCATTAAGGCAGGGATGCCAGATGGCCTCTACTCTCATACATCCAATAATCTTAAAACATGGGCAAATCGACTTGGTTATCGATCGCCAAGTTCCTTAACAATGGTAATTAAGGGACAAAGATCCCCTAGCCTCGAAATGATTAATGCTCTTAGTGAAGATTTGGGAATGAATATGAAAGAGAAGCAATATTTCATGCTTCTTGTTCAGCTAGAAAAAGCACAAAAGAAAAATAAAGATACAAAAGAGATTCTAGAAAAAATTGCGATAATCAATCCAAGAGGAAAAGCAATCGCTCTTAGCCTCAAAGAGTTTAATGCAATTAGTGACTGGTATTTTTTGGCAATAAAGCAACTTATATCAATGCCGTCATTTATAGAAGACGAAGAATGGATCTATCATAAGCTCAGGAAGAAACCGACAATCAATCAAATCAAGTACGCTATTGAGACAATGCTTGAAACCAAGACAATTGGTAGGAATGAGAATGGCCGCCTGATAGTACAAAAAGAAGGTCTTATTACAACCAATGATGTGCCTAGCTCAGCAATTAAGCGACATCACTACGGTATGATAAATCGTGCTCTAGAAGCAATCGAAGAACAACCAGTAGAAGAGCGTCAAATTACATCAGTCACAATGAAAGTTAAACAAAGCGATGTATCTGAAGCAAAAAAATTTATATTTGATTTTATAAAAGACTTCAATGAGAAATTTTCAACAAATGAAGCAGATAATCTCTACCAATTAAATACTCAATTCTTTGCCCATACTGGGGAAGTCGTTAAGCACTAGGAAAAAATAATGAAAAGTTACTTAATTTTATCAGTAATACTATTTTCAAATTATATATTTTCAAAAGAACTTGAAAGGCTAAGCCCTTCTCAAAGTTATATCTTAACGAAGAATTTTAATAAAAAATCAAAACCTATCATGGATGCACTAGGCTCTGGAGATATCGTTGGAAATGGATCAGGACTTATCGAACAAAACTTCAGTTTTGCCTACCACAATCTTCAAAGAGCAATCTTTAATTGCCTCTCAAATAAATACGAGTGCCAAATCGACGCCCTAGAAGAAGCAATTTTAAGAGAGATCAATCAGTTATTTATTAATAAGATCTATATGAAAAGACCTCTTATTTTTGTTAGTAAGGAATATGCTGGAGAATTCTTTCATAATAGTGTTGATATGACGGCACGTATTGCTAAAACGGGATTCAGTCAACAAAGTCATATATTTATAAATCTTGAAGAGTCAGAAATTATAGCTAATGACATTCCTGCCATGATTAGTATTCTAATCCACGAATTAGGACACCAGATTGGGATTATTAGTCATAGCTACCTAGATCAACTAGGTACTAAGGTAAGAAATCAATGGGATTCGAATTGGCAATCATTTGAAATAAAGGTCGATGAACTTCCCCTTACACTACGACTATTTTCAAATGCAAAAAGTTTTATAAGCTCAAACTTAAGTTACAGCTACAATGGAAAAGTTGAACGTTTAGATAATCTTATCTACAAGCAATTATCTTGTGGAGATGAAGAAGTTGTTTATGGGTTTAATTTAAATAATGGTCACTGGCAAAGGCCAAATTATCATGGGACAAAGTCAATTTTTAGAATGAACTTTTGGCTAGATACCTATTGTGAGAATCCTACTAATCAAATGAGAATTAAGCAAAATGACTTATCAATTGAATTCACCTACAAAGATGGAGAGATTCAAGCAAAGGTTTTAATATTCTAAAAAGGATCAATCCCTTCACCATCAATAACAGAAATATTGTAGTTAATACTAGGGGTTCCATCTGATATTGAAGCACTTAAAGAGAAAGTCGAATTCGAATTAGGAGCTTTCAAATCTCCTTCTACTGTACAGACTCCAGTAAATGCACCTTCAAATCCGTAGATCTGTTTCTTTAAACAAGTTAAAGTATTTGTCTCAAGATTAATATTGTGGCTTCGTTGAATTTTGTCTTTCTCAATTAAAATTTGTGCAACTAAACCGTTTTCAACGGCCTGTTTTTCACACGACTTTTCATTTATCGTTAACTTCTTATTGTGAACACTAATATTTGCTTTCCCATCATGGATACTAACAGAATCTATTTTTATATATTTTTCACCAGCGTAAGCAGCAACAGGAATACTTGAATTCAATATGAATTTATAATCACCACATTTTGCTAAGTAACTTTTAAAAGTAATTCCAGGCACTCGCTCGATGATTTTATTAGAGATTATATAATTATCGTCATTAACTCCACTTGCTCTAAGAAGCTCATGAAGAACTAGCCATTTTACATTATCGTTTCTTTCGATATAGTTAATCCAAACTTCTTCATTTAAAGATATCTGACCTTCACTTGCAAAGGCATCAACAATAGAGCCGGTATTATCAATTAACTTTTTTGAAGTAACTTTAATATATTTGACATCAATGACTTCCTTTAAGCTATTTAGAGAAACAAGATCCTTAATCAATTTGGGATGTTTTTTTAGCTCATTGAGAATTTCATTAGCTTCAGAAATAAAGTAGTGGCGAATATTGTCACCACCACCACTGCTTCCGACACCAAGTCGTTGAGTTTGAATTTTATAATTCTGATAAAAATCTTTCTTAATCTCCTTAGGAACTTCTAAAGACGGTATACACTTTACCTGCTCCGCTAACGCAGATTGAACTAAGAATAAAGATGTTACTAAAAATAGACCTTTCATCATATCTCCAAATTTATCACCTTCTAAGTGATACTCATGACTTTTTGAAATAATTACGTTCATTGTCTGTGTCATAGACAATTACTCTTCACATTGAAGCGTATACACATTGTAAGAAGACGCTCTTACGGAAATCATAAAGTCACAACTAGAGTTAGGGGCCCTAAGATCGCCTTGAACAAGACAGTGTCCAAACTCAGACCCAGAGAAACATTCAAGAGTTGTTGAGTCCAAATTAATTGAAAATTCTTGCTCAATTAATTGCTGATCTAATAGAACTCGTGACTTTAAATCTGAAGAGCTAGTTGCAGCGACAGAGAGTGAAATTAAAGAAATTAATAGATAAGTTACTGTTTTCATTTATGCCTCCATTGATATTTATTATTGTGAAGGCTTTATATCTAAATAAATGACACGACTCTATATAAAAGTTATAACTTTATTACTAATTATGTTATAAAATACTAACATATGAATATTTATGATTTTACTGATTACAGAGAATACTTAAGAGAATGTCTTGGCCCAAAGTCTAAGAACTTTACGAGGAAGTCTCTAAGCGACGAGCTTAATTGCCAGCTCTCCTTTATCAATCAGGTACTCACATTTCGCTCTCACTTATCTTTAGAGCATGCAATTAAAACCTCAAATTATCTCCAATTAACAGATGAGGAGAAAGACTATTTTCTTCTTATGGTTCAAAAAGATCGTGCAGGTAGTGTAGAGCTTGAGAGATATTTTCTAGAAAAAATTAATGACATACAAAATAAACGTAAAGAAATTACGAATCGAATAAAGGCCTCTAATACACTAACTACTGAAGATCAAATGAAGTACTACTCAAGCTGGTACTATGTTGCAATTCATATCTTAACAGCACTTCCTGCATTTAATGGGGCTCAAGAGATAGCGACTCATTTAAAGTTAAATATCAAAGTCGTTAAAGATGCACTTGATTTTCTTATCGATAAAAATTTTGTCACGATAGATTCTCATGGAAAACTTGCCATTGGCAGTACGAGAATCCATCTTCCCCAAGGCTCTGACATGCTTCCACGCCATCATGTTAACTGGCGCCAAAAGGCCATGGAGTCAGTCGATCATGTCGGAGAAAATGATCTTCACTATTCAAGCTTACTTGGTATATCACGAAAAGATCTACCAGTGCTAAAAGAGAAAGTTTTAAAACTACTTGAAGAATTTGAAGTTGTTCTAAATGAAACGGGAGAAGAAATCCCTGTTGTCTTCACATTAGACCTTTTTGAGTTATAAAAGTTCCATACTTAACCTTTCTTAAGGTATGGCCGGCCATGCTTCTGTACTAAAATCTTAACAATAACAGAAGGGATTGTGATGGACTTTAGAATTGAAACAGATAGTAATGGAGAAATAAAAGTTGAGTCTTCTCGCTACTGGGGAGCACAAACTCAACGTTCATTAGAGAACTTTAAAATTGGTAAAGATCACTTTACACGAGAAATGATACGAGCATTTGGAATCCTTAAAAAAGGTGCCGCTCTTGCGAACCAAGAACTCGGTAAACTTTCAAAAGAAAAAGCGACTCTTATAATACAGGCAGCGGATGAAGTCATTGCAGGCAAACTCGATGAACACTTCCCTCTGGTTGTTTGGCAAACCGGCTCTGGCACTCAGACAAATATGAATACCAATGAAGTTATTTCAAATCGCGCAATTGAAATTAGTGGAGGAACCATGGGTACCAAATCTCCAATTCATCCCAATGATGATGTCAACAAGTCACAGTCATCAAATGACACCTTCCCTACGGCCATGCATATTGCAGCAATTGAGCAAATCGAAGAACGATTAATTCCATCACTCAATCGCTTAATTAAGACCTTCGAAATTAAATCTGAAGATTTTCAAGACATCGTAAAAATTGGAAGAACACACTTAATGGATGCAACTCCACTTACTTTAGGACAAGAGTTTTCTGGTTACACAGCTCAGCTTAAAGGAGCAAAGAAAGATATACTTCATTCTATCGAAAATTTAAGAGAGCTTGCACTAGGTGGAACGGCCGTTGGAACAGGATTAAATACACATCCTGATTACGCTAAACTTGTAGCACAAAAAATCACTATAATATCAGGTAAGAAATTTGTGACGGCACCAAATAAATTTTCATCCCTTGCAGCACATGATGCGATTGTTGCAGGTTCTGGTGCCATGAGAAGACTTGCAACGGCTTTAATGAAAATTGCAAATGATATTAGGTGGCTTGCCAGTGGTCCGCGCTGTGGGATTGGAGAAATTTCAATTCCATCTAATGAGCCTGGTTCATCTATCATGCCAGGAAAAGTAAACCCCACACAATGTGAGGCGCTAACAATGGTATGCGTACAAGTCCTAGGGAATGATGCTGCAATCGGCTTTGCTGGATCTCAAGGAAACTTTGAGCTTAATGTTTATAAACCAGTTATGATTCATAACTTTCTCCATTCACTTACATTACTTGCTGATTCAATGGATTCTTTTAATGATAATTGCGCAATTGGAATTGAACCAAACCATGAAAATATTGAGAAACATCTAAGAAATTCTCTAATGCTTGTGACGGCTTTAAACCAACATATTGGTTATGATAACGCTGCCAAGGTTGCAAAGAATGCACATGAAAAAGGATTTACTCTTAAGGAATCAGCAATTGAATTAGGGCTTTTAAGTGCTGATGATTTTGATAAATTTGTTGTGCCATCTAAGATGACACAACCTTTATAAAAAATACTACTGTTTATTATAGTGATAAATTGGTGAACCACCGGCTTCACGACATGTCTTGTAGTTTGTGAAAGTGTCTTTAACACTTAGGACAAGCTTTCCGTCGTTATATTCATAATCAAAGATTGATCCATTTGATTCAACACCAAAGTGTTGCTTCTTTAAAATACCTTCCCAAACACCAAGGTTACATTTAACTTTAGTCATTTCAAGTCCACCTTGATACTGACCTGGGCCAACATATTTAAAGTCACCCGAGTTAACTTGAGTACAATTTAGTAAGTACGGTGCCCACTTCGCACTTTTTGCAACTGCTGTCATTTCAGCTTTCTCTTCTTCAACTTTAAGTGTCACATTATATCTCATAAAGGCACCACCAAGCTTTAATGTCTCCCCTGTCGTACACTCAATACGATCAAGAAGATATGTCCCTTGAGGGATTGTTGCAAATACTGATGTTGCCATTAAAAAGGCTAAAATTGTTTTCATTAGAAACTCCGTTTATTAAAAATGCTTTATTTTATATTGAATACTCATTTTAAAATTTCGTCCAACTTCATTAATATATGAGCCATGTCGACGATATGATTTATCACTTAAGTTATCAAGTCTTGTCGTAAGCTTCACTCCTTCAAATACTCCTGAAACAAACTCTTTTGAAGCAAAGACATTGTGAAGTGTATAACCTGATGTTGCCGTTGTTCTCTCAAGTGATGCCGGATTCACTCGATCTTGCCTCATTGCCATAAGCGCATCATAACCAAGCTTTATACCGTATTGATCGAGGTGATAGTTAAATCCAAAAGTATAAGTATTTGCTGGCATATTAGAAAGCCACATCCTTCTTGAATTATCCCAACCAACACTTCGTGAATAACTTGCGGCAAGCTCAAATTGGTCGTAAAGATATTTAAGATCAAACTCTTGACCATAAAGAGTCACTTTATCTCGGTTAACAAATTGGGTCGTTCCATTTTTTCCATCAAAAATGGCATAGTCGATAATTTCTTGATCAATATAATTGTGGGCCTTTGATACATACCCACTTGCCCTAAATGTCAGAAGATCTAAATCAGAAAAAAGTTGTTTCTTAAACTCAGTTCCAAATTCAATTGTATTTGATGTTTCAGGCTTTAAGTCTAAATTAGTCACAAAGTAATTATCTGAAATAAAGAATCCATCTCCCGGGCGGTGCAGTCCTGTTGCATAGACTTCTTGAACATCTGGCGAATTAAAGCCCTGAGAAAAGTTAGAAAAGAAATTAAAACCTTTGTACTCGTAATTTAATAAAATTTTTGACGAAAGGTTATTATCTTTTACATCATCAAAACCAGAATCTTTCGATTCAAGTTTATAATCACTTAAGCGAATCCCAGGTGCAACAGTTAGTCCACCTACCTTATAATTAAGCTGAGCAAATGCAGCGGCTTCAGTTATTTGTCCATCTGGATAATCAGAAACACTACCTACAGAGCTTTTTCCAGTTACTTTATCAATCGTTGCATCCGTACCAATAACAAGTTTAAGATTTTCTCTAAATTCAATATGATCTTTAAGGCGTGCTCCAAGCGTTTGAATATTACGCTCTTCTTGGCGATTATCACTATCGCGCTCTTGCTTATTAAGCTGGCCAGAATAATAGAGATTTCCTGCGTAAGAGTTATTTGTGTAATTTAATCCTAAGGATTCACGTTTGATTCTTGTCTTGCCATGAAGAGTTGTTAAATCACTTGGTGGATCAAGAGTTGCATTTAATGGCGACTCATCTTCAAGGTCATAAATCTCTCCACTTAACTTTAACTTCTGACCTTTACCAAGATCAAAAGTGAACTTTGAAGAAATATTATAATTTTCAAAAGCTGAATTCTTAAGAGTTGTCTTATCACTTAGCTTAAGATCATTTGAATCTTTATAGCTAGCGCTTATGAGGTAATCACCACCATCCATTAAACCAAAAGTTTTCAATGACTCAGCATTCATATTTGAAGCTTCTTCATATGAGTATTTAACAGTACTTCCAGACTTCTCACCGGCCTCTAAATAATCTCGCCCATCTTTCGTAGCAAAAGACATTCCGCCACCAAGACTAATTCCTTGAGAATAATCTGTATTAGATTTAAAGATATCAACTTTCTTTATGCTATCTGGATCAACTGCAAGATGCGAGTAATTATGATTCGAAAAATAAAAAGTCTGCTTCACGCCATCAATGTTAACAAAAAGCTTATTGGCCTCAAGGCCACGAACCTGCGGAGTCTCACCAATAGCACGTGGTCCACCTTTAGTTGTAGCACCAGAGGTATTTTTTAAAACATCATCAATGCTTTGAGCAATTTCCTCTTCAAGCTCGTCTGAAGTAATTTCATCTTGAAGACCTAAAGCAGTGCTTTGAGCATCCTCATAGATTTGCGCCTCGTCGGTAATATATATCGACTCCAAACGATTTACGTCTTGCGCAAAGATAAGTGAATTTGAGAGAAGGCCTAAAAAGACTAGCTTGTATTGGCCATCAAACTTTTTTATCATGTAGGCAAACTATCATATTTGACATGATTTTTGGAATGGTTTTAGTAAAGAAGTTAGTTTTTACAGTGCGTTAGTCGTGTTACAACAACTCATATTTAATTGGTATTGCTACCTTCAAAATTTCAGACTTTAGGAAGTCTGGCATTTGAGGCAGCTCATCAAGTGCCTCTATTGTCTCAAGGGCAGATTTATCAAGAATTGCGTGGCCACTCCCCTTTTGAATTTGAATATTTGAAAGATTACTTGGATAAGAAACCTCAAAGTAAATATCAACAATTCCTTGTTTTTTTAACATCTTAGCAATTTTTGGATAGCGCTTTTGGGAAAGAATTTGATCTCTAATACTCTTGAGATACCTGGCCTTCTCATTGGCCTGTCCCGTGTTAACGACTTTATTTACCACTGGCGAATTCTCTAGAGACTGCTCTAGCGGCTTCGTTGATATTGGCCTAGCAACCTGCTTAGATCTGGCCTTCTTTTGAATTGTCTTCTTAGGTGATTGGGTAATCTTCTTCAGCTTCACCAAACGTCTAACTTGAATTACTTGGGCAGTATTTGTAGAAAAATGCGTATTAAAAGACTCTGGCTTCAAAGTCGAAGCTGATCCAAATATCAATAGTCCGTGAATTCCTATCGAAATAATTGTCGAATAGAGAAAACGATTCCTGCGCATAGCTCTTATTATCACCAAATAGGACCAAATTCACAAATGCTTTCGCATTCATGAAGTTTTTTCAATAAACATGAAGGAGTCAAAGACTCCTTCACTATTTACTATGCTGCTTTTTTCGTTTCATCTTCACCTTTCTTTTGTTTATTTTGTTTAGACTCACTGGCCTTGATATCACTTGGCCCAATCATATCAAAAGTAGGAACAATTGTTTTTACACGACTTCGATAATCCATGTATCGCGTCCCCCATTGCCTAACAAGATCCCTTTCTTCAACTGAAACGCCTGCGATAATATAGGCAGAGAAAATTCCGCTAAACATAAGATGATCAACTGTCATTTGAGGAGTAAACCACATACCGATAAGTGCACCTGTCATGATTGGGTGGCGATCAAAACTGTACATCCAACTTTCTTGAAAAGGCACACGATGAAGCGGCTTGCCTTGATAATAGTTATAAGTTTGCTCAAGACCAAACAGTTCAAAATGATTTAAAGCAAAGCTTGCAACAAAAAGGTAGGCCCAACCAGCAACACCGATACTCATAATGAGAGTCGAGGCAATTGAGTTTTCAATATTCCACAGAACAACTCCATTTTTAGGCCAAAATAAAATAGCACAATGAAGTGTTATACCCGACATCAGAACATAGAGCGATCTCTCTGCCGCAGCTGGAATATATTGATTAATAAATCTTTTAAATGTCTGCCTTGCCATTACTGTATGCTGGATCGCAAATAAACTAGTAAGCCCGATGGCAATTGCAAAGGCACTTCCCACAGAGTCTGTTGTATAGTTTACAATTCCATACTGAAAAGGAATTAGCCCCAGCATACTACCAATCCAACCGACAAGCGCAGAAAAGCCTACTAAGTAGCTAATCACTCCGAATGTTAAAACACCTGTTTTGTTCGTCATATTATCCTTCCTATGTTGTTGTGAGTTTCTTCATTATAAATTGAATAACAACACGGAAATAGAGAATCAAAACGGCCAGCGTGATAGACGTAAACACCTAATAGCAGAGCAAGTTAAGTCAAATTAGTAAAAATTAGTTTTTCTAAAAAATCATTTACTCTGCATTTCCCTAAGAACCATTTGTAAAATTCCACCATGAGTATAGTAGTCAACTTCAGCTTGTGCATCGACTCTTAAAATAACATCAAACACTTCAATACTTCCATCATCACGCTTCATTTCTATGCTTAGTTCTTTACGTGGACTGATACCTTCTTCAATACCTTTAATCGTAAATGTTTCTAGACCAGTAATCTTTAAAGTTTTAGCACTTTGACCTTCTTTAAACTGCAGCGGTAGAACTCCCATACAAACGAGATTACTGCGGTGGATTCTTTCATAACTTTCAGCTAAGACGGCCTTTATCCCAAGTAATGTCGTTCCTTTTGCTGCCCAGTCTCGAGAACTTCCCGAGCCATATGCACTACCTGCAATGACAATTAAAGGAATATCATCTTCTTGATAGCGCTTAGAAGCATCATAGATACTCATCTGTTCACGACTTGGTAGATGTGTTGTCCATGGCCCTTCTGTCCCTGGGGCCATATCATTTCTCAATCGAATATTTCCAAAAGTTCCACGAATCATTACTTCGTGATTACCACGGCGTGAGCCAAAGCTATTAAAGTCTTTTTGTGAAACACCTTGCTCCATTAAATACTTTCCGGCCGGAGAATCCTTTCCAATTGTTCCAGCAGGTGAGATATGGTCTGTCGTTATAGAATCTCCAAGTAAGCACATGACTCTTGCTTCATTGATATTCTTAAGAGGTGCTACATCTTTTGGTAAATTTACAAAGAAGTCGGGCTCTCTAACGTATGTCGAGTTTGTTTGCCATTCAAATAGATCACCTTTTGGTACGGCCATACTCTTCCACTTATCATCACCTGCAAATATTCGTCCGTATTCATACTCATATTGCTCTGAACTTACTGAAGAAGCGATCAAGTCTTGAATTTCACTTGCTGTAGGCCAAATATCTTTTAGAAAAATATCTTTTCCATCTTTATTTTGCCCTATTGCTTCAGTTGATAAGTCACAAAGGAAAGTTCCTGTCAGAGCATAGGCTACACAAAGAGGTGGTGAGGCCAGGTAACTTGCTTTAATTTGACTATGAACTCGTCCTTCAAAGTTTCGATTACCTGATAAAACAGAAACTACCGCAAGCTCATTCTCATTAATATCTTTTGAAACTTCTTCAGGTAGAGGCCCAGAGTTTCCAATACATGTAGTACAACCATACCCTACTAAGTTAAATCCAAGTTTCTCTAAATATGGAAGTAGCCCTGCCTTTTTTAAATAATTTGTAACAACACGAGAACCAGGAGCAAGAGAAGTTTTAACCCAAGGTTTTGTACTAAGACCTGCTTCAACTGCCTTCTTTGCAACAAGCCCTGCGGCAAGCATGACTGAAGGATTTGAAGTATTTGTACAACTAGTTATCGCTGCAATTGCAACATCACCATGTTTAATAAATTTTCCCTCATTTTTTTCAACTTTAAAATTATCATCAAATGATTTACGAGCATCATTAAGATTAACTCTCTGCTGAGGTAGTTTAGGGCCGGCAAGACTTGGTACAACACTACTTAAATCTAAGTCTAAAACTTCAGTAAACTGAGGCTCTCTATCTCCATCATTTCTAAATAGCCCTTGTTCTTTTGTGTACTTTTCAACCAACTCTACTTTATCACCTCGACCTGTCATAACTAAGTAATCGAGAGTCACTTGATCCACTGGGAATAAAGTTGCAGTTGCACCGAATTCTGGTGACATATTTGAAAGAGTGGCTCGATCTGCAATACTTAAACTACTCAGGCCATCTCCGAAAAATTCAACAAACTTCCCAACAACACCGTGTTTACGAAGCATTTCAGTAAGAGTTAGTACTAAATCAGTAGCAGTTGCTCCAGCTGGCAATGTCCCTTTTGTACGAATACCGATAACAATTGGTGCAGGTAAGAACATTGGTTGTCCAAGCATTGCCGCTTCTGCCTCAATTCCACCAACACCCCAACCAAGTACACCCAATCCATTAATCATTGGAGTATGTGAGTCTGTCCCCACTAGAGTATCAGGGATCGCCCATCCATTCTTACTCTGAACAACATGACCAAGGTGCTCAAGGTTTACCTGATGGCAAATCCCCATACCAGGAGGAACCACTCGAAAATCTTGAAATGCCTGTTGGGCCCAGTTTAAAAGAGCATAGCGTTCTGCATTTCTCTCATATTCAAGCTCCAAGTTCTTTTCATATGAATCAGCATGCCCGAAATTATCAACTTGGACAGAGTGATCAATAACTAAATCAACTCCAACATATGGATTTACTTTTTTAGGATCTCCCCCTGCTCTGGCCATTGCACTTCTCATTGCGGCCAAATCGACAACGGCCGGGACCCCAGTGAAGTCTTGCATAAGAACTCTTGCAGGCATAAAAGCAAGAGAGGCTTTTTTATCATAGCCACTGCCCCATTTAACGAGAGCTTCAACATCAGTGAGCTTAACATCTTTTCCATCTACTCTTCTTGCAATATTCTCAAGAAGAATTTTAATTGTATGAGGAAGCGTTTCAATATTTACGCCATACTTTTCACATAGATTCTTTAAACTTATGTAAGATAAGCTTGTATTTTTTAGTTCTAAAACTTTTTCAATTTCTTTGATCTTATTTTCCATAAAAAATCCTTGGTATAGATTTAATTAAGTATATTTAAATATCTTAGTGATAAACTTGGTTATCAAATTAGTTTAAATGGTTTTTTCAATATTTTACTTTTCGGATAATCACTTATGATATTAAATTTTTATAGTTTAATGAATTTACAATTAAATGTTAGAATAAGAATAATTAACTACATTTTATAAAGGGATTAATATGAGCTATGACCTACCTCCACATAATGTTGGTGTAGAAGAGTTTAAAGGAAATAAAATATTCAAAATTTATAAAGTTGATGAAGAAGGCAACGAACTTGAGAAGTATGGTACGGTAATGAGTTTCGGCTTAACTAAAGCGAAATACATTCTTGAGCATGTTGATGAAATCAAAAAATTTGTTGATACATTTTCAAAAGAATAAAACAAGGAAGTTTAAATGAAAAAAATTATTTTTACCTTAATGCTCACTATGCCTATCTTTGCAGGTGAATGTTATAAATCACTATGCCAAGATGATAAGGTTATGGATGTCTTTGGTTGGTCTGGATACGTTGTAAGCTTTGATCAATCAAAAGATATGGTTGAGGTAGAGCTTGCTCATGGGCCAGGTACATACTCATTTCCATATTCAGAACTAGGTAAATCAGTTGAGTGTTTTGAAAAAATTTGCGTAGAAGATAAAGTTATCGACAAGTACAACGAAGTCGATATTGTTCTTGAAATTTATACTCATGGCAAGGCCAGAGTTTACTCACCAGATCGTGATGGTGAGTTTATCATGGATACAAAAACACTAATCAAATACTAGAAAGTGATGTCATTCTGACCAGGCAACTGGTCAGATCACTTAATTTTTCTTAAGTTTCTTACTTTTGACAGAATCATCCTAAAAATTCATCTATCATATTTGCAAATAATAAATTGAATCACTATAGTATTTCTAAATTGACTTAGGGATAAATTAAACTTGTAATACATAGGATAGTAGTATGAAGTACGTTTTATTCCTTGCCATCTTAGCGCAAAGTTATTCATTCGCTTTTTCTCACGAAAGCACTCTAAATAATGAATTAAAATCATTATTCAATGGATTCAAAAAAGACATTATTTTCAATATTAATAAAGAAGTTAAAGAAAATTTTAACAACAAAGAAATTGGCAGTAATTTAAAACTTATGAGTGCCAATATTGCTGAAACAAATATTCTCGACTTCCCAATAGAATTCTATGAAATTACGGATAATAAAATTGTTGTTGGTATTCCAGATTCTAATAAATGGAAATTAAAGCTAAGAGCTCGTTTAAGATACAAAACAAAATGGTTTCGCATGACAAAGCTTATTAAGCTAAATATCAAAGAGCTAAAGTTTAAATACGTTATCAATTATGACAGAGATGAAAATAGTGTTATCAGAGTTAAGTCAATTGATACTATCGACAAGAAATTAAAACTTGATCTTAAAGCTTCAAATGTACTTCTAAACGGAGTACTTGTTGCGACAAAAAAAGTTCTAAAAAAGAAAATCAACAAATCCTTTGATAAATTATTGGCGCAAGGTAGTGAACAATTAAAAACAGTATTCGTGCTAAATGAGCGCTTTAGACAAGCAACTCCTGAGCGCCTAAAAACTCCTCCACTTTATAGCTTTTCAGACCTAGAGGACACAATTGAAAATATCGAAGACAAAATAGCAGAAAAACATTTAATTAATGGTACTGTTCTCAATTTAATTTATGATCAAAATGATTATATTTCTTGGTTTGATGCTTATGGGCCAAATGGTATTGGAACAAAAGGAAATGTCGTTGGTTTTGGAACTTTTTCAGATGCTGCGATTTGGAATGGTGCCTATCTTGCATCTCAAGCTTTTCGCTATAGTGTTTCTCAAAATGAAAAAGCCTTAAATAATATTAGAATCAATCTTGATGGTATTGGAAATCTATTAGGAGTAAATGGGTTTACTGGTTTACTTTCAAGATCTGCACAACCCCTTAACAGCATGGCCGGTCGTGCTCTGATGGCCAATAGAGACCCTCTTGATTATGAAATCGTCGATTACAAAGGTGAAAAATGGGTAAACCATCACGAGAAGAAAGGTATTACAAGAGATCAATACACAGGAATTATTTTTGGACTTACGATCGTCTATGATCTTATTGAAGACGAAGAGATTAAGACAAAAGCTGCTTCATATTATCGCATGATGCTTGATTATCTAATTCGTAATAATTGGACAATTTCTGAAGATCGAGAAATTAGTATCACTCCTGCAAAAGTAATTGCTCCAACTGTCTGGTTTGGAAGTCCTGAGCAGCAACTTAATATGTTATTGATTGGACAACATATGTTTCCTGGACAATACACAAAAGAACTTAACCGCATGTCTGAATTAAGTAAGACTGCTTATATTTTTCACAATATTACAGCAAAAGATAATGTTAATAAGTACTATAAATTCAACTTACTTAATATGCACTTCTACAATTACTTTAGACTTGAAAAGAACCAAGAGCGCCGTGCAGATATGCTTAGAAGCTATAACGTTATTAAGTACAGCACAGGAAATCACGACAACTCTTTCTTTAATTTAATTGAATACTCTTTTAATCCTGATGCGGTTTCGCAAGAGAAGATCACACGAATTCAAGAAAATCTTGTACGCTTCTTAGAACGTTCTCCAAGAAATGTAAGTGTTGTAAAACCACCACTAGAAGACATTGAACTTGTACAATACCCTGAGTATGGTGGAAAAGGTTTCATGTCTATTTCCGCAGACCCACTTGATATCAGGCATCGCCATCCTGGTGGATCATTCATGTGGCAAAGAGAACCATACACTGTAGGCTATGAAAAAAGAGGTGCTGCTAGAGACGAGAACCCTGGCTACGATATCACTTTAATCTACTGGATGAGTAAGTATTACGGGCTCTAGCTATAAAATAGCATCAACTCCAAAACTTCATTTTCTGTCGGTACCATATAGTGAGACTTCAACCTATCAATAGTGATGAGGTCTCCTTTGCTTACTTTAGTAATTTCACCCTCAATATGAATCGCTCCACTTCCTGATGTAATATAAACAACTTCTTTTTGCGGATGCTTATGAGCACGGCCCCTCTTTGAAAAAGAAAGGAAGTTCACTTCACTTACTTGACTAATATCTAACTTAACTAAATGACCAAATGATGTTTCTAACATGACGACTCTCCATGCTTAACATTACTTTGTGAGAGATTTTCTGAACAATATATAATCGGTATTTTTACTATTCCAGAGAGGAATCATCAGAACCTGACCGAGAAAGCTCGGTCAGGCATATTACTAATTAGTATTTTAAATCAAAACGATCTGCTTGCATTACTTTAGTCCAAGCCTTAACGAAGTCTTGCATAAATTTCTTTTGACCATCGTTAGCAGCGTAAACTTCAGCGACAGCTCTTAGCTCAGCATGAGAACCAAAGACTAAGTCAACAGGAGTCGCAGTGTACTTAACCTTTCCAGACTTTCTGTCCACACCATTGTATAGTCCAGGAGTACTTGATTTAACCCACTTATTGTCCATCGTTAGAAGATTTACAAAGAAGTCATTTGTAAGTTTTCCAGGACGACTTGTGAAAACACCATTTTTAGATCCATCTGCGTTTGCATCAAGAGCGCGCATCCCACCGATAAGAACTGTCATTTCAGGAACTGTTAGACCTAACATATTTGCTTTATCAATAAGCATATATATAGGAGTTCTTCCAGACTCTTCTGTGTAGTAGTTACGGAAAGCATCTGCTTTTGGCTCTAAGAAAGCAAAAGATGTTACATCTGTTTGTCTCTGAGTTGCGTCCCCTCTCCCTGAAGAGAATGGAACCTTAACTTTGTTACCAGAAGCCTTCTCGATTGCAGCAGCTCCCCCAAGAACAATTGTGTCAGCTAAAGAAACTCCATGTCTTTTACTAATTTTTGAAAGCTTAGCAATCACTGCATCAACGTTTGAAGCCTTATTAATTGCCCAATCTTTTTGTGGGGCCAGACGAATTCGTGCACCATTTGCACCACCACGCATATCAGTTCCACGATAAGTAGAAGCTGAAGCCCATGCAGTTCTAACAAGATCTGATACAGACAGACCCGATTTTAAGATATCAGACTTAACTGCAGATGCTGTTGCATTAGAGATCTTCTTTCCTTTCGGAGTTGGATCTTGCCATTTAAAAGAAGTTTTTGGAACTTCCTTACCAATATAGCGAGCTTGTGGCCCCATATCACGGTGAGTAAGTTTGAACCATGCTTTAGCAAATGCGTATTCAAATTTCTTTGGATCATCTAAAAAGCTCTTAGAGATTTTTGCATATGCAGGATCTTCTTTAAGTGCAATATCTGTTGTGAACATGATTGGTGCGTGACGCTTATCTTTTATGTGAGCATCTGGAACCATATCAGCTGCTCCTTCATCAGTTGGAATCCACTGATGTGCACCCGCTGGAGATTTCGTAAGCTTCCACTCAAATGCCCATAGATTATCTAAGTAACCAGTTGTCCATTGAGTAGGTGTTGCATTCCAAGCACCTTCAAGACCAGAAGTAATTGTGTCTTCTGAGTGACCCTTTCCACACTTGTTCTTCCAACCAAAACCTTGATTTTCAATTGGTGCTCCGGCAGGATCTTTTTCTAAACAGTCATCTGGTTTATGAGCACCGTGTGCCTTACCAAAAGTGTGTCCACCAGCGATAAGAGCAACTGTTTCTTCATCATCCATTCCCATTCTTCCAAATGTTTCACGAATATCTTTAGCAGCAAGTAATGGATCAGGATTTCCGTTTGGCCCTTCAGGGTTTACATAAATTAGTCCCATCTGTACTGCGGCAAGTGGTCTTTCAAGATCGCGCTCACCTTTATATCTTTTGTCACCAGCAAGCCACTGAGTCTCTGGTCCCCAGTAAACAAGATCAGCTTCCCAATCGTCTGTTCGGCCACCGGCAAAGCCGATTGTTTTAAATCCCATATCTTCAAGTGATACGTTACCAGCAAGAACCATTAAGTCTGCCCATGAAATTTTATTTCCATATTTCTTTTTAACTGGCCAAAGTAATCTCCTGGCCTTGTCTAGTGAAACGTTATCTGGCCAACTATTAAGTGGTTCAAAACGTTGTTGACCACCACCGCCGCCTCCACGACCATCATGAGATCTATATGTTCCAACACTGTGCCATGCCATACGAATAAAAAATGGCCCATAGTGACCGTAATCTGCTGGCCACCAATCTTGGGATGTTGTTAATGTTTTTCTGATGTCTTTTTTCACTGCTGAAAGATTTAGTGATTTAAATTCTTTTGCATAATTAAACTTAGGACCTAATGGACTTGACTCGAGAGAGTGCTGCCTAAGTGGTGTTAAATCGATTCGGCTAGGCCACCAAAAGTTATTTGGCTTGGCTTCACCGCTTGCAAATTGCTGTTTCATATTATCATTTGAGTTCGATGCACAACTCAAAAGTGTTACTGCAGCAATTAACAAAGGAAGTTTTCTTTTCATATTTAGCTCCTTTGAAAATCTATGTTTTCGATGCAATCAGTATCGATGAAAGACAGGTGTAAAGATAATATATTTCGTCTATATCAGGATAGATTTTGACTATAGAAGCTCAAACTTAATTTTTCTTAACTATCACCGCAACAGGTCAATTAATTAAATAAGTACTCGAATTTATTGATATCTTTCGGAGGAAGCATAGAGTTGAGATAGTGACGATAGTGCTCAATATGGCTATTCATGTCGCTTATGAGGTAGAAGAATTTTTCTTTAAATTCTCGACATTTTAGATAGGGTTTCCATTCTCCACGCTCAAGAGAGTCTTCAACTTTTTTAAAAAAGTTGATCTGCATTTTCTTTAATTCTTCATTGTGAAAGAACATATGGCCATGCTCAAGATCATGTAGAAAAAACTCTAAACAATCTTCACGCATGAGTATCGGTTTAAAGTTTTCTTGCTCAATTAATGTCACAGGACGAATCCCCTGTGCTTGAAACTTTAAAACCTCATATGGTGATGGAATATAATCGAGAAGTTCAAACTCCCATTGATTATTCCCCCAATGCATTAGAGCATTGAGGGCCTTTCCTTTAACTTTTTTGAAGTTAAAAGTTTTTAAAATAGATAGGTAGTCTTCATGTGTTGATGCAGCCTCAATAGCAGCGGCCAATTTACGATTAGGATATTTCCTTTCGTGATTTACGAGAAAAAATAATAAAGCACTACTCGCTTGACTCATAAATGATTACTTTTTCGTTTTCTGCAGTTCAGCTAATTTCTTCGATACATGATCTGCATCTAACATTGGATCAACATCGCGATCAATTGCTACAATCTTTAAACTTGGATCAATAATAAAAGTCCATCTTTTTGAAATATTAAATACGGCCATCTTTGCACCAAACTTCTTTGTCACTTCACCTTTTTCATCCGAAAGAAGATCGAATTGCAGAGCATGCTCTTCGTGAAAAGCAGCTTGATCTTTTACAGAGTCCATACTGATCCCATAAACCTCAGCACCTAATTTTCTAATTGATTTAATGCTGTCGCGAAAGGCACATGCCTGCTTAGTACAACCAGGAGTCCCCGCCTTTGGGTAAAAGTAAAGAACAGTCCACTTTCCTTTGCGTGATACGATTGAAAAGTTTTTGCCTTCATGATTCTTTGCTGTAAATTCTGGCACACTTTGACCTAATTTAATTTCTTCCCCATGGGCAAAAGAGAACATGATACACATTGCAATAAATAAACGACTGATTACTTTCATAATTCCTCCAGAAATTAAAAATTGGTTAAGTTTATCTCTCTTAACTATATATACGCAATAAACTTCAAAACAGATCACATAAACATAAGTTCTTTTTAAGATTTGATAGTGCTATAATCACGGCATGACTGATAGACAAATTGAATTCCATTCAAAATTTGGCACGATTTATATTTGTGCTAATGAAAACGGTGTCTCATACCTGGGTTGGCAAGAGCAAGATTTTGATGGCCCTCATTATGAAGACGACGAGAGGATTGTAAAATATCTCAATGAGGCACACGATCAACTGGAGGAATACTTTGCAGGTAGTCGTAAGAAGTTTTCAATTCCTCTAAGTATTAGCAAGGGAACGGACTTCCAAAAACAAGTTTGGGCCCAGCTTCTTGATATACCCTACGGCGAAGTTACAACCTATTCAGACATTGCAAATAAAGTTGGTTCCCCCAACGCTGTGCAAGCAGTTGGTAGTGCCAATGCCAAAAATCCAATTTGTTTAATGATTCCTTGTCACCGCGTCATAGCCAAGTCGGGCGAACTTTCAGGATACGTTGCAGGAGCACAAACTAAAGAGGCCCTTCTCAATCTTGAAGGTACCTTTATATAGACGAAAACGCAGGGCAATGCTAAATTATTCCCTATGAATAATGAAGTAAAAGAAAACAAAAAAGACATGCGTCCAAAGCAGGACATTCCAACAATCCTATCTCGTGTAAGTCGACCAAAGAAAGCTGTTATTACAGCAGGTATGCCATATGCAAACGGGCCAGTTCACATTGGTCACCTAGCAGGTGCCCACGTACCAGCAGATATTTACTCGCGTTGGATGAGGCTACTGATTGGTGATGATAACGTACTATTTGTTTGTGGTACTGACGATCATGGATCAACAAGTGAAGTTGCTGCAAAGAAACTTGGTAAAACAACACAAGAGTTCATTAGTGAGGTTCATGCAAAGCAATCTAAGACAATGGAGCGCTACTCGATTGGCCTAGATACTTATACTGGAACTTCAAGAGAAGAAAATTACGAAGCTCACAAAGAACTTTGTCAGGATTTTCTTAGAAAAATGCACGCTAATGGAATGCTAGATAAGAGAACAAGTCAGCAATGGTTTGATCCAAAACTTAATATGTTCCTACCTGATCGCTATGTTCAGGGTGATTGTCCAAATCCAGACTGCTCAAATACTAAAGCATATAGTGATGAGTGTGATGTTTGTGGCAAAAACTACGATCCACATGAGTTAAAGAATCCTGTTTCAGCTGTAAGTGATGCGACACCAGAGCTTAGAGATACTGATCACTGGTATCTAAATATGTGGAAAGTAACTGACCAACTTATTGAGTGGCTAAATACAAAGCAGAAGACTTGGAGAAAACCTATTCTTCAAGAAGCATTTGGTACAGTTTATCCATGTGTAACTTTCACAAATAAATCTGAGCCAGCATATAAAGAAATTAAAGAATCTCTTCCAACTCATAAAAGCCGTTATGCTCCAGGAAGAAAAGTTCTTGTGCAATTTGAAAATCTTGCGGATCTTGCAACAGGTAAAAAACTTTTAGAAGAAAAAGGAATTGAGTGTGAGCTAAATGATGGTTGGGCACATAGAGCAATTACTCGTGATGTTTCATGGGGAATTCCTGTTCCGACAGATATTGAGCCAGGTATGGAAGGTAAAACTCTATACGTATGGCCAGAGTCATTAATTGCACCGATCTCATTTACAAAAGTTGCCCTTAAAAAGAAAGGACTTGATCCAGAACTTCATAAAGAATTTTGGACTGATCCAGAAGCAAAGGTTTTCCAATTCCTTGGAACTGATAACGTTTTCTTCTATGTTCTTATGCAGGGAGCGATGTGGTTTGGTGTTCAAGAAGACCCAATGAGACAAGCTGTTAATGGTGAATTTCAACAAACAGATGTCTTCTCTAATTTCCACCTACAAATCAATGGTGAGAAGATGAGTAAGTCAAAAGGAAACTTCTACACAGGTGATCAGCTAATTGATGAGATGGGATATACAGCAGACCAAGTTCGCTACTTCCTATCAACTCTAAGTCTTTCAGAGAAAGCATCAAACTTTGATTTTGAAGTTTTCAAAGCAAAGAATGCATTCCTAGCAGGGCCAATGAACGCTTCATTTGAAAAACCAATCTCTGCTTGTCACAAGCAATTTGGTGGCGTGGTTCCTAAGGGTGAGCTTATTGGTAAGACAGAAAAAGAAACTCTTAAGATTGTTCAACAGTATACGAAATTCATGGAAAAGGGAGAATACCCGAAGGCACTTGGTGCCCTTGAAAACTATGCTCGTATTATTAACGGACTATTTAATACGCACAAACCTCACGATGACCGCTTTGATGAGAAAGAAAGAACTGACGCACTTTATTCTTGTTTCTACATTCTAAGAAATATCTTAGTAATGCTTAGGCCATTTGCGCCGGAGACAATGGAGAAGCTTCGCGTATCTTTAAATCTTCCAGAGAGTGTTTACTCGATTGATGAGCTTGCAAAAGACTTCCCTGCAAATCATAAGATTGGGGAACAAACGGAATACTTCCCAGCAGTTGATGCTGAATAGAGATAAAAGAAAAGGCCTCGTTTGAGGCCTTTTTTATTAATCTAAATCTTCAAGCTGAGTTTTAATTTTATTTTTTAATTGTTCAAAATTAATATCTTCAATTTCAACAATCATCCCTTCATCAATTTGCCTTGCTTCCACATCGTCAAGATCGTCGCTATCAGCAACGCCGATAACTTGCTCAAGTGCAATTGACATATCTCTGTGAACAAATGGATCGAGCTCATCAAGGCCTGCTGCAAATGTCGTCCCCACGGCCGTTCCCGATGGTACACCAAAGAAGAACCCACCAACAGCGGCAACACCACCATCAAGACTCACACCTGTTCCAATATAGTAAGCGGCCGTGGCCTTTGCACCAATAATGAGACCAAGGTAAGCAGAAACTGCTAAGATTGCGACATCAGCACCGGCGGCATAAAGAGCGTGGCGTCCATTCATGTCGGCCATCTTCTTAATGTCACTTCTTGCAAAAGTTCTGTAATCAGAAAAGAGGTTGCGGCATTTAAGCTCTTCTCTATTCCCATGACATTCTTCGAAGATATAACGGTCATTAACAATTTCCGTTGCCTTAATATACTTATAAGGAGTCTCTTCGGCCTGAATAAATGTCGCGGCTTGATTTAGTTGTGAGAGTAAAAGAACTCCCGTTAGAACAATTTTCTTTAGTTTTGGGCTTAGTGTTTTCATAGCTTAAATTTATCAAAAAAATAGATCGAGATAAGCTATAGGGTAAGATTTCTAATGGGTGAATAATTCTTAGTCACCGGTGTAAGTATCTGAAACATGGCCATCAACAAGGAAAATCTCTCGATCTGCCATAGCAGCATAATCAGGATCGTGAGTAACCAGAGCAATTGTCGTTCCCTTCTCTTTATTAGTTTCTTTTAAAATATTCATCACAATCTCAGCATTTGCCGTATCGAGATTCCCCGTAGGTTCATCCGCAAAGATATAACTTGGCTCCATAATAAGGGCCCTAGCAATAGCAACTCGTTGCTGTTCACCACCTGATAGTTGCCCTGGAAGCTTATTACGAGTATGTGGAATATTGAGTTTTTCAAGTAGCATATTTGCACGAGGCTCATACTTTTTTAAGAGACCAAGATTTCGAGGAGGTAATAGAATATTTTCTAAGGCCGTCAACTCTGGGAGCAAGTAGTGGAATTGAAAAATAAAACCAATGTGGCGATTTCGAAACTCATGAATTTCATCAACACTCATATGAGTAACATTCTTTCCATCAATATAAATATGGCCAAATGTTGGTTCATCGAGGGAGCTAATAATATAAAGAAGGGTTGATTTTCCACTTCCAGAACGTCCTGAAATAGAAACAAACTCTCCCTTATTTATCTCCATGGAGATATTGTGAAGAATACGTTGTGGAGGATCACCAAACTCTTTAACTATACTTTCAGCTTTTATCACTACTCGCCCCTTATGATATCAATTGGAGTCATTCGACTTGCTGATAGAGCAGGAAGAAAGCTTGCAACCAGCGAAGCAACAAGGGCCGCAACAAATGCAATGATATACGTTGAAGGTGTATAATCCATAAGTAAGTGATTATCGCCACCAATATTTATATTTAACTCAATACTTTCGACAGCTCGACAAATGATGAATCCCAGGATTAGCCCAACAACTCCACCACTTACACCAAGGAATATACCTTGATACATAATAAGCTCAAGAATTCGTTTGGGGCCATAGCCAATAGAGCGAAGAATAGCGATCTCCTTTCGTTTTTGGTTAATCATAATTGTTAGAACATTATAAACCCCAAAGGCAGCTACAATGAGAATGGCAATTGTAATAAAGTAGCGAACTATATCTTGCATCATTATCATTTCCATAAACATGGGATTAGACTCTTTCCAGTCTTCAACTTTATCATGGCTTAATAGAGACCACTGATCAGCAAGCTCTTGTGACTTATTCATGTCGAATAGTGAAACTGCTATTTCAGAGACTCGCCCAGGTGTCTTATTAAGTTTTTGTACATCTTCAAGGTGAGAGAATGCTATGGACTTATCTGCTCGATCATCTCCGAAAGAAAAGAGGCCTACGATTTTAAATGAGTTTTTATGTGTCAGGCTTCCCGCTATGACCTCTACATACTGACCAACACGTGCTCCAATTTCTTCAGCAGCAGCGGCACCAAGAATGATCTTATTTCCTCCACTTGCAAGTGACGAAAAATCACCTTCCACCATGTAATCAGGAATATCACTAATTCTGATTTGTCGTCTGGCATTTGTTCCAATGAGCCCCATACTGTGAGTAAGATCACCACGCTTTAACATAACCTGTATTGTTAAGCGGGGGCTAAAGTCATAGACATCTGGATGATGAGAAAGACGATCGGCCCAGCCTTGATAATTTTCTAATTTTGATTCACTTCTCTTTCCATATGGAGGAGTTATCCAATCAACTTGTTTATTTTCATAAAACCACTTATTAACAAGAGGACGATCAATAAGATCTTCTTTTCCTGAAATCAGGATATGAGCGGTATTATTTAAAAGGGCCTTAATGATATACTGCCTAAGTCCTAGTTGAATCCCTGAGATAGCAACGTAGAGCATCGTACCGAAACTAATACCTAACAGAATAAGAAGAGTTTGCTTCTTTTTAGAAAATAGTTGCTTCATCGACAAGAACAGCATGACTACCTCTTGATAAAAAGTAGATCGGAAAGCTTAATATCTCCAGAGATAACCTCAACCCACATTCCATCATTATTTCCTGTAACAACTTCGACTTTTTCCCTCTTCTTATCTCGCATACGAAGAACCTTTCCGTTACTTATCGCCTTTACAGGTATTAGAAGAACACCTTTTTTCTTTCCAACTTCTATTACTACGTCCGCAGTCATGCCTGGAAGAATACTTTTCTCCAACCCCTTCACCTCGATGCGCGTGATGAACTCTCCTTCCCTTGGATATATTGTTTTTACATAGCCTTCATATTTTCTTTGGGACTGGCTTTCAAAAATAATTCTCGTTTTTTGATTTGGGATAACTCTCAGTGCAGCTTCTTGCTCTAATGAAACTTCAATAAATTTTTCATTAAGATTTTGCATTCTAAGAACTGTCACTTGTGGAAGTACAACTTCTTTTTCTTTATTTGCAACGAGAGTAACCGTACCATCAAAAGGTGCTTTAAATAGAACACGGCCGTCGAAGCTAACAAGGCGGTCACCTTCTTTAACTTTTTGGCCTTCTTTTACATAGAGTTTTTCGACAAGAGATAAGACTCCAATTTTTACATTAAACTCTTTATCTGTATCGACTCGTCCGAGGCCATAAATGGCCTCCACAACATCACCCTTTTTAGGGGAGATTAATTCATAATTATTTTTAAAATAGAAAACTCTTAAAAGTATCGCAGAGACGACAAAGATAATGACGATTATAAATATATATATCTTTTTCAAGCAATACTCCTAGGGTACACGTTTTTTATTTATTTTCGCATACCCTAGTGGCCAATATCAAAAGAAATTTTGACGTTTAAGATAAGCAATTAAATCTTCACTATATTTAAGATGGGACTCTTCTGTATATTTCGCCTGTGTATAGACTTGGGCCAAATTCTTTGCTCCGACATCTTTAATCATTTGATTTAATCGTGGGTTGTCACGATAACGCTTCATCCCCTCGACTTCTCTTTCTCGATATATTTCTAGCACTTCTTCATCTGAATATTTATGATATTTCTCATAATGAACGAGAGATTCAAGTGGAAGCCTCTTTCTTAAATCAGGTGCCTCATCTGGATAGCCTAGAGCAAAGCCTACGACAGGAACGACATTCTCAGGCAACGCTAAGATCTCACCAATTTCACCAGCACTGGCCAACGTTGTCCCCATATAACAGAGTCCCATTCCAAGACTTTCAGCTGCTAATGCCGCATTCTGACTAGCGAGAATGGCATCAATAGAAGCAATCATAAAGCTCATGTAATTATCAAAGTTATTGGCCGCCTCACTTAATTTAAGCCACCTTCTCATACGATAGAAATCAGCACAGAATGTTAAAAAAATTGGAGCATCCATTAACATACTTTGCTCAAAGTGGGCCTGGTACATCTTCTCTTTCATTGCTCTATCTTTTGTCACAACAACTGAGAAGGATTGCATATTTCCAGAGCTTGATGCGCTTGCTGCTGCACTTAGAATGAGTTCTAAATCACTTTGTGAAATATCCTTATCAGAAAATTTTCTAATTGAACGATGAGAATGTAATTGTTGAATAAAGTCATTCATGGCACGAATCCTCTCTTCTAATATAGTTCGTATTTGTAAAATCACTTTGTCCTAATATAACAAAGCATAAAATAATCTTTTTCATGATTACCTCTTAAATTTTTTAAAAAAATAGATCGAAATTTATTATTAACTAATAATGTGTGAAAGGCGCACTAGCGCCACCAAAGGATAGAAATAGAGATTGCATAACGGCAAAGTCGACAATTCATTTTCACAAAATAGAATTATCAACTTTATCCGTAAACAATTTCTTTCTTACAAGAACTCTCTTTATTTTGCTTTTCTTTCAAAATAAACGAGATCAATGAAAATCGAAGTCGCGAGAATAATTTTCTTCTCCTGCTCCGTTAGTGTCTGACTCTTTAAATCAATGGCAAAGTTGTCTCGATCAGTAAACATCTCTGAAAATAGTCCAGAAAACTTTTTCAACACAAGTGCAACCTCTTGCCCTCGAGAATAGAAAGGATAAGTCCATGGCTTCCAAATTGGTGAGCGCATTTCCATAATGACATTTCCCTGAGCATCCAAGACATCAAATTTCTTTGTTATTAAAGAAAATCTTTGCTGAAGAGAACCAATCAACTGCCCATTCAGATCCTGTATTTCAAGACGCTGAAAAAAGAAGCAAAATGGATGCTTAGCAATCATATACTCATTACGAGCTTGGTCAAAGAAGTGCAGATCAAAAGTCCTCCAGTGACCCAGGAACTGGCGCATGATAAAGCCAAGGAATCCCTTTTGTTGTTCTGCCGCATAGCCAATAGGGTTTTGCGCCTCATCTAAGAATTGATACTTATTTCTTGTTTCATAGCCCAAAAGCTCCCAATTCTCTCTAACTTGCTGTACCAATAGCTTATTATGCTGATTTAAATCCATTTCTTTCCTCATATTCTTAATAAATTAAGAACAGATTTTAACATAACTTCTGTGCTAACTTGTTACTTTCACAAGAAAAAGTACGAATCTCTACCCTTACATTACTTCAAATTCATCTAAATATTATTGAACTCAGTTTATTAATGCGGTAAATCTATAATGACTTCAATTAGTTAGGAAAAGAATGAATTTAAGAATAAATCCGAAAAGACCTACAGAGAGTATTAAAGATATCTTGAGAATTATGGATTATACTCTTGGACCGTTTGCAATGCTCTTTGCAATTTGTGTGGGTGTTTACGAATATCAAATCTCACAAAGACTAAATAGCTTCTTTGGAATCTTCGCTTTCCTTATTTTCAATCTCACAATTTCTCAAATAAGTATTCGAGTTAAGAACTCTCTATATATTGAAATCTTCAGACAAGTTTTTGCAATTTGTGTCCTATGTCCTTTTGCAATCTATATCGTTGATGGGCCATTTTCACCGTTCTGGTATCTCTACCTCATTATGATCGTTGCCAGCAATAATATTTTCTTTGAAGTTACTGGTAAACATATCTATAGTGGACTTATAACTCTCTTAGCTATTATTAGCTATGTTACTTCAAGTTACTTACTTCTTGATGAGCCAGAAACTTCTCTTATCATAATTCATTCTCTGACTATGATTATGTTAAGTCTACTCTTCTACAGACTTCTTAGTCTTGTGGATCGCACTTATCGAAGTGAAGTGAATAAGTCAATTGCCTTACAGGAAACAATGGATAAGCTTAATAGCACTAAAGAAAATCTTATCTATAGTTCTCGTCTAAGTGCAATTGGTGAAATGGCCGGTGGAATCGCTCACGAAATTAATAATCCTTTAACAGTTATTTACGGCTCAATTTATCAGATCAAGCGACTTCTAAGTATCGGTGAGATGAATAAAGAGGCGTATGATATTCATATCAATCGTATCCTAGATACAATTGATCGAATTACTCGCATTATCTCTAGCTTGAAAGTTGTTTCTCGAGAGAGCGGTGAGATAAAAAAAGAAGTTATTCCCCTTAGAGATATTATTATTGATGCGACGGCCATTTGTTCAGAGAAGTTTAGGGCCCATGGGGTTATACTTAAATTTGATCTCGACGACGATGCCTTTAACATAAAAGTAAATGTAGATAGAGTCCAATTATCTCAAGTCTTCATTAATCTTTTAAATAACGCTTATGATGCCGTTGAAGGAAGTGAATCTGCTTGGATTGATATCTCCGTAAAAAATACAGAAGATTCCGTTTTAGTTTATGTAATGGATTCTGGCCCCGGAATCAATCTTGATCTTCGAAATAAGATTTTTGAGCCATTCTATACATCTAAAGAAGTTGGGAAAGGAACGGGATTAGGACTATCGATTTCAAAAGGGATTTTAGAGAAGCATCAAGGGGAATTATTCTTAGAACCAAATAAGAAAACAACTTGCTTTGTGATAAAGATACCCAAAGCAAGCTGAATTATTTCTAAATTAGAAACAAGCAATATACGAATCGCCGATGCTACCTAGAATCTTACTTCCAGACTCATCGAAAATATTTCCATAAGAATTACCACCATCGCAGCTATCTTCAACAGTTACTACGATTGTGTACACAGTGCCAGTTTGTGTCGCCTCTACTCTTCTAAGCTCTAGGGCGTCTGCACAGTACTCATATTCGAAATCTGCTAATTCTGTATACTTAGCAAATTCCTCTCTTGATAATTTTGGCAGTCTCTCAGAATAAACTTCAGTGTATTCATCACGATCATAGCTTGATGCAAGATCAACATTATTCAACTCTGGACAGGCCATGACCGAGCTTAAAAGAATAACTGATAAAAGAACAACAACTGATTTCATAACGACCTCCACATAAACACAGGCTTTATTTACCGCGAGGCCGTTCAGTTATCAATTATATTAAAAATATAGATTTCATCTAATTATGAGATATTTACGAGATGACCATCATCACTGGGTGACTGCGTTATTTCCCAACGATTTCCATCTGGATCAATCAAAAGAAAGCTCTTTTCTCCCCACGGATGATCTTTTGGTTTACCACTCACTTCAAATTCATACTTAGCCTTTTGAGCCATAAGTTTATGGTAGAAGTCATCAACATCCTCAACAGTGACACCATATGAGACCTGGGCCGGATTCTCAACTAATTCAAAGAACTTAGAAGCTTTACCTACTGGTCGAAAAAAGGCCACACGGCTTTTGTCAGGTAGAACAAAATCAGCAAAGTCTTCATTAGCAAAATGCGCTTCAACACCGAAGACATCAGTGAAAAAGTTCGAAATATTCGTAACATTCTTAGAGGTAATGACTAAATGTGAAAGTGCCTTGATCATGATTTATCCTATTTCTATTTATGTTATAACAATTAAATTGACTTAGATAGCCTTTAGGATTAAATGATTTTATCCATTATTTTGGTGACCAATCCTTCCTGTCACCTTTTAAGGCCCTAGGCCTAGTGAGAACATTTTAATGCAAGAGCTTGAAACGCTGGTCGAATCCTTAACTGAGAAACGATACTACGTGAGTGATACGCTTATTTCAAATGAACTAGCTCGTTCTTTAAAGGACGAGGCCCAGACACGTTTTCACATTGGAGACTTTCAAGAAGCCAAAGTTGGACGACAGCTAACAAAGCGCCTAGATGAAAAGATTCGTGGAGACCTCACTTCTTGGATTGAGGGAGACATGGCCGACCATCCACCGGCACTACAAGAATATTTAAAATTTCTCGATGATCTTAAAGATTTACTTAATCCTATTTTCTACCTAGGTATTCGCTCATATGAAGGCCACTTTGCTTGTTATGATGAAGGTGCATTTTATCGCAAGCATGTGGATCAACACCGTGGAAGAGGCCTAAGGCGCTTAAGTGTTATTCTTTATCTAAGTGATATGAATGATGGTGATGGTGGTGAAGTCGTTATCTACCATCACGACGATCAAGATCAAGAAGTTGCTCGCATTAATCCAATGCTTGGAAGAATCTTAATTTTTCTTTCTGAAGACCTTCCACACGAAGTTCTCCCAGCATTTAAGCCAAGGCTTTCTTTAACCGGTTGGCTTAGAGCATAACTCTTAAAATTCTTTAACATTAATTCATTCTAAGCTCAGACTATAGAGATAGAATCCATAGGAGTTAACAAGGAGTTTAGCGATGAAAATGAATGAGAATAATACTGATAGAGGTATCCGAATTATTGCAGGACTAATACTTTTATCTCTCGTATTTGTAGGTCCAAAAACTTACTGGGGGCTAATTGGCTTAATCCCGCTTACAACAGGTGCTTTTGGTGTATGCCCAGGATACTTACTATTTGGTCTTTCAACACGTAAATCGAAGAAGGCCCACTAACTAATAAACTATGATATACTCTCATAAAGAGAGGTCATTGTTTTGGATACAAAAGAGCTTATTAAATCAGAGCTGGGCTTTGATGGTATTACACTTTATATCGACAAAAGAAGTAAGTTTTTCTTTTTCATGAAATATGAAAAAGAGAATTATATGGTGCTCTTAAAAAATGAAATCGAACCTGAAGCTCTTCCATTGATGAGAAGATTTAATGAGGAATTTCCTGAACTTCCTACCCTAATAAAAGAAACCGATTCACTCATTCTCTATGACATTCCTAACGGAAAACTTGCAAGGCTTGTTGAAGAAAAAATTGATGAGGATTTGGCCAAAAAAGTTTCCGAAATTCAAATTCGCCTAAATGAACTGACCGCTCCATACGGCTATCACTTTGAATGGCAACTTAACTATTTCTTTATAACTAAAAGTAAGCTTATGTATATTGATCTTGAGACTTTAGAGTTTGGAGACAATACAAAGGTTATAGAAGCTCCAATTTATGAAAATTTGAGTTTACAAGAGCGCGTGAAGCTTAAAATCCAAAAAGAAAATAAGAGATTAAGCAATCACGAGCGCTTCACAAGATGGATTAAATAACCTCTACATAAAAAGGTAAACACTTAGTCCAATAAGAAATAAAATCCCTACGATCTTTCTTTCCTTTTTCATTGTATAAGCTAAGTACAATCCACTCAAAATAATTAGCAGTAAAAAAATCCCAATAATCTTTTCAATATAACGAAGAAATTGTGGGCCATGACCTTTGTGTAGTTCAATCAATCTTTTTAGAAGATTTGGTTTAACATGAGAGATATGTGTTCCATCTTCTTTTATTTGGAATTTATAGTAGTCACGAGTTGTTGGTCTAGTGATTGCACCATCTCCAACTTGTTTAACATAGGCAAAGTCATAGCTTTCATCGATTTCATTTAATTGAACTGAAATATTTTCTTTCGTAAGTTCAGATTTTGAAAGTTGTACAACTTTTATAGGTTCAACAACTTCACTTCCTTTAAAACCTAATAAGTAAGAAACACCTGTAAAGGCCATCATCAAAAGTAGCGGCGAAGCGAGAGCCGATAAGTATAGGTGAATCTTAATAAAAAATGGGCGATTAAATTTCATATTCTATCCTTTAATTCCACATCGAGAAAAAGCTTGTGGTAATGATAATAAGTTTAAGCCGATTTCTTCATCCATCTTTCTTTCAATTTTTTGCATGATTGGAAAGAAATAGATTTCTGTAGTAACCGCAACAGTGGCACGAAACAGATGTCCACCTTTACAAGAAAAATCTTCATCACCTAAAACCGTATGAATATGAAAGAATGGTTTTCCATCCAAATGAGACAAGTTCCCATCAAGACTTAATAATTCATAATCACCACTGAATTCTTTTCGATCATATGTTTTAGTATCAAGATGGTAGAAGCCTAGCTCAACGTCTTTCAGAGCACCAATGCCTTTTAACATCCCCGCCCCCAGCTCTTCTGCAGCAGCGAATTCCTCTAGAGATGTGAAAAGATCTTCATCCTTATATAATTTAATTAAGTAACATTCTTCTTGCTTGATATATTGCATGGTAAGCTCCTGATTTTACAGACTAATTATAACAATTTCACCACCAAAGTCTCGACCCGTTGCTCCCTGAAAAACTTCTATGCTCACTTTACTCAAATTTGGCCAAGTGGTAGTACTAGAGCATGAAAGCGCTTCTTTTCATTCTTGTTTTCCTAAACTTGGCCCAAGACTCAATGGCCATGGAATGTTTTGAAGAGCATCTCGATGCGGCCATCTCTAGCAATCGCCAACGTCGTGAAATCTATTCAAAAATCTCAAATTCAGAAAGCAGGAAAATATCTAATAGCTTAATATTTGCAGAAAAGATCTCGCGTATCTATGCAAAGAGCTTAAATCTAAGTTTAGATAAATACAGAACTGCTGGTATTCCAATTCTTTGCCTTGATTTTATCGAAATGAGTAAGGCCCCAAAAATTGAAACAAAGCTACATGCTCCTCGTTTAAAATATAGTGATATTGAATCAGTCGATATTAAAGAGCTTCGCTCCGAGCTATCCAAACAACTAAAAAATGAAGATTACTTAGGAATGGTTGAATATATCGAGAATGAGATCTCTGATAAAAGCAAATATGGAAATTACAATTGTATGCTAAAGCATGTTCTTGAATCACTTGGGCGCAGCTCATTTCTGACTCCCTTCTATATCGAACATGCCAATAAACTAGGCCTTAAATCACCAAGAAAGCTTCTAAACAAATATTTAAGAAAAAATATTTTCGCCCTTAAATACTCCCACTCTCTCGATAAAAAAGCCGCTTTTCTTCAAGAGAGAGGTATTACAATTTTATGTGGAGATGTCCCTCATATTCCTATAAGATTAGAATATGAGATGGAACTTTCTAAATACTAAAATTGGTCTTGCTCTTGGTGGTGGTGCTGCAAAAGGTATCGCACATATAGGCGTCTTAAAAGCTTTTGAGGAACAAAAAATTCCTATTTCCTACTTATCAGGAACAAGTGTCGGTGCAATAATCGCTTCCTATTACGCATTTGGTAAGAACTACGATGACTTCTTAGCATTGGCCAATAAGCTCAATTATAAAGATACAATAAGCTTAACAATACCAAAAAAAGGATTTTTTAGTACGAAGTCCATACGAGAAATGATCATCAAAGATTTAGGAGATGTGAATATTGAAGATGCAAGGATTCCCTTAGCAATTTGTACAACAGACATCTCAACTGGAGAGCAAGTTGTTTTCTATAAGGGTAATCTTGCGGATGCGCTCTGTGCTTCTGTCTGTGTTCCCGGTGCATTTATTCCTCAAGTAATCGATGGCAGAACTCTTGTTGATGGAGGTATCACAGAGAACGTTCCGGTTTCCCCTCTAGAAGATATGGGCGCGGGTATTATCGTTGCGGTGGATTTGAATGGTGTACAAAAATATCAGGAACCAGATGATACATTTGCGATCATAAGTAATGCTATGGATATTGCAATAGACCTTAGAACAAGGGAGCAAATTCAAGATGCTGATATCATCCTCTCTCTCGACTTAAGTAAATACAACAGACTCGATAATTCAAAGTGTATTAAAGAGTTAATCAATGAAGGCTACGGGCCAATGACTCAAAACCTTTCAAGCTTAACATGGTATCGCAGGGCAAGTTATATTGAATTTTTTAAGAAGCTTATAATCGAAACAATTCCATTTAAGGTTCCTAAAGTCATTTCAAATCTTTATAAAGAAAAGCTTGCAAAGATTTCAATCAAATAAGCTCCTTTTTTATTTCTTTTAAATACGATAAAATTTAGGGAAATAATTTAAATGGAGTTTACATTGTTTGATATAAATAGAGTTTTTACACTTATTTCTGGAAAGTTAACTTTTTGGTACGAAGCATTTATTAAGAATATTCCTAATTTGATCGTTGCTATCGTCGCTCTATTTGTTTTCTTCTATCTTGGAAAAACTCTTCGAAACTTAGTTAAGAAAGTTCTCCAAAAAGTTTCTTATAAAAAATCAGTTAACGAGATTCTTGGAACAACGACAAATGTCATCGTTATCGTCGTCGGAATATTTACAGCACTAGAAATTATCGGTCTTGAAAAAACCGTTACATCAATTCTTGCAGGGGCCGGGGTAATTGGTTTGGCCTTAGGTTTTGCCTTCCAAGAAATTGCTGCAAACTTCGTTTCAGGTGTTCTGATTGCTTTTCGTGAGCCTTATCAAATTGGAGATATTATCGAAATTGATAAGATCGTTGGTCAGGTTACAAATATTGAATTAAGAACGACGGGGATTACAACATATCAAGGTCTTGAAGTCTTTATTCCAAATAAAGATATGTTCACAAAACCTTTTATCAACTACACAAGTACCCCACAACGTCGAGTAGATATCTCCGTTGGTGTCTCTTATCATGATGATTTAGAGAAAGTAGAAAAAGTTACTAGAGAAGCACTAGAGGCAATCGAAGGAAGACTTGAAAATGTTCCAGTCGAAGTGTTCTTTGAAGAATTTGGGGCCAGTTCAATTAATCTTACGGCAAGAGTTTGGATTCACTACAAGACAGGAGTGGCCTTTTACAAAGCACGACACCAAGCTGTTATTAATATTAAAAAGTACTACGATCAAAATGGTATCTCAATTCCATTTCCAATTCGTACAATTGAATTTTCCAATCCACTTGATGTTAATAAGGGCTAATCACGTCCTGTACACATTCTTTCCCAACCCTTAACATCGCCCAGGGCCTTGTTATAATCACTACGGCATCCTTCATTAGGAACATATGAATAATAGAGGGAGCCGTTACTGATTTTCTCCATGATCTCTCGCCCCTCACCTGGTACGAATGCAGGACAACCAAAGCTTCTTCCCATAATATTACCGCGGTTATAATAAGCCTCATGCATCACAACACCTTGCGATCGGGCCTTATCATTTACACCTTTTGAAAGACCATCTAATCGCATACCGTTATAATTTCTTCCAGATGCTTTGAAAGTTGGCCATCCTCTCTCACCTTTTACTCTTTCGTCGTGACTACTAGACATATAGAATTCACCTGTCTTAAAAAAGCCTGGTCTCGTCATCGCCCATTGGTCATGTTGAGGTTTCGCCCTTGCAGGAACACGACAGCGAACTAACCTTCCAACATGATTTGATGCCCTAGTCACTCTACCACTATCAGCAATTGTTGCATCAGCGTAAGTAACTCCTTTAACTTTTCCACTACCATGAGAAACCTTATAACTTTTCACATCACCAGTTTTCATATCAAGTAGAAAAAAGCGTTTCCTTTTAGAATTCTGAGAGTAGTCAGCAATAGTTATGTAATTTTTATTCTTAAACTTATTCTTATTCTCTTTATAATAAAGAAGTGACTGCTTAAGTGCCTCGATAGGAACACCTTGATCGATAAATCTTTGATAGAATTGGCAATCCTCTCCTCTTGCGGCAGCTTCTGCTAACTTAAGTCCTTCTTCAAGAACTCTCTTTGCCTCAGGAGCGTGATTATCTATAGCTGTATTTGGATTACAAGTGACGGCACTTTCAGGATTTGAAACAGGGTCCATTTCCATATCTTCAATTGCTTCATCGACGACATTATTAACTTGATTAGTGACTTCTTCGACATAGTTTGAGGTTGAAATTTTCTCGTAAGTATTAACAACAACGGCATCAGCATAAGCCTGTACGGCCAGCATACAAAGCATCAAGTAAACCTTTCTCACCGTCTCCCCCCTCTCAAAGAAATCTCTCAATACCTTATCGGAGGACTAGGTTACTTACTTAACAATTATTCTTTATATTCCAGTGAATTCAAGAAATTACACCATCTTCAACAATGGTCTCTTCTATTACCTTTCGCTCTTCTTCAGTAATTGGATCCGTTAGATTCTTAATCCACCGATTCTGTTTAATAATAAAAATCGCAATGGAAGCACCAAGAATATTACCTACAACAAATGACAAGTAGATTCCTGTTTGGCCAAGACTTGTATGCTTTGAAAGAACATAAGCAATTGGAAAACGAATGACCCATAAAGAAACGATGGCCACCATCATCGAGATCATCGGACTTCCTCCCCCTCTCATGGCACCAGAAGCAACCTGCTGAACACCTATTAGACCGAATGTGAGAGCGATGATACGAATAAACTTCGCCCCTTCATTTATAACTTCAATTTCATTCGGTACAAAAATCTGAAGTGTTTGTTCAGCAAATATGAAAAAGCCTATTCCAGCAATTGATAAAGCAATGAATATTACCCATAGCGCTTGACTCGTAACAACTTTCGTTCTTTCAATTTTTCCCGCACCTATATTTTGACCTACGAGAGTTGAGGTCGCCATCGCAAAACCAAGACTAGGAATAATCATTAAAGTTAAAACTCGAATTCCGATTCCGTAAGCAGCAAGAGCAATATCACCGAAAGTTGCAATTAGAAAAGTCATAACCATCATGGCCATGGCCCTTGAGGACTGTTCTGTCGAAGCAGGAAAGCCAAGATATATAATTCTTTTGGCCAAAGAAAGATCAAAAGAGATTTTTGTGAAATCAATTTTTATTCCCCCCTTACCTTTTGCTAGTAAATAAAGTCCAATAACTGCTGATAAACCTTGGGTACAAATAGTCGCATACGCTGCTCCATCTACACCATAAGCTTTAATAGGCCCATATCCCATGATTAGGATTGGATCAATGATGAAGTTTAATATGACAGAGAATAGAACAATATAAAATGGTGTCTTAACATCTCCAACTCCTCGATATAGAGATTGAAACATCATGTAGAGATAACTAAAAATCAAACCAATAAATGAGATTCTTAAATACGATATTGTTATATCTTGAATATCCACGGTCGGTGTCATCGCGCGAATGACATAAGGAATAACTGCGTAGGCAACACCTGCTAATAAAGCCGAAGTAATAAGAATAATAAATAAAGTATGAAGACATACTTTTGAAACCATCTTAGTATTTTTTTGACCAGTATACTGAGAAACAAGAATTGTACCAGAAACGGCAAAGCCTGCGCCCATTGAAATTAAAAGAAAGATAACAGGAAAAGAAAGAGAGAGTGCTGCGATAGCGTTTGTTCCTAAACGCCCAACCCAAAATGTATCAGTAAGTTGATAGGCCGTTTGTAGAAAATTGGCCATTACAATTGGTATCGATAATTTAAACAAAGACTTGATGACAGATCCTTGTGTAAGATCACGAGCTTCCACAAATATCCTTTAGTTAGTGACCTAATTAATTTTAGGCCGCATGTAACTCCTGTGTATCATCATCCTCTTCATCTAAATCTTCAATCTTTTTTTTTACGAAACACTCTTGAGCCGCTTCTAGATCCTCTTTTAGTTTAGTCACTAAAAGAATTTTATCCCCTTTTTCAAAAACTGTTGCACCATCTGGAATAATAAATGCACCATGTCTTTTAATAAAGAGAACGATTGCCCCTGTCGGAAGTCGTAGATCGACAACCCTGTGCTCAACCGCATAATCTGTTTGTCTAATTTCTAGTTGAACAATACCATGCTTTGTTTGCTCCAGTAGTTCCAGATCCACAGGAAAGTTTGTTTCATCTTCTTGCTCAACAATAAGACCTAATTTCTTTGCTACAAACTTTAAAGATGAACCTTGCATTAGAGCTGAAACAATTACAACGAAGAATACAATATCAAATAAGACGTGTGCTTTTTCTCCGATATGTGTAGCTGCAAAACTTGCAAAAACAATTGGTGTTGCACCTTTGAGCCCTGCCCAAGAGACAAAGAGCTTTTCATTTAAGTTAAAACGACTCTTAACTAAACATAGGAAAACAGTTATTGGCCTTGCTGCAAATGTCAGGAAGCAAGCAATGAAAAGTCCAGCTGGAGCGATTGAAAGAAGACGACTTGGAAATACAAGTAGCCCTAGCATAATAAAGAGTCCAATCTGAGAAAGCCAAGTAACTCCATCAAAGAATAGTGATAGTAGGTTCTTGTGTAGAATCTTTCTATTACCAATCATCATTCCAAATACATAAACAGCTAAGAATCCATTTCCACCTAACTTCGTTGTCAAAGAGTAGCCAAGAAATAACATGGCCATTGTTAGAGGTGGATACAGTCCGTTAAAATCTAGTTTAACCACATTATTGATTAAGATGAATGAGCGAGCAGTTACCCAACCACCAATTAGACCAATAATTGGATTTGAAATAAACATGATTGCTGTTGTTTTAACGTCCCCCATTCCTTGTTCAATAAATCCAATGATGACTGAAACAAGAAAGTAGGCCATTGGGTCGTTACTTCCCGATTCAAAACGGAGAATATTTTTAACATCACCAACTTGTGCAGTTGGATCTTTAAAAGCAGCAAAGACCGCTGCCGCATCTGTTGCCGATAAAATGGCACCAATGAGTAGTGATTCAAGTAAACCTAAGTCCGTTACAAGATGTGTGAAACCACCCACAAGAAATGTTGTGAGCATGACACCAATTGAAGAAAGAACAACACCTCTCCCAAAGTCCCTCTTAACTTTACTAAATGGAGTTTCAAAACCTCCATTAAAAATAATCAAGCATAAGGCCACTAAACTTAGAGAGTGAGTTAACTCATAATTGCTAAAATTGATTCCACCAATTCCGTCAGAACCGGCCATCATTCCTATGAAGAGAAATAGTACTAGAACAGGCAAACCAAAACGGCTTGAAGACTTACTAAGCACAATACTTAAAAGAAGTAAGATTGAAGATGCCAATAGAAAATTATTTAAAAACTGCTCCATAGGACTGGGCTTATCGGAGAGATTTCTTAAAACTTTAGTAAAAACATCGGGTTATTTACTTTTTTTAAGATTGGCCCGTCAAATTTTCATACTAACTTTACTCTTTGCCAAGACAGGAGTATGAAAAGGAGAATTAATGTTTTACTCATCAAACAAAAGTGATAAAGGACCTCATAAATGAAGACACTCCTGCTTACAATTCTATTTATTTCAAACACTTACGCCTCAAACGATATCATTCCAAGTGCCACGGATATGAAATTTGTCACTGAATTTACAACTTTTGCGTGCAAGAGCTTTCGCGATAAAGTCGCTGCACCAAATGAGATAGCGGGACTTGATATTTCATTTACGAAACTAGGTATTTCCGATTCGACGAGAAGAATTATTCTTGATGTTGAGTCAAATGATGGTCAATGCTTTTATAGTGCAGACTTTTCAAGACAAAAAGGATTTAAGAGATTAGATTTTGAAACATCATATATGACAAATACACCAGAGTGCATGGTGCTAAAAGAACAACTCGATCGTTATATTTCTCCTGGATTTAAATATATCATTAAATACAATGCATATATTTCTATGCTATTCTTATCGAAAGAATTAACTAGCGTTTGCGATGAAATAAGCGGAAATAAACTTATCGAGTTTCAGTGGAAAATTTAAAAGAGATTGAAAAATATTGTTTAAATAAATCAAATATCCCAAGTGATCTTTGCGTTGAGCTGGGTGATTATACAAAAGATAATCATCCACTTGGACGCATGATTTCGGGAGAACTGGTCGCTTCCCTTCTGGGCTTCTTTATTCGCTCAAATAATTACAAGAATATTTTAGAGATCGGTACTTTCACAGGCTATTCGGCCTTGGCCATGGCAGAGAATATTCCTGTTGATGGAAAAGTGATTACCATTGATAAGAATAAAAAAATCAATACTTTTGCAAAGTCTTACTGGGATCGTAGCGAAGTAGGTAAGAAAATCGAAGCTCGCTTCGGTGATGCTAACTTAGTTCTAAAAGAGTTAGCAGGACAAAGCTTTGATTTAATTTTCATTGATGCCGACAAAGGAAGTTATAAGAACTACTTAGAACTCTCTTTAGAACTACTCAGTGAAAATGGTATGATTGTTGTGGACAACGTTCTTTGGAATGGCAAGGTCGCTTCTGATATTGTTGACCCTGAGGATAAGACAACCAATGCGCTCATTGAATTTAATAACTATATTGAATCGAGAGATGATCTTTATAAGACCATGCTCCCTATTCGCGATGGCCTTTATCTGATTCAGAAAAATAAATCTGCTTAAAATCTTTTTTCATACTAATTAGATTTACAAAGTATTTATCACCTTCAGTTAGAACCTTATCAAGTTTACCAACGTGTGATTTTCTATCATAGGCAAACTCACGTGCACTATCATCGTGATGAATAATACCAACAAATGATTTATATTTTGAATTTAAAGTAGCATACTTCCCCATTGCAAAGTCCCCATCTGAATTCCCTAAAACAAATACAGGAACTTTTCCAATATGTTCTAGAATACCGACAGGCTTATTTTCTTTGTCATTTAAAAAAGCAAGCTTTGCCTCATTTTGAAATTCGACTTTTCCATTTTCAGAAAACTTCTTACCAAACTTTGTTCCAACAATTTGATATGAAGGAAGGTCGTATACAATATTATTTAGAACCCTAACAAAGTGTGTTCCCCCACCTGTTACGATAAAAACTTTAAAACCAAAATCTTCAAGCGTTCTCATTAGCTCAACACTTGGAGCGTAGATCAGCTCTGTGTATTTCTTATTTAACTTTGGGTGCTTCTTAGTCTCTAACCACTTTGCCATGTATTCCATATACTCGTCATTAGTAACACCAGCTTGCATATCAAGTAGGGCCTGATAAAGCTTGCCCTTATCTTCAACATTAGGAAACTGCTTAAGGACTTCATCAACTAAGGCATTTGGTCGATCATACTTTCCAACAATGATGTCTTTATAGAAGTCTAACAACGCAATAAATTGAACATACATCGGGTACTCGCCCCAAAGTGTTCCATCATTATCAAAAACAGCAATTCTTTCACTAACAGGAATAAAGTTTTTAGATTTTTCATCAGAAATATCTTTCAAATAAGTTTTAATCTTATTTGTTACCGCAGTATCATTCCAATATTTTAAATCAGCTTTAGGCGCTACATTTTTGTTACATGAAATAAATAGAAAAATAGATAGAAAGGAAATTAGAAATATTTTTTTTTGCATTAATTACTCTTCGATTGTTAGGCTCATATAAAATACTTGTTTATTCATACCAACAGGAAGCTCAAATGGAATCGTAACAGTTCTTGGTCCTGTTATTCGATCATTCTTAATACTCTCCCCTATGATTACTTCCGGTGTTGTTCTTTCAACAGTAAGTCCTGTTATTTTATTAATGTCAGCTTTGGCCTGACCTAAAACCATATTAACAAATTCAGCAGCTGAATCTGAAATATCCTCATTTAGCTCTGTCTGGTTTTCAGAAAACATTGTGTTATAAATAGTTAAAAAACTATCCTTATTAAAACATAGTGCTAACTCTCCGTTAATCTTTTCACTACTAATTCCAATAAGTCCTACAATATCAACAACATCCTTGAATTCATAATTTGGATGGACCTCTCCTGCCAGAAGAGGGATATTTAGTTGCTTTTTAAACACTTCAAGTAAAGCGTTTAAAAAAGGTTCGATTAACTCCATTACAGCTCCAATTTCGCAATTAATTAATTTTAATTGAGAAAAACACTTCCTACAAACATTTACTCCATTTTGCCGATAATCCCACTATTATTAATCTAGTTTTTTTATCAGTCTTTAAGCTTCTGTAATTGTTGGCCAAATAATTACTAGTTTCAAATAAGCATTATCTCAAACCAATGATTATTGGCATTATTTTGCTAAAGGTTGAATTGTACAAAAAAGTTAATCGTAGTTAAGATAAATAGACAGAATTTAGGATAATTATTATTAACAATGAACATAGAATAGTTTTTTTAAAAAGGATTTTGTTATGAAGAAATTACTATTTTTGGCCCTTATCGTAGGCCAATTTACTCATGCACAATTTAAATCAGAAGATGAAGTAACATTTATTGCTTCTGGTGGAAATACTAACAAAAAGACATATGACTTTGCATCACGTAACTCTTATAAATGGGATACCAATACCCTGACTTTTAATGGGACATACTCTTATGGTGAGTCCGACGAAGTTGTTGATGATGAAAAATGGAGTGCCCTACTAAGACTTGATCACGTACTTTCAAAAAAAGTAGATATCTATCTTGGCGACTTATTTGAGTCGGATCGCTTTAAAGGTTTTTGGGCCAGAAATAACATGGAAATAGGTTTTAAGTATAAGTTCTACGATCAAGATGATTATAAAATGTTTGCTGAACTTGGTTATCGTTATACAAGAGAAAATTTTGTTCAAAATGAGCCAGATAGCCACGAACAAAAACTGCGTGCTTATTATGAAATTAGTAAGGAACTTCGAAAAGGTGTGAATGCTCGTTACTGGCTAGAATATATTCCGAGTCTAAAGAATAGTGAAAATTACATTATTAATATGGAGCCATCTATTCGTATGTTAATTAATAGTACTTTTTCTTTAAAAGCTGGTGTTATTTGGGAATACGAAAACGAGCCAGTTGAAGGAAGAGATCAACACGATTACAAAACAACAATTAGTCTTTTGGCGAATTTTTAGGAGAATAAATGAAAGAATTATTAAATGAAGCCAATATTGAAAAATTAATGAATCATGCTGCTGAGTATGGAATTCAATTTATCAAAGTAATTGTCGTCCTAATTATCGGACTTAAAGTTATCAATTTCATCGATAGATTAGTTGATAAAGCGCTACAAAAGAAAGAAGTTGAATTATCTCTAAGAGGTTTTATCACTTCAATCGTAAGTATTGCTCTAAAAATTGGACTATTCATCACTATCATTGGAATGGTGGGAGTTAAGACAACGAGTTTCATTACAATGCTTGGTGCTGCAGGTCTTGCTTTTGGTATGTCTCTACAAGGAGCTCTTGGTAACCTTGCTGGTGGTGTACTTATTCTATTCTTTAAGCCATTTAGAGTTGGAAATGTAATCGAAGCTCAAGGGTTTATTGGTAAGGTAAAAGAGATTGGACTATTTTGCACAATCTTAAATACTGCAGATAATAAAACTGTCATTCTACCAAACGGATCACTTTCATCTGGAAGTATTGTAAACTACTCAGCTGAAGGAATTAGACGCGTTGATATGACTTTTGGAATTGGGTACGGAGACGATATCAAGAAGGCCAAGGAAGTTCTAATGAGACTTACAAAAGAGCATCCAATGGTACTTGATGAACCTGAAGCTGTCGTTGCAGTTGCTGCTCTTGCAGATAGTTCAGTTAACTTTGCTGTTAGGCCATGGGTAAAGTCTGCGGACTACTGGCAAGTTATGTTTGATATGCATGAGAATGTAAAACTAGAGTTTGATAAAGAAGGGATTACGATTCCATTTCCTCAAAGAGATGTTCATATCTATCAAGAAAAATAATCACCATAATAAATACAAAAGGTTCTTTGCTTTGCTTAGAACCTTTTTTCTATACCAATTCCTAAGTAGTGCTGAATATCTAAATTACGATTAAGAAAAGACTTTCCATAATTCTCGTATTGGCGAGTATACTGATCATCTTCAATTCCCATACCCGCTTTAATATAGATAACAGACTTTTTCGTTGTATAGACATTTGTTTTAGCTTCAACACCATAGTAATGATTTAATTCACCTTCTTGTGTATATTGGCCGTCATAGTAGAAACGAGTTTCTACTGCTGGAAATTTACCGTTACTATCTTGTGGCTTAAAGTTAACTTTAAACTCGCCACCTAAGCCGACATAATTTTCGTTTCCACTAATATGAGAAAGCTGTCCTCCAGTATAGATTTGAGAGGTTGTTGAAATCGTCCCCTCTTCATTTTTATAATCATAGATCTTTCCAACCTTAAAATGTGCTTTCGGTGATACCACTTGATCCATATGACCGTAGTTCTTATACTGAACCGTTCCCGCAGACTTAGACATTTTATGCCAAGCTCTTTGAGTATTCATCGCAAGCCCATTGTCGTCAAGGATTGTTAAACCTGCTCCAAGTTGGACAAAGCTCTTTTTATCATCACCTATTAATCGATAAACACTAAGGTCAATATCGTCTCTATTTAATCCTTCTTGATTCCATGTACCGTCGTCGTTTTGATAGCAGAACCTCTCGTATAAACGTCCATGGATTTCAGCGACGCCACAAGATTTTTCAACAAGTTTAGTATAGGCCCTCGAGTTATAGCTAAATAGGACCTCACCATTTTCAAATTTTAACTTAGCAGAAATTTTTGCACCAAAAGTCAGACCTCGATCATCTCCTTCAATACCATCACGCTCATTGAAGTTAGTTATCCCAAGGGCCATTAATCCACCATGTAATGGATTATCATTTGAAGTATTTAATTCAAACTCGGCACCCTCAAGTTCTCCAAGGCCAAAGAAGCCTTCTTTCTTAACATCAAGCTTTTCTATTTCAATCTCTGCCGTATAAGCAACTTGGTCATCTCCGATATTAATTCTCGAATCCCCACAGCCATAATCATCTGCCTCATTAATTTTTGAAGCAACGGCCAGACTCTCCTGTAAAATTTCTTCAGGAGCAGGAGCTGAAAGATGGTACGTTTTCTTTACCATTTTTAATCTTCTTTCGACTTCACCGTGATCCTCGATAGGAATACGATGAAATTTTTCGAGAATTAAATCGTTGTAGCGAAATCTTGAATACTCTGAAACTGATTTTTCATCTCTAAAGATAAATTGATCTTTGCTGCGGTCATACGAAATCGTAGTCGCCCCATTGCGATAGAGAACACCCGATTCAGATGCCATGGAAGGCAGCGAAAGGCCCACACATATAAATAAAATAAAAAATAGTTTCTCTCTTAATATTCTCACATCTCACATATCGGTAACTTATAAGAAGTACCTTAGTAAAAGAGTAAGACTTCCTAAAATTTCATATACTTACCTCGATCAAATCTGATATATATTTACTCGTGAAGAATAAAATCCAAGTCCTATTTGAAGATGATCACTATATAGCGGCCACAAAGCCAAGTGATCTTTTAGTCCACCCTTTTAAGGCCAGAAGCTCTGATCGAAGAAGTCTTCTAAGATCGCTAAAGAAACAAACAGATATTTATCTCTTTCCTATTCACAGGCTTGATAAACCAGTTTCAGGAGTTGTTCTTTTTGCAAAGTCAAAGGAAGCAACAAAGCTCATGAAGGAACAATGGAATAGTGACAATGTATCAAAGCACTATGTTGCAATGGTTAAGGGCGTAGCGGAAGAAGAAGGCGTGTACGACTTTCCAATTAAAACAGACAAGGGTATTCAAGATGCGAAGACAGCATTTAAAAGACTCGCTACAAATGAAGAGTACAGTCTTGTTGACATTGAAATCTTCACAGGTCGCCAACATCAAATCAGAAAACACTTTTCTCGTCGTATGCACAATTTAGTTGGTGATGCGAAATATGGCCATTCGTCGATTAACAATCAATTTAGGAAAGATTATAAGTTCTACCGAATCTTTCTTCATTCTTATAAATTATGTTTTAAGCATCCAATCACTCAAGAAGATATCGTCATCGAGTCACCAGTCACAGAAGACTGTCTTAAAATAGCCAACGATTTATTTGCCTTTGATCTCGGCAATATAACCAAGAAGATTGAAGAAAACTGACCACAAAGTTGGATCACTTAATTTATCCTCCTCAATTTCTTCGACAGCTTCAAGGATTGTTTGATGATTCTTTAAGTTTGTAATGAGTTCAAAGATCCCCTCTGAGATCACTTGAATCTGCATTTTCTCATCTCTCTTATAGAGAATTGTTAATTCATTATTTTGAATGTCATGAAAACTCTTGTCACTATCACCTTTTCTCATTTGCCAAAGCTCAGATAACTGAACTTCACTAGAAAAAAGAGAGAAAGTATCTTTTAAAATAAAAGGAATTTCAAAAATTCCTTCTCCAAACTCTTGAGGATTAAATGATTTTGAATTGTCTCTTTGATGAAATAAATTCCAAAATCTTTTTTCAAACTCTGCGAGTTCTCTAATAAAAGAAACTTCTTTTACACGTGAAGAAATAAACTCAGGAAAGTCATCTCCATAATGAAGTAGATTTGTAAATTCAGATGGCCTAGACTCAACATAGGCCAGTGAAATATCGAGAAAGTCATCATCGCCTATGACAAACCAACATGTTTCAAAATTATCACCAATAACTTCTTGTAAGCGTGCACGATAGTCATTTTGATAAACTTCCATCACTTGTTCATTTGATAATTCACCAATAGGAATCATTTCATTCATAATATCGTGAGATATATCTTTCGAAAGAACCCCCTTCAGGAACTTATTTTGAAAATCATGATGATTCATAATAAGGCCCCTTCAAAAATCTCTTTTGCTTTTAAGACTTCTCTTTCTAAAACTGGGAATTCAGGAATGTCTTCATCCCATTCTAGAAGAATTGGAACATCAAATTTATGGCAATACTTTTTAAACAATTGCCACACCTCGGCGTGAACGGGATGAGAATGAGTATCAAAAAGATGTGTACCTAAGTCAGAGTAACCAGCAAGATGTATTTGAGAAACATTCTTGGTCTCAATTGTTTCAAAAAATTCAGCTGCATCAAATTTTTGGTTTACTGCATTTACGTAGACATTATTAAAGTCTAAAAGAATTTTACAGCCGCTTTTATTGGCCAATTCATTTAAGAACTGGGCTTCACTCATTGTCGATTTATTTAAAGTAAAATAGGCCGATAGATTTTCAAAGGCCATCTCTCTTGCGTAAAAGTCTTGAACTCTCATTACCTTATCAGCAATGAATTCAAGATTTTCCTTAGTATACGCAAAAGGCAAAAGATTGTGTAAATTTGAATGGGCATGCCCTGTCCAACACATATGATCACTCGTCACGAAAGGATCGAAGTTATCATATAGCTCTTTTGCCTTTTTCATATAAGCTAAATTTAATTCTTCACTAGAGGCAATTGATAAAGAGACTCCGTGAAACGCTATTGGATAATCGGCCCTAATCTTCTCAAGCATTTTAAATGGTCGCCCGTAAGTTCCCATATAATTTTCGAGAAGAGCCTCAAACCACTCGACACCTTCTTGTGACTTCGAGTGTTCACTTTCCAAATATGGAAAATGTGTATGTCTTAATCCAACACCGTACTTTTGCATTTCTTACCTTGCAGCTACTTTTCCGCCTTTAGCTTCACACTCATCTTTTGTAAGTTTAATTAGGCCTTTACCTTTACAAGAGTTTTGTCCACCACACTTAAGCTCTGCTTGACATCCGTTTTTTCCATTACAAGCATCAACTTTACCGTGGCAAGCCCCTTGACCTTTACAAGAGTTTACTCCGTAACACATAACTTCATTAGCAGCCGTTTCTGGCATCTTAGTTTCTGTTCCCGTACATGAAATCATTAGACCAGCAACAGCGGCACCCATTAATAGTGACTTTTTAGAATTCATAATATTCTCCTTTATTTTTTTTAAGAAGCTAAATTCCTTCTTACTCAATTATTCGAATATAAAATTAAAATTGTTACATTCTACTTTATTTTTTTGTAAATTTAAAAATTATCATACCTAAAGTTGTAATAACCAAGATTGGTAGATAATGAGAAATAACTAGATGCTTTGTCGAAAATGAACAACCAAAGTAAAGAATTACTAATGGGATCATCCCACTTGTTAATAAGCTTGTCGCTACAGTTGCATTATTAAAAGCGATAAAGCCTTTCTTAAGCATATAGTAATTATGAGCAAATCCAATAATCATGAGAACACTCAATTCTTGATAACAATTTGCTCGATGCTCATGGGCCGAATCAAGGCCAATAGGAAATAAAAGATTAAAGATAATAAGAGCGAATAAAATAATAAATGGCACGAAAATAAGCTTTGCTTTCTTCTCACTTAATAGACCAGGCACAGTATTAGCAAAACCAAAGTAAGAACCAATGGCAAGTGCAATTAGGGCAACAATTACTTGGATAATAAATTGTGCATTTTGCATATACTTAAAGTCAATTGGTGAACTAATCGAAATTGCAATTAAACTAATCGCGACTTGTGGAATAAGCCAAAAGAATGTCCTAAGACTTGGCGATGCCAATCTCTTTACTGGCCTCAAGTCACTTACTAATGAATTTATTAACTTTTCATTTTCCATTATTAATCCTAACCGCTTTTTTTAGCTTTGCCATAGCACGAGAAATTCTCGTTCGTGTCGCAGCCTCGCTAATTCCGAGCTCTTGTGAGATTTCCTTCGTTTTTAACCCTTCAAGTTTTGCCATGAGAAGCGGTTTACTCAATTCGTCAGTTAGACACTTTTCAATCAACAGCTCTAGCTGCTGCTCGAGCGCAACTCTTTCTATTGTATTATTCGATGCATTAGCCTCTTTTGTGACGGCCTCATCAAATATTTCTTCTCTTTCTTCTAATTTCGTGTATTTACGAATGTAATCGATTATTCGACGTTCAATAATACAATTAATCCAAGGCATTATCGGTCGATCTGGCGAGTATGTCGGTAGTGAATGATGAATACTTATTAAGATTTCCTGACATATATCGTCGCGATGTGACTCGTTAAAAACCTTAAAAGAAACAATGCGTTTTATTGTTTGCGATACGGTTTCCAAAAAGACGTGATAAGCCTGTGCATCACCGCTTTGGGCAAGAATAACAAGTTTCTTTAAATCATTCACAGAGCAATTTTAACATAGTATATTTATAACGAAACTAAATCATGAGGTGTATTTTTGAAAATTTATCATATTGTTTGGTCGATGATTGCCGTTCTTGCTTTCCTCTTTATCCTAACTCCATACTACCGTAAGAAAGAAGAAAAAAAGAATAAACTAGAAAGAGAATATTACTCTCTTCTTAAGAACGAAATCGACAAAGAAGATCCTTCTAAAGAATTAATTGAAGCAGCAAAAAAAGTTCACACTTCTAACTACATCGACACTGATGAAAAGTTAATTGCTCAAATTAATAATGATAAGAAAATGATGAAAGCAATTTAATAGGAAATTAATATGAACGATGAAAATAACAATGAGAACCTATTAGACAGATTAGCTAATGATATTGATGATGCAAAGTGGGACTTACTAAAGCCTCACCATGAAAGAGAAGCATTATTCATGATAACTGATGAACTTGAGCTTGCGGCCGTAGGATTTACAATGGCGCGTGACGAAGTTGAATATATTAAGAAATGGCTTGCTGATGAACAGATGTTTCGTCCAACAGATGAACAAATCACAATGTGGGAAGAAGAGAACACTGAATTCCAATACCTAATAGTTCAGCCGTATGTTTTAGTGAAAATTAAAAGAGAAGGACTAATTTAATGAAAAGACTCGCTAGACTATCAGTGATTATTGCTGTTCTTTTAACAACAGCATCATGCTCAAAGGAATTTCTAATTCAAGAGTCTTCGAGTCTAGATAATTTTACTTGTCCATCCATCGACAACTGTCTTTCTTCTAAAGAGAAGAAAGCATCTTCAAGTTATATCATGCCTTTTAAAATGCTAGGGGCAACTCCTGAAGAGAATATTGAAAAGATTGCAAGTGTCATCAGAAAGATTGGTGGCTATCAAATCGAAAGAAATGAGGTCTATTTAAAGGCCACAAATGAAGAAGTTCAACTTGAGTTCATCTTCAACGAAGCTGCAAAACAGATTGAAGTACGCTCTCAAGTTTTGAAACAAAGTTTCTTCTCATATAATCAAGGAAGAAAGGATATTGAGGCGGTTCGCTTTAACTTCTTTCAAGGCAATTTCTAGCCATTTATACCTAGTTAAAGACATAGTTAAGATATGTTAAAATTTCTTCAGTGAAGAGATTTATCCTACCCATATTCCTACTATTATCATCAACTACTTTTGCCGCTGTTGACACTGGCGACGGTAGTGATCTTTCGTGCAACTGGACAGGATTAATCCCAAGTGGGACTTATAATTGTACTGACTTAACGACAACTGGTGCTCTTACAATCACTGGAAATAATCCACTAATCATTAAAGTTCAAGGTGACGTTACAATTGCTCACACAATCTCAGTAGCAGAAGGTCTTGCTGGAGGCTATGGTCCAGGATTAAGTCCAGTAGCATTTCCAGGATCGGAAGGATCGAGTGCAACGGATGCAGCCTGTGGTGGATCAAGCTTTTCAGATATTGGCGGTAGTGGTGGTGCCGGTGGCTCCCATGCAACCCTTGGTGGAAATGGTGGCTCAGGTGTTTCTTCAGGACCAGTTGATGGATCGGACACTCTAAGTGCCCCTGGTTCCACATCTGTAACATATGACTCAGCTTTAAATCTTGAAGCACAAATGCTTGGTGGTGCCGGTGGCGGAAATGGCGGAGGTGGCTGCGAGCAAGGTGGTGCGACTGAAACTGGTGCAACTCCAGGAGGAAGCGGAGGTGGAGTTATTCATATCGCCGCAGGTGGAGATATGTATATCAACGCTCCTATTCTGGCCAATGGTGGAGCTGGACAGCCGGGCACAACTTCTGCCAACGGAGACTCTGGTGGCTCAGGTGGCGGCGCCGGTGGAGTTATCTTCTTACAAGCAGTTGGTAATATCGAACTCAATGCTGCTCTCGATGCCTCAGGAGGTACAGGTGGAGCCGCAGGTGGAGTTTTAGGAAGGGCCGGTGGAAATGGCGGAGACGGGATCATTCGTCTTGATGAAGTTGATGGAGTCATTACAGGAGTTGGTGGTTCTTACTCACCTAACCCAACGATAGTAACCCTTGGAGCAAACGGTTTTGAAACTCTTCAATCTGGAATTGATCCTGGCTGCGCTGTGAGAGAAGATATGACACCGAATAATGAAAGTATACTCGGTGCCATCGTTCTTATGATTTTATTATTTGGAATTAATTTCTTAAATATTAAAAAGAGCAAGGAAGTTTGCTAATACAGGCGACTCATCATCACCGATAGAATCTGTATTTCCATTACCAAGTTGTCCCTTACTACCATTACCAATACATTTCACAAGACCTTCATCAGTTGTTAAGAAACAATGATGATTAAGTCCACCTGAAACTTGTGAAACGCTCTTTCCAAGTTCAATTGCTGGAAGGTTTGCAAGATCACCTGTAATCTTGGCCGTGCCAACTTGACCTAACTTACCAGAAGTTCCGTTACCCCAACACTTTGCATCTCCAGCTTTAGAGAGAGCACATGTTGCAGTGTTTGAAGCAACAACTGAGGCAACTTCAAAACCTAAGTCTAGAGCAGTATGATTATCTAAAGTTTCATTATCACCCATTGCTTCACTTGTTCCATCTCCTAGCTGACCTTGAGAATTATTCCCAAAACAATATACTGTCGAATCAGAAAGAAGTGCACAAGTATGGATACCGCCAGTTGTAACTGCAATTACTCCTTTCGGCGTTGGAGTGGCCAAGCTTGGAGAATTCACATTGTCAGTATTTCCTAGGCCAAGCTGTCCGTGAGTCCCACGTCCCCAACACTTAAGAGTACCACCAGATAAAATTGCACAGGCATGGAAACTCATCGAAGAAATATCCATTTGAATGGCCTTTGCCCCTAAAGCAACAAGATTACCCTGAGCTGGAGTTTCATCATCTCCAATTATTTCAGTATCACCAGTACCAAGCTGACCATAATAGTTTTGTCCCCAACAACGAACATCACCTGTCGTTAGAAGAGCACAGTTATGATAAGTACCACCATAAAGCTTTCTTACAATTCCGCCAATTTCAGTATAACCGTATTCTGATAATTGTTCGTCATCACCTAAAGTATCAGTTGATGCCATCCCTAATTGTCCATAAGTATTGTCACCAAAACACTTAACTTTATTAGATTCAGTTAGAATACACGTGTGAAGATTTCCTGCAATGACTTGTAGTGCAAGCTCTCCGTTTAAATCAATGGCCGGAATCGAATCAATTCCCTCATCATCACCACGATTAACAGTATCACCTTGTCCTAACTGACCTTTAGAGTTATCTCCCCAACACTTTACTTCACCATTTGCAATAAGAGCACAAGAGTGTGAACCACCTGCTACAATTTGAATAACCTGTTTTGTAACTGAAGGCTTTTCACAGTATTGAACAGCTGCAATTGAAAATGGACCTCGCTCCTCATTGAGTGAAACAATATTCAGTTCAGTATCGTATGAATACTGTACTTCTTTTCCATCAACAAAAGTTCGAATCGTATTCGTATCAATATTCGTTACTTCTAGGTTAAATGAATTAACAGGATCAATACGTGACATTGCTAGTGTACCTAGTTTAGATAACCCATCTCCGTATTCACCAGTTGCCATGTCGACAGTGAATCCACCACCAAATTCAACAAACTCTTTATAACCATATCCAATTTCGTTTTCTCCACCAAATGGAATAGTACTTAGATTGTTATAAATAACACCACCTGTAACAAGTGGACGATCTGTATAACGGGCCTTTAATTTATCTAGAACACTCTTAGGAGTTACGATTTGTGTTTCACCATCAAAACATTCAGTAAGACGTGAACGATCCTCACCACCTTGAGGGTCAGGAACAGGTGTTACACCTTCCGGATAAATCGCACAAATATCTTGCTCATCAGCGACAAATACAACCACAAGAGCTGCATCTTCTCTAAAGAAGCCTTGTCCTTGAATAGAGCTATAGTAATCGTCTTCTAGTGCACGATTAAGAGATGCAAGTCCGGCCTCCCCACCATCAGTTCGATAGTCTCCAGCTGGGTTCTCCATTTTTGTTCTTAAGTGTGTTTTAATCTCTTCAATTGTTAATGAACGATTTGAAAGAATTGTCGGCTCCGTCGACTTTGTATAAAGCTTACCAAAGTGTGTCGATCCAGACCCATGCCCCAACATAACTGCGATATTTACATCAGCGGCCGATGGAAGAACATCTAAGAAGGCATTAAATCCTTCTGCAATTTGCGCTCTTTCAGAAATAATTGAAGCAGAAGTATCTGGGATAACCAGAATATCTATATTTCTCGTAATATCTTCTTCTTTAGGTGCATACACATCTTGGTAACAAGCTACATCAAGATTTGGAAGCGTTGGTAGATCTGCTCCCGGTACATTTACTAAATCCTCAACTTCATCTTGTGGAACACAAGATGAAGCAACCAACATAACCCCAACGAGAAAAGCAAATAGCTTTACCGAATATAAATGTGAATGTGGCCTTTTACTTTCTCTTTTCAAAATGCCCTCACAAGTTCAAGTTTAAACCTGCTCTAATTATAAATCGCCCATCGGCATGCCCCGAAAATGGCCTTACTTTTATTCATTATCAATAACTTAGAAGGGAATATTAAGATTATTGGGCCAAAAATCTGGCCCATATACTGGTCAGTCCATAAAATATATTTTCAAAAACTATACTGAAGTTTGAAGGCCATCTTATCAAGCGTGATACTTGGGTCATCTTTTTCAAGGGTCTGATATTGGAAACCAACCTGATATTTATTATTAATCTGATAGAGTGCCTCTGCATTAAGGCCAGAAAAACCAAGGATGAAATACTCTGCTTTTATCTTAATTTTTTCAAATTCATAAATACCGCTTATACCAATATTGAAAGTAAACTCAGCATTTGAAACAACTTCACTTCCCTCATAAGCAAGGGTACTTCGATAATCAAAAGCAACTGCCGCACCATATTTGAAGCGAGGGAGCTTCTTTAAGGGCATGTGACTGCTAACTTTTAAGCGCGTTTGATTAAATGCAAGATCATCAAAAACAACACCACTCGAATGACGTAATTCAAAATCAGTTACAGCGACCTTAAAATCTTTCTTAAGGCCAGCATAAAATGAGATCAAGTTCATATCATCAACGACAATTTTCTTTCCATTACTAATGGCTTCATAATTTGTTTTTTCAGGAGCGTAGCCTACATACCAATTTTTTTCTTTCTTATTACCTGGAGTAAAAATCTTTTTTCTACTGTTTTCTACTTTGGCAATTTTTTTACTTAAAACATCAACTCTTCTTTTTTTAGAATAGATTACGTCCTTCTTTTCAATGGCCTTAACGCGCCAATAAAAGCTTTCTGCTAATTTATTTCTAAAAGTATAAGTTGTTTTATTTCCAAGAGGTATTTCCTTAATATTTGTGAAATACTTATCTTTTGAAATTTCGATAAAGAATTTATCTCCACGAACTTGGTCAAACTTCATCTCAACAATATCACCTTCATTAATAACAAGGCCGTGTCTTGGAGTAACAAGATCAATCCCCTTTGCTCCACCAAACTTTTTTGTAATGATTAAATCCTCAAGCGCAGAAAATGGACTTTCCTGGTTCCAATAATCAATTGCAGAAACTCTCCACTGAAAGTTACCTGTTAGATAGTCATCCCACTCATAACGATTATTCTTAACTTTCTCATCAACGATAATTTTTTCACCATCAAGAATTTGTATACGATACTCTTTAACATCACTTACAGGCTCCCACTTAAGTTCAATCTTCTCTTGAGCAAATGCCTGATCAATTAGTAAATTTACGATGGCAATTGGTAGTGACTGCCTAATAACTTGAACTCTCTTTTCGACCTTATCAATACGAGGCGCTTTTGGTGGCGGCGGAGGTACAATAATTATTTTAACGGGAGGAACAAATTTATTTTCCTCATTCTTAACACGCCAATAGTGAACACCAAGTTCCTTAATAAGTAGCTTAGTATTACTTTCAGTGGTCTTTATAGATTCTTTAATAGCACTAAAATTACGATCGCGAGAGATCTCAACAATGAACTCATCACTCCCCTGTTGCTGCCATGTTAAATCAATAACATCACCTGGCTTTTTAACAACTATCTTACGTCCTTGTTCAAGAGCACTGTTGTCATTATCAAAAGTAACAATATATTTATTTTCTTTTGAACGAGCAATCACTTCATTATTTAGGACATACTCCAATGACCAAAAATATTCTCCACTTTCATTAACACTAGTAGAAAAAGAACTCCCAGCAACCAGTTGTCTTTTGCCATTTAAAACTAGATAAGTACTAACCCCACTAAAGAGATCTTGAGTTTCCCAAGAAAATTTAACAGTACCATCATTATAGAAATAATATTCTTCGCCATTAAATGGTCTCTTTAAAACAATATCTCCAGGCTTTGCAACGGCCTTAATTAAAACAGGTTTAGAAAAGAGCGCATACGGATGCGTCTCACTTTTGTTTCGATAAGAAAGTTCATACTCACCGACCTCCGAAAAAGAGATTTTCAATTCACCTTCATCGTAATCAAAATCGTCCCAAACTTTTCCATTAATCATTAATTCGATATTTTCAAATGCTTGAGTATAAATGAGCTTCTCTTTATTCACTAAAACGGTGTTTTGAATCTCATCGAGGTTTTCAAACTCAGGGACAACTTCATAGATAACTTCAAATGACTTTTCCGTTGAAACATTACTTTCATCACTTACCTGCCAATAGTAACTGCCTTGAGCTAAATTCTCTAACTTAAGTTCGAGTCCATTAACAGTATGTGCTTCTCCGTTTTCAAAAGCTTCACGAGAGTTTGAAATGTATAACTTTTCTACTTTTTCATTAAACTTAAATGTAATTTTATTTTTTTCATTAACATAGAACACATCACCATCAACGGGAGAAAATTCGCTTGGCCAGCTCTGCTTAATAGTATAGCTCTCATCAGTAAGCAGTACTCTTACACCCTTTTCAATGGTTTCTTCACGATCGCCTAGTCTTACGCTTGCCTTACCATCAAGAACAGACAACTCTTTATTACCATTTGTATTTGAAATCTTAATCTTCGAATCATTTGAAGTGATCTCATAGACCTGATCACCTACTTTAACAACAAAGGCCTCACTTGCATTATTAAGAGTAGCAAAGATAACACCTTGTTCGATATTAAGATTAATTCCATCTGTTTCTTGTGTGATTTTAAATAGACTCTCTTCGGAGACTTTAATGCGGTTACCAGAGCTAAATTCCAACTGAGCAGTAGAATCTCTATCTGTGAAAATACGATCATTATGGAAAAGTGCTTCGTTTGAACCAAGATCATGCCAAGAGAAATTATCAAAACTTCTTCTTCTCACATCATTTTGTAATTCGAAGACTTGGCCTAAAGTAATGCGCTCCCCACCCATGATTGGTGGAATATATGATGTGTTAAAAACTTGGTTGCCGGCAAAGGCCGCAACACAAAGGCACATCAAGATTAGAAATGTATCAACTAATGAATTTAGTCGCCCCAAAATTGTTCCTGGTACTCTTTTCTCATTCTTGCGCATGACGCAAATCGTTAATATCATTGTATCTAAATATTCAATAGACTTCTACATAGGTAAATAATGGGCAAAAGACCGACATTTCCGATCAAGCTTAAATTAATATCGCTTAATACAGCGCTGCTAATAATTGTTATCGCTTTTCTAACTAAGTATGCCACTCACCTTTTTGAAAAGGATAAGAAAGCCTACTTATATGAGAACTCACTATTCAATGTTACAAGTGTTGCTAAGGAGATGAACTATACTCTTAATAAAATTGAGAATGATCTCCAAAATTTATCTCTTATAAAGAACAATAAACTTAGAGCAAAGGCCGTAGCAGAAAGTAAGTATATTCTCGCCTTCATTGAAAAGAACCAATTCATAATCAATAAAGATTTTGAACAAAATGAAAATGATTTCAAGTTAGTGATTCCTAAGAGCACAAGAGATAACTCACTTACTTCTTTCAAATACAAAGAAGATGTTTTTGTTATTCTAACTAAAAAGATAAATAAAGGTCTTACTTCAATTGTTATCAAGGCCAATATTTTAAATAACCTACTCTCACAAAATCGAACATATAATACGCTTGTCTTTAAAGATGGAGCACTTGTTCTTGGAAATGACCTTATTGGACTTCATAATTATGATAAGAATGAACTTAAGGGAAATAACATTGTAAAAAAGTTAACTTTCAATAATGACGACTACCTTGTTTCCATAGCACAAACAAAGGCATTTGCACTTTCTGTTGTTTCAACAATTTCAGAGTCGGATGCACTATCGGTAACAAAGTTTCTTATTCAGCGAGCTATATTCTTTGCAGTCTTTATTATTGCTCTGTCGACTATAATTATTATCCTTCTATCAAAAACAATCTCAAAGCCGATAGAAAAGCTTTACCAAAGGGCCATCAGTATTGGTCAGGGAGATTTTGAATCAACAGTAGAGATCAACACTAGTGATGAGCTCGGGACACTTGGAGACTCATTTAATCAAATGAGTCGTGAGATTCTAGAATATATTGAAAAAATGAAAGAGAAAGCACGCTTAGATGAAGAAGTGAAAGTTGCTAAAATGGTGCAAGAAGAGTTCTTTCCGCCAAAAGATATTGATACACCAAATGTTCGCCTAAGCTCTTATGCTGCTCCAGCTTCTGAGTGTGGTGGAGATTGGTGGGGACACTTCGAATTTAATGAATATATTATTACCATCATAGCAGATGCAACAGGTCACGGCCTGCCAGCGGCCCTTCTAACTTCAGCAATCAATTCTGCATTTAATAGTATTAAAATAAGACTGACAGAAGATTCGAGTCAAATCTCGCCAGCTTTAATTACTTCACATCTAAATAAGGTTATTAATCTTTCAAATAATAAAATACTTCTTACTGCCTTTGTATCGGTCTATAACACAATGACTAAGGAATACTCATATACTAATGCAAGTCACTTAGAAGTGCTTAAGGTTCCTAAAAAGCCTGAGATTACTAAAGCAGATATCATTCCCCTACTTGATGCTAAAGGGCCAAGACTTGGAGAAAGTGCAGACTCTAGCTACGACTATGAAACGATCATTCTAGAACAAGGTGATCTGCTTGTTTATATGACAGATGGAATAACAGAGGCAGAAAATAGTGAAGGCAAACAATGGGGCCTAAGAAAATTACTAAAGATCTTAATGACATATGGAGAGCACACGGCCACTGAAATTCGTGATACAATAGTTTCTGTTGTATACGACCACAGAGGAAGTGATTCATTTGATGATGATCTTACACTCATCTGCCAGGAAATAAAGTGATGTACTTATGGGTATAGAATTTAAGATTGCAAACGAACAATTTAAAGAGATTGAAAAAATGAAAATTCAATCCTCGAGTCTTGATCTTAAAATCAGTGATCAGTTAGCTGATTCAAGTGATATCTTTTTGAGTCGCTACGATATACTTGTGAACTTAAAGTACCTTAAAGACAACAGAACAAATCACCTCATTGGAGCCTCCCCTTGCATACAAGATGAGGTTGAGAGCGTTATTGCCTATCTAACAAGGCAGAAACAAAACAATCTTGATAGTAGAATCAATTCAAAAAAAACAAACAAAATAGAAATAACTCTTGAAAATGAATTTGATCAGAAGTGCCATCAATTACTCGATGGTATTGACTTAAAAGATTATCACGATAGCTTTGAAAATAAATTAAAATTGATTACAAATGAATTTTACACAAATGATATTTTTCATCGAGTAAACAGCCAAAAACATGGAGAAATTGAAATTTCTCAAGATGAACATAAAACGATCCTCCACTACAGGAGTTATACTAATGTGGGAAAATCCTCAATTATAAATTCTCTCTACCGAGCAGCTGTAGAGAAGACACCGAGGCAGGAAGGACGTGGAGCAGGGCTTGGACTTTATCTGATGCTTCAAAATTGTGATCAACTTCACATTGTTGGAAATCAAGATAGCACTAGCTTCTACATCTATATTGAAAAAAATAAACGGTATAAAGATATTAGTAAAAGAATACCATCAATAAGTTTTTATAATTTAAAGGATTAAAATATGAGTAACTTAAAGGTCGAAATTAAGGCCGAAAATGATGAAACGATTTTAAATTTAATTGGAAGAATTGATGAAGATGCTGATCTAACACCAATCCTTGGAGTTAAAGATAAAAATCTTCATATCAACTTCGATGCTGTTGAGATGATTAACTCATGTGGAATTCGTGAATGGATTAATATGCTTTCAGAGCTGACTGGTTCAATCACCTACTCTCATTGTCCACAGGCAGTTATTGAACAAATTAACATGGTTCATGGCTTTATAAAACCGGGAATAAAAGTTGAAAGCTTCTATGCTCCATATTACGAAGAATCTTCAGACGATGTAAAAATGATGCTTATTAAAACAAGTGATGTCGTTGATAACAAGGCACCTGTTATGAAAAGTGATGAAGGTGAAGAACTCGAATTTGATGCAATTGAAGCACAGTACTTTCAATTCATTAAACAGATGAAGTAAACAAAGATGTAACTGATGGCAAAATACGAATTATACGACTCCATTTTTGAACCAATCTGTGTCATAAATAATGACAATGAGATAGTTTATTATAATCACTTCTTTGCTTCATTCTTCAAAAAGTCGCCAAGAGTTTTAAAAAAATCGCCAAAGCTTAGCACCCTATTTACCGGCTTTGATATTGAAGATTTTCTTGAAGATATGAATGATGTAAAGGTAGGGCCAGAAGTAGAGATTTTCTTAGAAGATCAAACCTTCTATCACGTTATTATCAAAGCAATTGAAAGTGACAACAACGAGAAAGTAATTTGTTTTAACGACATCAGTATCGAGAAAAATCTCTATACGAAGTATCGTTATCAAATTGAAGAGCTGAAGCAAATTCACAATCAAATTATTCAAGCTGATAAGTTAAGTACAATTGGGGAAATTACAGCAACGATTTCCCATGAGATTTCAAATCCACTTACTATTGCTTCAGGAAATATTGAATTAATTAGTGTTCTTTTGGCCGGAGAAGAATTAAAAGAAAATGATATTATCCACGAAAGTATTAGTGATACTCGTGAGTCAATTGATCGTATCACTAAAATCGTCAAAGGCTTAAAGAGCTTTCTTCATAATAGAGAGAGTGATAAGAAGTTTATTACCCTTGAAGATATTATCAATAAGTCTCTTACCCTACTGAAACTACCATTAGAGCAGAATCAGATATCTCTTGATTTTAATGTAAACACATCTTCGATCGTTAAAGTTAATCCTATCGAGATAGAACAGGTTATTATCAATTTAGTTACCAACGCAATTCACGCTCTGGGTGAGGCAAATACTAAAGATCCAAAAATTTCACTTTCAATCTCCAGCAATGATGTCTGCTACATCATTACAGTTAAAGATAATGGAAGAGGTATTCCTGAAGAAAATCGAGGAAAGATATTTGATTCATTCTTTACCACGAAAGAGGTAGGAGAAGGAACAGGTCTTGGACTTTCAATTTCTTCTAAAATCATTGATTCATATTCGGGATCACTTGAATTAATTGATACAAAAACTGGATGTGAGTTTCAAATCACTCTTCCGAAAATGGAAACGACAACTTTTACGGATAGTGAACTTAGTGTAAACCATAGCTTCCAAAAAGTTTTAATCATTGATAATGAACCAAAGATCTTAAATCTTTTTACGAACTTATTTGCAAAAGGACCTATTACTTTGATCTTTGCATCAAGTGCTATTGAAGCAAAAAGAATCTTAGAAGGTACTGATGTTGATGCCATAATCACTGATTATGATATGCCAAATATGAATGGTGTTGAGTTTGCCAAAGATATCATAAAAAATGGCCTCAATACCCCTACTTTCGTAATGTCAGGAGTAGCGGATAAATCAAAATTTGATAATCATAAAGAGATTAAAGGCTTTATTGAGAAGCCTTTTAATAGAGAAGATATATTAAATATGCTTGGTATTAAAAATGAGGAGCAGGACTAATGGCCATGTCCCCTTCTAAGAATTCACTTACACCTAAAAAACCTTCTATTCTCATCGTAGATGATGAAGATAAGATTTGCTTTTTAATAAAAACGTTTCTGGAGCAAACTGGTGCTTTTAGAAATATTGTCACGGCCGACTCTGTAAGTGTTGCTTTATTAAAACTAAGAAATGAAGATTTCGATCTAGTTATTATTGATTACAAATTACCTGATAAAGATGGAACTTACTTCATTGATATAGCAAGTAAGTCGATGAAGTATCAGAAGATGAAATACCTTCTTATTTCAGGATTCTTAGATAACCGATCAATGGTGAGTGTAATCAATTCAGGAGTAACAAATGTTCTTGTTAAGCCTTTCTCAAGAGATGACCTTGTTGATAAAGTCTTCAATCTATTAAAGCTTAGCAAATAACTTCGACTTCGTTTAAATACTCATCTTTTGTTATTAAGTACGATTTATAGTGGTTACTATACTGCTCTACTTCTTGTGGAGTAAGCTTCCTTTTAACCACAGCAGGCGTTCCGATAATAAAGCTCTCAGGAGGATATACCTTACCAGGAGGAACAACACTTCCGGCAGCTACAATTGAGTTTTTCCCAATAACTGCTCCATCTAAGACGGTCGCCCCCATACCAATTAAGCAGCCTTCTTCGACTGTACAAGCATGAAGAGTCACACTATGACCAACACTAACGTTTTCTTTAATGATTAGGGGAATATTATCTTCTACATGAAGCATTGTTAAATCTTGAATATTACAATTGTCGCCAATATGAATCTCGTTCACATCCCCACGGGCCACAACTTTAAACCAAAGAGAAACATTCTTTCCCAAGAAAACTTTACCAATAACATCAGCAGAGTCTGCAATAAAGCATCCCTCTCCAATTGTCGGTTCAATATTTTTATAACGATATAAAGTCATTTATCTCCACCCAATTACTTCGTAGCCTTTCTCCGCAAGACAACGGTTTACGAAACGTTGCTTGATCTGATCTTCACTAAGCCCCGCTGAAGCGGCTCCACTAGCACCACCAATTGCGGCCCCCTGAGCAGCACCTTTACCAGCATTACCACCAAAGACTGCACTTGCCACAGCGCCTACAATAGCACCCCACGCAGCACCTTTTCCACCTTCACGAACCATTTGTCTTCCACGATCACTCTCAAGAAACTCGTCGGCCTTGGCCATGCAAATTTCAATATCGCGATCGGCTTGGACCTTTCCGTATCTTTGATAGGCTGAGTTCGGATAAAGCTTTGGTTTAGATGCACAAGCAGTAATCGTCAAAAGTAGTAAAAGTGAAAATATTCTCATGGTTGCTCCCAAAAAAAAAGCCGCTTAAAAGCGGCTTCTTATCGATATTCAATTTTAGTTTTTAACTCCGCCCCATGGCACCTTAGATAAGTAAGCCGCTAGGTCTGCAATATCTTCAGTCGATAGTTTTTTAACAATCGTTAACATCTGTTGGTTAACACGGGCCCCTGATTTCATATCAAGAAGTTGCTTCTCAATATACCATTCCATTTGACCACCGATTCTTGGTGCCTTATTTGCAGCTTTCCCTGAACCATCTTTAGCGTGACATGCAATACATTGCTTATAAAGTTTATCTGCTCTAACAAGTTGTGGAGTATCTAGAGGAATAAGAGTCTTCTCTTCGATAACTTCATCACTAACTTTTGGAGGTGCTGTTACTTCTGCGTGCTTCTTAGCAAGTTCCGCAACTTCAACTAAGTGAGCAGCGTGCGCTTTCTTTGCATTTTCAAAGTTATATTTCTCATTGTTGACTTCAACACTCTGGTAACCCGATAGGTTCATAACAAGAACTAGCCCTACTAGCGTTAGGGAAAAAAGCACTAAACGATACATCGTTTCTCCATTCAAAAAATTAATCTACTTTTAATGGCTTAAGTATAAATCCACTGACTTATTTTGGCAATTCCTTTAGCGGGGCATCCCCAAGTTAACGCGACACACATAATAGACGATCTACATTATAGGGTTTATAATTCGGCCTGATATTTTACTAGTAAATTCAGGAGCTTTTAATGCAGTACAACTTTGGTGAAATTGAACCAAAATGGCAGAAGTTTTGGGACGACAACAAAACTTTTAGAACAGACTCAACAGACAAATCAAAACCTAAATACTATGTATTGGACATGTTTCCATACCCTTCTGGAGCAGGACTTCACGTAGGTCACGTTGAAGGTTATACAGCAACAGATATTCTTGCACGTTTCAAGAGAATGAACGGACATAATGTTCTTCATCCAATGGGATGGGATTCTTTTGGGCTTCCTGCAGAAAACTATGCAATCAAAACTGGAACACACCCAAGTGTGATCACAAAAGAAAATATTGGAAATTTCACAAGACAACTAAAGGCCTGTGGATTTTCTTATGACTGGGATCGTGAGATCGCAACATCAAGTATTGACTACTATAAATGGACTCAATGGATCTTCACTCAACTTTACAATAAAGGTTTAGCATTTGAAGACGAGATCTCTGTTAACTGGTGTCCAGAGCTAAAAACAGTTTTAGCTAACGAAGAAGTAATCGATGGTAAATCTGAAGTTGGTGGACACCCTGTAATCAGAAAGCCAATGAAGCAGTGGATGTTAAAAATCACTGAATACGCTGATCGTCTTTTAGAAGACCTTGATGATCTTGATTGGCCAGAGTCTCTTAAAGAGCTACAAAGAAATTGGATTGGACGCTCTGAAGGTGCCCAAGTTTCTTTTTCTGTAAAAGGTGTTGATTCGAAAATTGATGTTTTCACAACTCGTCCAGATACTCTATTTGGTGCAACATATATGGTTCTAGCTCCTGAACACGACCTAGTTGCTCAAATTACGACAGATGAGAAGAAAGCTGAAGTAGAAGCTTATATTAAAGAAGCATCTCTTAAGTCAGATCTTGATCGAACAGACTTAAACAAAAATAAATCTGGTGTATTCACTGGAGCCTATGCAATCAACCCACTTAATGGAAAAGAGATTCCAGTTTGGATTGCAGACTATGTACTAATCTCGTACGGAACTGGTGCGATCATGGCCGTTCCTGCTCACGATGAAAGAGACTGGGAATTTGCTAAGAAGTACGACCTAGAAATTACTCCTGTACTTGAAGGTGGCGATGTAAATGAAGCTGCATTCACAGGTGACGGAACTCATATTAATTCAGGTTTCCTTGATGGGCTTAATAAGGCAGACGGTATCGCAAAAGCAATCGCTCACCTTGAAGCTGAAGGAATTGGAAAAAAAGAAATTAACTACAAACTTCGTGACTGGTTATTCTCTCGCCAAAGATACTGGGGTGAACCATTCCCAATTCTTAAATTTGAAGATGGAACAGTAAGATGCCTTGATGAAGATGAGCTTCCAGTTGGTCTTCCAGAAGTTGAAAAATATGAGCCATCTGGAACTGGTGAATCTCCACTTGCACGTATTGATGACTGGTTATACCTAACTGATCCAAAGACAGGCAAGAAAGCAAGACGTGAAACAAACACGATGCCTCAGTGGGCAGGTTCTTGTTGGTACTACCTACGCTTCATCGATCCACAAAACTCTGAAGTTGCATGGGATAAACAATTAGAAGAATACTGGATGCCAGTAGATTTATATGTTGGTGGTGTTGAGCACGCTGTTCTACACTTACTTTATGCTCGTTTCTGGCACAAGGTTCTTTTTGATCTAGGACTTGTTTCAACAAAAGAGCCATTCCAAAAACTTTTCAACCAAGGTCTTATCCTAGATGAGCACGGTGAGAAGATGAGTAAGTCAAAAGGAAACACAGTAAACCCAGATGATATTATCGCTGAATACGGTGCCGATGCTTTAAGACTTTATGAAATGTTTATGGGGCCACTTGAAAAAGTTAAGCCATGGCAAACGAAAGGTGTAAAAGGAGTATTTAACTTCCTAAGAAAGTCTTTCACTTTCTACGGTAACCCAGAAAATACTTACGAAGGTCAAGAAACAAACCAAGACGTTCTAAAGCACCTACATAAGACAATTAAGAAAGTTACTGAAGATGTTGAGAACCTACGTTTTAACACAGCTATCTCAGCAATGATGGTAATGAATAATGAAGTTATCAAGCTTGGCAAGGTTTCTGTTGAGACAGCTAAGGCCTTCACAAGACTTCTTTCTCCATTTGCACCACACGCTGCTGAAGAGATGTGGGCAAACCTAGGTGAGACGACTTCTTGTTCACTTGCAGCTTGGCCAGTATTTGATGCTGAGCTTGCAAAAGATGACCTCATCACAATGGCCATCCAAGTAAATGGTAAGACGAGATCAACAATTGATGTTCCAGCAGATATTTCAAAAGAAGACTTTCTAGCTCAAGCCAAAGCTGATGAGAAAGTTGCGAAATTCCTAACAGGAACTATTGTAAAAGAAATCTACGTACCAGGTAGAATTTGTAATATTGTTGTAAAAGGATAATTATGAAAAATACATTTTATACGACGACTGCAATTGACTACCCTAATGGGCGTCCACATATTGGCCATGCCTATGAGAAGATCGTAACTGACTCATACGCTCGTTGGTATAAACTTCTTGGAAAAGAAGTTCACTACCTAACAGGAACTGATGAGAACGGACAAAAACTAATTGAATCAGCAAAAGCCGCTGGACTTGATACACTTGAGTTCGTAAATGCCAATGTTGAGATCTTCAAAGAGCTATGTGCTAAAGCAAATATCCAATACGATGATTTCATTAGAACAACTGAAAAGCGCCATGCTGATACATGTGTTGAACTATGGAAGAACCTGGAAAGCAAAGGACTGATTTACCACGGTCACTACTCTGGTAATTACTGTCTTTCATGTGAGTCTTTTTATACAGAAGCACAAGCGCCAGATGGCAATTGTCCAGAACACCACAAGCCACTTGAACTAAAAGAAGAAGAAGGTTTCTTCTTTAAGCTAAGTGAATACCAAAACTGGATTATCGATCACCTAAAAGCAAATCCAGACTTTATCGTGCCAACTGCACGCTACAAAGAAATCCTCTCTCGCCTTGAAAATGACGATCTAAGAGACCTTGCCATCTCTCGTCCAAGCCAAGGCTGGGGTGTTCCAGTTCCAGGTCATGACAAATTTGTTATGTATACTTGGTTTGATGCCTTAATTAACTACTACTCTGCTCTTACTACAGACCAGAGAGAAAAGTTTTGGCCAGCAGATATGCACGTAATTGGAAAAGATATTCTTTGGTTCCACTCTGTAATCTGGCCATGTATGCTAAAGGCTTCTGATCTTCCTCTTCCAAAACAAGTTTACGTTCACGGAATGGTACTTGCTGAAGACGGAAAGAAAATGAGTAAGTCTCTTGGAAATGTTGTTGATCCATTTGAGATGCTTGAAAAATATCCAACGGATACTTTCCGTTACTATATGCTAAAGAATATTTCTTCTTCAGGAGATGGAAAATTCTCTGAGCAAGAGTTAGTAGATAAACACAATAGTGAACTTGCAAATGACTACGGTAACCTTCTAATGAGAGTTATCAAGCTAGGCCTTAAGAGCTTCCCAGATAAAGTTTATAACGCTGAAGGTGTAACTCAAGAGATCGATGCTCTTCCATATTTTGAACGTGCTAAAGAGTTCATGGAAAAGCGTGAGCACAATAAAGCAATTGATGCTATTTGGGATCTAATCGTTAGCCTCAACGTTTACGTTAACGACAAAGAGCCTTGGAAGCACAAGGCTGATGAAGCAGCATTTGCTCCAATCGCTTATAACTGTTTCTACGGAATGGCCGCAGCATCTTATATGCTACAGGCTTTCCTACCAAACTGTACAAAGACTGCTCTTGAATATATTGGTTCAAGCGTAAATGGATCTGAGTTAATGGAGTTTGGTAAGGCGACTTATACGCCTCAACCGCCGGAAGCACTTTTCCCTAAGGTAGAATTAAAATAGACTCAAATAAAAAGCCTCCGAATCGGAGGCTTTTTTTATACTAGTAATGTAATCGTCCTGACTACAAGCACTCATTAACAATATCATCATCTGAATAGAACTTCGCACGTCCTACAATAGCTCTAGTATCAATAATACTTCGAATGTCATTTGTGATTTCCATAAGAGGAGAAATTTTATCATTTTCTACAGTTGCTTTAATAATAGCAAAGTTATTTAAAGCAATAGTATTTTCCACAACTTCATATGTACTTGATAAACTAGTTGTAAAGTTTGTTTGATCTATATTGGCGGGAAATGGATATTCCGAATAGATCATGTCATAGGTCTTTGCATTCCGATCAAGAATAATCTTTACCTCGGCCACGTAGCGCTCTCCCGCGATTTCTCTTGAAAGAATTCCAGTAAACATCAAGGCCCTATGCTGGCGAGTATTATTTGTACAAGTACCTATGGCCTGAGCATAGAATGCTTCTTCAACAGAGAGGCTCTCCAGAGGATTAACATCTACACCTACAACGATGTCACTCTCTGTGCATGACGATAAAATTAAGACAAGTAAGCATAAAGAAAGAAGATTTCTCAAAATAAACCCTTAAGTAAATTAAAACTTAATTTATTGTAGGGTACATGAAATGCTATTAAAAGTATTTTTTATTGAGGCCAATAGCTATTAGTGCTAAGGCATACTTCTTTGTTCTTTAAGTCACTCGATATTAGTAACACGGTACTGTTACAACGTAGTCCCCATACTTTTGAGTTGAATACTTATTAAATTTCTGGACTCCACTATTTGGTAAATCAAATGAGTAAGAACCGCTGATAATTGACTTCCAGCTTCTGTTCTTAGCAGCTAAGTAGAAAACTCCGTTTGGACTTACTGCAAGCTCTTTTGTTTCACCTGCACCAACAGTGTAGAAGCCTACTGTATTCCACTCATTTTCAATATTCTTATAATTTAAAGCGACTCTCGCCTCATTACTCTTACAAGTATTTTTAACAAGGATGCGAACTAGCAGATCCTGTTCAATTTTCTTTGTTATCCACTTTTCTTCAAATTCATTACTCGTCGAAAAGCTTCCATCAAAAATTGTATTAATGATTTTTTGTCTTTCTTTAGATAGGAAACTTCCAAAGTTCATTCTAGGACTCTCACTAGTGATTACCCCATGAATAAAGAAATTATCGTATTGTGAGTTGTAGACAAAAATTGGAGAACCACTTTGTCCTTTAAAAACATCACATTCTACATTTAAAGAAAGATGGTTATATTTACTATTAGTGATATCACAACCTGTTTCATAAAATTGTTTTGCACTCGGCTTATCTCCAGGATAGCCGATTGTTAGTGTTTCACCATTTGGGAATGATTCTGTTCCCCAGTAGCCATGTGTTCCAACTCTTTGCCCTGCGTGTTGTCCATCACTGCCAGCACCAAGCTCAAGTATTGCAATATCTTCAGAAGAAGAAAAACTCTCATTATCATAAAGTTCAGGATGATAGACACGAACAACTGGATAACGTCCGCTATCAAAATTATCGACATCATCGATCCCTGGATAAAAGTATGTATTCTTAAGTAAGTTACTTGTATCAGAGAGGTATACACAGTGAGCTGCTGTAATAACAAATTTATTCTTTATAAGTGTCGCGCTACATGTTGCAGTTTTTTTAATTCCAGAGTTTCCAAGCTTCAGATCAGATCTTAACTGGCCAACTTTTCGATAGAAAGTTTTATTTAAATTATCGATCGTTGATCTTCGATCATCATTTCCGATAATGATATTACTACTACTTGCCTCGACTACTTTCTCAATAGTTGCACTGTCATTTTGACAAGAAGTCAGCCCCATTAGTAGCGCTGTCATACAAATAAGTTCTTTAGCTTTGCTCATAGTAAAACCTTTCATTAAGTTGATTAATAAATTGATCTTAGAACGAATAAGGCTAAATATCTTCTATTGTGAACATATTTCATAGGCCGTTTAGGATAAATACGGCCCAAAACAATGTATTTTTAAATACTTAGATAATAAAAAAAGCCTCCATACGGAGGCTTTCTATTTCGTTGTTCCCCAAATTCGACCAATGCCTAAGCACTGATAAATTTAGTCGTTGTCGTATTGATTTGAGCAATTCATGTAGATTGGTAAGTGATCACTTATTACCTCTTTTAGATAGCTGTAATAAGTCTTATCAAATAACTGAGAATCGATCACGCGATCGTAGAACTCTTGCTTGCTTTCTTCGATATCAAATCTTTTAACAAGCTGACCGCTTTTAACTGTCATTTTATTTTCAATTGAACGTACATAATTACTAACAAGTGATTCAACTTTTTCACGTCCGCCTGCTTTTAGACGGTACATATCTTTTTCTCTTGTTGTTGAGTAGTACATTGCATTTGAGCGAATTAGGTATCTTCTATTAATTAGACGAGAAAAATCACCTTCAATGAAGTTAAAGATTTTAGCAGCTCCATCACCTTGGCAATTTGTCGTTTCTTTAGGATCAAATAGAAAGTGGTCATAGTTACTCTTTGTCCCATGAGTGATCGTCCCATCAGAAAGACTCTTACCAACGGCCATTGAAGTTGCTCCCTCAATTCTAATTTCAAGATTATTGAAATCCTTGAAGAAGGTTTCCCAGTAATTATTTGAACTTTCTAAATTAAAGTCACCTAAAATAATATAGTCTTGCTCATAGTAAGACTTTCTTAGGTAATCAACAAATTCTGCCATTAGTCTTACTTCCGCAAAACGAGCGTATTTAAGTTGTGTTACACCTGGACCAATATCTTTATAGTCATCAACACCAAAAACATTATTCAAAATCTTCTTTTGAAGTGCTTCATCTGATGGAGCATTGTGAATGACGTGAGTTGAAAGAAGAGTGAAATCAAACTCCCCTGATTCAAATGTCGAGATAAAAGGCCTACGTGAAAAAAGACCATCAACATCACGTCCAAATGTCTTTTCATCTAAAACTGGAAGACAACCAAATTTACCATTACGGCCGTAACGATCGCTGCAGTAATCCGTCTTCTTTAGGTCAACAACACTACTTCTATAGTAGTAACCTGTTAGCTCCTTTACTGTAGCATTCTCACTTCCCTCTTGTTTACCAGATAGAACAAGTGACCAAGAAGAATCAAGTTTCTGAAGCTCTTTTAAAAGAAGAATATATCCAGGAAAATCGTATTGCTCGCGAATTAGAGCAAGTTCATTTCTTGTTGTTAGTGCATTTACATCTGCGTTAGTTGTTTCAAGCTCAGCAAGACGATTTGTATAATACTCAACAATTGCATCATTGTGTCTTTTACTAAGGCCATTATTTGAAGTTAACTCAACAGCAGCGACAACATCCCAATGATTAATTATCTCTGCCACTAACTCGTGATCTTTGTATTCAGTTTGAGTTGCACCTGGCTTAAATAAATTAAAAGCGCCAATGCGAACTTGCTTGGACTCTTTCTTAACTCTTTGACGATTATAATTTCCAACGAATTTAGAATAGATTTGATATTCAGTTTGGCACTCAACTTCACCAACGCCACCAGCGAGGAAAGTTCTTAGACGACGACAGGTTTCAATTTCAGATTCTGTTGCTCCATCGATACTTGCTACGGCCAAATTTGGCAGTAAAAAAGTAGATAAAACTAATACCTTAAATAAGTTTACCATAATACGTTCCCCAAAGTGAGGCGTCATTGTACCCAAGCGATTCTCTTAATTCAAGGATTGTTCATCTTCATAACATCCTGATTTCCTTCGTATTTTGAGGATTCTCCCCACCGACACATAGCATCTTACTAAATATTTGATCAAAATTAGCCGATATTTTAGTTAAGAAATTATCAGAAGAGGGTTTGAATGAAATTATCATCAAAAATAGTATTCCTAATGCTTACGAGCCAGTTGTCATTTGGTTCGGTATTCAGTGTATTTAAGTCAGCAGGTCACGGCCTAGATGAGCTTTTGATTAAGAGTGGAATCGCAGACCAAGAAGTGAGGTCTGTTGTTGCGAATAATATTGAATTGGCAATGAAGGATCTTTCTCACACTGGAAAGAAAGAAGACTTTAGTATGAATACCCTTAAGATGATGGTTTCGGGATCGCAGGACAAGGCCCGTTTTCAGAGAATGGAAGAAGTATTTACAAAAGATTCCGCGTCTCCAGAGGAAATCAAAAATGCTATCAATAACTTTGTCTACCTATCACAACGTTATGGGTATAACAAAAGTGGTATCCTTTCATGTGCACCTTGTGTGAACAAAAATTTATCTGATGCTGGTTTCAACTTTGTTTTATCTGAAATGAAAGATGATTATTCTCAAAGAATTTTTAAAGTGATGTCTCGTTATAGCTCACCAGTAAAAATGTCTCGTCAGATAAACTCTGCCGTAAAGACACAAAAATGGTCAAGCCGTACACCAATGCTAAATGCAACGGATGAAGAATCATTACTATATTTCTTAACTGCCGAAAAAGTAGGCTCACCAGTGCAGAAAGATCTAATCTCTGCAATTAGAGATGTTTCAGTTAGTGGTGGAAAGGTTGACCTATTTAGCAATACAAATGGACATAAGTTCTATTCGTTTCTATCAAGTGGATTCAGCGATGCAGAAATGACGGAGTTAACTCGTCTTCTTAAAGCAACTTCTGATGAAATGAAAGAGACTAAAAAAGGTACGATGGATGCATTCTTTGATGTACTTCAAAGAGAAGCTGATGAAGCGAGAACACCAGCAACTCGTCAAAAGAAGCTGGCATTAATTGAATATTTAAGAGATCCTGATACTAAGTGTTTTTCTAAATAATTAAAAAATTTCGACGCTACCAAGTGATCCATTGTCCTTTATCTTTAGAACTTTGAGAGCATTTAGGTAGCGTTGTAAGCTTCCAATATTTTCTTCTTTCATTGTATCTCTCATAACTTTATAGGCTAATCCTGAAAACTCTGGAGACTTAAATAGTCCTTCAACATCTGCACTTGCCCATAGATAGCGTGAAAGAGTGTTCTCAACTGTTCCATTTGGAGAATAAAGAATTCTATTAAGTTCACTAAATGTTTGTTCTGGAGTTAATCCATCAAAGCTTACATTATACTTATTCATGAATTTAACAGCTGCGCGGTCATTCTCTAGGTTTCTAACGATTCCAGAGATAGCCTTTTCTTTAACAGTAGCAATCATCGTTTCAACTTCAGTAACTTCCTTCTTACTCATCTTAGGAAGAGCTTCAAGAACTGAAACTTCAAGTCCACGGTAAATATCTCCTACTGTTTCGGCCATAAGAACTTTCTTCATTCCTAAAGTTTCACGTGCTGAGCGACGAGCAACTTCTGAAATAAGTCTTGCACGAGCAGTAAAGATCTTTCTCATAAGAACACCCTCTCCTACTGCTGAAATCACAGGTAGTCTTTTTCCAAAGAATCCACCAGTGTGAGGAGCACCTTGAATTAGCATGTATGGAAAGTCTCTCTTTCTAAGAGGAATCTTTACAAAAATCTCAGTTAGAGTATCAGCATTCTTTGCAATATAATCAGCAAGCTCTGCTTCAGGAAGTCTTTGTAATTCATCATAAATCTTTAAGAATTGGCGACGATTCTTAGCAAGGTTTGCAGTGTTTTCATTCCAAGCGCGAACGATCCAATTTGTCCCTCTCATGTAGTGACCTTGGTCTGCTTTTCTCACTCTTAGCTTAGAGCGAGCTGCCTTAGAAGAGTTACTGAAAGTTGTAGAGTTAAGTCTCTTCACATAACTTCCCATATAGTGTCTAAGCTCTAATGGACTTCCATTAAATAGCTTTGAAACTGTACTTCCAAGTGCTTCATCTACTTGAGAGTAATTTAAATTAACAGCAACATCACTAGTATAACGGTAGATTCCACCATGTGAACGAGTAATTGCTTCTTCAACACTTGTAACAATATTCTTAATTGCTTTGTTATAGCTTGCTTGAGAAAGCTTCCCAGCAGTGTAATTAGCTTCAATACGGTCCATTTTTTTAAGAGTTTTCTCGACAAATTCTTCATCAAGATCAAGATTTCTTAGATTTTGAGCAATATCATCCATCGACTTTGATGAAAGCATTTTCTTAAATACATCACTATATTTCTTAAGACCAAGAACTAGCTTTGCAAATTCAACCTCAGACTCATTTACGATAACCGAAGCATCTTTACCAGACTGCTTTAAGGCTTCTTTAATACCAAGTTGAGAGCGATTCTTAACAATTGCTTTTAGAGATTCTTTAAAGATCTTAGAACCAACTGAAACACTTCTAGTAAGAATTGAGATCATTGAAATCGTTCCAATGACTTCAAATGCTACGGCCATCCATCCTTTTGCTACGTTTTCAGTTGAGTTTGAATCTGTGTAACCAAGCTCGGCCATCTCACCTACGTATTCCTCACTTCTATCGGCACGAAATTTTACTTTTGTTTCTAAGCGAATGGCATTTGCTTGCATACCAAATCCAACTGCACCAGCACTTGCAATAGCAAGACCGCATAGGCCACCAGTTACAAGTGTACATGAACCTGCAGCAAGTACGGCACCCATACCTAAAAGGAAGCCAAATACACCATTAAACATTGCCCACTTCTCGTCGCTATTCCAGTCATCCATTCTATCCATTAACTCTTTAGGTACAGCTGGGATACCTAGTAGTTGATTTAGTTGATCTTGGATCTTAACTGTTGCATAAAAGTTTTCTTTTAAACTATCGATATCATCTTCATCGATCTGACAGAATTTATTAAGCTTCTTATAAGTATCTTGCTGACGCTTAAGTGCAGATCTTTTTAAGATTTCTTTGTATACAGGAGTCTTAAGATCCATATTTAACTTTAGAAAGTTATGTACTAATTCATAGTCATCGAAGATATCAATACTATCTGGACGAGAATCAAAAATTGCTGATCTTTCTTTGTGTGACTTAGCAGCTAAGATTTCTTTAAAGAATGCTACTTTCTCTACATCTTCTTCTTGTAAGCGCTCGTTGATATCCTCAGTTGTTTGATATAGAAGACGGCCATCAATTGTCTCATTGGCAGCATCTTCAATTTGATTACGATCTAGAGTTACTTTATTTGATAAAGAGTCAATTAACTCAAATGCTTTTTTTCCAGAGTTAAGTTCAGCAGTCATGATCTGAGTCGTGTCTTTATTGAACTCATCAAAGATTGTGTTCCAAAGTCTCGCATATTCATCTTTCTTTAACTCATTCGTTAGAAAGTTAGGTTTGATGCTACGGTTTACTTTAAGAATTTCAGCTGCCTCTTCAAGGTTTTCAAGATAAGCCTTCATATTATTATTAAAACATTTATAGCTATAATCTACTCTCATTCCACGAGAAGTTTTCTTATATGTCTTAACCTGCCCATCTCTGATATTTTGCAGCTCTTCACGAGCAACTAAGTATCCTAATCGTACCTTTGCAAGAGGATTAAGGGCCTGCATTTGGTCAAGTAAGTAATCATATTCATTTGTTACAAGCTCAGAAAATACTTTTGGACCAGTTCTTAGGTAATCAAACACTTTAGCAAGAGTAACATAACTCTCTTTAACTTTTGATTGATCAAGGCGTGCAACAGGAATGAATTTTCCATCAATCTTTAAAGAGTCAATATAGCTTACAACTCTCTTTAGAACATTATCTTTTCTTGAAAGTCCCTTACAAATCTGAGCTGGATTTCTGTAACAAAAACCAAAAAGCATTGTATTGTGACGAGAACCAACCTTAAACTCTTGTGAATCTTGAAGCTCAAGAGCTTTATGATAAAGAGTATTTAGTCCCCAGTTACGGTATGACTCTTGAGAATAGAGAGAAGGAAACTCAATTACAACTTTATTGTTCTTTAATTCATTTTTAATTGAATCACTAATAATATCTTCTAAATTCTCAGTTCTAGCTTGTGCCATTTTAGAAGCCAGGTATGGTGAAGCATTAATTGCTGAAGGATAAATATTTTCAACATACTTCTGGTCACCTTCGTAAATATCAACTTCAATAGTCTTCGATTCTGGAACAACACCAATAATATCATTGATAAGGCCAATATCTTTTGTTGTTACTTGCTTAGAAGTTTGCGTTCTTGTACCTCTTTTATAAGAGTAGATATTTTTCTTATAGGCTTGAGCGATCTCACCCATCTTCATATCAACAAACTTATTGTATGCATTAACTTCATCAAAACCTGCTTTCAAATATTTTTGATAGAAGTTTGTAGCTTCTTTTCCCTTTGCCGCTCTTAGAAAATTTTCAACAGTAGTTGAAGCAACCATTGTTTCAGCTAAAGGATTAAGTTGCTCAGCCTCTCTAACGCTCATAAGCTCAAGGTTAGATTCATCATATGAAAGGCCAGAGTTATTAATAAGGTTATCTAGGTAAGTTTTTGCAACTGATTCATCAACTTTTAGTTCTAAAAGTTGTGGCCATGAACCATTAACTTCACTACGACAGCTCTTAGGAATCACGATCTTATCTTCTTCAGATTCGATCATTAGGTCGTAGTTTTTAATTTGAGTTGCCATCATTTGAATCGTTAGAATTCTTAAAGCACGTAGATAACTCTTTGCACTTGGAGATTCATTGACTGTTACAACATCTCTTTTAGAATTTAAAAATGAATTAAGCTTTAGTTCAACATCACTTCCATCAATATTTACAGTGAAGAAAATCTTATCTTTCATTTCACCGTGAACAAGAAAATTATAAAGCTCAGTTTCTTCTTCAATAAAGTCAGTCGTTAACTTTGGAAGAATTTGATCCATTTTGATTTCAGACACATTTCTAAAAGGAGAAAGGATAACCTTAATATCATATAGGCCCTTAACAACTGAATCATTATAAGCAAGTAGAAGCTGCTCTTTATCAGCATAAGCTTCATTTGTGTTATTAATAATGTCTTCGATCTTTGTCTTAAATGACTTAGCTCTTGTGAAGTAATTTAATGCTTGCTTAGAGTAAGTATCGATTTTTCTATTTTGAGTACGATTTAGTTTTGCATCAACTTCAACTTCAGCAAGAACAGAAGCAATGCTTGAAAAAAGGTTTTCTCCACGAGAAGTTTTCTTTGCTTCTTGTGCTCTTTGCTCATCTTGATAATCTTTTACACCACAAGAATTCTTCTTGATTGAATCAAGAAAAGTAATAAATTCAGTTTGAAACTCAGCTTCACCTTCTGATTCTTGAGCACTTTGTGCTTGAAAGCCTTGTGCAATTTGACCAAGCTCTTCTTCAGAAAGATCACTTGAAACATTTCCACGAAGATTCTTTTTAATTTCACTAAGCTCTGAAAGAACTTCCTCTAGGTCATAAACACTTGCAACAGATCGAGCATTTTCGATCGTCTGAGCAAACGCCATTTGGAATGAACAAAGAGAAATAATAATGAATGAGATTAGCTTTTTTAGTTTCATGCCCTATATAGTGCAATCACAGTGCCAACTAACAGGGACAAAAGATCAATGATTTTGGCTACTTACAGTATTACATGGTGTCTAAAAAATGAACATAGTGTCTACTTCATGTGATTCGATCAGATCGCCTCATTTAAGGCAAAATACATCGTAAATTCTTTTTCTCGGCCATAGGCGATGTCGACTCTCGAGTTGAGATTTTGCTTAGGTAGAATTTTGTAACGAATTCCTGTCCCAATATGTGTAAGTGGATCGGCTTCAAATAAGTCTGATGGAATCTGGTTTCCAACTCTTGACTCTCCTCCAAATGTAAAACCAACTCCGGCAAATCCAGCTAGACCAAACTTTCCATCCATAATCGATTGGAAGTAGTGCTTATACTCACCTTCAAAGCGTATCATATTAGCACCTTCATACACTTTTCCAGTGTAACCTCGCGGTCCTCGTGAACCATAGTTATAATTATAATTAGGATTTGTGTCACCTAGATTAAAGCTTGAATCAAATAGCCATGAAAACAAATGATTCGTATTTTCTGCCAGAGAAATATAATGCGAGAAAGTTGCCTCTAGCGTAGTGATATTATCATCTCCTCCAAGATTTTCTCGATAGAAATTCGTTCGTGTATTTAAGTAAAAGCCTTTAGTTGGAGAAAATGTATTATCTCTCGTATCATAGAATAAATTAAATTTAAGACCTGTATTTGTTGCATAATTCTCAGGATTTATATCGGCCTTAAAAATAACCTCATTCCAGATGATCCCACCACCAATAAAGAGATCACCCCACACTCGATAGTTAACATTAACAATAACAGCACGAATCTTATTAGATGTATCAAGGAATCGCTCAAGTTCAGCTTGAAACATCTGACTTAATATATTTCCTTCAAGATAACCACCTGTGATACGCCACTTATCTTCACCGAGATGAAGCTTCGTTCCAATGGCCCCCATTGCGGTTCCATTTGTCGTAATCTTTCCATAAGCACCTATAATAGAAGGTGGCACAGTCTTTGTACTATTCTTATACTTTCCGCTATTTGCATCAAAGAGATACATCCCAATAAGATCGAGTCCTAGTTTAGTGCTTGGCATATAAGAAGGACCTGGAACAATGACGAATTGTCCCTCATCGAGGCCTGTTGAGGCCTTAACGTCACGTTGCACTTTTTGGGCAAAAGTCATAGAATGAAAAAGAATTAACGCTAATAACAAAAATCTCATCGAGGAGCCTATGTTTAAGATATTTTTTCTTTTCTTTTTATCATTCTCCTTTTCTTTTGCAAATAATATTAGTTTTCACAAAGAGATCTTCCCAAGTGTAGAAGACCTGAAGAAGACCAGTATTACTGATACGATTAGTGAGAATCCCATAAATACTACGATTCAAATAGCTTATGATAAAAATGGTAAAAAGCTTGGATTTATTAGAGAAGTAAATACGACAACAGGATGTAATAGTGCATGTCTACCTGTGATCTTTACACTCTATTACAACACGAAGTATGAATTTCTAAAGCTGAAATCTAAGGCAGGATTAACTAAAAAGTTTCACAAACCAATGACTGTCGATGATATCAATCGCCTACACCTACTTATTGGAATCAATCCTGAAGTATTTAAAAAAGTAAAATATCCAACTGATATGACGGATGCATTAACAGGAGCGACAAAGCCAGAATTTGTTGATGCTGTTGTGAAGGAAGCTGCTTATTCGACGTTGAGAATTAATACTTATAATCAAGATACAATCAGACAATTAAAAAGTTTAAAGTTATAAAAAAGGGAGCTGATTAGCTCCCTTTTTATTTTAATGAGGTTATTGTCCTCTTAGATCTTTTCTTAGAATCTTCCCAACATTTGACTTAGGAAGCTCAGTTCTAAATTCAATAATCTTTGGTCTCTTATAAGCAGTTAGATTTTCTTTACAGAATGCTAGAAGCTCATCTTCAGTTAGAGACTGATCATTTTTTACGACAAATAGTTTTACGATCTCACCTGATTTTTCATGTGGTACACCAACTGCAGCACATTCAAAAACTTTAGGATGAGTAACTACAATTTCTTCAATTTCATTTGGATAAACATTAAATCCTGAAACAAGAATCATATCTTTCTTACGGTCAACAATTTTGAAGAAACCTTCTTCATCCATCACACCAATATCACCTGATTTAAAATAACCATCAGGAGTCATTACTTTTGCCGTCTCTTCAGGACGCCCCCAGTAACCCTTCATAACTTGTGGACCTTTAATACAGATCTCACCTACCTCACCAGCGTTCAGAGTATTTCCATCATCATCTTTGATACATACATCAGTTGATGAAACAGGGATACCAATCATTCCATTGTAGTCTTTAAGATCCATTGGGTTGATACAAGCAGCTGGAGATGTTTCAGTTAATCCATAGGCTTCAATTAATGGAGTTTTTGTTACCTCTTTCCATCTTTCAGCAACAGCACGTTGTACGGCCATTCCACCACCAAGAGTTAATTTTAGCTTTGAAAAATCAACTGATTTAAAGTCTTCATTATTTAAAAGACCGTTAAATAGCGTGTTTACACCAGTAAATGCTGTAAATTTCCACTTCTTCAGTTCTTTTACAAATCCTGGAATATCTCTAGGGTTAGTAATTAGAACGTTTAGTGCTCCAATTTTAGAGAACGTAAAACAGTTCGCTGTAAGTGAGAAGATATGATAAAGCGGAAGAGGAGTAATGATAATTTCTTCACCTTCTTTTACAACTGGTGAAATCCACTCGCCTGCCTGCAGTAGGTTTGCAACGATGTTACGGTGGATAAGTTCTGCACCTTTAGAAACACCTGTTGTCCCACCTGTATACTGTAGGAAAGCAAGATCAGAACTATTAATTTCTGGCTTTTTAAATTTTGACTCATCACCTTTATCAAGTGCCTCAAGAAATGACTTAGCGCCAGGAAGATCCCATGAAGGAACCATCTTCTTAACATGCTTAATAACAAAGTTTACAAGTAGTGACTTTGGAAATTTAAGCATATCACCAATTTGAGTCACAAGTACGTGCTCAATTGGCGTATTCTTTACAACTTCAGCAAGAACAGAAGCTGAGTTTTCAAAAATGATAATTACTTTTGATTGTGAATCCGTTAATTGGTGCTCAAGTTCTCTAGCAGTATAAAGAGGGTTTACGTTTACACAAACCATACCTGCACGAAGAATACCAAAAAGAGCAACAGGGTATTGAAGAATATTAGGCATCATAATAGCGACACGGTCACCTTTTTTAAGCCCAAGATCATTTTGAAGATAAGAAGCAAATTTCTTTGAAAGATGATCAATCTCTTTATAAGTTAGAGTCTTTCCCATGCAATGGAAAGATGGCTTATTAGCAAATTTAGTAAAACTCTCATCTAATAATGCTGGAATTGAAGGATATAATTCAGGATTAATTTCTTCAGCAACACCATTTTGGTAGTGCTTAAGCCAAGGTTTAGTCACAGGACAGCTCCATTTGTTACTATTAATAAATTTAGTCTAGATTTTATTGTATTTTAATTTTTAGCTACTTACAATACGGAATCTAAATGCGTGTTGCATTATAGTGATCAAATTTGAAAATTTCCTTGATGTAATAAATTTTATTAGATATAAGAGTGACCGTTTTGCAAAACACCACACACACTTTAGGCCCCCTGAATTAGGGGCCTTACTTTTTTAGAGCCTATGACAAACTCTCACGACGATTCCAAAAAAGATTTCTATATTAATGAAGACGGTAATACTGTTTTTACAAAAGAATTCCACTTACGTCGTGGCTACTGCTGTGAAAGTGGCTGTCTTCATTGCCCTTTTGGCTTTAACGAAAAAGCTGATGATGACTCGAGCAATATTCCTCTAGAACTTAGAAAGCAAGATTTGAATGAAGAGGTATCTGACGAGGACTTAGCAGAGTATTACCTTAAGGATTTTGAATAAGTTTTAGACAGTTGCAAAATCATTTTACCTTCCTAGAATACCTAACATACTGATATCACAAATAATTACTTGGCATCATTCCTGCTCTTAATAGATTGTCTAAATCTTGGAGGGAATATGAAACTACTTAGCCTAATTACACTTTCACTAGCCTTTACGGCCTCTGCTCACGCGGCAGTCAACTTTAAGTGTTCTACTATGCGCAAGAATATTGAATTCAATCTAAAGGGAAATCAGATTCAAGTAGAAGGTCGTACTCCTGCACAGGCCCTAATCGGACGCACTCACAAAGTTGGAAATTCTGTAACAAAGCACTACCAACTTGCTGGTCAGAAATATCAAATTCATTTTGATGATGTAACGAACTCAAATGAGATGAATACTTATATTTCTATTCGTACAAAGAATGGGCACGAAGTAACTTACCCACTGAGCTGTAATAATATCTAAACTTGTTTTACAACTAAAACCTTAGAGTCCGTTGTTGCCTTCAAGATAGCGGACTCAATATCCTTAACTACCGCAGACCCATACTCTTTAATTTCAGTATCATCAATTTCACAAGTACCTTCTAAAACGACAATTGAACTAATACCATTTAACGACAGAACACTCTCATCTCCTGCTCCTAGAACTTTCACTCTAGCATTAAAATAGTTATTGCTTGTTAGTAGTCCACTCTTTTCAAGATTCTTATATTGAAAATATTCCGCGACATTAGCGTTTGGATTAAAATTAATAACATCCATGGCCTTCTTCACATGAAGTTCTCGAGGCTTACCATCAAGACCCATACGGTTCCAATCCCAAACACGATAAGTAACGCCCGAGTTCTGTTGAACTTCGACAAGAGTTACTCCTTCACCAATGGCATGGATTGATCCAGCAGGAATATTAAAGAAATCACCTTTTTGAACATTTATGAAATTGAGGAGATCATTTACATTTTCTCCACTTTCGATGGCCTCTTGTAGTCTTTCTTTTGTGACACCTTCTTTAAGACCAAGATAAATCCCTGCATCTTCTTCGGCGTCTAAAATATACCAACATTCATCTTTTCCAAGCGCATCTTCATGAATATGAGCGTACTCATTATCAGGGTGAACTTGTATCGATAAATTTTGGCTTGTATCGATAAATTTAATTAAATAAGTTAATACTTTTCCTTCAAGAACTTCTTCAAGGCTTTGGCCATTCTCACAAAGAGATAGGCCATTTTCTAAAGTTGAAACTTCCCATGTTTCGCCCAATGGACCTTCAAATATCCCCTCAGGGTCTTTATATTTTTTTAACTTTTCACCACCCCAAACAGTGGTAACTAAATGTGGAATTTGCTTTAGAATCATTAGTATATGCTATCGTACTTTACAGCATGAGCAAAGAAGATTTACCAATATTAATAAGGTTTAATAAGCTTCAAGAGCCTATAAAAGCTATGATAAAGCATGACTTTAAACTTTCCAGAACGAATTGAAATTCCTGTTATCACTCTTCCCAATATAGTATTTTTCCCGGGAACATCTCTTCCTTTATATGTCGTTGATGACATTTTTCAAGATATTTTTGAAGAAGCTACTTGTGCAGGAAATCCCGTTGGTATTTCATTGGCAATGGAAAAAGATTTCGAAACATACTTTGCTTATCCATGTGAAGTTTTTGGAATGGGACAGCCTCTTATGATTGAGAGAGTCGATGGGAACACTTTGAAAGTACTCGTTCGCTGTATTGGCAAATGCCAAGTCAATTACCCTACTCAATCAAATCCATATCCAATGTATAATGTGACTATTTTAAAGGATGATGAATGTGTGATGAGTAATATTGATGAATTTTATCGTCTTGAAAGCATCCTTTATAACTGGTTAGAAACAAATATTCCCAACGATCAGGATCGCGACTATTTTATCGAAACACTTAACAAGCCAGATCAAATTATTAACTACGTGGCAACCTTTATCATCAAGAGTCGTCAAATTAGACAGCTTCTCTTAGAACAAAATAATATCAATGATAAAATCAAGATTTTAAATTCTTTGATTACTGATGAGCACATCTATCACGAGGACCCAATCGTGGCCCAAGCTTTTGAAGAGTTTGTTAGTGAAAAGCTACAGCTTAAGCAGGCCAATTAAACAAGGGCCACTAATATATTGATTAAGGCCATCGCGCATGCGCTAAAGAATGAAAGTGTAAAATTATCATCAATCTTAGTTGATAACAATTCAACAAAAGCTGTCGCAATTGCAGTAAAAAAAGCAAAGATTACAATTTTCAGACTCAGTGGAAAATACAATAGGCCATAGAATGCAACAATCAAAAATGTTGTCAGGAAACACGCATAAGACCCTTCAAAAGTACGATCCTGCATAACCTTTCTCTTCCCATAACGAATTCCAACAAATGAAGATGCCGGATCAGCTAATGAAAGAATCAGAGTTGCTAAAAGTGCAATTTGTTCATCAAAGAGAAAGAATGAAAGCCCGATCCCCAAAAGAAAAAGAGGAGTTCCTGTAAATCCATTAACCTCAGTATCTCTTAAGATTCCTCGGCAAGAGTTAACGAATACTTGATTAATTCCATCAAATTTCAATCGAAGAATTTCAATTAGAGTAAACACGGCACTTGCACTAAGAACAATAATTGAAAACCTATATGAATCTAGATTTGAAATTAGATAAATTGAGGCAATTCCCAATCCTGCAAAAATATGAACTAACTTTCGTAATAAGTGCGGCTCAAACTTACTTGGGAATCTATAAATACTTTCCATTACAACAATATATAATTTTAGAAAAATAAAATAAAGACCTTTTCGAGGCTTTTTAATTTTGGCTATAATGATGGAAAGTTAAGCAAGTAATACAAGGACGTATTTTGAATAATAGTACAAATTCACATTTAGCAGATGCTGGTCAATATCTAGGTGCATCAAATAATGGCAAGAAAATCTGGGCCATTGGTGGCGGAAAAGGTGGCGTAGGTAAAAGTCTTGTTACGTCAAACTTGTCAATTTGCCTTGCCCTTATGGGAATGAAGGTAATTGCCATTGATATGGATCTTGGAGGTGCTAACCTTCACACATGTCTTGGCGTAAATGTTCCATCAAAAACTTTAAGTGATTATTTCACAAAACCAAATACAAAACTTTCTGATCTTATTACTCCTACTCCACTTAAGAATTTAAGTTTAATTAGTGGTGCTCAAGATAATCTAGGAATGGCCAATTTAAAAGCCGCTCATAAATCAAAAGTTTTAAATGATCTTCGTGAACTTGATGCCGACTATATACTTCTGGATCTTGGTGCGGGAACAACTAATAATACTTTGGACTTCTTCCTAGGAGCTGACCAAGGAATCTTAGTAACTCTTCCAGAGCCAACATCAATTGAAAACACTTATCGTTTTATCAAGTCAATATATCATCGCAAGCTGCAATCAGTTGATGACTTCCTAGAGCTTGGACCACTTATTGATAAAGTTCTTAATGGAAAAGTCGGTGAAAACCGCACTCCATCTGAAATTATTGAAAAGGCCATGCAAATAAATGAAGCTCAAGGTCTAAAACTAAAAAGAGAAATTGAAGCAATTACTCCGAAACTAGTTATTAACCAGGCCCGAACTCAAGCTGATATCGATATTGGTTTTGCCATGAGAATTATTTCTAAGAAATACTTTGGCATTAACTTAGATTACGTTGGCTTTCTTGAGTACGATGCAACAGTTTGGCAAAGTGTGAAGAAGAAGAGACCTCTTATTCTTGAGTTTCCTAATTCTGCACTAGTAAAGAATTTTGAGCACGTAATCAACAGAATCTTAAATCTAACGAAGAAAATTGTTTAATATATTAATGAGGAATAAATGAGTAAAGAGAAGAACTATTATGAAGTATTAGAAGTAGCACCTAATGCTTCGGCAGACGATATTCAAAAAGCATATGCGGCCGCAAGAGCAGCCTATAGTGGAGATAGTCTGGCCATTTACTCTCTCCTATCAGAAGAAGAGGCACATAAAGTACTTGAACTTATCGAGGAAGCTTACAATATTTTAAGCAATCCAACGAAAAGAAAGAAATACAATCAAGCTCGTGGAATTGTAATCGAAGATGATACAAATTATATTCCAACGTCAAAGCCTGCTGATGAAAATACAATAAAAGTAACGAATCAAATGAATCGTCTCGTTGCCAAAAAACGCTACGGACTTGAATACGAGCAAAATGCTGAATTTGAAAAAGAAATTGAGCAATGTAGTGAGTATACTGGTGAATTCTTAAAGAAAGTTCGTGAATACAAGAAAGTAGATGTAAGTCGTATGTCTGATATGACAAAAATATCGAAAACTTTCCTACAGTATATTGAAAATGAAGAAGTTGATAAGATGCCTGCTATCGTTTACGTTAGAGGATTTGTTTATCAATATGCGAAAGTACTAAAACTTAATCCAGATTTAGTTGCAAACTCTTATCTACAAAGAGTTAAAGCTTTAAAAGAAGGCAACTAAGCTGTCATGAGTGATCAAAATTCTAAGTTTGTTATTACGATCACCCAAGAAGACCATGATGAGTTTACTAGGCTCGATCAAGTTCTTGCGAGTAAGCTTGAACAGTCTCGTAGTTTTCTTAAGGAGCTTTTTAAAAAAGGCTCCATTACTTCTGATAATAAAATCGAATTAAAAAAAATGCCTCCAGTAGGTACTGAAGTTACTATTGATATACCTCCTCCAAGAGAGGCTACAGCAAAAGCAGAAAATATTCCTTTAAAAATTCTCTTTGAAGATGAGCATCTTGCCATTGTTGTAAAACCAGTTGGCATGGTTACCCATCCAGCCCCTGGTAATTATACTGGAACACTTGTAAACGCTATTCTTCATCACTGTAAAGACATTCAAGGTGTTGGAGATGAAAAACGTCCAGGAATTGTTCATCGACTTGATAAAGGAACAAGTGGTGTTATGGTGATTGCAAAAAACCAGAAATGCCATGAAGAACTTGTAAAATTATTTCAGGCCCACGATATTGACCGCTACTATCAATGCATAAGCGTCAGTACTAAAATTCCACCAGAAGGAAGACTTGAATCCACTATAGGACGTCATCCAAATAATCGCTTAAAGATGGCCGTTGATGTACGAGGTGGAAAGAACTCTATTACAAATTTTAAAGTACTAAAATATTACCAAAATCTAAGCCATGTTGAACTAAAGCTTGAAACGGGAAGAACACATCAAATTCGTGTTCACTTAAGTCAGCTACTAAATGCTCCCATTCTAATGGATCCACTTTACGGTGTTCCAAAGAATGACCTTCTAAGAATTGATAATCGACTTAAGGCCATTATCAAAGATTACGAGCATCCATTTTTACATGCAAAAATTCTTGGATTTGTTCATCCAATTACGAAACAGAAGCTCTACTTTGAAGAGCCTCCCCCACCAGTATTTCAAGAGGTTCTAAACTTTCTTGAATCAGACTCGGAGTAGAAATGGCACAGCTACTTTATCAAAAAAAAATTGGTGATTTTCTCTTTGAGACCTACGATGATCGTCCAGACTTTGAATTTGATGAAGTAAAGCAAATCCATTCGGATATTGTAGTTAAAACACCTACCACAAATAGTATTGAGGCCGATGGGATTGTCTCTAAACTTGAACTGAGCCAACCATTGGCCATTAAAACTGCTGACTGTCTACCAATTGCCATTATAGGAAAGTTTGGCGTGGCCAATCTTCATGCTGGATGGCGTGGAGTTGCACAAGAAATCATTCTAAATAAAGAAGTTAAGGCAATAGAGCCTCAAATTATTCTCATTGGACCTCATATAAGTGCTGTAAATTATGAGGTTAGCGAAGAATTTAAACAAAATTTTCCTAACTCCCAAGCTTTTGACATGGTAGAAGGCAGATTAACATTCAGCTTAGAGATGGAGGTGAAGAAGCAAATTGCTGAACATTTTCCACAGGCCTATGTCATATCTACCAATATATGCACATTCGCAAATCTCAACTATAATAGCTTTAGAAGAAACCAAACAACCAAGAGAAATTATAATATTTTAAAAAGGAATTAAAATATGACTGATAGTTTTTTAAATCGCCTAAATTTTAACAAGAAAGTTTTATTCTTCATCGCAGGTCTGTCGATGTTTATTCTTTCAATTTATCTAACAAACCACTACTACCAAATTAAGTTTCCGGTAGGATTTGGTTCGGCTTCGGCCTGTAACATCAACTCTTTCTTAACATGTGATGCTGCAACACTTTCACCTCTTTCAAATATTGCAGGTGTTCCTATTTCAATCTTCGGAATTGTTATGGGTGCCATGGTTATGCTTTTTTATATGGTAAATAGTAAGCATGCAGAAGGAAGCTTATTTCTTCTCCTTCTTCTAAACGGTATTGGATGTTTAGTACTATTTATTTACTCAATTGTAATGCTTGGTACACTTTGTCCATTCTGTACTCTTTACTACGTTGCTTCTTGGTTAGCATTAGCTTTGATGTTTCAATATAAGGCAGCTCGTGACTTTGATATTAAATTCTTTGCAACTGCTGCTGTCTGTATGCTTATTAGTGGTTCAATTGGTTATGCGTTTACAAATTCAAAGGTTGAAAATTCAACTGCTAGAAGCGCACAAATTGTTGCAATGTTTAAGAACCTAAATAATTTAGGTACTCCAGAAAAAGCATCACCTTACCGTCTAGCTTCTTCTTCAGAGGACTTTAAAGATGCACCAATCCAGATGTCTGTTTTTTCAGACTTTCAATGTCCGGCCTGTAACGCACTTAACTTAGTTCTTCCAACGATTGAAAAAAAGTATGAAGGGAAAATTAATATCCAATATTTCTTTTACCCACTAGATCACAATTGTAATGCGGGAATGAGTGGACCACTTCATCAACTAGCTTGTGAAGCTGCTTATCTTGCAAGTTGTGTAGGACCTCAAAAGTTTAAATCAGTACATGATGCAATTTTTGAAAACCAAGCAAACCTTACTGCTGAATGGATTAGCAATAAAGGTAAGGAATTTGGAGTTACTGAGTGTATGGCAAAGCCTGAAACAAAGCAGGCAGTCGTGGATATGATCACTCAGGCAAATTCTTTTAATGTACAATCAACACCAACTCAGCTAATTAATGGTGTAAAAATTGAAGGTGTTAGGCCACTAAGTGATTACACAGCGATTATGGATCACCTTCTTAAAGAAAATAAAGCTAAGAACTAATGAGTAAAAAAAAAGAAAGAATTATTCCTAAATATACAGTGGGTCCAATAGAGACCCACTGTCATCTCGACTATCTCAAAGGCCAAGAATTAATTGATACACTTAACAAATGCCAGGAATATGGTGTTAATAAAGTTGTGACAATTGCAGTATCTCCAGACAATCTTAAAAAAGTTAGAGAGCTTACGGCCAATGATATCGTCTATGGTACTCAAGGAATTCATCCTCACGAGGCCAAACACATTACAGAAGAAACTTATCAAGAAATTCAAGACAACTTAGCAAACCCTAAGATTGTAGCAGTTGGAGAAATTGGTCTAGATTACTACTATGAGTTTTCAGATCCGAGCATTCAAAAAGAATCTTTTGAAAGGCAACTGCAAATTGCTTGTGATAGTGACCTGCCAGTTGTTATTCACACACGTGAAGCAGATGAAGATACTAAGGCCATTTTAAAAAACTTCTCAACTACACTAAAAAGAAAAGGAGTTATCCACTCTTTTACTTCAGGAATTGAGCTTGCTTCGTTTTGCCTTAGTGAAGGCTTTCATATTGGATTTAATGGAATTGTTACATTTAAGAATGCTACTAACGTTCGTGATGTTTTAGATATTGTTCCAGTCGAGCAAATGCTACTAGAAACGGACTCTCCGTATCTTACTCCTGTTCCATTTAGAGGAAGAGAGAATGCTCCGTTCTATCTTCCATGTGTTGCAGATTTTATTGCAACTCATAAAGGAATTGATCCTCAAGAATTAATCGACGTTGCTAATAGCAACGCCGAAAATCTATTCTTTAAATTAAAATAATCCTTCAGTCGATAAGTAGCGCTCACCAGTATCATAACAGAATGTTAATACTGTTGAGCCTTCTGGCATTTCACTAATTTTCTTTTCAATTGCAGCTAGTGAAGCACCACTTGAAATTCCTAGAAGGATGCCTTCAAGACGGGCAGCACTTCTTGCAAATTCAAAGGCTTCATCTTTACTAATTGTCACAACTTCATCAAGAAGTTCTCGATTTAAAACACTAGGTACAAAACCAGCACCTATTCCCTGTATTGGATGCGGCCCAGGCTCACCTCCAGAGAGAACAGGAGAATCCGCAGGTTCAACCGCCACAACCTTCAGGTTATTAAACTTCTCTTTTAAGACCTCTGATACACCAGTAATATGTCCACCAGTACCTACTCCAGTAATAAGGTAGTCGATACTTCCATCAATATCAGCGAGAATCTCCTTGGCCGTTGTATCTCTGTGTACATCAACATTTGATGGATTATCAAATTGCATTGGCATCCATGAATTTGCTTCTTGCTCACAAATTTCTTGGGCCTTTTCAATCGCTCCCTTCATACCTTTTTCTTTCGGAGTTAAAACTAGCTCTGCACCAAAAAGTGCCATAAGACGCCTTCTCTCTAAACTCATACTCTCTGGCATTGTAATGATTAAGCGGTAACCAAGAACAGCACATGCCATTGCAAGACCAACTCCAGTGTTACCAGAAGTAGGCTCAACAATTACCGTTCCTTCTTTGACAAGGCCCTTCTTTTGCGCGTCTTCAATCATTCTCTTTGCGATTCGATCTTTAATTGAACCACCAGGGTTTGCGCGCTCAAGCTTTGCATAAATAGTTATATTTTTCTTATTTGCCTCAGGAAAGAGACGATTTATTTTTACAAGTGGTGTATTTCCAACAGATTCCAAAATATTATTAAATTTCATATGTAAGCTCCTCTATATTGAATTGTCGATCCTTCACATCTAAGTGAACTTCGCTTTTATGATAAACAATAGACTTCTTCTTCACACTTTGTGTTAGCCAAACGTTACCACCAATTGTTGATCCCTCACCGATAACAGTCGTTCCTCCCAAGATTGTTGCGTGAGCATAGATCACACAATCATCTTCAATAGTGGGATGGCGTTTTGTATTTTGTAAGTCCTTACTCACTGAGAGAGCACCTAATGTTACCCCTTGATAAATCTTTACTCGATTACCAATAACTGCGGTCTCCCCTATAACGACACCAGTTCCATGATCGATAAAGAATGAATCTCCAATTTGTGCACCTGGATGGATATCAATACCTGTTTTATTATGTGCATATTCTGCAATCATTCGAGGAAAGATTGTTAAAGATTTTTCATAGAAAAAATGGGCCAGACGATGAGAGGCAATTGCAAAAAGTCCTGGGTAGCATAGAACAACCTCACAGATATTTTGTGCAGCAGGATCACCTTCTAAGAGCGCAATAGCATCAATTTCTATTTTCTTTGCCAACGTCACTAATTCTTCGCTATACGACGCTATTAACTTTTCTCTGACATGCGCATCAAGTTTCAAATGATTAAAAATTTGATCTGTATTAATGATGTGGCGATTGAAATACAATTCAAAGTCTTCATAATTTAGAAATTGCATTCGCACAGAACCTGGCAAAATTATATTGAGGGCCTCTTCAACGAAATCCTCAATTACCTCAGGTTTGATTTCAGTATCATGACAAACTTTTTTCTTGTGCTCGTAGAGCTTCTTTATATTAGAGAGATTTGATTTTTCCATCGCGTGATTATAACACGCGGCCCGCGAGATATAATTCACAAAAATCTTTATAAATGGTTAACAAAATGAATCGATCTTCTAAGTTACTGAATATTCAGCTAAGGATAGCTTCGAAGGATTTCATCAGAGTACTTATCTGCGCAACTACGAAGATCTTCCTCATTCTTAATTCCGTAACATTCTTGAGCTATTTTTATATTTCGCCCACAGTGGAAGCCACTATGCTCATCAGAGATACCTGTAACCTTCTTAATCCAACAAACAGAGTGGTATGCAAGAGAGTAAAGTGTTGCGTATTTGCCTTCCGCACAAAAGCCAAATGAAGCAGATACAATGGCAGCAATTTTTAGTTCTCCGTTAACATCAACAAAGACAGGTCCACCACTATCAATATAACAAGTATCTGTTTGCTTGTTTCTCATATCAATCTCGTTAAAGAAGACTTCAAAAATTGGAATTATGGCCTTTCTCTTTTGACCGTAAATAATATGAGCATGGGCAGAGTCCATTGGCATAAAGCCGATTTCGCCAGTATAACCAAATCCAACCGCTGTCGTAAGCTTTCCAGGAGCGATCTTATCTAGAATCTCTTTGGGATCAGTTAAAAGAGAGTAGAATTTCTTCACTCGAAGAGGAGCATCAGTTGTTAAGATAGCAAGATCAACTGTTTTCAAGCTGGCCAAGTCTGCTAGAGGTCCATTTGGATATTTGAATTTCAAGCTCGGATGAAGCTCCACTGCGGCCACACTATACTGAGCATCAAGGTTCTCTTTTGAAGAAGCCGCAGTCATAATTTTTCCTGCTCCAGTATAGATACGAATTGATTTGTAATTTTTATTCTCAAGACAATGAGCGGCAGTAAGGACATGAGTAGGCGTTAATGCCACTCCAGTACAAAATGGACGGCCAAGTCTAACGAGAGCAACGACACTCTGATACTCTCCTTTATTAACAGCTTCCCCCCCAACAATTGCAAAGCAAGAGCTGGCCAAAGCAATACATAATAACAAAAGAGTCTGAATCATGACACTTCATAGCATAATCAGAAGATAAAGACTAGAAAGGATTATGAGTTATTTTGCTGATTCATCTCATAGAAGGCGCGATAGAGGCCCGCAAGTTGTTGCTTTCTCTTGGCCAGATAGTTTTGGTCTAAAATTTGGGTGATTTCTTCAAAAATTTCGCGATGCACATCTGGGGCTTCATCAATTTTTGTATGCCCCTCAGGACGTAGGATATTAATCACATCAGTCGTCTTAAAATCACGAGCGACATTAGGGCCATCATTGAAAATAAAAGATCGATCTAGCATGAAATTAAGATTCTTTTTGACGTTCTTTGGAATGATATCATTATCAAAGCCAACTGAATCGAGTGTCACGAGCAAATCCACACTTCGAAATCCTGCTTCCGCACTATTTAAGCGATTAGCGAGGTTAACAACAGCGTCCCCTCCTAAAGAATGACCTACGAGAATAATTGGCTGATCCTTTGGCCTTCTTAAAACTTCTTCCAAAACCTTATCTTCATCACTCCAACTGACAAACTCGCCATCACTAAATGACTTGGCGATATCCTCAAGTCCACCTTTAGAACTTAGTGTTGAAAGATGAAGTCCCTCTAAAAAGAAAATTGCAGGCTTATTTATTGGAAGTAACTCCTTAATTGGACTAACTTCTTTTACTTCACTAGCTTCTTCAGGTGTATTAACAGCAGACTTTGCAACTGTTGTCACAGCATCTACGGCCAACTTCTTTCCGGCTTGAGCAATTGCAAGAGCATCTGTTGAGATTGAAGCCTTAGCAGCGGCTTCGGCAACCTTGGCAGTTTTCTCCACAACTTTCGTTGCGTTTTTGACAAGCTTTTCAGGGACAGGGGCCTCGCTTTTAACACCACTTTCATAATCCGCTTTGGATTTGTAGTGAATAATATTTGATGGCATTTTTGAACTTGTTTGCATTAGTAAAATTATAGCCTGTTCAGCTATTTTTTGGGCAGTGAGCAAAAACGTCGCATCCTCCTAGAAATATGTGCTTTCGGTAGGCAATCTCTCTCGATTGTGGCATATTACAGTGGTATTTTTTTTAATAATTAAGCACAGGAGTCAGGTATGTCTGGAAAGATCCGCGTTGGTATTAATGGTATGGGCCGTATTGGTCGTACAGTTCTTAGAGAAATTTTTAACCGCAACATTGAAAACTTAGAAGTCGTTGCTGTTAACTCACCAGGTGATATCCACGACTACGTTCACCTTATCAAATACGATTCAGTATTTGGTCGTTTCAATGGTGAAGTAAGTGTAGATGAATCACACAAAATGCACATTAACGGAAAAGAGATTTCTTTTCACAAGTATAGAGACCCAAGTGAAATTCCTTGGACACAAGATAAAGTTGATATCGTAATCGATGCAACAGGTGTTTTCAAAGATCAAAAATCACTAATGAAGCACGTAACAGGAACTGTTAAAAAAGTTATTCTATGTTGTCCAGGTAAAGACGTTGATAACACAATTGTAATGGGAATCAACGAAAACACTTATGATGCTCAAAAACACACAGTTGTTTCAAATGCATCTTGTACAACTAACTGTCTTTCACCAGTTGCAAAAGTACTAAACGATAAGTTTGGTGTAATCAACGGTCACATGACTACTGTTCACTCTTACACTGGTGACCAGTGTCTTCTAGATGCTTCACACTCAGACCTTCGTCGTGCTCGTGCAGCAGCAGTATCAATGGTTCCAACAACAACAGGTGCAGCAAAAGCTGTTGGTCTAGTTATTCCTGAACTTAAAGGAAAGCTAGATGGTTTCGCAATTCGCGTTCCAACTCCAAACGTTTCTCTTGTTGACCTAACTGTAAATGTTGAAACAGAAGTTACTGAAGAAGAAGTAAACGCAGCTCTAAAAGAAGCAAGTGAAACAACTCTAAAAGGTATTCTTGGTTTTGAAAAACAACCACTAGTATCTGTTGATTACATGGGTATGAGAGAGTCTTCATGTGTAGACGCTGATCTAACAAAAGTAATTGATGGAAAGAGTGTAAAAGTTGTTACTTGGTATGATAACGAAGCAGGTTTCTCTAACCGTGTTATCGACCTTGCAGGTTTCATCGGTAGCCAACTTTAATAAAAAAAATTAGGAAAAACTATGGCATTACAATTTATTGACAGCATTGATGATTCAAAAATCAAAGACAAGAAAGTTCTTGTTCGTTTTGATTTCAATGTTCCTCTAGATAAAGAAACTAAAGAGATTACTGATACAACAAGAATTGATAATGCTCTTGAAACAATCAAGCTAATCCTAGACAAAGGAGCATCTAAGTTAATTATGATGTCTCACCTTGGACGTCCTAAAGGACAAGTAAACTCAGACTTCTCTCTTGAGCCTGTTGCAACTTACCTTGCAGATAAACTGGGTGAAGAAGTAACGTTAACTGAGTCATGTCTTGATCGCGGAATTAAAACTCTTCTAACTTTAAACTCAAATAAGATCATTCTTCTTGAAAACCTTCGTTTCCACAAAGAAGAAACTGAAAACGATCGTGAGTTTGCACGTAAACTTTCTGAGTATGCTGACATTTATGTTAACGATGCATTTGGAGCTGCTCATAGAAAACACGCTTCAACTTATGAAATTAATGCTTTCTTCAAAAACAAGGCCTATGCAGGACTTCTTATGAAGAAAGAAATCGAAGCTCTTTCAAAAATTACGCAAAGACCTGAGACACCATTTGTTGCAGTCGTTGGTGGTGCAAAAGTTAGTGACAAGATTAAAATCATTGAAAGACTTCTTTCAAGTGTTTCTAATCTTATTATTGGTGGAGCTATGGCCTACCCTTTCCTAAAAGCAAAAGGAAATGAGGTTGGAACTTCACTTTGCAGTGACGAAGATGTAAGCCTTGCTAAAAAGATTTTTTCTCAAAGTACGGCACATAAAATCATTCTTCCGATTGACCATATCGTTTCAAGTGAGTTTGGTGGAAAGCCGGAAGCAGTTGATAAAGTTGGTATCCCTGATGGAAAGATGGGTTTAGATATCGGTGAGCAAACAATTGCAAAGTACAGCTCTATTCTTCGTGAAGCAAAGACAATCCTTTGGAATGGACCAATGGGTATTTTTGAGAATGAAGATTATGCAAAAGGTACTTTTGCTATTGCTGAAGTTTTAAGCGAGTCAAATGCCTACACTCTTGTTGGTGGAGGTGATTCAGTAAGTGCAGTTAATAAGTCTGGTCTTGCGAATAAAATGAGTCATGTATCGACTGGCGGTGGCGCTTCTCTTGAGTTTATCGAGAAAGGTAGCCTTCCAGGTATTAGTGCTCTAAAATTTGGTGTTGAATAAATAAGTAATAATAAGGGATGTAAATATGACTGAGAGAACGAAGTATATCGTAGGAAACTGGAAGATGAATCAGAATACTGAAGACGTTATCGCCTTCTTTGATGCTATCGACAGCGCGAAACTTCGTCATGAAGCATGGATTGCTCCACAAGCAATCCACATCCCTATTTGTCTGCAAAATACTGATGATTTTAAAATTGGTGCTCAAAATTGTGCAACAGAAAATAGCGGTGCATTTACGGGAGAGATCTCACCTGCATCACTAAAAGATATCGGTGCACATTTTGTTATCATTGGACACTCTGAACGTCGCTCTATCTACAATGAGGACGATGCAACTTTAAATGCAAAAGCAAAGATTGCTCTGGCCAACGACCTAACAGTTATTTTCTGCATTGGTGAAACACTTGAGCAAAGAGAAGCCGGAAAAGTCGAAGAGGTTTTAGCAGAGCAGTTAAGTAAAGGTCTTGCTGATATTGACAGTGTAAACGTTATTATTGCTTACGAGCCAGTTTGGGCAATAGGAACAGGAGTAACAGCAACTCCAGAGCAAGCACAAGAAACTCATGCCTATATACGTCAGTATATAAATGATAATCTATCAATTGATGGAAATAAAACATCGATTCTCTATGGTGGATCAGTTAAGCCTTCAAATGTAGAAGACCTCCTATCATGCAAAGACATTGACGGAGGCCTTGTTGGTGGAGCTGCCCTACAAGCGGACAGCTACATGGGTCTGCACGCTTAATTAAAAGACGTGAACTTTCATTTCTTCAGTATCGTTACAACTTAGTTCCTTGTAGGTTTGAACATCATCGAATGATGGCAAACTTCCCCTTGGTAAGTATAGATTTTTAGTAACTCCTAAGACCGTTCCGTCGGGCTTAGCAAAGACACGCCAGTCTGTTCCCCATTCTGTTGAAAAATCAAACTCACCTAAATATTTTCTTTCTTCTCCAAAATAAATGAGACTATCCACATTAATTTTCATATCACGACGAGCAAACTCTGGGTGGTATGGTAGATAGAATTGAAATTCTTGGCGATCTCCAGCTTTTCCTGCCGGAAGAATTTTAAGAATACCTTGAGGGTTCGTAATAGCAACTTCCATCGAATCTTGAGTTAATGTACGAACACCTTTAACAAGATACCCATTCTCTTTTGCGCAATGAAAGTATTGATTAACTTTTAATAAATCCTCTCTTCCATAAAAATCGTGACGGAAAATAAGAGACTTCTTTTTTAAGAAGAATAGTCTTCTTTTTGTATATCCGAGTTGTCCAACCGATGCCTTTAGTGAAGTTCTAAGTCCTTTTCTAGCATCGATTTTCTCTGTAAAAGAATGAGTCTTTAGGTTTGGATTATAACGGTAATGTCCTTCACGTGAAATTTCATCTAAGATTCCCTGAGCATCACAACCAACGAGACCAAGGTAGCGAATATTAGGATGGACTGACTTAAATAGATCCTTAACATCCTTTCCGTTAATACTTAGGACAGCTCCCATATTATTTGAACCTGTCGTATTCTGACTTGTTCCTGCAGCATGAGACGCCCAAAAAACAGCGATATTATTTGGATTATGAAGTTGTCGGCGAAGCTCGTGAAAATCCACACTATGCTTTATGACAATATTGTAGCCTGATTTTTTAAAGTGCTTCTTGAAGATTTTTTCAAGTTTGGGGTCAATCTTCCAACCTTTTGGACGATACCAAACCTTTGGTGTTTCAAGTGAGGTTAATAAAACAACGTTTGGTTTCACATCCTGTGCATACGTGAAATGCGCAGAAACAAACGTTAAAACAGTAAGTGATAAAATAATTAAAGCTTTCATGCCACAAAAAGTAGCATAAAAAAATGAACAGTTAGGCCTAATTAAAGTTAAATTCGAATGTTAAAATTTACTAACAATTAAGCTTTCTACTGAATATCAACTCTTAATGAAACTGGGCAGTGATCTGAGATAAATCGCTGATACCATGAAAGATTCTCAAGTCTCTTTGTGTTTCGACTACTTCCACTACAAGCACGCCAAATTTCAACGTACTTTGTTTCAACTGTATTTGAGACATAGAAATGATCAAAAACATTTCCTGAGCCACCATTACGATAAGTATAATCATAGTCACTCGTTCTTCTTGTCACATTAATTGTATTAAATGCTTCACCTAAAACGACTAAGTCAGATTCTTTATCTTCATAGCGAGTATTTCTATAAGTATTAAGATCACCTGCAATGACTACAGGCAAATTAGCTTCACGGTATTCTAGTACTCTCTTATTTAAGTTATTAACTTGCTCTAAGCGTTCACTAATTCCATCTGGGCCAGCTTTTAAATGAAGACCAACTAAGTGAATAAGCGGCTGTTTTGAATAACGATCGATAACCTTTCCATAAAGAGCAGGTCTTAAAAACGGACGATTTTCTAATAAAGAGTAAGTAAAATCGTCATCACCTTTTTCAGGAACGATATCAAGTGACTTCTTTAAGCAAATCATTAAGTGCTGGTGATTAAATTGTTCATGACGATAAGAAACACAGTGGTGACCTAGGCCATCCATTAATTGTCCCAATCGTTCAGTGTCGATAACTTCTTGAAAAAGAAAAATATCTGTATTGATATACTTCGTGCTTAAAAATTCTTTGATAAAAGGATCACGATATTCGTCAGTTCTTTGACCAGAGATTTCTCCCCCCAGTCCGTACCAACGTAGATTGAATGTTGTAATTTTTAAACTACTCGCAAAGCTATTTCCAGAGATCGAAAATACCGCTGCAGCACAGGCCAGCCATGGCCAAAGTCTCTTAATTCTTCCCATATAAAAATGGTAAAGAAGGGATTACCGAAGGTCAAAAAAATTATCTATTTAAGTTACTGATATCACTTTGTGACCATCTTTTTTATTGAAATTATTTCTTATAACCTTCTCATTTTGCATCGCGTGGGATACACCATGCTCAAATCTGTAGGGAGACTCAATGAAAAAACTGCTATTTACGACATTAATTGCAAGTAATATCTTCGCTGGGACAAGCTTCTGGGCCCTCTTCTCACCACACCAAGGTGAAGAAGCATTTAATCAAATTTATACAGCAATCGAAGGCGCAAAAGAGAAAGTTTGGCTAACGGTATACAGCTGGTCAGACTCAACAGTAACAAAGAACCTTGAAGTTGCATGCCTTTCGGGTGTCGATGTAAAAGTTGTTCTTCACCCAAATTTAAAAAGTAGTTCTCGCGTAATTGATTATGCCAAATCAATTGAAGATGCCGGATGCGGTGTTAAATTCGCTTACAAAAAAATGCACGAGAAATTTTCAATCGTTGATGATAAATGGGCATTCAACTCTAGTGCTAACCTTTCAGGTGGTGCAAAATCTCGTTACTCTGAAAACTTTATTTTCAACAATGACTCTTCTGAAGAAGGTCGTACTACAATTAAAACTTTAAATCGAGAATTTAAGTTTCTTTGGAATTCAGGAAAAGATATCTACACTTCACAAGTTAGTGAAGAAAACCTAGCTTCACTTGATCTTCTAGATCTAAAGAATATTCCAAATGAAGAAGAGAATCCTTCATTCGTTTCAAGTTCAATGAACTTCACATACAAAGAGTACGCACCGAGCTCAAAAAGCTATAAGACAGGACGCTACTTGGGAATGTCTCCTAGGAAAGTAGCTGGTCAGAAAACTTGGTTAGTTCGCGATGCTATGATTAAGCTAATCAATGAATCTCAAAAGAATATTCTGGTTAATGTTAATCACCTTGTAATTAAAGATGTAGCAGATGCACTTTTGGACGCTGTTAAGCGAGGTGTTGATGTTAAGATCGTTGCCGACAATCAAGAATATAAAACAAGCACAAAATCAAAAGAGATGACTCCTTACTTTGTTTACAATTGGAAGAAGCTTCCAGGTAATAAGAATAAGGTCGCACCAGTAAGAATTAAGTACTACTCTCATGCACCATCTCCTCGTCACTGGGCCCTTAATCACCACAAGTACATGATCTTTGATTATGATGAGAGTGATTTCTCTAAGACAAAACTTATGAGTGGTTCATATAATATTTCAGAAACAGCGGAGCTTACTCAATTCGACAATATGTTCACGTATAAAGGTGAAGTATTTGCACAGCTTTTTAAGGACTTTAAAGGTGAATTCGATAATCTTTGGTTCTTAAATAGAGATGACAATGATAAGCCTTCTCAAGAAGCTTGGGATCGCGTCGCTAAACCGTACAACGGAAATATTTATCTTCACACAAAGATGCCTGTTTCCCTTACTTGGCCTGAAATCTATAAAGTAAGAAAGGCCGTTTCAAATGCAGCACCACTATTCTTTAAAAACGCTTACAAGAAACGTGACTGCTATCTTTTCAATCTAGAAAAGCAAATTTTCACTGGTTGTCCAAACTAAATAATTATCAAATCATAATTTTTTAACTCATCAGGTCATAGACAGTACTTGTCATGGCCTCGATGTGTTGATATAAATTGTTGTTAATTTATCTATTTATATTGAAAGGAAATAAATTATGGTTACTGGTTTAATGATTTTTCACGGTGTTGTTTCAGTACTTCTAATCATCGTAGTTCTTCTACAATTTGGTAAGGGTGCGGAAGCAGGTCTTCTAGGTGGTGCTTCAGAAGCCGTATTCACAGGTAGCCAACAAGGAAATATCCTAAGTAAAATTACAGTTGTACTTACTGTTCTTTTCCTAGGTAACTGTATTCTTCTTGCTAAGATTCAATCTGGTAAAGAGTCTAAATCACTACTTGATAGTGCAGCGCCAATCGCAGCTCCACTTAACTCTGATACAACAGCTCCAGCACAAACTGCTCCAGCGACTGAAGAAACAGCTCCTGCTGCAAAATAATTTCAAAGAAATTCTAAGAATATACAAAATAAAAAAGCTCCCTTCGGGAGCTTTTTTTATTTCTTCTTCATTAATTTTAAAATTGATTCTATTCCTAACTCTTGTGCATATTGGGCAACAGTCTTCCCGTTCGCATCTGGAATATTTGGATCGGCCTTCATTCCTAATAAAGCACGGACATTATCGAAGCGCTTATTCTTGATAGCAATGTGAAGAGGAGTATCACCTCTCTTATTCTTCTCATTTACATCAGCGCCTTTTTTAGCAATATAGTAACGAATTGATTCAGGTGTTGATTTCTTTGCCATAGCAAAGAGTGAAGCTGGCCTTCTCTTCTTGTGAACTAAGCTTACCTCTGGAACAGAAGCAATTCCACGTGACTTTCTTTTTTTAGCAGCTTCAGCGGCCTTGGCCTCTGCAACTAGTTGAGCTTCATTTTTAAACTTATCTTCAACAAAGCTTACTTCGTAGTCGCTAATAACAAATGAGCTATTTTCAATTTCATTAAGATTAATATCTTCAAGTTGCCAGTCTTTCTCTGTTTGCACAACTCGCTTAGGAGTGTCCCCCTTGATATCAAGTTTCTCTTCAGAGATCCCATAAAGGTCTGCAAGGTAACGATACTCAGCTTCCTCACTTTCAGTTAAAAGCATCTCATTACTTTCAACTTTGCTTAGAGGAAGAAGGCCCCCATGCTGCTCAAAAGAACCACATGAAGCAAGAACAACTAGAAATGTTAAAAATCTTAACTGACTCATCAACTCACTTATCGCCACGAAGTTAAGATTTCTTTAGTCGTTCTATGTTTACTTTAAAATTCAGGTATTTAGAAATAAATAAGGCCCGCAAAAGCAGGCCTTAGTCATATATAGAAATTTAAATTAATCTCTAGAATGGGATATCATCAGCTGTGAATGAAGCGTTCGATGAAATATCGTAACCTTGGTTCATATCATCGTGCTGAGGCATTTCTTGGTTAAATGAGTTGTTGTTATTAGACTGACCCATTGAAGCACCTTGACCAGCAGATGGAGCTGCTCCACCAAGGAATTGAATTGTTCTAGCATTGATTTCTGTTGTGTATCTCTTGTTACCGTCTTTGTCTTCCCAAGATCTTGTTTGAAGTTGACCTTCTAAGTAAGCTTGACGACCTTTTGCTAGGTATTGACCACATAATTCAGCAAGTTTTCCCCAAACAACAACTCTGTGCCATTCAGTTCTTTCTTGTTTTTGTCCGTTCTTATCTGTCCAAGACTCACCTGTTGCTAGTGAGAAGTTACATACAGCCATCCCAGATGGTGTGTACTTAAGTTCTGGATCTTGTCCTAAACGTCCTACTAAAATAACCTTGTTTACACTCATTTGTTCCTCCAATTTTCTTCGCGTATAGCTGAAACAATACTTAAGAATTCAGCTATAACCGCAAGGTTGAGTATTACCTGAATACATTACTACAATAATACGACTTTCCCCTATCGAGAAGTCATAAATAGCTATGCAAATACAAAAAAAAGGACAACTTGCGTCAAGAGCTTGAAATGATATTCATTAAAAATTGAAGGTTCTAAATTTTTTTAATACATGTCTGCAAAAGCTTGCTCAACATTCTCTGGAGCAATTTGAGCATGGCCACCTCTAGTCTGCCAAAACTCTTTTACTTTTGATTTCGCGATACGCACATCCTTCTTGTACCAAGCAGCATCAAAGCCACAGTGAGGACATGGAATTTCTTTTTTGAAGTTTAGTCTAAGCGCTGCTTCAAAGCCTGCCCAGAATAGAAAGAAAGAAAAGATTCCTGCAAAGCTAATAAATGGATAAAGTACACCAGTTGTTGCAACTGTAAGCATGAATACCTGAAGGTAGTTTTTTGCATTCATGTGAGGGTTTGTGACAACTGCCCTTTGAGTGCGACAAAGAGGACAGAAGAATTCAATATGCGCTTTCTTAAATTTGTAAGTACGCGTCTCTAATGGATTAAATGAATTCAATGTCTTCAATTATCGCCCTCCTAAGCATCGACAAAGTAAACATACTTCGACTCCTTAATTTTACCAATTTAGTCGCTGAGAATTAAGCAGGTAAAAAAGGTACCAGGCCCTGTTCTTATTCATCCGTGATTCGAACAAGACCATAAGCCTGGTAGAGATAAGTACTCACAAAAACAAGTACTTAAAGATGACCGAAAGGCCATGGTTAAGGTGGTTAGCCTTGCCTGCACAAACGTTCTACTCCAGGGATTAGGCACCATATCCTTGGTACCTATTTCTATTACAAGTTCAATGCCAACTTAACTCGGTGCAACTAACTAGAAATAGAAAGTGTTCATATCAATTGACGCATAAATGCCACTTTCGGTAGCATTAAGTTACCGGAAAAATAAGGCATTATGACACAACCACAACATTCACATTCGAAAAAATTAGTTAAGAACACGAAAGGCCAAATTAGTATCTTCTTTGGAGTTACACTTGTGGCAATCTTTTCATTCATCGCATTCGTGGTGAATGTTGGACTCTTCGTAAAGGCCAAGATCAATCTGCAAAATGCAGTTGATACTGCTGCCTGGTCGGGAGCCGCTTCTCAAGCTAGACAACTAACAAATATTGCTCACCTTAATTGGGAGATGAGAAATACTTATAAAGAGTGGATGTTTAAGTACTACGTTCTTGGCCAACTTGCGAATGAGAACACTCATGCTAACTCAACAACAACAATGAACTTTGCCTTGAAGCGCTTTGATGAAAGTGGATCTGACTTTAGTAGTGGTGTTAAGGGTGACCATTACAACGTTCCCTCTATTTGTCTTCACTTTGGCTCTGGTAATAACGAAAACCTTTGTACAATTTATCAAATCCCTGGTCTTCCTCGCTTTCACGTCGCAGGGATTCCAGATGTTAGTGAAGAATTTGAAAGAACAATGGATGCCTTTGTTAATTTAAAAGCAAAGAACTGTATGGTTCGTTCAACTTATAACTTTTCGGCCGCAAAGAATTACGCTTTTGCTGCCGGTGTTTCACAAAATGATGTTCCTATTGCAGCAGCAGATCGAACAGGTGCGTGGATTGAATCAATGGAGCTTGCTCTTAGAATTAGAAATCTTGAGATGATCGTAAACCGCCCACCTATTACACAAGGAATTTGTGGTGGTGGTTCTGCCACTGGTTGCGTTAACCCTGAGCAACTATTTATGGAGAATCAATCGACAGGAATTCCAATTAACGATCGACCACTGAAAGCCTATATGGCCGCGGCAAAAACTCTTGGTGGTGGAATTTTTAAAACAACATTCGACGGTGCATTTGCAAAGTCTTTAGTGCTTTATGAATTAGCTCCAAAGACGTTCACACCTTCACCACAATCTTTATCTAGTTTCCTAATCCCACAAGATGCCAGTTATAACGGCGGTGAACTAGTTGCTTCATCAAAGCGCTATCTTGATCTTGTACCGATGATTATGAATTTCACGACGTTCTTTACAACTTTTGCTCCTACAACTGAAGGTATTTCAACGATTGCAGTTCCTGATTCAAGCGGAACAGCTGCAGAAGCGTCATGTGCATCGACAAAGACTTCACTACCTGTACCTGGCTATATTCTAGGCTTCTATAAGAATCCAAAAGTTGTGACATATTATGCTGTTAAGGCCAAAGCTAAGTACCTTGGTTTACTTAATCCATTTTCGTTCCTAGAAAATAATGGCTTTATCGATATGGCAGCATATGCGGCAGCAAAGCCTTTTGGTGGCCGTATTGGGCCGGCCCTCGTTTCACCAACAGTTGGAAAAGATTATGCTGAATCGAGTTCAAATTCAGCCCGTATTGCAAATGCCTCTGGTTCAAGAAGTGCTAACTTCATTATGGGCTTTACAACAACTGGTGACCCAAGAACGACAGATGACCCTACTGATGGTGTAAAGATTCAGGGCCTACCACTACCGGCAACCTCAGACTTTTTTCTAGATGCTGCTGACACAACTGCTGCAATTGGTGGGATTCCATCAAATGTTGATGTGAAATTTACGATACCGAATATGATCTATAATTTGAATTCGCAAACGACTTCGGAATCAGACCTTCCAACCCTTGCCTACAATCCTAACCCAAGTAATATCACTGGCGAGAAAGCAGGGCTTTTCACAACAAAGCAATTTGTTGATTTAAGGGCAAATATTCCGAACTACACGGTAAATCAGGCCGGGGTGACAGCACAAAATCTTATCGAAGCTTTTCAAAATGTTCGTGCTCCGACAAATTATGATGTTCTCAATTACTTAGTTCCAACAGTTAACAGCTTAGAAACAGATATGACGGCCGATCACTTTCCATCAGTGCGCTATATTGATCCAGCGGCTAAAACTATTGGTTACTTTGCACCACTCTTCCACTCTACTTTACTTTATAAGGACAGGGAGGCCCTGACTGGTGTTCTAACTGATTATATTGATACTCTAAGTGATGCTGTTATCGTTTATCGCAAGGCCCTGGATTTCTATGCAACGAAAGTAAGAAATACTAGTGCTCAAGATCCTACGGCCTATATTGAAGCCTCAAAGGCAATCTTTGATCCAGATGTTGATGGCGACCCAACAACGACTACTGTTGCCCTCCCGATTCCGCAGTGCCAAAAACAAAGTATTGCCTCACGCTTCACTTACTTCATTCTAGGAAAGGATGAAGAAGCAAAGCCAGACAACTGTGAAACGATCCCACTATTAGGGGCCGTAAAGACGTATATTAACACTAAGGCTCAACAAACACAGTCTAACCTCTACTACATTACGACTTACCGCCAGAACAATGAAGCGAACCCTCCTTCACCGTCACTAAATAATAACTCCCTAAGGACGGCATATGCTCCTGGGAAAGATTATGGCGGGGAAAATAATGGACGTTCAGTAAATCCATTCACCAGTAAAAATAAGAATCATCGCCGTAACGCCTATTCAACAAAGCTTATTAGCCTAACATCGATTACAGATACTGCGTCAGGTTACGCGAAGAATGAATCAAATTACATGGAGTTTCAAGCAGGCTTCTCGCCAGAAGGTGAAACTCCAAGAAGCCCTGAAGATGTTAAGGCCACGGGAGATGTCATTTCTAACCCATTGCCAAGAACTGAACTGCAAGAATTTGGTTCGAATTTATACTTCTAATCACTTTACTTAAATTAACCAAGTCCCCTTTAAAATGGCCCTAAATGGGCCATTATAAATAAAAAAGAACTTGCGAAATTTTTAATTTCTTTTATATACTAAGGACGATTTATAACTTTTTCGCGAGGTATATATGGCAAAGAAGAAAGTAGCCAAAAAGACTGCAAAGAAAGCAACTAAAAAAGTAGCCAAAAAAACTGCAAAGAAAGCAACGAAGAAAGTTGCAAAAAAAGCAACAAAGAAAGCGGCAAAGAAAGTAACTAAAAAAACAACTAAGAAAGCTGCAAAAAAAGTAGCCAAAAAAACTGCAAAGAAAGCAACGAAGAAAGTTGCAAAAAAAGTAGCTAAAAAAACTGCAAAGAAGGCAACGAAGAAAGTTGCAAAAAAAGTAGCTAAAAAAACTGCAAAGAAGGCAACAAAGAAAGTTGCAAAAAAAGCGGCTAAAAAAGCGACAAAGAAAGCAGCAAAGAAAGTAGCCAAAAAAGCAGCAAAGAAAGTAGCCAAAAAAACAGCAAAGAAAGTTGCAAAAAAAGTTGCAAAAAAAGTTGCAAAGAAAGCAACAAAGAAAGTTGCAAAAAAAGCTGCAAAGAAAACGACAAAGAAAGCCGCTCCAAAAACGGCCAAAACAGTCGCTAAGAAAACTGTAAAAAAATCTGCCGATAACAAAGGTCTTTCTCGCGAAGAAGCAATTGCAAAATACAAAGAGAAGCACAAAGATGCTCTTGATTCTCAATTAGCAGACTCTCTAAAAGAATATGAATTAGAAGATAAGCTTGCAGTGGCAGAACAGTCAAAGCTTGAAACGATCGAAGAGACTGAAGATAGTGTAGGACTTGAAGCTGCGGAAGATTACAACGAGCCAGGACCAAACCTACAAGAAGAGTATAATCCTGATGATGAGCAAGATGAGAAAGATGACCTTAGCTTTGGCTGGGGATACAACGATGCATTTGACTCACCAGAAGAAGAAATCTCTACTGAAGAACTTGACGAAGATGAGAGATATGCACTTGGCCTTGACTCATCTGAGGAAGAAGACGAGGACGATTTTTACTAAAATCTATTGATATCGAATATAAATATAAGAAAAGCGGCTTTTGCCGCTTTTTCTATTTGGAACGAAATTATGAAACTAGAATTTTTTTACTATACAGGCTGCCCATTTTGCCATCGCGTTATGGATGTTATTGATCAATTAGGGATTAAGTTAACTTATTGCGATATAATGAATGACACATCGGCCCTAGAAAGGCATATTAATACTACAGGACGAAGAACTGTACCATGTCTCTATATCGATGATAAGCCGATGTTCGAATCTCAAGATATCATTAATTGGCTGATTGCGAATAAAGATAAGATTAATTAATTTTTGAGGAATTTTTAATGGAAGTAAGAGACCCGGTCCACGGATCAATTCATATTCTTAAAGAAGAAGAGCCAATCATTCGCGCGGACTTTTTCCAACGTCTTCGCAATATTAAGCAACTTGGATTTTCTGAATATATTTTCCCAGGTGCCACTCATACTCGCCTCATCCACTCGATCGGTGTAATGAAAGTTGGAGAAATGGCATTTGACCGTCTCTTCAAAAATCAAATCATCACAAAAGAACACTTAAGGATTAAAGAAACTTTCAAGCTTGCCTGCCTTCTGCATGACATTGGCCACGCGCCCTTAAGTCACTCGACAGAAGTCGTAATGCCAAAGCTTACTGATCTTAAAATACCTCAAGAGTATCTTCTTGATCGCGATAAAAATAGTGAGCGTCAAGCGACTCACGAAGATTATACAATCAAAGCTATCGCAGATAGCTCCCTTGCTCATAGCTTAAAAGAAGTTGAAAGAGTCTTTGGAGTTGAAAGAAAGTATATTGCTGACTTGATTCGCGGTGAAACTAGTGATCACGATTATTTTAAAATCGATGGAATTAGCTACTTCCCTCTTCTCCATCAATTAGTTTCAAGTGAACTTGACTGTGACCGCATGGACTATCTTCTAAGAGATAGTTACTTCTGCGGAGTTAGTTATGGTTCTTACGATCTTGACTGGCTTCTTGATAATCTTGAGCCTGCAATTATTGATGGCCAAGCTACACTTGGTATTTCAGAAAGAGCAGTTATTACTTTTGATGACTTCCTACTAAGTCGCTACCACATGTTCATCATGGTTTACTTCCACTACCGTGCAGTTTGCCTTGAAAAACTTTTACAACGTTATTTTAAAACTTCTCCATATGAATATTTAATCCCGGCAGATATTGAAAAATATATTGAGCACGACGATTATCACCTTATGAAGATTCTAAGACACTCAAATAATCCTTACGCAAAGGCCATTGTTAACAATCAAACGCCTGAAAAGATTTTTGAATCTTTCAACTCTTCACAATTGGCAACTCTTGAGAAGGTTCAAGCCTATCTAGAGTCTATCAATCTGGAAGTTATTCGCTCATCTTCAACTGGACGTTTATCTAAGTATTATGCAGCAGATAGACCAAAGGATAAGGGGCAATACACGATGAAAGTTGTAAGGAATTCAAAGATGGGTGGAATGACTGAATACTTCGATATTAACGAAGCAACTGATCTATTCCATAAATTTTCGAAGTCTCACGCAATTAATAGACTTCATTGTGACATGGACAAACTAAGCAAAGAGAATTTAGCAGAAATTAATAAAATTATTTCTTCAAATTAATCTTTGAATCTTTGGACTAGCCTCATGGGGCCCGTCTATAATAAATAGATATGAATAAGTTTTCACTTTATGTGCTATTAATTTTGCTTTATCTCGGTATATCGAAGAGTTTTTCTCCGTCTGAGAAGAGAACAATATTTGTTCCTAATGCGAATGCGTATGCAAACATATTTAAGGGCTCACCAATTTCAGTTATTCTTGAAAGAGAATTTTCTACTGGTGCTCTGATTAAGACTTATCACCATCGATACCAAATCATTCATGCCTTCAAAGCACCCCAAAGAATTAACGTCAGGATTTCTCGAGAGTTCTTCTTGGAGAATCAAAATAATATTGGGATGTCTTTATTTAGAAGATATGAAAATGATGAAAGCTCAACAGTCCCAATGCCTCCGGGTTCAATCTATATCGGCTCCCCTGCTTATGGAACATGGAGAACATCTGATTCAGGACAAAAAGTATGGCGCTTTCACCGCACCTACAAAAACTTTCCTCAAATCTTTCACTGGGGTGAATTCACTCCAACATATGACTTCTATCGCAGAATGATTGTCTTAGAAAAGGCAAGCTCTCCTTTCTATGGCCTAAACAATGAATTTGGGACAAACGGAACAGTGACTACGGCACACTATGCGTTCAAGAAAAAAAGTGAAAATAAAACAACACTAAAAGACATACTTAAGAAATATACAAGTTTACCTAAGTGGGAACAAAAGAATGAATGAGTTATACGATAAATTAATTATTCGAATTATTTTTGCACTAATTATTTGCTTTATTATTTATATTTATAAGCAAGCTCATTTAATTCTCTTTCCATCAATTAAACATCAAATTCTAAAGAAATTCTCTCCATCAAAAAACTCCACTGATACAATTCACCTATTTGGGAGAATTATTGGAATCGGAATAATTTATTCGAATATTGTAATAAATGTTTCAGATGGAATGTACTTTGCACTTGGACAATTATTTTTAGAGTCGATAATGGTAATCGCACTCTACCTAGCTTCACTGTATATTTTAGAAAGTATTGTTCTTTATAACTTTGAGTATGCTGATGAAATTTTACGTCGTAAAAACTATGCTTACGCTATTATATGTTTTTCTCACTCAATTTCTTTGGCCTATATTTTAAAAACTGTTATTAAGGTTTCAAATAGTTCTCTTATTATGACGCTTTTTCTATGGCTCTTCGCTGTGGTTCTCATTGGATTCTGTTCAAAGACATTTCAGATTATTTCAAAGCTCTCTTTTAATCGACTACTTGTGCAAAAAAGCTTGGCGGTTGCCATCTCATACATGGGATTTATTTTAGGGCTTTGTACGATTATTTCATCATCACTTGATCACTCTCTTCAAGATATTAAGTGGTACACGATTCAAGTTATTTTAAAAATCCTACTCTCTATTATTATCATTCCAATTATTCGTAAAGGCCTTATTTGGGTCTTCTCAATTCAAGATGATCTACAGATTAAGAAGGATGATACTGACGATTCAAACCTTAGTGTTGAACTTGGTTATGGTATTTATGAAGGTGCAATTCTCTTCACTTCATGCTTCTTAACAACGGTTATTACTGGGAATATCTATTACGGAAATTTTTACCCTCTCTTCTAAATAAGGGTACATTCCTTCATTCCACTTTTTATTTGGCCGATAAGAAATTGGAACGAGGAGGATTTTCGTGGATTTAAAATATTTTCAAATGCTAGATTTTATCAATACTAGACTAACTAATATTGAACGCAACCTTGCTAAGATTGACGAAAAGGTCGACTTCTCTGTTTCACTTCAAAGAAATCATTTAATTCGCGTAAAAAATGGTGAATTCATCGATGATAATATGATCTTAATGGGACTTCCATATAATGACCTTTCTCCTCGCAAAGCCTTTGATGTCTACGAAGATAAGGATATGGATTATATTATTTTAGATATCACACCTAAGGATTATGAAAAACCTGTAAAGCTTGAAGGTGCTATTCATATTCCGTATGAAGAACTCGATCACCGCTATGTTGAGATTACAAATAAGACAACACCTATCCTAGTGATTAGTGAGGATGGACTTAAATCAATACAAGCATGCGAAAAGCTAGTAAAGAAAGGTTTCTTTAACGTAAATAACGTTTCCGGCGGCTATAAATTTTGGCCGGCAACTCAAGGTTCAGTTGTAGTTAAAGTAGCCTAAACTTCTTAAAAATCGAGAGATAGGTTGAGTTGAATTCTCGACTCTAGAGTTTGCCTTTCAACATTACTTAATTTGTTGTGCATATTCTCAAGAGTAGACTGAATTCTTTCAAGCTCAACCTCTCCAATTCTTCTCGAATAATTACCTTCAATTAATTCAAGAACATCAAAGAGAGAGAACTTAAACTTCTCACCATATTCAGTTAAGTAAACGCGTTGTTCACGCTTATCAACTTCTGAAGATTTACGAACGATATAGCCACGCTTTTGTAATTCATTTAGATGGCTTGTCATTGTTTGTTTTTTTAGGCCACAAGAAGATCCAATCTCCTTGATAGTTGGTCCTTCGTTTTCACAAATATAAACTAGAATTTCAAGAAAGCTTGGCCTTAAGTCTGTAAAGCCTTTGTCTTGTAGATAACTAAGAATGTGATTACTGTAGATACGATAGATCTTCTTCAGTAAACTTCCAATTGCAGATACGTGCTTCATTGCATACCTCACTAACACGATTATTGTAGCGAGATAAAAAAGACATAGTCAAATATTAGTACTATTTTAATCAAATCTTAAAATGTTCTCTCAAAACGGTGAATTAACTCATAAGGTACTGATTTCACGATAATTTGATCTTCGCTCTCTTGAGCTCCCCCATCGATGACATCAGTATTCGGAATTTTCATATCAGTTGTATGCACATATTCGAAATCTAGACCTAGATTCCACATATCTTCTTTAAGGCGATCAAATAACTCGAACTCACTATCGAAACCAGCACCAAAGGCCTGTGGCGCGGATAGTATTAAGACAAGTGTTAAAAAATTGATCATCTTTTTTAGCATATTTGCTCCATATTAAGTTGTTTTACTAATATAGATGCATTATCGATGCCAAAATCCCGCTCCTCTAAAAGAAGCGTCTTGTATTTGAAATAGAAGTCGCTACTCCAATACAAACCCCAAATGTCAAAAGTGAAGAACCACCATAAGACATTAAAGGAAGAGGCAGACCAACAACAGGTAATAACCCCATGACCATTCCCATATTAATAAAGGTGTGCCAGAAGAATATACTCATGACCCCGATAATGGTGACGGACTCAAAGATTCTACTGACGTTGACAGAGAGCCACACAAATCTAAAAAACAAGAAAAGATATAACCCAATTAATAAGATTGCTCCAAAGAAGCCATGTTCTTCATTATAAATAGAAAATACAAAGTCAGTATGGTTTTCAGGTAAGTAGTTCAGGGAAGCCTGTGAGGACTTTCTAAGTCCCTTCCCGAATATTTTTCCAGACCCAATAGCAATCTTTGATTGAATAGCATTATAGCCAGTCCCTTTTGCATCCGCAGTTGGATTAATAAAGGTTTTAATACGATTTCTTTGATATTCCTTTAAACCGAATTGATACATCACTCCACCACTGACAAGACCAACAAGAGCGAGAATTAAAAGTGTCTTCCACTTAAGTTTTCTAAAGAAAACCATCGTAAAGAAAATTAGAAGAATAAGAAGTCCTGTTCCTAAGTCCGGTTGAACTACAATTAAGATCGTCGGGATAAATGCCAAGATAGCAGGCTTAATTAAATCCTTGAGTCCAAGTTCACTATCAGGAGCATAATTTCTAAAGTATCTAGCGAGTACGAAAATAACAGATATTTTCATTAACTCTGAAGGTTGGAATCTAATTGGCCCAATCATTAGCCAACGTCTTGCCCCCATTCCTTTATGACCAAGAACAATAACCAATATTAGTAGAACAATATTGAATAGATAAATAGGCCATGCGAAACGATAAAGGTTTTGTGGGTTAATAAAACTAATAACGAAAGCAATTACAATCGAAAGAGCATACCATCCAATTTGTACTTTAAATAAATTAGCATGTGCAGTAGAGGCAGACGCATGTGTTGCTGAATATAGATTAAGAATTCCGAAGAAAAAGATAACTGAACTCAAAAGAAAGAATGAGAAGTCATATCTTTTAAAAAATTCTTTAATATTTGATAAATCCATTAAGTTCTCACTTTTTTAATCTTCAGTTTGACCTTCGTCATCACCATCAGAATCTTCATTCTTCTTTTCTTTTTCGGCCCTAAGTCTTTCCGCTTCTTCACGCTTTTTTCTTCTATCGGCGAAAAAGTCTGACATGATCTTGCGATCTTCTTTGGCATAAATCTTATGAAGATCTGGCATATACTTTTTCATATACGTCGTTAGAACATCTCGAACAATAGGTCCTGCAGCACCTGATCCAGAACAACCGTGTTCAACAACAGCTGCAACTGCAACACGAGGATTTTCATATGGAGCAAAAGCCACAAATAACCCGTGGTGTCTCTGGTTATATGGTTTCTCAGAACATTTTTGAAATAGCTCAGTTGTACTCATCGAGATAACCTGAGACGTACCAGACTTTCCGGCCATCTTTACACCAGTACCTCTAACCCACCAACCAGTACCTCTTGGGTGGTTGGCCACTTCATAAAGACCCTGTCTTACATCAATCAGAGTTTGTTCACTCACCTTTGCTGTTTGAACTAGATCTTCTTTATAGCTTTTAATGATATCACCTTTATTATTAAAAACTTCTCTAACGATTTGAGGCTTATAAACCTTCCCACCATTTGCAATAGCAGCATAAGAAACAGCAAGTTGAAGTGGAGTTGTTAAAACATAAGACTGTCCAATAACACAACTTACCGTTTCACCATCTTGCCACTTTTCTCCAAAGCGTTTTTCTTTCCACTCACGAGTAGGAATTAGACCTGTCGTTTCTCTTGGAAGTGCGATACCTGTCTTCTCACCAAGTCCAAACATTCTCGAATATCTTGCAAGTACATCAATATCCAATTCAACTGCGATCTTATAATAATAAACATCAACAGATCTTCTTAGAGATTTGTATAAATCAGTTATTCCGTGTCCTGATCTTTTCCAGTCATTATAAGTACGACGACCTAGGCGGAAGCGTGGGCCACACATAATTTCATCTTTAGCTTTAATGATGCCTTCTTCTAAAGCAGCAATCGCTGTAAAAACTTTAAATGTAGAACCTGGAGCATAGTGATCTTGGATTGTACGATCTCGAAGTGGGCGGTCAGGATTATTAATAAGAGAGTTCCAATACTCTGAAGTTAGCCCCTTAGAAAACTGCCCAGGATCAAATGAAGGACGAGATACCATCGTTAGTACTTCACCATTTCTAACATCAACAGCAACAACACCACCAACTTTCCCCTCTAAGGATTTATAAGCAGTTTTTTGCATATCACGATCAATTGTTAATCTTAGGTTGTTTCCTGGTGTTGCTTTCTTATTTTCAATGCCCGCAAGAATATTACTAGTTCCAATAGAACGGCGCATACGCCCTCTAGCGTCTACTTCCATAATTTGATAACCATCTTCTCCTCGAAGGTCCTGATCAAATCTTTCTTCAACACCTGCTTGACCAATAAAGTCTCCAAGCTTGTAATCAATATTATCTCTTTTGCGATAACGAGGTAGTTGGTTTTGAGAAATCTCTCCAATATAACCTAGCAAGTGAGAACCAACTTCCTTATCTCGATACTCGCGAGAAATAAATGTTTCAACTTGAACACCTGGAAGCTTCTCATTTTCTGTTTCAATGATGGCCACTTCTTTATTAGAAATATTTTTCTTGATACGAACAGGACGATAGCGTGCTTGCCCACGAAATTTCTTAAGAGTTGAGTAGATCTCCTTCTCAGTCATTTCAAGAATTTTAGCAAGCTTCTTAATCGTCTCTTTCTTATTGTCTAAGTATTGTGGAATAATAACTAAGTCAAAACGAGGTACGTTATCAACCATGAGTTGATTATTACGTGAAAAGATCATTCCTCTTGGTGCCTTAACTGTTTCTTTTCTTAAGCGGTTTTGAATTGAATATTGATACAGTAGATCACCTTGGTAAATCTGAAGGTACCATAAACGTATTAAAATAATCGCAAACGCGAGTGTAATTAAAGTAAATAGAATGTCGGCCCTAGTCTTATGAGACCGAACTACTTCTTCTTCAGCAAACATTAGACATTATTCCCCATAAGGCCTTCACTCTTCGTTCTCCAAACTTTATCAAGTAATGAAAAGAAGATAGGAGCTAATAAAGATAAAATAATACTCTCAGGAATAAAGCGCCAAAATTTCTGCACAATATAATCAAAGCTATCAAACTTTAAATATAGTAGTGATGAACTGATAAAAAACCACAGAACCTGAAAGAGAAAAACTGTCAGCATCGTGATAAAGCTACTTGTAAAGTGTAGAAGATCTCTTAGGTATCCAATCACAATACAAATTAAGATTCCCGAAATTGTTCCGTACTCCCACCCTTCAATTGAAAAAAGTGAATGAGTTAATTGAAGAATTAAAATGATAATTGCAAGATACGGAGTTTCCAATTTGAAACCAATATAAAGAACAAGAAGAACATTAAATGGAATCATGTATTTGTTAAGGCCAAATAGTGGTAAGAAAGCACTGGCCAAAACTTCTAGTACAATTAGGATTAATACAGTTATTAATAATCGAATTGGGATATCTGAAGACTTAATCATCTCCCATCTCCTTGTTGAGCATTATTCTCTAGAGCTTCCCACTCCACACGTTTCTTGTCTTGGTCCTCTGAAGGAACAAGAACAGCGACTTCTTCAAGTTTTGAAAAGTCGACAGTTGGAGTTACTTCTAGGTGTTGAGTAATCCCATAACTCTCTCGTTCAATCTTTGTGATAATCCCAACAGGGATTCCTCGAGGATAAATATTTCCAAGTCCTGAAGTAATAACAAGATCATTCAAACGAACAGGATCTGTACGTACCACATACTTCATCACAGTACGCCATCCAGAATAACCTTCAAGAATACCGTATGAACGTGTGCGATTTACGATAACATCAACGCGGTTACTTGGATCAAGTATTGTTAGAATGTCGGCAAAGTGATCTGTTAAACGATAAACGTAGCCAACGATTCCATCTGAAGTTACAACTGTAGATTGCAACTTAATACCATCCTTGAAACCTTTATCAATACGAATAACTCTAAAGTCACTTGAAGAGTCCCATGCCACAACTTGAGCAGAAATCATTTCATGTTTAATTTTTTTACCAAAATTTAAGATTTGACGCAGGCGTTGGTTTTCTTGTTCTAATTGCTTTAACGCAAATACTTCCTGCTTTAACGAACCAATTTGTTCTTTCAAAGTAACATTTTCTTTCGACGCATTAACATTAAGCATATAGTCTTCAAAGAACGAAGCTACATTCTTGTATGCATTTGAAATGCCTCTTTGAAGAGGTGCCAACGTGTCCATCATAACATTTTCAAAAATTGAGGCTTCTTTGTAAGGTGCCTTACGCTTTGACACGCCGTAAAATGCAAGTGATAGAACAACTAGGTTTATGATTAATTTGGTTCGAGATCCTTCCGATGCAATTAGCTTCATTCTAATCCTAAGTTGCTATTTTTTTTTATATTAAAAGAGTACACAGGATTATTTAAACTGCCAATATTCTTTACGGAGTAGCATATTTAAGTGATAATAACGAAAATTAAAATTACATGGAGTGGTAAAATGTCATCTAATTTTCAGAAAAAATCATCGCAGATATTCCTGACTCTTTTCATCGGAATTATCGTTATTTCATTCATGGTTTCAGGCCCATTTTTCAATACGGGAACACCTGATTCAATTGGTAGTGTTGCTGGTCACGATATTAAGGTTCGCGACTTTAACATGGAAGTACAAAGACAATCTGATTTTTACTCAAAGTTTATTGGTGGAGGCCAACCTCTTACTTCTCAACAAATGAGCCAATATAAAGTTTATGACAACGCGATCAGAAATTTAGTTTTCCAAAAACTAAGAGTTGTTCTTTCTGAAGATCTTGGAATTCTTGTTTCAAAAGATGAAGTAATTAATGAAATTAAAAACACTTCATACTTCCAAACAAATAAGCAGTTCGATATCAATAAATATAAAACTCTTCTTTCATATAACAAGTTCACTCCAGAAAATTATGAAGAAGAACAAAAAGAAAGAATTGCACTGACGAAACTACAAAACATTGTTCAGCATGTTCCTGTTTCAAAAGCTCTTACTAAAGAATTAAATGAACTTTACAATGACAAGAGAAATGCAAAGATTATTACAATCAAAAGTGCAAACGTAAGAAAGCTTGTAACAATCTCATCTTCAGATATTACAGCTTTTCTAAAAGAAGAAGCTAATAAGGCTAAAGTAGAATCTTTATTTAAAGACAAGCTGCCTCTACTTAGTCAACCTGAGCAAGTTAGAACAAGACATATTTTAATTTCTACTGAAAATGGAAATGAAGCAGAAGCACTAAAAGAAGCAAACAAGATCAGAAAAGAAGTTAACACTAAGAACTTTGTAACCCTTGCTAAGAAATATACTCAAGAGCCACAAGGTAAAACGAACGGTGGAGACCTTAACTGGGTTAAGCGTGGACAAATGGTTCCAGAATTTGAAAAAGCAACATTTGCTCTTAAGAAGGGTGAAATCTCTCAGCCAGTTAAGACTTCATATGGTTACCACATCATTTACGCTCAAGATCGTAAAGAAGCGGTAGTTGCAAAAATTGAAGATCACCAAAGAGATATTGCAAAAGAAATTCTTCAAAAAGAAAAAGATGTTGCTCCTCTAATGGCAACAGCAATTAAAGAAGTACAAAAAGCAGCTTCAAACTCAAAAGCACTTAAGTCACTTGAAGAGAAGTACGGACTTGGTATTAAAGAAATCAATATCAATAAACTTGAAGGTGCTGGACCAACAGGTGAACTTGATGAGAAACAAGTTGCTGAAGTTTTCACAAAAGACTCGGGTCTTTTTACTTTTGAAGATGCTACACAAACAACAATTGTTGCTACAACTCCTGCAAAATCAACAGATTCAAAGGGTTATGATGTGAACGCACTTACTAATATTAGTGCTCAACAAACTCTAAAAACTCTGCTAGATAAGTTAGGAAAAGAATATACTTTTAAGCAAAATAAATACGCACAATTACCACAGTAATTTTAAATAATTTGGAGAAGTGAGATGGCCGACAAAAGCGCAAAATTTGATCAAAATGTAGATGGAAAGTTCTATGTTGATGACCAATGCATCGCCTGTGATGCTTGCGTGATGGAGGCCCCTCGCTTCTTTGAAATGAATGACGACGAAGGGCATGCCTTCGTTAAACTTCAGCCTTCAAATGATGCTGAACTTGAAGAGTGTATGTCTGCTCTTGAGGCATGCCCAGTAGAAGCTATTGGAGAGGACGGCTAAGTCCTCAATTTCTTTGCAACTCACCTCTCTTTTTTAATCTCCTAAACTACTAAAATCACATCAAATTAAATCAAATTGAATTAAAGTTATCTGCCCAAATAACCGAGTAGTATAATATGGTTATGAGGTTAAAAACCCTATTCATTCTAACGAGCTTAAGCTTTAGTGCCGTTGCAAAAAATAGCAATGACAATCAAGAAGCACGTTATCTTCAAGTTCTAACAAGTCAGAACCCGATGTTTGAAAGTGCCATGAGTGTTCCTGGTGTCAAGGATATGTATTCCGAATGCTATCGTCAGGAATCAGAGAAATCATCATTTAATGGTGTTGAAGTTGGAAATTGTCTATGGGGAAAAATTCAAGCCGATGAAGGAACACTTAAGCAAATCAACAAACTAGTTGAGAAGCAGAGTGGAAAAGATGGATCCGGGCGCTATCGTACAACAATGGATACGGCCAAAGGAACATCAAAAGGACTTGAAACCTTAAAACAATTTCTTATCGAAAAGCTTGAAAAGGCCCTTTACGGAGAATTTGATAGTAAAACTGGCCAATACGATAAAATCGCAAGTCAAAAAACATTCTTTGAATTATATAAAACGCAACTTGGTAAAAATATTATCTCAGCAGCAACGAGCTACTGTATTGAATCAAAGAACTATGGTTACCCTCTCATTTCTGAAGATGAATCGGTAAGAGAAAAAGTAAAAAATGAAAACCTCGTTGGCCTAAATGAAACTATCATAAGAACAGATCCAAATACCGGTGAACAAAAACAAGTTCTAAAATCTGCAAGTAACTGGGAAGCATGTATTGGTAATATCAACGCTGTTTGCTACGCAGGGGCTGCCGGTGGAGAATTCAAAGTTTTCAACTCCGACCCGAATAACACACAAGGCGAGAAAAAGATCGTTCGTGCAGATATCATAAATACTTGTGCAAAACATGTTTCAGGTAAAGATAGTGACGAAAAAGTTGATAAGTGTGATTCTCTTGTTCGCTACTCATACCCAAGAGCCTGTAACGTCATTCAGTATATTGAGTTAGCAAGACAAAGTATTACAACAACAGATGGTATCGCAAAGAAGTTTGAAAAACTTCAAGGCACAGATAGCTTATCAAATGTAAAAATGTATGATTCACGAGAAAAGTCAGACGAGAGTATTGATGCTCTTACAACGATTTCTTCTGGTGAAGCAATGGACGCTGTTGCAAAAGGACAAAAAGAAGAGATTGCAGCAATGGAAGAATGTTATAAAGATGGCAAGATCGTTGATGCAGAGGCATGTAAAAACTTTCTTTCATCAAATAGAGAAGAACAGTACTCTCTTCTTGGAGAGCTAAAGGTACAAGAAGAAGTTACACTACAAAGACTAAAAGATATCGAAGATAATCCAGAGGAAGTTGCAAAACTTCTTATTGAAGAAGGTTACACTGAGGACGAAGCTAAGAATCTTGCAACTGTTCAAGGTGTAAAGGATCAAATTGCAAAACGTTATGAGGCCAAGAAAGATGCTATTCTTCAATCTCTAAGTGATGAAATCAAAAAACATACAACAAAGGGTGATGAATTTAGCGAAATTGAAGATCTTGAAACCATAGCGGCACTAGCAGAAAAAACGCAGAAAAAAGCCGAGAATTTCTCTAAGCTCGTACACTTTAATAATATCGTTTCTTCATACCTGGAAATTCGTAGTGGAGACGAAAACGAAGATACTCAACGAAACACGCGTGCTCTAGCAATGGAGATGAAAAACTCTATCCTTTCGGAAGAGAATCGTGAAAAGTACAAAGAGATGGGAGTTGATCTAGGATCGATTGGTTACTCTGCAGATGATCTTAATGAAAAATTTGCGACTACTGGAATGGACTATTCTGAATCTTCAAATGATGATGCCACACTAGATGTTGGTGATATTAACACTTATCTTTTAAGTTTATTTAAGGGTGAGTAGGTTTCTAAGTAATTCTGATTTTTTAAGTAAATTTTTTTGCTAACTTTCACTTCGTGAAAGTGTCGCTTTTCATTGCGAGAGTTTTGCTAACTTTAGCTTCGCTAAAGTGTCGCTTTTGGTTATATGAGAAAGATTATTCGCTAACTTTAGCTTCGCTAAAGTGTCGCTTTTATTTTGCGACATCTTTCCCATTGCTCCTGAGACAACAAAGCCGGGCTTGAACCCGGCTTGTTGAATTAGTTTTCTAGCTAAAGATTGGGGAGCTGGCATAGCGTCCAATAGTTTGCCTTTGGGCAAACAATGACGCTATTCCTCATCCATAATAGCTTTAACAGATGACTTAGTTTCAAAAGCGATATCCTGATCGTCTTCTGCATCAATATCATCAACTTCGTCAAAGCTCTCATCCGCTTCAATATCCATCTCACGAAGAACATCTACGAATGCCTTATCATCATTAAGATCTTTTAGAACTTCATCAATAACTTTTATTGGGTACTTACCAATAATCTCTTTTACATATTTCTGAAGCATTCCTTCTTCAAGAATTGAGATCTTATTCTTAATTTCTTTCCAATATCCAATATAGTGAAGACGACAGAAACCAGCTGTAGTCGCAGGATTATCACATCCTTTTGCTAAACACTCATCTGTATCACCTAGGAAGTAGTCTAAAGTTTCAGCAAGTCTGAATACTTCTTCAACTTTTTCTTCTTCAGTTGCCGGAAGTGGAGTCTTTTTAATTACTTCTTCTTCCTCGTCCTCTTCTTCTAAAATCTCGTCTTCACCAGCAACCTCAAGCTCTTCTTCTTCGATTTCATCTTCATCAAAAAGCTCTGGTTGTACCTCAACGATTTCTTCTTCAACTTCTACAACTTCTTCAACAACCTCTTCCTTCTTTGCTTTCGCTTTTGTTGGCTTTGTTGTTGCTTTCTTTGCAGTTGTTTTTTTCTCAGCTGCAGCCTTCTTAGTTGTCTTCTTAGCTGCTACCTTAGTTGTTTTCTTTGCTACTTTTTTAGCTGCAGCTTTAGTAGTCTTTTTCTCAACTTTCTTTGCTGCTACTTTTGTAGTTTTCTTTGCAACTTTTTTAGCGACTTTCTTTTCAGCTTTTTTGGCCACTTTTTTTGTTACTTTTTTAGCCGCTTTCTTTGTTACTTTCTTGGCAGCTTTTTTGGCCGTCTTTTTTGTAACTTTCTTAGCTGCTGCTTTAGTTGTTTTCTTCGCAACTTTTTTCGCAGCTTTCTTAGCTGTTTTCTTAGCTGTCTTAGGTGCTGCTTTTTTAGTTGTTTTCTTAGTCGTTTTTTTCGCAACTTTTTTCGCAGCTTTCTTAGCTGTTTTCTTCTTAGTAGTTTTTTTGGCCATGCCTACTTTCTCCAAGATTTTCTTTAACATAACAAGTTAAAACCGTATCACTTCTCTTTCAATTGAACAACTATCTACTTTAAGCTCTTAAGCTCATTAGCAGCGATAACCACTCTTTGAATCTCTGAAGTCCCTTCATAAATTTCTGTAATTTTAGCGTCACGGAAGAATCTCTCAACCGGATACTCTTTTGTATAACCATTACCACCACAAACTTGAATCGCTTGAGTTGTAATCCACATTGCCGATTCAGCTGCAAATAGCTTTGCCTGTGCAGATTGTAGTGAATACTCTTCACCATTATCCTTTCTACGAGAAGCCTCCCAAATTAGAAGACGAGACGCAGCAAGTTTTGTACTCATATCAGCAAGTTTAAATTGAATCGCTTGAAGAGCGTGAAGTGGCTTACCAAACTGAACTCTTTCATTTGAGTAGTGCTTAGCATAACGGAATGCAGCTTCACCAATCCCAAGAGCCTGAGCAGCAATACCGATACGTCCACCATCAAGTGTATTCATCGCAATTTTGAAACCTTTTTCATACTCGCCTAGTAAATTTTCTTTTGGAACTCTAACTTTATCAAATGCGATTTGAGCTGTTGAAGATCCTTTGATCCCAAGCTTATCTTCACATTTCATAACTTCGAAACCTTCTGAGTCACATTCAACGATGAATGCAGAGATTCCTTTATAGTTATCAGTCTTAGAAGTTTTTGCAAAAACAACAGCGATATTCGCTTCTTTACCATTTGTAATGAAGTTCTTAGTTCCACTAATCTCGTAGTAGTCACCTTTATCTTCTGCATAAGTTGTTAATGAACCAGCATCAGTTCCTGCATTTGGTTCAGATAGACAGAAACAACCAATATGCTCACCTGTAGCAAGCTTTGGAAGATACTTTTTCTTTTGTTCTTCATTACCAAAGTTTAAGATTGGATAAACACATAAAGATGTGTGAGCTGAGATTAGTACCCCTGTTGAAGCACAAGCACGTGAAATCTCTTCCACGATAATCGAGTATGAAACGTAATCCATACCTGCTCCACCGTACTCTTCTGGAACATATGAACCTAGGAATCCGTTTTCACCTAGCTTAGCAACAAGCTCAGTTGGAATTTTTTCATTCTTATCAATAGAAGCCGCAAGTGGCGCAACTTCACTGTCTGCAAATTTAGAAACTAGGTCTCTAAGTTCTTGGTAGTCACTTAACATCATTTATTATTCCCCTTTAAATACAGGTTTTCTTTTTTCAACAAAAGCAGCTGTCCCTTCTTTCATATCGTAAGAAGAGAAGATATCACCAAAGTGGCGAGCTTCAATATCTAGACCTTCTTCAACAGTAAGGTCGTTTCCTTCATTCATAAGCATTTTTGAAATAGCTACAGCATTTGGTGAGTTCTTTGCAATAGACTCAAGTGTCTTCATTGCTTCATCAAGCATTTCTTGTTGAGTTTCAAATGAACGAACAACAAGGCCAATTTCTTTTGCTTCATTAATATCTACATTGCGTCCAGTATAGATGATTTCTTTGGCGCGATTGCGACCAATAAGCTTAGACAATCTTTGTGTTCCACCAAAGCCTGGAACTAGACCTAGCTTAACTTCTGGCTGACCAAATACTGCAGTATTTGTTGCATAGATAAAGTCACATGCCATTGCCATTTCGCAACCACCACCAAGTGCAAAACCATTTACACATGCGATAACTGGAATATTAAGACTTTCAAAAAGTAGCGTTACATCTTGTCCAAGAGTTGAGAAGTCATGTCCTTCATCAACACTCATATCACTCATCTCTGCGATATCGGCACCAGCAATAAATGCTTTCTCTCCAGCACCTGTAAAAATCATCCCTTTAAGGTCATGATTTTCACTTAGTGAAGATAGGAAATCTTTTAGTTCATGAAGAACTTGTGAGTTAAGAGCATTGTACTTCTTCTCACGGTTTACTTTTAAAACTCCGATATCACCCATTTTTTCAAATGAGATTGTTTCAAAATTAGTACTCATAAACACCCTTTCCTACTTTACGTCCGAAGCGCCCAGCAGTTACATATTTTTTCAGAAGTGGACATGGACGATACTTTGTATCACCTAGACCATCGTGAAGAACTTCCATTATTGCAAGACAAGTATCAAGACCGATGAAGTCAGCAAGTTCTAATGGACCCATTGGCTGGTTACATCCAAGCTTCATTGCATCGTCAATACCTTTAGCTTCAGCAACACCTTCATAAAGTGTATAGAAAGCTTCGTTAATCATTGGCATAAGAATTCTATTTACAGCAAAGCCTGCTACGTCGTCTGCGCGTACAACAGTCTTCCCCATTTTCTGAGCAGCTTCTTCCACAGCGTTGATTGTTTCAGAACTTGTTTCAAGCCCTGTGATTGTTTCAACAAGCTTCATTACAGGAACTGGATTCATAAAGTGCATTCCTGCTACTTTCGCTGGGCGAGAAGTTGCAGCAGCAATTTCAGTAATTGAAATTGAAGAAGTATTCGAAGCAAGAATCGCTTCAGGTTTTGCAATTTCATCTAATTGTTTAAAGATTTTAAATTTGATTTCTTTGTTTTCAGTTGCAGCTTCAATGAATAGATCACAATCCTTAAGGTCGGCCATATCAGAAGTTGTCGTAAGATTTGCAAGAGTCGCCTCAACGTAAGACTGCTCCCACTTCCCCTTTGAAACACCTTTGTCTAATTGCTTTTTGATAAAGTTGTGACCGAACTCAAGACCCTCGGCACTGATATCGTACATAAAAACTTTATAGTCATTCATAGCAGCAACTTGAGCAATTCCACGCCCCATTTGCCCTGCTCCAATAACGGCAATTTGTTTAATCATTGTGTCTCCTTTGTATTGGCATTGAAAGTACCTAATTTAAAAGGGATCGTCCATTAAATTACTGGTTAATAGGGCCTTATTTGGTCCTATGGCCCAACCAACAAAAACAACAAAATATAGTGACTTATCGTGTAATTTTAACTTTTCACTTGCAAAAAGGCCCTTGGCAGATTATAAAAAGGGGCTTATTAATTAGATGTTGAACAAGTTAAACGTAGGAGTCGATTGTGGCAAACCACAAATCTGCAAAGAAAAGATCTAGACAATCAATTGTTAGAAACGAAAGAAATACTGCAAGAAAAACTGCTGTTAAGTCAGCTGTAAAGAACGTAAGAAATGCTATTGAAGCAGGTAACAAAGAAGAGGCATCATCTCTACTAGTTAAAGCACAAAAGCTTCTTTCACGTCTTTCTAAGCACGGAGTTATCAAAGGTAACGCTGCTGGTAGAAAAACATCTAGACTTGCTGGTCAAATCAACAAACTTTAATCTTTTTCGAAAGTTTGAATATATAAGAAGCGGAGATATTTCTCCGCTTTTTGTGTTTCTACTTATTTGAAATTAATCCTATAGACTTAAGTATTCTCTTCGTAGACTGTCTCTCAACCAAAAGTCCTTTGACTTTGCCATGATTTCAAAATCAATCATTTTCTGTTGAAATTTAACTAATTCTTGGAAATCCCATTTACGAGAAGCAAGCTGAATTCCCCTATCGTATTTACTAGGTGTTTTTTTCGCAGCCAAATATGAAGGATCAATAACCTTATTTACATGCCCCTGGAATGAGCGGAAAAAATCGAGATATATTCCAAAATCGTCTTCAATAAGAAGAAGGTTCAAATAAAACCTTTTAAGATTTGATTGATTGAATAAATCTGCCTGATCAAAAAAATCCAATTTCTTAATCTTAATAAGAGTCTTGGCCTTATCGAGAGATATCATCTCACTCTCGTCAACATGGTGAGAAAGAATATGGCAGCAGTTGAAATAATCACTAGCATTTTCAGGCACAGACTTTTCAATAAAGTTTTTAATCTGAGCAGAGATCTGAAAACCAAAATATTTTGCAAAAACATCAAGGTATTGGCCAAAATGCCATGGCTTAGGAGCACTTAAAGAAAGTGCCGTTAAGTCATCTTTAGGAAATCCCTTAGGTAGCCTTCCCTTCGTTATAAAGATAATTGATTCATTAATTAAATGACGATTATTATTAAATGTATCAAATGCATTTGATTTAATATCTTGAGCATCAATTACAATGAATGGCCCTGATGGACCAAACAAACCACCACCAGCAAGAAGTTCTTGTTCAATAAAGTCGAGACTAAATTCATGAGGCCAAAGCTTCTTCGCTTTTTTGGCCAAGCTATCGCAAATAATTTTTGAAGTAAACTCATCTGGAACACTCAGATGATAAACACCATCAAATGCTTCTAGAACAGAAACGATCTTTTCAATACCATTTAATTCGAAGCTTTGCTTTTTAGAAGGCATATAGAAGTACCTCTCTAAAGTCTTCTCCGAACTCTTTTGCATCATCTACTAGAGATTTCTTGAATGTACCTCTATTCTTTACACTTCTAAGAGGTGCAGATGTATCAATGCCACCAACAGTATTTTCAATAATAAAAGAACTGTTAATCGTAAATTTCTTAGAGAAAATACTACGAGGAAATTGAGAATGATCTAACTTGTAAAATGATTCGTAGAATTTAATTTCTTCAAAGTTTGGTTTTTTAAAAACACTTACTTCAATATCAAAATCATATGCACCTTCAGTCGAAAGATAGAATGCATTTCTATTTCCACCAAGTTGATTTTTCTGATCATCACTCATCAGAGTATCACCTTGTTCCCTAACTTCCTTACCAGCAATTTTCTTACTTGTAATTTCGGCCAATAGTATTGCATCACTTCGATAATTCTTTCCAGAACGAACTCTTAAGTTACTAAATGAAGATAATGTCTCAACTATTTGATCTGTATAAATTTGAGATAGGCCAGTAATCCCGGTGTGATTCTTAACAACAAAAACTGTTACACTGTGCACGCCCTGGGCCTCAAAAGGATTACTTGAATCACTAAAACGATACCCCGCACAAGAACTTAATAAAACGATGCTTATAAGTATAAGAAACTTCATATTACTAATATGCCTAGGATTAATGGAATCGTCTATTACTTTGACTGTGAGAGCCTATTTAATATATGATGCATGCTGTGAAAAACCTGAAAGATATTCTTAAAGATATTGATACTGACGGCCAGCTGGCGCGCTATAAGAACTATGCTCCCAAGCAAAAAGGCCTTGGAAGTGTCGATCTTTTTGACTTCCTCGATCTTTCAAATTCATGGGATAGAATTGTTGGGCCTAGACTTTCACAATTTACAATTCCATTGAAACTTAAGCATAAGTCACTGACTATTTTAACGTCTCACCCAGTTTATGCTCAACAACTTAAGTATATGGAAACAGAAATTATCAAGTCTATTGGTAATGTACTGCCACAAACAAAAGGTCATATTTCAAAGGTCTTTTTCCAAGTAGATAATCAATACTTCACAAAAAAGAAATCTTCTGTTGTTCAAAAAGAGAAGGTAAAACAAGAAGTTGAAAATAGACTTCACCCTCAGTCTCCTGAATACAAAGCAATTATGCAAGCAGCAGAAAATGAATTTAGAGATATTAGTGATAATGACTTGAAAGAATCTCTAAAGTCCTTATTCTTTCAATTAAGAACGAAAAAGTAAAAATATTGAAAAGGCATTTGTCTGATCTAACCTTTCAATTGAATAATTTTTTGAAATATTACTGATGACATTTTTTGTATCTTTATCTTCACGGCAAACAAAGAAGAAATATCCTTTTGGCGCTAATAACTCTGCGCCTTTTTTTAATAATGCTTCAAATTGGCCATCTTTATATTCGCGACATTTCCTAGTTCTTTCATTCAAAGCAGATCGTCCGCTGGCCTGATTAAAGTAAGGAGGATTCATAACAATGAGATCGTAAGAATTAGTAGCTAAGTTCGAGTCATCTAGTATATTACAAATTTGAGTTTTAAATTTAATACTTGGTAAGTACTTACGAAGTTGATCAATATTATTTTCAATATGTTCGAGGTATTCTTCTTGAAGCTCGTAGAGATCAAGAGAAGTCGTGTTTAATGATACTTTATTTGATAGCTTTTGAATTATTTCAAGGGATATAACTCCACAACCACAACATAAGTCAGCAATTGTTTCTGGATTAATCGTTTTTGCCAAAAGGTATTTTACAACCGAGTCAGCAAGCTCAATTGAATCACGAGAAAAACGATAAAATTCAGGTTGTGAATAATCAGTAATTAATTCCATGCTTATCTAATGTTTCGAGAATATTTTTAATATCCTCACCTTCTCGTATTATTTTTGCACTCAAGCCAGATATAAAGACAATTGTTGAAGACTTCCCACTTGGAGTTAAAAACTCGGAACTGATAAAGTTCGTTTCAGGGCAATGCTTTTGCCAAAATAAGTTAGCTTCTTCAGTATCACTAATAGGATCTTCACCTGTTAAGTTTAGACTTGTAGAAGTAATGAAACCTGGGAAGTCCCTAATACATTCATCAATAATCTCATTTTGAATTACGCGAAAACAGATAAAGCTTGTTTCATCAAATGGACCTGTAGGGAAATTAAGTGACAAGCTAGCTTTTGGTAACCCTACTGTTATCTGAAACTTAAAGAGGTCATCAAATAACTCATCCAAACTCTCTGAGCCTCTAGAGATTGAAATAAGCTGTTGTACATCATTTGTTAAGATACTCAGAGGTTTGTTTACAGAAGTCCCCTTAATCTTTGCGATCAGTTCATATGTTTCTATTTCAAATGGATTCCCACCAATACCCCAAACTGTATCAGTTGGATAAATAAATATATTCTTCATAGGTCGACCATTATGTTCTTAATAATATTTTCGTCTCTTTGCCCTAGATATAGTAAATGAAATGCAATCCAGCTACTATTTTTTTCATTTAACTTCTCTGCCAGATAAGTTCTTTCAATACTAAAAATAGGTCTTTCAAAAAACTTATCTTTCTTAACTAATTCTCGCTTAAAGACAGGATTTCTAAGTCCAACAATCAATGACATCATTTTTTCAAAATTATATGACTGATAAGATGAAGCAACCTTCTCAATTAACTCCTCCCTCTTTTTTCCTATATTTGGAATATTATATTCAAACAAAATATTTCCATAGTCATCAAAACCTTGAATCGCAGGAGTATTAAAATAGCGCTCGACAAGTCTTTGCTTCAACTTAAAGTCTTCTAATTCCTGAACCCAAAATGGAGCGAGCTTGATTCCAAATTTATAACTAGAGAGATCAAACTCAAGAGTCGAGCCAAATGTTTGGTTTAGAAGCTGTGATAGTTTTAATCGACTATCTCCAGAAGAGATATGAGTGAATTTTTTAAAAAGCATTAGTTTATAAACTTCATCAATACTTGAGTTATTAATAATATCAAAAATACGTATGAGTGCTCCCTCATACCTTGCTCTTGCTTCACGCGGAATATTTTCATTAATCCAAACTGGATATAATTCGATATTTCTTTTTAAAAGGTCAATGATTACACCAGTTAACCATTCTGCTTTATTTAAAGAAGAAGCGATAACAATTTCTAACATCAATTGATGAAAGTTTTCTCTTTCTAACTTTTTCAAAAACTTCTGATGTCCAATATTTTTGCTATCAAACTTCATCTTTAAAGCTTCTTCGATTTCCTCGAGTGCTTTTAATGAACGACTCTCTTTTTTATTTTGAACAATAAGATCTGAATAAAATAGCTCCTGACATTTTGCCTGAAACTCAATCCACTGGTTTGAGGACTGGCCAGAAGTTGTAAATGCATAGATTAAATTAAATTCAAATTGTGAAATATTTGAACAATTTGGAGGTGCTGATTTTACAAACTCAGGCTTGTACTCAACTCCACTTAACGATAAATTATAAGAAATATTAACAAAGTTTAAAAATATCTTTTTTTTTTATCTGCTTGAAACTCTTGCGCTAATACTGTTGTAGTAGGCATTTTAAAATGAAGCTCAGAAAAGAGATCCTTTCCCACTAACTTTGAATAAAACTTAGAAATAAAAAATAAAAGAATTATGAGAACTCCAATGGCCACATAGACAAAGCTATAGTCACTCTTTCTCTTTTTCTTTTTTGATTTCGTCGATTTTTTCTTCGTCTTCTTTCTTTTTGGACGAGGCATTTCAACGGCCTTCATAGGCTTTATTTCTTCTTCCTCATCTAAATTTGGCGCCGATGCCGGAAGCCCAGCTAGCTTTTCTTCCTCAAGAGCAAGTCTCGCATCTTCAGCAATCTCGTCTAAATTAGAATCTGCTTCAGCGACAATTTTCTCTTTCTCAGCTTCTGCTTCAGCAACAAGAAGATCAATTTGGCTCTCACTGCTTGATGTGTCCGTTTGCTCTTCAGAGACGAGAGAAAGCGTTGACTGTGTACTTCCCAGATCTGGAAAGTCTAGGTCATCATCACTTGGTAATACAATTTCTTCCTCTTCTACATTCATGGCCTCAGCAACTTCGGCCATACTAACACCAGCATCCATATCCTTTAGCGGACTTGCGTTTGTAACAACTGGAGCATCATGTTGTGGAAGAGTATTATTGCTATAATCAATTGGTTCAGGAAAATCGAGATCACCATCTTCTGGTAAAACGATTTCTTCACCATCTTCTGTTGTATTTATTGAGATTGATCCAGAAGCCGTCGTTTCAGCTTCAGTAGAACTTGGTGTAGCAGGAAGTTCTTCAGAGTCTTTAATTTTTTCGACTATACCAGTAGTCTTTACAAGCTTAGATACGCTAGAGGCAACCTTTGTTTTTGCCTCTGATACAGGATTGAAACTTTGCTCTTCTTCGCCAAATAAATAACGATTTAATAAATCGTCCTCTTTAATCCAAAACCAATAACCATTACCACTACAGATTTCATCTTCCTCTGTAAGTGTCCCATCTTGAACAAATTCGATAACTTTTTGTTTCGAAAGTGGGCCAAGAATCTTATTTGATTTTGTGCGAATTAGCCAATTTCTATTGTCCATCATCATCTATTTACTACATCCTATAGAAAAATTCCTATGAATCCTTTTAAGTCTTCATCATTAAATTTTAGACCAAGACTATAAACTGCATGTGGGTCATTAATTAAATCTTCACCTTCGATTTTACCATAAAGTACGTTCCAAAGTTGTAAATCTAGCCCAACGCGAATATTTGGCCCTACATCTTCTCTATAATCAAAAACTTCTAATGAAGATACCAGACCAATATCGTCAAAATTATAATCCACAGCGAATCCACCATATGATTCAATTAAACCACCACGGAAGGTCCAGTTATCAATGCGACGTCCAAGCTGAAGGTTTAAAAGAATATCGTTATATTTTCTTTTCTTCTCATCAACAACAGTTGTGGTTCCACCAACAGTCGTCTCTGTAATCTTTCTTCTTTCTGGTCCAAACTCAGTTGTTGTCACACCAAGTAAGTAGAAACGTCCAGGAGAAGGAAAGATTCTAAGTTCAGCTGTCGTATCAGTTTGTCCTGTTCCCGTATTGGCCCCTGTATAAACAGAAAATTGAGTACGAATACTATCAACACGCCCAATAACTTTTTGAACACTAGCTAAAGTCGTTTTAACCTCATCAGCAATCTCTTCTTCTACAAGTAGCTTACCAACTGTCCCCTTACCATCTTTAATATCTCTTACAAGGCCTTGTAGGTCGGCCATCATACGATCTGTTTTCTTTAAAATTTCTTTTACATCAGCAACTGTACTCTCAGGCTCATTTGCATCTGTTTGAAAGGCAATTTGATCAGAAAATGCTTCAAGATTATTCACAATATTTTGAATCTTCTCGTTATTGCGACCAACAATATCATTCAATTTTGCAGTCATTTCACGAGTATTTTCTAGAGTAAGCTGAACGTCGCGAATGATCTTTTTCATTGCAGGCTCGCCACCTTCTGGAACAAATGATTCTTTGATACTTCCGACAAGTGTTTTCACATCTTGCATAACATCTGTTGCATCTTTTAAAAGCGTCTCTATCCCCGCTTTCTCTTCTGCAATAATTTCTGAACCATCAGGAAGAATAACCTCAGAGTTTCCGATATAAATTTCAAGATACTTATCACCAAGGAAACCAACAGAGCGAATCTTCAGTTTTGAACCTTTTGTGATTCCTACTCTTGCTAGAACTTCGAAAGTAATTTCTGCTTTATTTCCAATTAGACGAATTTCTTTAATTCGGCCGGCATTGATACCTGCAACCTTAATTGGTGTTTTTGGAAAAATACCAGACGCATCACTTACTGTTGTATAGTACTCATTATATGCTCCAAAACCAGATTGGTTTGAAGTCACAATAAGTGACATAACAACAACTGCTATCATGGCAGTTAGGGCCATTAGCCCAACTTTAAATTCATTCATTTTAACCCTCTTCCCTAGGCTTAGTACTTAGAGATTTATAAACTCTTGCACCAAAGGGTGCTTTGAATTTCTAAATTCTTTCGCTGGTAAGTACTCAACAATATTACCACGATTAAGGAAGGCAACGTAGTCGGAAATTTCCAACGTCGCTTTAACATCGTGAGAAATAATAATTGACGTTAATCCTATATCTTTATGTTTATGGCTCGTATCGACAATTAAGTCGTTGACCATTTTAGTCGTAATTGGGTCAAGACCAGTAGTTGGCTCATCATAGAGCATAACCTGTGGACTTAAGGCCAGCGCTCTTGCAAGACCAACCCTCTTTCTCATCCCCCCAGAAAGTTCACTTGGTAATTTATCAAATGAAATTTCTTGGAGACCTACTGACTTTAGTAGACCAAACACCTTCTCTTCTATTTCTTTTGGAGTCATTTTAGTGAACTCTTCTAATGGAAAAGAAACGTTTTCAAAAGTTGTTTTAGAGTCAAATAAGGCAGCATATTGAAAAAGCATTCCGTAGTTTTGACGAAACTTTCTAAGTTCATCTTCTTCTAAAAGAGAAAGATCTTTGCCTAACACTTCAATTTTTCCAGAAGTTGGATGATGAAGCCCTAGAATATGTTTTAAAAGAGTCGACTTCCCCGCTCCTGAGAACCCCAGGATTGTTGTAATACTTCCTCTTTGAATATCAAAACTAAGATCATTTAAGACAGTATGTTTTCCAAAAGTCTTAGTTAAATTAAATATTTTTACTGACGAATCTTCAAAGTGTAACATTCTACATCACCTGCACTAAAAAGCTCGTTAAGAAATAGTCAAGAACGAGTACCGAGATCATTCCCCAAACAACAGCTAAGTTTGTTCCCTTACCTACCCCTTGGGCACCTTTTGTAACAGAGAAACCAAAATATGTTCCAATAACAGAAATAACAAATCCAAATACGATAGCTTTGATTATTCCTTGGAAAATATCTGAGACATACATGAACTGTCCAAGCTTTGAGAGATAAATCGCATCATCAATTTTTAGGGCAACAGTACCAACAATATAAGATCCAATATTTCCTACTAAGAGAAAGAAAATTGAAAGTAATGGTAGAGATAATGTTCCGGCAACAATTCTTGGTACAGCAAGAAATTGAACACTACTAATACCCATAACTTCAAGTGCATCAATTTGTTCTGTAACCTTCATTGTTCCAATCTGCGCTGCCATAGCTGCTCCAGCACGTCCTGCAACAATCAAACCAGTTAATACCGGAGCTAATTCTTTAGCTAGTGTAATTGCAACAACTGGCCCAACTAGTGAATCAACATTAATTAACTTGAAACCAAAATAAGTTTGGTAGGCCATAACCATTCCCGTAAATGATCCGGCCAAGAAAATAATGAATAAACTTTTATTGCCAATAAAGTCCATCTGCTCAAAAAATAATTTGAAACGATAAGGCTTTCGACTGGCCCAATAGAAAAAGTTAACGATAAAATTCATTATCGTTCCAAGGCCCGCAACATTTTTAATAATGATGCGACCTAAGTTTTCATTAAAGATGACAAAACTTCTAAGTAAATAATTCATTACTGAAATTTTACGGGAAAAAAAATGAAACTGCTACTTACTGTCGATAAATTTTGGGAATTCTTTCTGTTAAGTGAATGAACACTTCATAAGGAATTGTCTTAGACTCGAGGCATATGTTAGAGAAGTTCTCACCACTTTGATCCCAAACCACAAATCTCTCTCCATTTTTAATTTCAAGATCTTGGTTATTAAACAAAATTTGTCCCATATCCATATTCACTCGCCCGACAATCTGGCCAATTTCTTTACCGTGTCTTAAGTGAACATTTTGATAACGAGTCGAAAAGCCATCCCCATAGCCAAGTGCAAATATCCCAACAACACCATCTGTTGGACATGGAGTTGCTCCATAACCAATTGGAGTCCCGCGATCTACTTTAAAACTGTTGATAAAAGTTGTCTCAAGTCTAGAAATTAACTTTCCTTGCCAACAGCTCAGGTGACTATACTGAGGAAGAAGTGAAGTTGGTCCATACATCATAAGTCCTGGCCTTACGTGTGTTTCCTCCAAGCCTACTTTCTGTTCAATTGCTCCAGAATTTGCAAGTGATGACTTATCAATTTCTATCCCTGATGCAAGCAATTGCGATTTTAGCTCACGCCAATTTTCTTTTTGTGCAAGATTTCTCTTATTTTTATCCATCGATAAACTAGAGCTCGAAAAGTGCGACATCAAATGATAGATACTCTTTCTACCTGAAGCTTTAATTAGTTTAACGACTTCATCAATTCGATCAAGCCTCAATCCAAGTCGATTCATTCCCGTATTAAATTTTAAACACAGAGGAAAATATCTAAAGTCTTCTTGCTCTAAAAAGTATTTCAAGTTTGATTCGTTTGATAGAACTGGAATGATTCGATTATTTAAATAGATATCTGCTGCCTCTTGAAGATCTAGATTCACATCTGAGAAAACATATACTTCAAACTCTCCATTAGGAATTTCTTCACGCAGTCTTAAGGCTTCACCAATACTGGCACAGCCAAATTCTTTAATCCCTAGTTCAAAGTACGCAAACTTAACAATTGGAACCATTCCATGGCCGTAGGCGTTTGCCTTAACCATAAAAAGGGCTTCATTATTTGGACAAATTTCTTTTAGTAGTTGGTAATTATTTGCAAGAGTTGAGACGTTAATCTCCATGCAACTTTTTATTCTCATATTGTGCTTTCTTGAAACGATCTCTTAGCTTTCAACTTTCTTGCTGTTGTTACCATTGAATACTGAGAATATGGTACTTCAAATACATTTAATGACATTGAAAGAATTAAACTCTTATCCTTCCCTGAAAAATACTTTGCTAAGCGAATATTTTTGCAAAGATCTTTTGCCGCTGCAAAACTTTCTTCGAAGAAATCATTTTCAACATCTAAAACAATTGATTCAAAAGAGATATTATAAATATTTGATAAATTAGTTATCTGCGATAGATTGATCTTCATATCGCGCCAAAAAGTTTCCCAATCAAAATCAAAGTCCGATCTTAATTCCAGTAGATCTGATATTTCAGAAGTGTCTACAGCAATAAGATTTCTTCCGTGAGTAGTTTGAGAGATTTGACCAAGTAACTCAAAAGGTCCTTGAGCACTTGCCACCGCAGCTGAGTGAGTATTTGCATTCACTATTTGAGCATATACTCCACTTAGTAGAGACTCTACAACCTGCCAGTTAAAATTAAATAAGTAATCACGATCAACTTCAAGAGCTACAACAGTTGTAATATCCACACCATTTGCAGACATTGCAAGAGTTACAACAGGATTATGAACAAGGCTAGAAACTATATTCTTTACCATATTCATTCCGTTCTCATTAACCCCTCTAAGCTTAATATGACCTAACCAGATATCAGGAACATTGATATTCTTCATCCCATCATATTTAACGGCACATAACTTATTCGTATTACTATTAAGATCAAAAACTGTAACACTTGTTACAAATTCTTGTGGCTCAAATACATTTGCAATTAGAGATTTAAAGTCACTCTCATCTTTATTGAAATTAATTATGTCGCAAACTTCAAAGAAATCTTTTCCATAAAGAGTCTTCGTTCTTTCACTCTCAAGACTTGCAACTAAAGCTTCTTGTTTGTGACGATATTTATCATGGAAAGTTTCAAGCTGATTAACCTGTCTAATTAAAGATGTTTTGCGATTATATTGATCAAGAACTCCACGCACTTGCACTAGAAGATCTAATTCAGTGAAGATCGATCCAAGACTTTCAATTTTAGCAACTGACTTCAAGTCAGAGTTTGAAGCAACAATGAATGCTCTTTGAACTTTCTTTAGCTCAGGACGATCAAAAAGAGATTGGCCTTCATAGTCCACATCTTGAGCGCGTACTAATACTAAGTCATATTGTCTTTGAATATGAGAGATTAGAAATGAATCTGCGTCATCAAATGAATCAATAAGAATATTGATATTTTTAAAGATTTTAGAAAATCCCTTACAATCTTCAATCATCGAAGAAAGAATGGCTACTTTTGGACTAATCATTGTCATGGCGCAAAAACTCCTTCTAAGGACATAACATCGTCTAAAATCGTATCAAAATAGAAGGGTTATAGCAATTTTAAGAGCTCTTCTACTGTATTTATTTCTTGAATTTGTGCCTGCGTAAGAAATAGATCACTTTTTTCATAGCTTGGAGTTCGCTTTTCATAGAGATCTTTCATAAAATCGATACCATTTTTGGCCAATGGACGATTATTATCCTTTTTAAGCCTTTCCCAGCATTCTTCAAATGTACTTTGAATATAAACAAGCTTTCCGCCAATTTCTGAAATGAAATCAACTACAACTTGCTCATCTAATGCTCCGGCCCCAAGTGAAACAAGATAATCATCTTTCATATTTTGATGAAGTAGCTTAATCATATCGATTTCGTCTTTACGAAATTCTTCAATGCCAATGTCCTGAATATACTCCGCAAGCGAGTCATAGCCAGTTCCCATACGATTAAAAATTTCTTCATCTAAGTCAAATACTTGAAATTTATCATCCTTAGATAGCTTCTCACCAAATGTTGTTTTGCCGGCTCCAGAAAAGCCCGTTAGAAAGATTCTCATAAGTAAAAAACTACACGATTAAGTTCATAATGTCCTAATTTTCTTGCCTTTTGGCCCCTCGCAATATAAACAGAGAACTCAAATCACAGAGGAAAAAATGCAAATCGTAAATAAAGATAATACATTCTTAAAAGATTCAACGATTCTCATCTCACGCGTAGGTGACGAGTTTGAAACTTATCATCTTACTGATAAAAATAATGCGTGGGTAAAATCAATCCTAGACGGTATTACAAAGGACTTCGAACCTGAAGTTAAGCCTGAGGGCTTCGAGCACTTAAATGTTGAACTTCAACTTAAAAATGCTCGCGACTATACTTTTGGCGAGCACCTAATCGTTAAAGGAAAAGCTTCAGGAGCCTATACAGCAACTTGTGTACGTTGTCTTATTGATACTCCTCAAGAGTTTGAAACAGAGTTCACTTGTGCTTTTATTAATAAGAGATATGAAGACGATCCTGAGTATGAAGAAGTTGATGAGATTTACATCTCTGATGAAACTGCAGATATGTTTTTCCACGAAAGAGGTAAGGCAGATTTAAGAGAAGCCGTAGCAGAAAACTGCTTTTTGGCCATAAATCACTACCCAGTTCATGACGCAGACTGCAAGGGTCTATGTCAAACTTGTGGAGTCGACCTAAATACAGGCAGTTGCGAACATAAGAATTAATAAGGCCTAACTTTTAGGCTTGTAATAATGGAGTGAGTAAGGTATTTAAGTAAGCTCATTCGTAAAGATTTTTAAAAATTGAAGTTGAATATAACGGAGTAGAAAATGGCAGTACCTAAGAAGAAGACAAGTGTTTCAAGAAAAGGCCTAAGAAGAGCTGGTCAAACACACAAGCTTTACGCGAATAATGTAGTTGTAGCTGATTCAACAACTGGTGAGTTAACTAAGAAGGGATGTATTTCTCCATCTGGTTACTGGAAAGGTAAGAAAGTATTCGCTACAAAAGCAGACAGAGAAGAAGTAGAAGAATAAGATAATTCATTATTTCTCATATAGGAAAGCCCACTCTACGAGTGGGCTTTTTGCGTTTTCAAAGTCTGCTGGAATCTAATAAAAATCAGTTTGACCCATCAAACTTTCTTTTAGTATAACTAAACTACACAAACTGAGAGAGAGACCATGAGACTACTTTTAACAATTGCATTCGTATTTAATACATTTGCCCTATCCCCATTAGATGAAGCACTTTCTAAGCTCATCAAAAAACACAACTTAACTTCCCTACCAGAATCCCAACTACAAAATCAGAATGAAGTAATTCTAGGATCGCGCCTATTTGCAGAGGTTCGCCTAAGTGGAAATAAAGACATCACATGCATGCACTGTCATCATCCAATGCTTGGTACAGGAGACAATATTCCATTCTCAATTGGAACTGGTGGTGCCGGACTTGGAAAAAGTCGCGTTCAAGACGGCAAAGGCCATATTATTAAGCGCCATGCTCCGGCCTTAATCAATCTTGGCTACGACGAAATTACAGATATGTTTTGGGATGGACGAGTTCACGTTGACTGGAACAAGGGTGAATTTAAAACTCCAAGTGTGGAGCTTAATAACAAGCCTGAACTAAATAAGAAAATTCGCAACGCCCTGGCAGCTCAAGTTATCTTCCCTCTCCTCTCTGTTGAAGAGATGTTAGGAAAGGATAATGAAATCGCCTCTAAAGAAGGAGACTTAGCAAAGTGGGATGCTCTAGTTAAGCGCCTTCTAAATGGATCTAAAAGCGCGATGTACCAAAATCTTTTCAAACGCGCTTACCCAAAAGATTTTGAAGCAAATAAAATTGATATTTCACATGTTGCTAATGCACTAGCAGCTTTTATCACTAGAAACTTTAACCTTGTTGATACTCCCTACGATGAATACTTAAATGGAAATCAAGGAGCACTAAATGAATCCGAAAAAAGAGGTCTAAAAGTTTTCTTAGATAAAGGCGCTTGTATCAACTGCCACAGTGGCCAACACTTAACGGACTGGGATTATAAATCAATTGGGCTTCCACAAATTGGGCCAATCAGTTCAGATGCTACCTTGAACGATAAAGGTCGCTTCGAAGTCACTGGCAATAAGGCAGACCAATATAATTTCAGAACACCACCGCTAAGAAATATTCATCTATCTGCACCCTATATGCACAACGGTGTTTATGAGACTCTAGAAGAGGTTGTTGATCACTATAATCACACGCGCCCTGCTATTAAAAACTATATTGTCACAGAGGTAACTCAAGGTCATTACGAAGAAAAAATCGTAAAAGATGAAAATTTTGTTAACAATAAATTGCGATATCAGTTAATAAGCGATGACGATATTAGACGTCCACTACAATTAACAGAGGATGAGAAAGCAGATCTTGTTCAATTCTTAAAGACAGGATTGGCTTCACGCCGTCTACAAAGGCTTAAAGAAGCTTCAAAACTTTTAAAATGAACACAAGGCCACAAACGTGGCCTTTTATTGTAAATTTGACCAAAAAACACACAGTGTCAAATAATAACGCCCCTGCCCTTCCCCATCATTGTTATACTCAATAAAATAGGCGCAATTTTTTATTACCAAGATTAGGAATTTAAATGGATATTAAAGTAAAGATTAAAGGAACTGGAATCTACGCTCCAAAAGAAGTTAGAACAAATGTCGACCTAGAAAGTATGGTTGAAACAAGTGACGAATGGATTTATGAAAGAACGGGAATCCGTCAGCGTCATATTTGCTCAACAGAAGGTGGCGAGTGGCCAAGTGATATGGCCTACCATGCAACTCAAGATGCACTTAAAGCGGCAAACCTTGAGCCAAATGATATTGATATGATTATCTTCGCATCGGTTACTCCAGATTATAAACTTCCAAATACAGCTTGTATTCTTCAACAAAAGCTAGGAATCACAAATAAGTGTGCGGCCATTGATATTGCAGCAGCATGTTCTGGATTTGTTTACGGTTTAAATATGGTGACAGGACTGATTCGCATGGGTGCAATTAAGAATGCCCTTGTTGTTGGTTCGGAAATGTTATCTAGAGAAGTGAACTGGGAAGATCGTAACACTTGTATTCTTTTTGGAGATGGTTGTGGTGTTGCCATTGTTGGTGCAAACGAAGATGGTGATGACTCAGATATCCTTTCACTTGAATTAGGTGCAGATGGTGCAGGTAAAGAATTCTTTGACCAACCAGTTGGTGGAGCAGTTGATCCAATTACATCTCAACACCTAAACGAGAGAACTCACTTTATGCAAATGAAAGGTAAAGAAATGTTCCGTGTAGCAACGAGAACTCTTGCCGAAAATGCTAAAAAAGTTTTAGAAAAAGCAGGTAAAGACTTAGAAGAAGTTGATTGGTTAATCCCTCACCAAGCAAACGTAAGAATCATCGAAACAACAGGAAAACTTCTAGGAATCAACCCAGAGAAAGTAATTGTTAATATTGATAAGTACGCAAATACATCGGCGGCAACTGTTCCAATCGCAATGCACGAAGCAATTGTTGATGGAAGAATCAAACGTGGTCAGCTACTATTACTAGATGCGTTTGGTGCAGGTTTAACTAGTGGAGCAACTCTACTAAGATATTAATTAAGGTTTTATATTATGAAAAAAGTTGTTTTAATTTTCCCTGGTCAGGGATCACAATACGTAGGAATGGGAAAAAGTCTTGAAGGACACCCATCATTTGAATTACTTGAAGAAGCAAATGGAGCTCTTGGATACAACCTTTCAAAGATTATGCTTGAAGGCCCTGAAGAAGAGCTAACTCTTACACAAAACACTCAACCAGCAATTCTGACTTACTCAATTGGCCTATTTCAAAAAGCTAAAGAGATCTTAGATGCAGCAGGTGTTGAAGTTTCATGTGTACTTGGACACTCAGTTGGTGAATACCCTGCACTTGTTGCAGCTGGTGCTCTAAGCTTTGAAGATGCACTAAGAGCTGTTCACAATCGTGGAAAATATATGCAAGAAGCTGTTCCTGCGGGAATGGGAAAAATGTATGCAGTAATGAGAGTTCCTGCAGATATCGTTGAAAAAGCATGTAAAGAAGTTTCAACTGAAGGCAATGAAGTAATGCCTGCAAACTTTAATGAGCCAGGACAAATCGTTATTTCGGGACATGCAGACGCATGTGACAAGGCCGTTGCATGGATTTCAGAAAACTTCTCTGAACCACATAAAACAGTTGAGCTGAAAGTAAGTGCTCCATTCCACTCTAGTCTTATGAAACCAGCTAGAGAAAATATGGCAGTATTTTTTAATGACGTAACTTTTAATAAAACGACAATTCCTTATATTGCCAATATTGACGCCAAAAAGTATCAAATTGGTACAGACGGTGAAGTTGTAAAAGAGAACCTGATCAAGCAAATTGATGGTTCAGTTCTTTGGACTCAAAGTTTTGCAAGCCTAGATGATGACACTCTTTGTGTTGAGGTTGGACCAGGACGAGTTCTAATGGGACTAGCAAGAAAAATTAACCGTAATATCAAAGTTATCTCTTTAGACAAAGATGGTGCCTTTGATGAATTAAGAGAAGCACTAAACTCTTAGGAGCAAATATGATTGCAACTTATAACGATTTAAAGAACAAGAAAGTTTTAATAACGGGAGCAAGCCGTGGTATCGGACTAGATATCGCTAAATCACTTGCTTCTCAAGGCGCACACGTTATCTTCAACTACCGTGAAGGAAAAGAAGATGTTGCTAAAGAAGTTGAGTCGCAACTTAAAGCGCTTGGTGCTTCAAATGTAACTGGCCTAATGTTCGATCTAAATAATGAAGAGCAAATGAAGACGGCAGTAAATGACTTTGTTAAGGAATTTGGTCCAGTTGAAGGTCTTGTAAATAATGCGGGTGTTTCAAAAGACACTCTTCTGCTTAGAACGAGAAAGGCTGACCTAGACGCAGTTATCGATACAAACCTTAAAGGTGCTATCATGCTAACAAGTATCTGTTCACGTGGATTCTTAAAAGCTGAAAATGTTTCAATTGTTAATATGAGCTCAGTTGTTGGTTTAATGGGTAACGTTTCTCAAACAGCTTATGCAGCTTCTAAAGCAGGGCTTATTGGTGCAACAAAATCAATTGCCAAAGAATTAGCTAGTCGCAACATTCGTTGTAACGCTATCTGTCCAGGATTTATTGAAACGGATATGACTGATGCTCTTGAAGAAAAGGCGAAAGAAGCTTATATAGCTTCAATTCCAACTTCACGCTTTGGGTCAACGGAAGATGTATCAAACCTAGTTTGCTTCCTACTTAGCCAAGCGTCAGGATATATTACTGGTGAAGTTATTAAAATTGACGGTGGACTTTATATCTAGAAAAATATTAATATACTAAAATTAAATTTTTATATAAGAGAGAGAAATTGAGTTTATAACTTAATATATTTATTAGGAGACAAATATGGAACAAAAAGTAATTCAACTAGTAGCGGATCAAACAAAAATCGATATCGCAAAAATCAATGCAACAACTTCATTCGTAGACGATCTAAACCTAGACTCACTAGACATCGTTGAACTTATGATGAAGATGGAAGATGAATTTGATATTCAAATTCCAGAAGAAGATGCAGAAGGACTTAAGTCTGTTCAAGACGTAGTTAAGTACCTAGAGTCTAAGCAATAATCAAAAAAATAATTCTTAGATAAAAAAAGCCTGCTTAAAGCAGGCTTTCTTTTTATAAATTTTTACAGCTTTGTATTTGAAAAGTTTTGTAATCGTACTTAATTTCAACTTTCTCCTTGTCTTCAATTGCCTTTTGAAAACAATTCGCATCTTTCTTTTTCGCTTGATAGAAAGGAGCACTCTCAACAAAACTAACAGTAATTTCGTTCTTTTCCATTTGGAAAGTAGCGACTTGGTATTGTGACGTCGCTATAGTCGCAGCATGAACTGACAGAAAGCTAAGTAGTGTACAAAGAATTATTTTTTTCATTTTATCTATTCCTAAAGAGTTCTCTTCTCATAAGTTGCTAGTAAAGTCTTTGCCGCTATTGCCCTAGCTTCACGACTCATCATATTCGAAGCAGTTTGAGGGTGATAAGAATCTCTACTCGCAATTCCAAATGCTGTTCGGCCAACACTTATTGCATCTAAACTTGGAGGAAATCCAACATGGTCAACTTTAGAAGCATCTGCTCCCATAGTTTTTAACCATTCGTTCACTTCAATTGGTTTTGAAGCAATCGAAGGATCGATAATCATTTTAGATACCCCACCTCTTCCATTATCAACGTACACAACAGGTGCTGTATGATAACTCCAGAAAGGATATTGTTGATTTGGTATCTTAAGCTTACCAGATGCCCATGCCTTATCTGCAACAACACCTTCTTCTTCAAACATATTTACCATTAACTCTGAACGAGCATAACAACCGTCTTGAACATATTTCCAGGCCATCCCCTTCATCGCACGTGCCTTTTTAAATAGCTCGTTTGCTTTTTGAAGAGAAATTACACCACTTGCACGAGGACGATACTCCTTAACTTTTTCATAAGAATCAGAAGCATAGTAGCTATCACCATCGCGGCAACTATTCTTTGGCAGGAATTGGCGATTAATATACTGACTATTGATATTTCCGTTTACAACATCAACGAGATGAACGAAGTCTAAATTATCTCTTTCGCGAACCGACTGCCTCCCAAGTGCAATAATATCGCCCTGAACCTCTTTAGTACAATGTGGAAGAACTGTTTTCAAATAGTCACTAAAGCCTGCGTCTTGCATACTAAAGAAAGCTGATGAGTTATTTCCCATAACTTCAGGCGCTTTTCTTTGGGCCGTAAGGCGAGACTTCTCGTACTCAGCATTTCTTTCAATAATTGCTCCACCAAGAGTACGAGCATATTTGATATAACTATCATTCTTTGTAAATTGAGCATTACCTCGATTATCGCGAGAGTAATTGATTGGCATGTAAACGTTACGGCTTGGATCAAAGATAATGTAGTGATTATCGCCACACTTTTTTATCGTACACTTAGTGGCCATTTCACATTGATGATTCTTATTACTATTATCCTGCACCCACATTTTTGTGTAGGCTTGAGTAACCTTTTCATTCTGGCGTTCGATATCGTTTTCAACACCTTCTAAGAAGTTTTGTAAACTGTCTCTAATTTCCTTATGAGAAGGATGAATACTTCGAATAAGCGAGAAGATCGACTTTTGCGCATCATCCATATCTTTTAGACGACCTGCTGGAGTGTCAAACTCTTCAACTGCTCTTTGAGAAACAAACTGCTCACTATTAGCATTATGAAAAATAACATTTTTTCCATCGCTAATTGTTCTGACAGGAAATATTTCAGTTTCCTTGATACTACCGTTTCGATAAATTCCAAATAAGTGCCCTTTTTGATTTCGCTGAAGTACGACTTGAGAATCCCCATCTTCGCAAATAACAACAGGCAGCTCGGCAGGAGCATTACAGCTATCAAAGTACATATCGTTGGCAAACTCAACGGATACTTTTTGGCCATAAGTGTAAATAGATAAAATTGATAAAATTAATAGGTTAATCTTTTTCATGGCAGTCTTATCGTATAAGCCTTTAAAAATATTAACTTATTAACGATAAAAATGAATAAAGTGTTCAACCTCCTGAAATTACGTTAAAAATTAAACAGTAATGCTTGAAAAGCGTAAAAATTAAGACCCTCTATGCCTTGTCAAAATGCCTGCAAAATTATCAAATACTAGGAAAAAAACTTAGTAGAATTGAAGAATAAATAAAGGAAGATAAAGGAATATATATGAGTAACAGAAGTAATAAACGTGTTGTTATCACAGGCCTTGGAACAATTTGTGGATTAGGTCACAACACACAAGATGTTTGGAATGGACTAATCGAAGGAAGATCAGGAATCTCAGAAGCTGAAAGCTTCCCTATTCCAGATCTAGCAATCAAAATTGCTGGAGAAGTTAAAAACTTCGAATTAGATGAAAATATCATGGAAGCTCGTGAAGCGAAAAAATATGACCGCTTCATTCACTTTGCTCTTCACGCAACTGAAGAGGCCCTAAAAGACTCAGGTGCAAACCTAGAGGATTTCGATAAGTACAAAGTTGGTGCAATCCTTGGAGTTGGTATTGGTGGTTTCCCAATTACAGAAGAAACAGCAAGGACATTTGTCGAGCGTGGGCCACGTCGTATCTCACCTTTTTTCATCCCGGCGATTATTCCAAATATGGCAACTGGTGTTTTAAGTATTAGACATGGATTCATGGGTGTTAACTACACTGTTTCATCTGCATGTGCATCTTCGTGCCACGCTATTTCAAATGCGGTAGAAGAGATTCGTTCTGGCCGTCATGACCTCATGATTACAGGTGGAGCTGAAGCTGTTATCTGTAACCTAGGTATGGGTGGATTCATCAATATGAAAGCATTTTCAAAGCGCGTTGATGAGCCTACTAAAGCTTCTCGTCCATTTGATATTGATCGTGATGGTTTTGTAATGGGTGAAGGTGCTGGAGTTCTAATTCTTGAAGAATATGAAAGTGCAGTTAAGAGAGGAGCTAAGATCTATGCAGAAATCGTAGGTCACGGTGCAACTTCAGATGCTCACCATATTACAGCTCCACATCCAGAAGGTGATGGTGCTTACGGTTGTATGAAAAAAGCTATCGAAGATGCAGGTATTTCTCCAGAAGATATTGATTACGTAAATGCTCACGGAACATCAACTCCACTTGGAGATGTTGCAGAAACTGGTGCAATTAAAAGAGTACTAGGAGAAGAGCATGCAAAGAAAATAAATGTATCTTCAACTAAGTCAATGACTGGTCACCTTTTAGGTGCTGCTGGTGGTGTTGAGACTGTCTTTACAGCTCTAGCTCTTCACCACGGGATTATTCCCCCAACGATTAACATCGACAATCAAGACCCTAAATGTGATCTTAACTACACTGCTAATAAGGCAGTTAAGAAAGATATTAAATACGCCCTTAATAACTCATTTGGTTTTGGGTCGACTAACTCTTCATTAGTACTGAAGAAAATTGAAGGATAAAGAATGTTTCATAAAAACGCCAATAGCCTAGAAAAAATGGATGAGGAAATTTTCTCGTTAACAAAAAAAGAACTAGCGAGACAAGAAGAAGGATTAGAATTAATTGCTTCTGAAAACTATACTTCACTTGCAGTAATGGAAGCACAAGGTTCAGTACTTACAAATAAGTATGCCGAAGGTTTACCTAACAAGCGCTACTACGGTGGGTGCGAAGTTGTTGACTCAGTTGAACAGCTTGCAATTAATCGTCTATGTGAATTGTTTGGATGTAAATTTGCAAACGTACAACCTCACTCAGGTTCAAGCGCAAATATGGCCGCATACTTTTCAATCATTGCTCCGGGAGACAAAATTCTTGGGATGGATCTATCAGAAGGTGGCCACCTAACTCACGGTTCACCGGTAAACTTCTCTGGAAAATATTTTGATGTGAAGTTTTATGGATTAAATCCTGAAACAGAAATGATTGATTACGATGATGTAAGAAGAGCTGCTAAAGAACACCAACCAAAGGTAATCGTAGCTGGTGCATCTGCATATCCAAGAACAATTGACTTCGCTAAGTTCAGAGAAATAGCTGATGAAGTTGGTGCTTACTTAATGGTTGATATGGCCCATATCGCTGGCCTTGTTGCTGCAGGCCTTCACCCTTCACCATTTCCTCACGCGCATATTGTAACGTCTACTACACATAAAACATTACGTGGACCACGTGGTGGTATTATCCTGACAAACGATGAAGAACTTGCAAAGAAGATAAACTTCAACGTTTTCCCGGGAATTCAAGGTGGACCTCTTGAGCACGTTATTGCTGCGAAAGCGGTATCTTTTAAAGAAGCTCTTGATCCACAATATAAGGAATATCAAAAGCAAGTTATTACAAACGCTCAAGCATTAGCTAAACAGCTAATTGAGCTAGGAATGGAAATTGTTTCAGGTGGTACAGATAATCATCTAATCCTTATGAAAACTGATCCAGCAGGCGTTACAGGTAAAGTTGCGGAAAAGGCTTTAGAAGAAGCAGGAATTACTTGTAATAAGAATATGATTCCAGGGGATACAAGATCTCCATTTGTAACGAGTGGGATTCGTCTCGGAACACCTGCACTTACAACTCGTGGAATGGGTGAAGAGCAGATGAAGCAAATAGGAACTTGGATTGTCGAGGCCCTAAAAAATGCTGAGAATGAAGCCGCTCTTAAGGACATCAAGTCGCAAGTTGAAAAGCTTTGCAAAGAATTTCCTGTCTACTAATTTCAATACCTTATAGAGGATAGTAGCCTACTATCCTCTAATATTAATAAAATTTCTTAAATTAGCCGATAACTAAATGAGATTTAGTTTGTGGGGATATTGTGAGGAATTTTCATTCGAAATTTATTTCAGTCATTTTAGTTTCAACTTTGTTATCGTCTTGTGCTTCTACTGTCGATCAAATAGAAATGGCCTATGATCAGTACTCTGCTGCAGTATCTCGCTATATCGCTTCAACAACACCAGACTACAATCCATCTAAGTTCAAGATCAGCAAAGAAGTTATCTATGAACTTCAGGAAGCCGTTGAAAAAAATCTTGTGTGGCGAATGGACTTTGCAAAAGCACAAAAGAAAAATAATCAGAGTTCTCTAAAATTTATTTCACCATATTTTGATTCGAATCAAAAAATAACTTCTGAGCTAAATACTTTTTTAAAAAATATTTCGTGGGTAACAGATCCAACAACACGTTTTGAAATACGAACTAATCAAACGACACTAGTTGAACAAAGACGAGAAATATATTTTGAGGGAAAACGAAAGCTTAAAAGACAAGAAAGAGATATCGACTACGCAATCATTAATCCTTATGACATAAAAGGTGCCGAAATTATAAAGGCCATAAAAATTGGTTTTATCGCAAATATTGCAATCTATGAAAATCACTTACTATTAAAGAATAAAATTCGTGAAGCAATAAAAAGTGAAAAAGATATTACTCTTCAAAAAGAGCTTGAAAATTATCACAACAACCTTGTCAACAAGCTTGTTAAGTCCCCTTCTCATAGGAGACTAGCAAAGATGGCCGCAATTTATCGTGATATAAAAATATTTGAAGAAGTTAAAAATAAAACAAGAATTTCTTATTATATCAATCCACTTATTGAAGAGACGCTTGTCTATAATGAATTGATTAAGAGCTATAATAAAAAGAAAAGATGGAATGAAATTACTTCTTCACTTCAAAATACAATCTCATCGATGGCGCTTAAAGATAAGACTTATTATGTAGGCTACTTTAATAAAGCTATCAAATTTGAAAATTTAACAGGTGGTCAAGTTACCTATTTAGGAAAAACAGAAAAAGACCATTTAGTTTATCAACTTAAACCAATGGACATTATTTTTACTCATAATAAGAATAGCTTTAATAACGCTGTCGTCGATCGCTTTTGGGATAATGTTGGAATCTGGATTGGTTCTTGGGATGAAATCGTTAAGCTTGGATTATCTAAGCATCCTCTAATTATTAAGTATCGTAATGAGATTCAATCTAAGAACCTCAACTTTATTACAACAACAAGAGAAGGCATCAAACTAAAAAGTATCGAATCGATCTATAATCAAGACGACCTTGCTGTAATTCGAAAAAGAAAATTATCTTATCATGAAACAACTCAAGGAATTGTTCTGGCCCTAAGTAATATAGGTAAGCCATATGATTACAAGATGGACCCTTCAGATACAAGTCGCATTTCATTTGCGCAGTTAGTCTTTGAATCCTTTCCTCAGATTAAGTGGGATAAGTCCCACATGTACAAACAAGAAGCTGTTGCTCCATATAAAATTACACAGCGCACAGGAGAACAACAAGACTTTTTCACGGTTCTTCTCTACCATGATGGAAACGAAGTAATGGAAGACCTTGAGGATAATTTCAGAAAGCTCTCTTCTCTTCAATAAATATTCACACCGTAAAAATGGGAATATGCAATGCATTCATATTATGCTAAAAATAGATATGTATTGCCCAAGTTGCCAAACACCTAACACAAAAGTTATTGATTCCAGACATCTGTCAGATGGACTTGCTGTTCGTCGTCGCAGGGCATGTCTAAATTGTGACTTTCGTTATACGACTTATGAGAAGCTTCAGCTTCAAGTTCCGGCACTTGTAAAGAATGACAAAAGACGAGAGCCATATAACCGCGAAAAAATTTCGAAAGGGATCAATAAGGCCTGTCAAAAAAGACCTTTAACTACGGCACAAATCAACCGATTAATTGATGATGTTGAGATGACTCTATCGCAAATGAACAATATCGAAGTTCCTGCGAAAATTGTTGGTGAAGTTGTTATGGAAAAGCTTTACGAGCTAGACCCTGTTGCCTACGTTAGATATGCTTCATTCTATTGGAACTTTAAAGACATCGATGGTTTCATCGAAAGTTTACAAAAGAGCATCGGTCAATTTGGAAATTTAAAAGAAAAGTTTTTATTAAATAAGGATTCAACTAGTGAAAAACCAAGCATTCAACAATAAGTCAGCAGCACGTCGTTTTGCTTTTAAATTTATCTACAAATTATTTTTAAAAGACTTCAAAACAGAACTTGAAGAATATAAAGATGATATTGGAAAGCTTAAGGCCGATATTGAAATGTTTGAAGAATCATACATGAAAGAAGACGAAGAGCACCATGATAATGATATCAACCCAAGCGTACAAAGCTTTGGTAATAAACTAATTACAGGTGTTATCAAGAACTTTCCTGAAATCAAAGAAACAGCATCAGCTTATATTCTAAAAAGAAGCTTTGATTCAGTAGATGCAATTGAAAGAGCAATTATTTGCCTTGGAACTTATGAGATTAAGTTTGAAGATACTCCAAATAATGCTGCAATCAATGAGTACATCAACCTTGTAAAGAGCTATGGGAAAGAAGAATCTAAAAGCTTTGTTAACGGAATCCTAGATAAGGTAAGTAAAGCACAATAAAATGGCACTAAAGCACGAACTCTTCACATTAATAAATGAAAAAGTTGGCGCAGTCATCTGTCTCTATGACGAGCAACAAGAAAGTTCTGCTCAAATCCTCGAGGCCATTAACCATCTCGTTGATGGCACACTAGAGGAAAGAATTTTAAAGTCTAAGAATAAAAATCTAATTAAAGATAGCTTAAGCCATTACTTCTTTTCAAAGAATTATGGTGAACAACTCAATATCATTTTCACTTCAATTCCTAATACACCTTCTCAAATTGAATTAAAGCAATTCATTGGTGTTTTAGATGCTCAGAAGAAAACTCATATCGAAGAGAAAGAGATCGTTGTGATAAAACCTAAAGGACATGCCTTTAAGTTTCATCACCCATCATTTCAGATTAATCATTTTGAATACTAGCGGATAACTACTGCCGCTTGAGAAATTTTAGACCAGAAACGTTTCTTCTCTTTTAAGTTACCGTTTGGCGCTTTTCTACCAGTAATCTTCTCTAATGTATCAGAGATTTCACTGTGAATATCAGAATATTTTTCTTTTTGAATCATTGATAGAAGAGGTTTCTTAGCTTTTTCGAACTTAAGATCACCTATTGTAGTAATAATTTCTTTTACAATATGGGCCCTCTTTGTTGACTTGAGTTTTTCATTGATATGATAGTTTCTCTTATCATATAGCATGGCCCAAATATTTGGAGCGAGGTCTGTAAGGTTTAACTTCTTAACATTCTCTAGTGCTTGATAGCGAACAATTAGAGAATTGTCTTTTAGAGATTGCTTATAAACATCCTTATAATCTGTTTGATTTAAAGCTAATAATGATTTTAGAGCGGCCATTCTCATAACCCAGTTAGGATGCTTCGCAAACTTAGAAATAAATGGAGCTGATTTCTTTCCCATAACTCTACCAAGTAAGAAAGTGGCCATCCAACGATTTTTCTCCGGATACTTTTCGTTCTTCATTACATTGATAAGTGCCGCTACTGACTTTCCTTTAAGCTTTAATACTTGCTGTTTAAGCTTATCCATTTCAGCAGACTTTAGATTGTACTTGAATTGTCTTTCTAGCTTCTGCGTTAAGACAGCTTGATGTGCCTTGTGATTAACAGCAGAGTACGAGTTAAAACTAACAATTAATGTTGCAATAAGAAGTAGTTTTTTCAAAAGACATCCTTGTCCAAATAAACTTATAAGATTTTAGTAATTAATTCTAACCTAGCATTTTCTCAAATTCACTTAAAAGTTCTTCTGCAGATTTTTGCTCAGCTGATTCATTATCAGGCGCTTTCTCAGCAGCAACATCGGCCACTGGCGCAGGAGCAGGTGCCTCTGCTTCTTCAATTGGTTCAGGAGCTGCATCCATTGTCGGTTCATCAAAAGATTCTTCGAAAACCTCAGGAGCTTCTTCCATCAGCGTCTCAGGTTCAGGAATTTCAACTGGCTCTGGTGCTTCGACTGGCTCTTCCTCAGGAGAAGTAAATTCATCTGGTTCAGGAGAAAGATCAACCTCAGGTTCGGCTTCTGGAGTTAAGTCAATCTCAGGCTCTGAAGGTTCAGAAGGTTCAGAAGGTTCAGTAGGCTCTTGCATTACTGGAGCTGCTCCAGAATCCGCTAATTGCGCTTTAAGTTGTTCATTTTCTTGCTTAAACTTTCTAAGGTCAGCAAGATCACCTTCAATCATTTCATATTCTTTAAGTCTAGCTTGAAGCTCATCTCTTTCAGAAGCTAGAGCTGATACTTCAGCACTACTATCACCGGCCGTGGCACTAGCAGTTTTTAAAGTTTCAACTTGTGCTTTTAACTGTGCAATTTCAGAATTTAGATTTGTTATAATTTGAGCTGAATCAGAATTAGAACCCGATTGCTCTACAACATTAAGTTGTGCTTCAAGGTCTCTAATTAGAGAATCCTTATTTGCAATTTGTCCATTAAGTGCAGCAATTTCTGCATTCTTACTTGCAAGCTGTGCACCATCAACATTACCTGTTGGAAGACTTCCTCCAGGAACTACAGAAGGAATCCCCTCTCCTGTATCTAATCCACCGCCTCTAAAAAGAGATGACTTAAGAGCATTCGAGTTTTGAATAACTGAGTCTAGATAGCTCTTTAGAACATTTGCTGGAATTTGATGTTGTAACTCCTGCATACGTTTTCTTGTATAAAACCAATAAACGACGATGATACAAATTAAAAGTATAAGAATAGAGAATAAAATATAAAAAACGTTGTCACTAACGTACATCATTTCTCTTGATAATCTCGTGATAGAATTCGTCACTTTTTAATCCTTTTAATATATAAACCTTTGATTATTTTAACATAATCAGCGCTATTTAAAAGATATGAAAAAATAGCAAAAATGAACCTATAAAGTAGGTGTTTGGCCGAGCTTTTTAATCAGAAACCATTTCATTTAGTTTCTCATAAAGGGGATTTCTGCCCACAATAATTGTCTCTGAGAAGATATTATGATCATGACCATTATACTCTGTTACTTTTGCACCAGCTTCTGAACAAATTATTTTTCCAGCGGCTACGTCCCATGGGGCCAGCCCCTTCTCCCAAAAGCCATCAAAGATTCCACGGGCCACATAACAAAGATCGATGGCCGCTGAGCCAAGTCTGCGAACAGCAGAGATATTAACCATGACTTTTTTAAATTTTTTGAACTCATCATTAAATGGCTTTCCCTTCTCTGTGGCAAAGCCTGTTGCTAATAGAAAACCACGATCTCTTGAGCGCGTTTTTTTTAGTTGAGTCTTTTCTTTGCCCTTCATAAGATATGCTCCATTGCCTTTTGTAGCACAATAAAACTCACCTTTTTCAGGGATATAAATTACCCCAACGACCGGTTGAAGTTTATAAGTTAGCGAAAGACAAACACAGTAATGTTCCAGGCCGTGGACAAAATTATTTGTACCATCAAGGGGGTCAATAACCCAAAGGTAGTCGCTATCTTGATATTCCTTAAGATGCTTATAATCACCTTGGTACTTATGATAGAAGTCTTCTTCGGCCAATACAGGAATATCTGAATGTAGTTTATAGAGCTGATCTATAATATATCCCTCAGAAGCATGATCTGCTGCTGAGACTGCGCCTTGAGCATCTTTATAACTAATCGATAAATTTGAAAGATCTTTTTGATAAGGTTTTAAAATTCTTCCAGCTCCACGAGCAATTCTAATCAACTCACCTTCAATGGCAATAAGTTCACTCTTAGTAATCTTCTTCATCCTGTCTCTTTCTAATTACGGCCTCTAAATCACTTTCAGATAATGGCTCATTACTTGCGACTGTATAATTTTCAGTAAGCCACATTCCCAAATCAACCATTTTACATTTCTCACTACAAAATGGACGAAATTCACTTGAATAATAATTAAACTCTTTTGAGCATTCAGGGCATTTAACCTTCAACACTTTTGTCACCAAATTTCTCCGTAAAACTCGTTAACTAACTTCTTAATTTGTGTATCTTCATTATAAGCTACTTCATCTATACTTGAAATATGCCTTATGCCATTAAATGAACTTGTAGAAAAACAACTTTCAAATTCATGTAGTTCTGCTGCATGAACGCGCATCTCTTTTAGCGGACGCCCTAATTTCTCTAGCATAAACTTAATTCTCTCAAGGGAAATTCCATCAAGAACACCAAACTCAGCAATGGGAGTAATATACTCATCCCCTCTCTTAAAAATAATATTAGCTGTAGGTAGCTCTAATATATATGATTCAGAATCAAGCAAGAGAACGTCATCATAACCTTGGGCCAAACACTCTTTTCTCAATTGAAATTGAAATTGGTAATTACTGCGCTTTAAAAAGTCGGGAAAGTTTCGATCAGGATAATAGCAACGAGACATAATCTTTAAGGCACTCGTTAATTGCGATTTTTCTACCGCCCAAATCCAATATTGAATTTCTCCAGATAGTTCACGATAGAATGTAATCCTTAGATAAGCATGAGCAATAGAAGTAAACTCATCAAGAATTTTAGCTGTGGCCAATTGGACTTCATCAATTAAAGATTTACTAAAATCATTAGGCCAACAATATTGAAAAGACTTCTCTAATCTTTCACGATGCTGATCCCAAAAAATCGCCTTTCCCTCTTTAACAAGTATTGTTGTAAAAAAAGAATTCCCCCAGAGATTTCCCTCATTAATTAATGCATCACGTGCTGTTAAGCCTTTTTTAGAAAAATAGATTACTTCCTGTGCCATAACTTCCCTTATTGTTTCAATCCATGATATCTAATTTTTATGATGAAAAATAGTAGCGATAATATTTCTAATGATATTTTAATTATTGGCTTTGGCTCTCAAGCAAAATCATGGTCACTTAACCTAAGAGATTCTGCTCGACCAGTCACTATAGGCTTGCGCCAAGGTAGCAGTTCAATCGCCCTTGCAAATAAGATGGGGTTTCCAACAATTGATATCAATAATTCGAAAATTGCTAATTATGAATTTATCATCATCCTAACACCAGATGATACACATGAAGAAATCTTAACTTCTCTTCAATTCTCTGATACGAATTTTAAGCAAAGATTAGTTTACGGTCATGGCTATAGTGTTATGTATCAAGACCTACGATCAAAGCTTCCTTCACATGAGCACTTTCTCTTGGCGCCTAAAGCTATTGCAAGTGAACTACGCTTTGGTTACGAAACAAATGCGCCCTTAACTGCTGTTGTTAATTGTGAAGATGAGAAACTTCTAAAGCTATCAAAAGATTTAGGCATTAGTGTTGGCCCAATTGTCGCAAGCTTCGAAGAAGAAACTATTTGTGATCTCTTTTCTGAGCAATCAATCCTATGCTCAGTCATTCCCCAAGCTGCAAGGCTGTCATTTGAAACCCTGATTGCAAAAGGTCACACTCCAGAGATTGCTTATATCGAATGTTGGCATGAGGTTAAACTCATAGCTGACGCCATGATAAAATTTGGCCCAACCGAGTTTATGAAGCTCATCTCTCCAAATGCCTTTATGGGTGGAGAAATGGCCAAGTCACTGATTTTTGATGATGAGTATCAGAACAAGCTCAATAAAATCTATGAAAATATCGAAAATGGCTCTTTTGCCCGTGAAATTCTTCATACTGATTTCCAAAAGCAGCTCTCTCAGGTTATAAGTGAGTGGAATAACTTAGAAATCACCAAGGTTTATAATAGCTTTGGAAAGAAATTGGTTCACGGGAATGAAGAAGCTAACAACTCGCAAAATTAGAAAATCAAAACTTTCTGCAACAGGAAAGTCACTACAAGTTCTTACTTGTTACGATTATCAAACAGCTCAAATGTTAAATGAAACTGAGCTTGATATGATTCTTGTGGGCGACAGCCTTGGTAATGTTGTTCTTGGTTATGATACGACTGTTCAAGTTAGCCTAACAGAAATGTCCATTTTTGGTGCAGCAGTAAGAAGAGGTGCTCCAAATAAATTTGTTATTGTTGATATGCCTTTTGGTTCATATACAACTTTTGATAAGGCCCTTGAAAATGCCACAAAGCTATTTCAAGAAACTCAAGCTGAAGCACTTAAGCTTGAAGGTGCCTACCCTCACCAATTAGATATCATCAAAAGACTTACTCAATCAGGGATTCCTGTTATGGGCCATATTGGTCTAACGCCTCAAAGCGTTCATGAGCAAGGTGGTTACTATACTCACGGTAAGGATGATTCGGATAAAGCAAGACTACTTGCCGAAGCAAAACTTTTAGAAGAAGCTGGTTGTTTTTCAATTGTTCTTGAATGTGTCACTGATGAGATTGCGACAATTATTACAAGAGAGCTTTCAATTCCAACAATTGGAATTGGAGCCGGAAAGAATACAGATGGGCAAGTTCTTGTGATTAATGATCTCTTGAAGATGGGACCTGGAAAGTATCCAAATTTTTGTAAGCCAATTGCTAACTTCTACGAACAAAAACTAAAACTCATTAGTGAATATATTCTTAAAAGTAAAAAAGCGGATAATTCAGATGATGCAGACCTACACCATTGATAGTGGAAACACTTTCTTAAAAATAGGTGTTTTTAAAGATAGCATTCTAAGAGATGTTAAAAAATTAAATATCTCAGATTTTAGTTTTAAATTTGAAGAGAGTGCTCCAATTATCTATTCTAATGTCTCAAAAGAAATAACAGACTTACTGCCTGAAAGAGCAGAGAATGCGAATGATCTTATTAGGGATTTTAAAACGACTTACGATCCAAATAAGCTAGGTATTGATCGCAAGGTAATTTCCCATTACCTACAAAAGAATTTTCCGAACGAAAAACTTCTACTCGTCGATACAGGAAGCTTCATCACATTCGATGAAATTGATCATGGAAAACATCTTGGTGGCCCGATCTTTTTAGGACTGGCAAATTACTTAAAATCATACCCAGAATTTTCAGCGAATCTTCCCCTACTTAGTGAAGTCGATATAAATGATATGACTAATACAGAACAGGCCATCTCACATGCCTACATGGCCTATCTTGAGATGATTATTTCCCAAGTGAAAAAATATAATCAACACAGAGTCATTTTAACTGGTGGTGATTCTCATAAATTAAAAGATTGTGGTGAAATCCAGAGCGAACTAATTCATCATGCTCTCTTTAGTCTACTTTAACCTACAAAGTTCTTTTTAAAATTTGCTGGAATTTCGATAGCGCGATACTTCTTGCCATTAGAAAGTCGTAGCCAATAACCTTCCTTAACATCACCTTCAATAACGATATTAATTGGCTTCATTGACACGATATGATCGTAATTTATGTAGATTAGTTCTAGTGTATCTCCCAGTGCTTGTACGTCACGTTGTGAGATGATTGAGAACTTACCAAATTTCATAAACTTACCTTTGTTACTTATTACACAGGCCTTCCGAATACCTTCAGATATTTCAAATTCAATGGCCTAAATCCTTAAAAACATATATAAGATAGACACATAGTATTAACAACCAGAAAGTTAAATATATGAAAATATTAGTAGGTGTATGTGGCTCAGTTTCCGCTTATAAATCAATTGAGTTTGTAAGAGGGCTGGTAAAGAAAGGTCACGAGGTAAAGGTTATTTTAACAAGTGGAGCAACGAAATTTGTTCATGCTGACCTCTATACTTACCTTGGTGCCGCCCAAGTCTATAGCGCGCAATCTGACTTTAGTGGAAGTGTCGAAACAAAATCTGTTCTTCATATTGAGCTAGCAAAGTGGGCAGACTCACTTCATATCTATCCGGCCAGTGCTAATACAATAGCCAATCTTGCCATGGGTAAGGCCGATGATCTACTAACATCAATTTTTTTAGCAGGATGGGATAAATTTCAAACGATTATTTATCCTGCCATGAATACGTCAATGTGGACGAATCCAATCACTCAAGAAAATATTGACCTACTTGAGAGGCTGAAAAAGCAAAGTAATATCTTTATCTACCCACCAGCTTCTGGTGAACTCGCATGTGGTGATGTCGGTGCGGGAAAAATTCCAGCAGTTGAAGAGGTCCTGGCCAATTTTGATGCTATCAACCCATCAATAAATGAATCATCAAAACGAGTTGTTATTACAGCGGGAGCAACTGTTGCTCCAATTGATCCTGTACGTTTTGTAACAAATCCATCATCTGGTAAAACAGGTTATGAAATTGCAAAAGAATCTCTTCGCTTAGGATATCAAACGACAATTCTACTAGGACAAAACTCATGTCCAGAATTTCAATTTTTAAAAAGCCTTCCAGGAGTAAAAATCATTTCAGTTCGCACAACGGATGAAATGTATGAAGCAGTTCTTGCGCTTGAAAATCAATTTGATACTTATATTTCAACGGCCGCCATTAGTGATCTAAAATTTAAGACAGCAGAAGGTAAACTAAAGAAAGAAGCCCTATCTTCTAGTTTAGAATTTGAAAAGGCCCAAGATGTTCTTGCTCATGTTGTTGCCAATAAGTTAGAGAATCAAATTATTGTCGGATTTGCTGCTGAAACAGATCTTTCTAAAGAAGTCTTAGAATCAAAATATAATCGTAAGCCAACGAAACTCTTAATCGGAACTCATGTCGACAGTGGCCTTTGTAAGAGTTCACGAAAGGGCTTTGGTAATAATGAAGCTTACTACACAATCCTTAACGATGGCGTAATTGCCTTTACTGGTGAGCTATCAAAAATCGAGTTAGCAAAAGAAATATTTAAAAGGATTAAAGCTTGAAGTTAATTCAAACGCGATCAGATTTAATTGCAGCAATGAAAGAAGTCTCACACGACTCTCTTGGCCTTGTTGCAACAATGGGAAATCTACACGCAGGTCACATGAGCCTTCTAACAAACGCTCTTGAAACCTGTGATAAAGTTGTTGTCACAATCTTTGTAAACCCAAAGCAATTTGGAGAAAATGAAGATCTGGATAGCTACCCTCGAACACCAGAACAAGACCTTGACCTAATCAAGGAAACGGCAGGTAATCGTGCCGCTGATATATTGGTTTTCCTACCAAAAGATAATAGTGAAGTTTATCCAGCAGGCTTTAACACGACGGTATCAGTTGATGGTATTACGCAAAAGCTATGTGGACAAAGTCGTCCGACGCACTTTAGTGGTGTGACAACTGTTGTTTATCAACTCTTCACACTAATTAAACCAAGCCAAGCTTTCTTTGGTCAGAAAGATTATCAACAAGTTTGTGTCATTAGGAAAATGGCCCATGACTTAAATCTTGAACTTGAAATTAAAACAGTGCCAATTAAACGCGAAGAAAGTGGCCTTGCCCTTTCATCACGAAATGGCTACCTGACAAGTGAAGAAAAAGAATTTGCTCTTATTCTTCCAAATAAATTAAATGAACTAGAAAATCTTCTAGCAAGAACGACATGGGTTGAAGCACAGGCTCAGCTTAACGAAATCCTTGAGGAAACTTTAAAAGACTCAAATTGGGATTATCTTGAAGTACTTGATAGTACAAATTTAGAAGATGTTGAATCAAATACAAAAGAAGTTGTTATCGCTGGTGCATACTTTGTAGGAAGTAAACCTACTCGCCTTATCGATAACAGATTAGTGGAAATTACTTATGCTTGATAATGAATTTTTTATTTCACGTGAGGCAAAGGCCTCTCTTGTTTCTTTAGTTTGTCCAAAGTTTAAAGAACATGCGACAGAAAAAGACACTCTCCGTTCACTTGGAGAGCTTAGAGAACTAATGCGAACATTAGATATTGAAACAGGTGAACAGTATATTCAAAATAAGAAGACTGTTGATCCTGGAACAATCTTAGGAACAGGAAAGCTTGAAGAAATCGCAATGGATGCAAAAGCTGAAGGCTCGACTCTTCTTGTTTTTGACTGCGAGCTTACATCTTCACAAATTAGAAATATCAAGAAGCTAACAGGAATGTCGGTTGTTGACCGTTGCCATATTATTCTTGAGATCTTCTCTGAGCACGCCCGTACAAAAGAAGCACGTATTCAAATTGAAATCTCACGTCTGCAATATATCCTTCCTCGCCTGGCCGGTTTCTGGTCTCACCTTGGCCGTCAAAAAGGTGGTATTGGTGTCCGTGGTGGAGAGGGTGAACAGCAGATCGAGCTTGACCGTCGTATCATTCGCGAGCGTATCGAGTTCTATAAGAAAGAGCTTAAAGAGGTTGAAAAATCTCGTATTGAGCAAAAGAAGAAACGCTCAAAAAAGGCCATCACAACGGCCCTTGTTGGTTATACAAATGCTGGGAAGTCGTCTCTTATGAATCGTCTTTGCCGCGTAAACGTCTTAGAAGAAGATAAGCTATTTGCGACCCTTGATTCGACATTTAGGATGTTAAACCCAGATACAAAGCCGCCGATGATCCTTATTGATACGGTAGGTTTCTTATCAAACCTTCCAAACACTCTTATTGATGGTTTCAAGACAACTCTTGAATCTGCCCTAGAAGCGGACCTTCTAATAATCGCTTGTGATATTAGTGATCCTAATTACGAAAAGCATCTTGAAGTTACAAATAATGTACTAAGTGAACTTGGACTTGCTGATAAAGAGCGCTTCATTGTCTTCAATAAGAAAGATAAGTTAAATGATAAGATTACTGAAACTATCATCAAGAGAAAGCATCCTAATAGCTTTGTGATCTCTAGTTTTAATACTGATGAAATTGATAACCTTCGTGAATACATCGTTAACTTCTTTTTAGAAAAGCAGAATAATTACGATCTCTTTATTCCATATGATGCAGGGGCCGCACACTCAATTGTGGTTTCAAAAACAAACGTCATTAAAACAAGTAATCACGAAAAAGGGATCTACTATCAAGTTAGAGTACCTGACTTTATTTATAATCCATTAGGGTTACAAAAGTTTGAGCTCGGACCTCACGATCCCCTTCTAGACGAACTAGACGAAGTCTAAGTAAAAAATTAAATTTAAATTTTACTATTCCGATGAGCGAGTATGAACAAAATCATACTCGCAACACTACTATCTATGCTATCTTGGTCTGCCTTTTCAGCAGTTAAAACAATCGACGTTGAAGCTTATTTTAAAACAGATATGGACTTCATGTTCTCAATCAAAAATAAGAACTACGATAAGGTCATTCTCGACTGTCAGGGTTTTATCAATGGCCTAAACCTATATAGCACACGTGGACACGATATTTTCACTCTTCCAGGATATGGACATTGCATGGCCATTCACAATGAAATCATTAAGAATATCAACGATGAGAAAAGTTCTTGTTTAGTATTAAATGATAAGGAAGGGCAAATACTAGTTCTGGACAGCAAGTGCCCAGAACAGAAGTAGAAGTCTTAAGAGATTCTCTTAATTAGGTGGTAACCAAATTGCGTGCGAACGATTGGAGAGAGCTCTCCAACTTCTAGTGCAAACGCAGCTTTTTCAAATGGTGCCACCATCATCCCTTTTCCAAACTCTCCAAGGTCTCCACCTTGTTGCCCAGAAGGACAATTAGAAAAATCTTTTGCAAGTTCTTCAAAAGTTTTTCCATCTTCAAGCTTTTTTAATAAATCTTTCGCTTCATATTCTTGATCAACAAGAATGTGAGCACAACGAATCTTAGACATAGTTTTTCCTTTGAATATATTTTTTAAGAATGAAATCGCCAATAGTATGTTCCTATGATTACGAGAATTATAATGGCAAGGCCAAGATACATATAAAACTCATCCCTCTCCATTAAAATCTCCACAAATACGATCGAGGTTAGAAAGTAAATTTGCAATATCTAACGGTGCCTCTATAACACGCTGAGCACCCTCTTCACCCTTCGTCACAAGTTGAACAACAGGGATATTTTGGCAAAACTCTGATTCGATTTTTCCAATTGTATCGGCCGTGATTGTCGAAAGATCCACGAGGATGACTTCAGGCACAATATCTCTGATAAAATGAAAGGCCTCTTCTTCATTAGATAGCGTGAAGAAATCTCCACCGACTTCCCTACCTAAGGCCTCGATAGCAGTTATCATCATTTGGTTATTAGATAAAAAGAATAGTTTTTTAATTTTCACGATTAAGCCTTCGTATGTTACATTTAATCAATAAGAGTAATGGGAGTCCACATGTCTAGCCGCATTAAAATTATTGATAACCTATCCAATTCTACCTTATATGAGTTTTCAATGGAAGACGCAGATCGTGCTTATCAAAAATCTGAAGAGCTGGAAGAAATGGGCCTTGATATTAAGCTAGTTATCCCTTCAGTCTCGCAAACTCTTATTGAATCTCTCGGTGCCTCAAGTGAAACAGTTGAAAAGCTTAAGGAAATGCTGGATGAAGAAATTGCCTCTCATATCGATGAAGAAGATGGAGGGTGCTCAATTTGTCTTCCAGATGGAAAGGTTCATCAATAAATTAAGATCAAAGTTCTTCATTGAGAAGAGCTTCCATCTTCTTTGTATTCTCTTGAAGAGATTTTAAAGATTCCATTGCCTTTTGAAGTTCAGGATTATTTTTTACGGCCTTACTAATATCTTCTTGTGACAGTGATTGACCAGTTTTCTGGGCCGCTTCGTTAATTGATTCCTCAAAGACCTTATCGTAATCAGTCTTTTTCGAAAGATCGTTATTTACTGACTCTTGACTAGATTCACTCTCACTAGGGTTTGAATCTGAACCACTACTTGTTTCTGCAGTTGAGGAACTCGAAGAAGTATTCATAAAAGGTATCTTTGGTAAATATATTCCACCCAGAACCCCGCAGTCCTCTACTCGATTTGAATCATTCACAAATAGATCAACCTCAAATCGCTTAATAATCGTCTTCCCACCATAAGCGTTATTATTCATACGATTAAGTTCTAAATTTAATTTTAATTCCGCACGGTGAAAGTCTTGTCCTTCTACCTTGTTCACATAGAAGTTCGAAATATACATTGAAGAAAGAACGAAATTCGTTCCGTTAACCTTATCTCCTATCGTGTACTTTGCCTTACCATCAGCTCTAACTATCTCTTCAAGAATGAGATCATTCTCTATCACCCCAAGCTTTCCTAGAGACCTTTTACAGATCCCAGGCTTTGCCATATAGGCCTTAATTGCATTAGCGTAGTTATTTAGCTCTGTTTGATTAATTGCAGTCTTTGTCGACTTCATTTGAGTCTTCATGAAACGAGCGAATCCAAGTGCTATAATTGCTAAAAGGCCTGCTGCCATAACAATCTCAAGCAAGGTAAAGCCAGAGTTATTTTTTGTGATTTTGTGCATAAATATATTTTAACGGAGAACTGAGTTTGAAGAAAGAATAAATATAAATTCCATCCTGGGCATGCGTTCGCGGGCATAAAAAAGGCCACCCTAGGGGTGGCCTCGTATAATCAACTATTTAAGTAGTAGATTACTCGTCATTTCCAAGGTTGAAACCTTTAAGAACATCACCAAGAGTTGCAGACTTAACTACTTCTTGTTGCATTCCCTGAGTATCAGAGTTTAGAGCAGACTTCATAGAAAGAGCGATTTTCTTCGCATCTTTATCTAGAGAGATAACCATAGCTTTAACTACGTCACCTTTCTTAACTACGTCTTCTGGCTTCTCAACTCTATCTTCAGATAGTTCAGAAATGTGAACTAGACCTTCGATACCAGTTTCAAGTTCAACGAAAGCACCAAAATCAGTTACTCTAACGATTTGAGCTTCAACGATTGTACCAACTGGAAGTCTTGTTTCAATTTTCTTCCAAGGATCTTCTTTAAGTTGCTTAACACCTAGACAGAATTTTTGGTTTTCTTTATCAACTGAAACTACAGCAGCTTCAATCTCATCACCAACTTTGTAATCATCGTTTAGGTTGATATTTTTCTTAGTCCAAGAGAAATCAGATACGTGAATTAGAGCATCTACTTCTTCACCAAGGTCAACGAAGATACCAAATTCAACGATTGATTTAACTTTACCAGTAACTTTTGAACCTACAGGGAACTTAGCTTCTAGAGCATCCCATGGGTTTTCTTGAAGTTGCTTGATACCAAGAGAAATTCTCTTGTTTTCTACGTCTACTTCTAGAACCTGTGCTTCAACGATTTCACCTACAGTGAAGTGCTTAGTTGGGTTCTTGATAGAGTTTGTCCAAGACATTTCAGAAACGTGGATTAGACCTTCGATTCCGTCATCAAGCTCGATGAAGATACCGTAATCTTTAACAGATACGATTTCACCTTTAACTTTTGTTCCTGCAACATACTTATCTTGAGCAGCTTCCCAAGGGTTTTCTTGAACTTGCTTAAGACCAAGAGAAACTCTTTCTTTTTCTTTATCAAACTTAAGGATCTTAACTTCGATTTCGTCACCAAGAGTAAGGATATTTGATGGGTGCTTAACACGTCCCCATGACATATCAGTGATGTGTAGAAGACCGTCAATTCCACCTAGATCGATGAATGCACCGTAATCAGTGATGTTTTTAACGATACCTTTAACAACCATTCCTTCTTCAATTTGAGAAAGAACTTCACCACGTAGTTTACCTCTTTCTTCAGCAAGAATTGCTCTTCTTGAAAGAACGATGTTTCCACGTTTCTTGTTAAACTTGATAACTTTGAATTCCATCTTTTTACCGATGAATTTATCAAGGTTTCTAGTTGGTCTAACATCAATTTGTGAACCAGGTAAGAAAGCCTTAACACCGATATCAACAGATAGACCACCCTTAACTTTTGCTACAACTGTACCAGTAACTGGAGTACCGTCTTCACATGCTTCAGAAATTTTATCCCAAGCTTTAAGGATTTGAGCTTTGTCCATTGAAAGAACTAGGTTACCTAGGTGAGACTCTAGTTTATCAAGATAAACTTCAATTTCGTCACCAAGTGCAACTTTTAGAGAACCATCGTAGTTAGTGAATTCTCTTTTTGGAACAAGACCTTCTTGCTTGTATCCAATGTCAACAAGTACGTAATCTGGTGAGATGTTAACAATTTTACCTTTGAAAACTTCACCTTCTGTAAATGTTGGAGTTTCTGTCGAATCTAGTAGTTTCGAAAACTCTGTTTCATCTCTTGTCTCGATGTCTTCACCAAGAACAACTTCGTAACCTTGCATCCAAGATTGTTTTAGATTGTTTAAATCTGTCATAATTTACCTCATGGAAGGATTATTAACTGTGTCCAATCAATATTCCTTATATTTTTTGATTCTAAGGGAAACCCTTAGTGTAAATCTCTTCTACTGAAGACAACTTACAATTTTTTGATTTTGCGCATCTTAAGTTTTTTGGGGCCCTACGTCAACAATAAAAACTTATTAATTATAGAACCTTAGGCGTTTGTTCAGGTGCTTTTCGTACAGTTTAAATAGGTTATATTTATAACCATCAATACCGTGCTCATTCCATAGCTCATCACGGGACTTAAGACATGATTCCTTATACTTAGTATTATTTTGGACGATATCTTTAACTCTAGTCCTCAACTCACGTGAATCACCTTGACGGTAAGTCGCAAGAGAGCCGTGGTAGATTCGATGAAGTTCCTCCGTTGTAGCATTGCGCGGAACAGCAGTAGGAATTCCTTTAAGGATTGCCAGAAGTGCGTAGTCTTCAATTGGAGATTTTGACGTGTACGAAATCCAGATATCAGAGCGTACTTCATAAATATTATCGTGCTCATGAAATTCAACGTAATTTTCAAGTTTATACTCTGCAATTCTATCCTTTATCGGATTATAAAGGATATTTCTCTCCCACTTTCGATTTGAGAAGATATGCAGCTTAAATCTCTTAGGTAGCTCATTGTCTAAATTCAAGGCCCATAAAGCCTCTAAGCAAACTGAGAGATCATTTAACTCAACTTCGTGATCATTAACCCAACAAGAAAGGTGAATTAAGTTTTCCTCATCAAAAGTATATTTTTTCTCAAAGTTAATCTTATCAACACCAAGGCCAGAAGAATAAATCTTACGTACAGGCACATCCATATGAGTATTAATTGAATCAATCATCTCTCTAAAAGGAATAAAGATCAGATCAATTCTTCCTATCAGGCGACGATACCAAAACTGTTTATAGAATTTACTCACTTCAAAATTAATCGTGAAAAAGAGTGCTGTTAAATTTCTCTTTCTTAAGAACGAGGCCAGCGGCCATAAGAAATTTAATTGATAGCAGTGAACGATATTAATATCGTAACGCTTTATTATTCCTCTAAGTTTTGAAAGCTTATACCAATTCCAAACTCTTAACTTAGTTGTACCTGTATGGAAAATACAATCGATCCCGGCCTTTTTACACTCTCTATGCAAGAACGAGTCTTTTAAGCAGTAAATGAAGATATTATGGCCAATTTCTTTTAACAAAATACTATCTCTTAAGAGCATGCGCTCCTTCGAACCTGAACTATAGGTTGGAGAAACATAAAGAATATTTTGTTGTTTTCTAAAAATATTTACCATTAACTTTACTTACCAGTATCCTTTCCCGCTTTATGAGAGATAAGCTCTCCTTTTACAGTTCCAATTTTAACCTTTGCAGAGAACTTAAGTACAGTCCTAGTTTCATCAGTTGAAATCCAAAAATTTATATCGCCTGATTTCTTTAGAACCCCAGGAAATTGTGTTTGGGCAGTTATCTTATAAGCTTGATAAGCTTTTCCCATTATAGTGATATCTTCTATTTCATCGACAGTCGCTTTTAAAAGCCACGCCTTACCTCTTGTAATAATTGGAAAATCAAAGCTTGTTCCAATCTTCATTGGAATACCGCGAATAAAATAAAGAGCGGAAAAAGAATCAGTAAAGTATCGTGGTAGAGAGTCTACTTTCTTAATCTTCTTTGTTTTCCCTTTCTTCAGACGATTATAAAAAAAGTAGGTCTTCAGTTCGTCATGATCAAATAGTTGAAGATCATCCACAACCTGTCCTGATTCACGCTGCTTCATTTCATACTTTAAAGAAGAGAATTTTCCATGGTCCGCATCGACATAAACATCAAGAGTATCTTTAAGCTTATAGATACCTTCAAAATATTCAGCAGATTCTAAAAGAGCATTTACATGAAGAACTTCTTTTTCTCCGATCAGTGCCATCGGTTGTGTTGTAATCGTTGCGATCCCCGCCTTAAAGATTGACCAAGTAATCTCATATTTGAATTCTTCACCAACAAAGAAGATCGGCTTATATGAATCCCAATATTTCTTTGATTCTTTATCAAATTTTAAAAATGCTTTTGGGTAATCTTCTTTTTCTTGAGGATTAGTTTTTACCTTTGGAGCCGCTTTAACAACAGGCTTAGCTTTAACAACTTTTTCTTTTTTCTTTGCAACTTTCTCAATCTCCTTCTCTTCAATTGAAGAAGAAAAGGGAGTCGGTGTCGGAGCAGGCTCTTCGACTTCAGTCGTTTTAAACTTCTCTAAAGTCTTACTTTCTTCATCAGAGAAAATTTCCACTAGATCCATATCATCGCTATCACTTTTCATAAGTGCACCAGCACAACCAAAAAGTAATAAAGCCAAAAGACTTAAAGAAAAAATATTTCTCACTCTAACCTCTAACAACCGAGTTGATTTTATCTTTTACAAATTGTTCACCTTTTATAAACTCGATACCAATTTGTAGGTAGTGAATTCTCTCACTACTAGAACACCTCTTCATTTTAACAATATCTTTCTCTGTTGTAAGAATGATGGCATCCTTTTCTTGTGCTAGTTCCACTAAGCCTTCTAACTCACTAACTTTATAAAGGTGGTGATCAGGAAAATTAAAATCGTCAACTATATTTGCATCAAGTTGCTTAACTAACTTTAAGAACGCCTCAGGTGATGCAAGTCCCGATACACAAATGACACTTTTTCCTTTTAAGTCAGTCAAAGCATAATCTTCTTCATGTAAGAGGTTCTTAATTGCACTTGGAGCATACTTAAAAAAACCGCTCGGCGTATTCGGTTTACAGTTTTTAAGAATATAACTTTCTAACCTTTCAAGTTTTTCTTCAGTTACTAGATCTGCCCTACCAAATAGAACAATATCCGCTTCTCTTAGAGCACTTACGCCCTCTCTTAAGTATCCCCTAGGAGGACAATGATACTTCGACATTGGAAGTAGAGAGTCGAAAAGAACGATATTCAAATTGCGGTTAATTTTTAAATGTTGAAACCCATCATCAAGAAGAACAACATCTGCTTTTTCTTCTTCATAATATCGTCTTAAATTATCACTTCGGTCTGCACCAACAACAACACTAGCATTCTTTAGATTGCGACTTAAAACAAGTGCCTCATCACCAAAAACAAAAGGGTTTTCACTGATTTTCTTTCCCGTTTTAATGATTCCACTTGAGTTCTCTAATTCGCCCTTATAGCCTCTCGTTAGAACCATCGTCTTTTTATTTAAAATATCATTCAAATAATTACCAATCCAAAGCGTAAAAGGTGTTTTTCCTGTTCCACCTAGCGATAGATTTCCGATACTAATAATTGGTACTTCAAAAGATGATGATTTTAAAATTCCCATCTTGAAAGCAAAACGACGTAAACGATAAATCCACTCCCACAAAAAACTAACAGGAGTAAGAGCAACGGAAAAAAAGTTAATGAGTTTTATATTAATATTATTCATGATTCCTCATTATAAATAAGCACTTTTAATTTTTTCGAGAAGATATTGAGAAACCTCTATATCCTCACCTTCAGTTAAATCTCTTAGCTTTTTCAGTTCACTTAAAACAAATTCATAGCGTTTTTCATCATCGAATAAGTCTTTGGCCTTGCGAACAAGATTATATTCACTGAAGCCTTCGCCGAGTAGCTCAGGATAAACTTCATGACCTAAAATTAAATTAGGAATAGAAACGAAGCCTTTATACTTAACAATATTTTCTGCAATAAACATATTGAGCAGATTAAGATCGTATGCGATCACGCTTGGTACCCCATAAAGGGCCAAAGATAGGTTTACTGTTCCACTAGTTGCGAAAGAAAAGTCTGCTGCTTTGAGCGCCTCATCTAATTCACGATCTTCATAAATCTTATCAAATTCATTTTCAAAACGAGAAAATAGCTCTTCATCAACAGAGCTTGCTTTAACGATTGAAAGCTTAAATTTATAACTCTCTCTAAGTTTTTGGCATGCCTTAATAAATTGAGGCAACATGAATTCAATTTCAAAGCGACGACTTCCAGGCAGAAGTAAAATATTAAACTCTCCATTCTTAAAATCGACATTGGTTCTTTGAAAATTTTCCAACAGAGGCTTTGTCTTCTTAAGTAGTGGATGTTCAATTGTTATGGCCTTACTTACTCCACGATCCATAAACCACTTTTTTTCAAATGGTAAAATACAGAATAGAGTATCAACAGAAGCTTGAAGATATTTTGTTCGCCACTCTTTCCATACCCATGCTTGAGGCGCAACATAGTAGAGAACTTTGACACCTAGCTTTTCAAGCTTCATGGCCAACTTAAGATTAAATGTCTGAAAATCAATTAAGATAGCAACTTTAGTTCCACGCTTTTTAACTTCATCAATGATGTGATTATAAGCACCGTAGTAAAATGGAACCTTTTTAACTGCTTCTGTAATTCCCCAAGTGGAAAAATCTTTTAAATCGTAAAGAAGTTCGACTCCTTGCTCTTTCATAAGCTCTCCCCCTACTCCAAAGAATTGAGTATCAGGAGCTCCCTTTGTTAGAGTCTCAAGGAATGTCATTGCATGTTCTTCACCAGATTTTTCACCGGCAATAATTAAGCAGCTTTTCAATTAAGTTCAACCTCAATGTTTTTCTCGAGTGATTCATTAACTGCAGCAATTAACTCCATTGCAGCAATTCCATCATCAATCGTTACAAATTCTTTCGTATTATTTAAAATTGAATTATAGAAACGTTCTTGTTCAATTAGTAAGTGATCTCTTTTTTCGTAATCAAATTCATTAATTACTTGCTCTTCTCCAGCTTTAATATCAGTCGAATAAGATGCCTTATTATTTAAAAGATCAACTCTAAGGATTCCCTTAGCAGAGTTAATCTGAACGCTTCTTTCAGTCTTTACATCATTTCTTGAATTTTCAATTGTAACAAGACGATCACTATAGCTAAGTAGAGCTTTAACGTGATCAAACTTATCAGTGAGAACTTTCATTCCATATGCTCTAATCGATTTAGGTTTTCCAAATAGCATAAGGGCCAAGTCAAGGTCGTGAATCATTAGATCTTCAACAACTCCAACATCTGCGGCCCTTCCCTTAAATGGAGAATTTCTTACAATTGTAGCAACACTAGAGTTTGCAGTAATGTCTTTAAACTCTTCAAGACGCTCCCAAACTTGATGGCATCTTTCACTATGTCCAACCTGTAACTTAACACCCTTTTCAGAAGCAATAATCTTCAAGTCTTTTGCTTCTTCAACCGTTACCGTAACCGGCTTTTCACAAAAAACATGCTTACCTTCTTGTAATAAGAATTTAGCAATTTCAAAATGAAAGCTTGTTGGTGTAGCAATAACTGCAGCATCAATTTCTCCAATAACTTCTTTGATATCAGATACAACTTTGATGTCAGGATATTTTTCATTTGCTTTTTCTTGGTTAGCGGCAAATGGTTCAACAATTGCAATCAATTCACAATTATCTAAGTTGTATGCTTTTTGAGCATGCCATTGGCCTAAGTGTCCATAACCAATTGAAGCAACTTTTACTTTAGACATAATTTATTCCTATTAGCTTAAAAACGGAGCAATACCCATTTTTGTCGTTACAATATGCTCTTTAATGCGCTCGATGATTTCATTATTTGCATATGGCTTCATTAGCTCTTCAGTCTCAACGAAAGTACGTGGTGAGTATGTTGAAGCTTCCATATCACGGAAGAAATCAACAATTTCAGAAATAGCATTTCTTTCAACACCTGCACGACGAAGACCAATAATATTGATCCCACGTAGCTTTGCACGGTTACCGTAAGCAGTACAATATAGTGGAATATCTTTATCAATAGCTGAAGCACCACCGATATATGCACCTTCAGCAACTTTTACAAATTGAGAAATATTTGTACCACCACCGATGATAACTTTATTACCAACCTTCACGTGACCTGCAAGGTTTGTTGAGTTTGCCATAATAACACGATCACCAACAACAACATCGTGACCTAGGTGAACTTTGGCCATCAGTAGACAATTACTTCCAAGAGTCGTTTTCTCACGATCTTTCATTGTCCCTCTGTGAATTGAAACGTACTCACGTAAAACGTTATCATTTCCAATTTCAACAGAAGTAGCATGCTCTTCTTTGTATGTTAGATCTTGTGGCTCTTCACCAATTGAACAAAATTGATAAATCTTATTATTATTACCAATTGTTGTATGACCATTAATGATTACGTGATTGCGAATATCACAATTAGTTCCAATTTTTACATTTGGACCAATAATGCAATACGCACCAACAGTTGTTCCCTCTCCAATTTCAGCTGACTCGTGAATAATTGCAGTTGGGTGAAATCTCTCGCTCATGGAGGCTCCTTCTTAATTTTCTTTTACTTTAAAAGATGCAAGAACCTGACACTGGCTTACTAAGTCGCCTTCGTGATAGATTTTGCAATCATTTTGTAAGAAACCAGTACGCATTTTTGTACATACAGTTTCAATATCTAATTTCATTCCAGGATGAACTGGTTTTCTAAATTTTGCGCCTTCAATTGATAATAGCGCAACTTCAAATTCACCTTCTTCTAAATTTTTGTAATAAAGCTTTAATTGAAATGAAGTAAATTGTGCCATCATTTCTACTTGAACAACACCTGGAAGAATTGGATTTCCAGGAAAGTGTCCTGCAAAAATAGGATGATCTTCACGAGTTGTATAATGTCCTTTTACAACTGCTCCAACTAGATCTTTTAATTCGTTTACCTCACCTACTGCTTCTACACTTGTGATTTCATCAACAAATAAGAATGGCTCGCGATGAGGGAGAATTTGCATTACTTGTTCTTTGTTTAATTGCATACATTACCTTCCGTTAAATATTCTTTCGTAAAAAAGCAATTCCTCGTAAAAATTCACGCATAGGTCTTGCTGGGTATCCACCAACGATTTCCTTCGGCTTCACGTTTCCAATAGCAACCGATCCTCCTGCAAGTTGAGCGGCCGTACCAACTTCTAAGTTGTCTGCAACAGCTGCTTTTCCTCCAAGAACGGCATAATCTCCAATCTTTGTACTTCCACCAAGTCCGGCCTGTCCGCAGAGAATAACTCCGTTTCCAACCTTAACATTGTGAGCAACTTGAACAAGATTATCAATTTTTACGCCACTACCGATACGTGTTGGAGAGAATGTTCCTTGGTCAATTGAAGTATTTGAACCAATTTCAACATCATCACCAATTTCAACTCCACCAAAGTGCCAAATCTTATGATGAACACCTTGATGAAAGTTATAACCGAATCCATCACTACCTATAGTCGTACCAGAGTGAATTCGACAATTTTTTCCAATGACAGTTTGAGGATAAATTGTCACGTTTGGATAAATTGTACAATTTTCGGCAATTTTAACATTTGGTAAAATCACACAGCCAGGCATGATTATACAATCAGCTGCGATTTCGACACCCTCTCCAACAAAAACATTTTCAGCAATTTTTACTGAAGGGTGAATTGAGGCCAAGCTACTTTTACGGCCATCAAGATCGTAATTTAAGCTCCCAAGTTTTTCGTCGAAAAATAATTTAGATGCTTTCGTAATTGAGATAGGTATATTTGAAGAAGTAAGTAACACTATCGAATTATTTTCTAGTTCTTTCTTTTCAGAGTCATCAAGCGATTCAAAAAGATTTGTATCAATAATTAGTGCTAAATTATCTCCAGCGCCAGCATCTCTATATTTAGCTAGAAATTTTTTAGCACCAATGAAGAGAATTTTTTCTTCAATAATTTCTTCTATCGATGAAATCCCAGAAACAGAGTACTCAAGATTTCCAGATAGAAAACTCATATCGCTATCGTTTTCGATAATATTTTTAATCAGAATGGACATTTTATCCCCTCCTTTAAAACGACAAAAGGGAATACCTTCGTATTCCCTTCATGAGTCTATTTTTATTAGCAATTTACTTATGTTTGTTATCGTAAGCTTTAATTACATCTTCAGTAATGTCAGTAACTTTATTGATGTAAAGAATTGGAGTTGTCGAAGTCTCATAAGTCCAATCAAGACCTTTCTTCTTTGATACTTCTTCAACAACAGTTTTAATTTTATTTAAAATTGGTCCTTTTGCACTTTGTTCCATTTTTGCAAGCTCACCTTGGTACTGTTGCATTTTCTGTTGGAAACCAAAGAACTTCTTCTGTAGTTCTTGACCTTTTTGTTGCTTAGTTTTTTCATTCATAACAAGAGCTTGTTTTTCAAACTTCTCTTTTTCTTTTACTAGAGCTTCTTCTTCTTTCTTAAGCTCAGCTTGCTTCTTATCGATTTCTTTTTGCAGTTTATCCTTAATCTTTTTAGACTCTTTAACTGTTAAAAGAACTTTTTGAACATCAACACGACCGATATTCATTGCAGATGCTGTTAATGAAGAGAAAAGTAATCCAATTACTAATAAATTTTTCATATCGTCTCCTTACGAATTAAAATAATTGTCCAATATCAAAGTGGAATTTTGTTCCCGCATTCATATCTGGGTCAGGGTTAATAGGAATACCCCACTCAAATCTTAGAACACCAATTGGTGAGAACCAACGGAAACCAAAACCATAATCCATATATATCTTATCGATATCTTCTAGCCTTTTGGCCGTACCTGCATCAAAGAAAGTAACAAATTTAAGGCCTGCTTCTTTGGCAAGTGGGTGCTCAAGCTCCAGTGTTGTAAACACAGTGAACGGGGCACCTGTATTAAATGTTTCAGTAACATTAGGAGTTCCTGGGTCATTATCATCATCATAAGTAACAGTCTCTTTTGGACCAATATCTTCGATGTCATAACCACGTAAGTTTCTCGCACCACCTAATGAGAATTTCTCATTTCTTGGTACAGGAACACCTTTATCTTCAATTTTCCCAGTGTAGAATCGACTTCTAAAAACTAGCTCTTTCCATACCGGATAGAAATAACGTACATCAATTTCATTCTTCCACCATTCTTTATCACCACCAAGTCCTGCATACTCAGTAGCAAGGTTCCAGTAGTAACCATCAGTAGGCTCAAAACGGTTATTTCTCTTATCCTTTACAACAGCAAGACGAACTGAAGAAGTCACACCATCTTCGTTCTCATCGACTGTTGGATCTTTAATATCTGTAAGCTCAGTTTCTTCAAGCTTATATGTTGTATATAGCCTTGTGTATTCGAAGATAGGATAACCAATACGGGCCGCAAAACCATGTTTCTTATAATCGTATGAATCAAGTTGAGTATCAACTGTTCTAAACACCTCTCCACCCAGAGTCCATTTCGAATCCATAAAGTATGGTTCAGTAAATGATAGAGAGAAGTTTTGTTGCTCTTTTGCAATATTTGTTGAAAACGATAATTGTTGTCCTAAACCTCTAAAGTTGTTTTGAGAAATAGAAGCTTGAAAGAAACCACCTGTTGCCGTTGAGTAACCAGCACCAAGAGAAATTTGTCCTGTACTCTTTTCTTTAACACTAATCTCAACATCAAGAATATCGTCTTGTCCCGGAGATGAAACAGTATTGAAGATAACGCTACCTGGTTCAAAGAAACCAAGACGATTAACATTTTCTTTTGACTCACGAAGACCTGAACCAGAATACTTCCCACCTTCATGAATTTTAAGCTCACGACGAATTACTTTATCACGAGTTTTAGTATTTCCAGTTACTGAGATGCGACCAAACTTCGCAAGCTTCCCTTTTTCAAATGAGTACTGAATATCAACTCTATTTTCACCAGGTACTAGTTGGATATTTCTGATAACGTTGGCAAAGGCATAACCAAGGTCTTGGTATGACTCAGTAAGAGTTTGAATATCACGTCTTAAAAGCTCTTCTGAATAAACTTCTCCGGCCTTAAGTTTTGTTTTTTCTCTAAGTTCATCTTCAGTAAAAAGAAGCTCACCTTGGAAGTAAACATCACGAACATCAAATTTAGGACCTTCTTTAATCTTAACAGTAATGAATACCCATTTCTTATCTTCTGAAACTGTTACTTCAGGGACAGCAACGTTGACCTGAAGATAACCTTTAGTCGAATAGAAATACTTAATTCTTTCAATATCTGTTTTAAAATTTAGTTCTTTAAAGTTTCCTGAACCAGAAAGGAATGAAAATAGACTCTCCTCTCTTGTCTCCATAATTGACTTAACTTCTTCTTCTGCAAAAGCAGTTAGACCTAAGAAAGTCACTTTCTTAACTCGAACCTTATCGTACTCACTGATTTTATAAACTAAGTGAACATTCTCTTTGTCGACATGTCTAATTTCATACGAAACATTGGCCAGGTAGAAGCCCTTTTCTTCGTAGGTCTTCTCCATTTGGCGAACATCAGCTTGAATAGAGTTAATGTCTAGGATTGAGTATTCTCTTGTCTTTAAGTTTTCACTTAAGTCGTCTTTATCGACTTCATCATTTCCACTAAAAACGATCTTAGCAATAATAGGCTTTTCAACAACTTGAAAGATTAGCTTATTGCCATCCTGATGAGCCTCTACGGACTCAAAGTACTTGAGGTTATAAATTGTTTTAATGTCATCAAATAGAATTTCATTTGTAAGAGTAAGGCCAGCGCGAGAACGTAGCTTATCAAGAACAGCTTCTTTCTCTACCTTCTTTAAACCTTGAACTTCAACACTTGAGATTTTAAACAGACGAACACGTGGTCCAATTTCACTTGCTTGAATACTTAAGGTAATTGAAAAAACAATTATATATATAAAACTCTTCCAAGAGTTAATCATCTAGTCTCCGTGATCTCACGATCCTGTCATGTGTGTGCAGACAAAAAATACTTGAGTAAAAAAATATCAATAATCTTACAAAGTTACAAAAAGAAAAACGAACATCCTGCACAAAAAAGTGATGTATTAATGCAGGATTCCATCGATCATCGTATGAACACGACTAAACTTACGAGACATTTCCTCGTCATGCGTTACAACAAGAAGAGTTGTTCCAAGCTCTCTTGATAATTCGAAGATAAGATCAGCAACAATTTTTGAATTCTTAGAGTCGAGATTACCTGTCGGCTCATCGCACAGTAAAAGCTTTGGACGCAGTGATAGAGCACGTATAAGATTGATACGCTGCTGCTGCCCACCAGAGATCTCATATGGGTAGCGCTTAAGGCACTCAGATACACCTAAAGTCTTGGCCAGAGAGAGAATATACTTCTTCACCTTTGACACGTCATGTCCACCTAAGCGGGCCGGAAGAAGAATATTTTCAAGACATGTTAGAGATGAAAGTAAAAAATGAAATTGGAAAACAAATCCTATTTTGGAATTACGATAATTTGCTAACTTCGCATCATTCATTTGACCAATATTCAAGTTATCAACTGTAATTTGACCTGAAGTAATATTCTCAAGTCCCCCAATAAGATACAAAAGAGTTGATTTACCACACCCCGATGATCCCTTAATTACACATTGTTCACCTTGTGAAAGTTCAAGATCAACCCCTTTTAGGATATGAGAATTTCCAAAGTCTTTGTAAACATTCGATACATTTAAAACTGCCATTTACGAAAACTCCTCTCTAAGGCCTTGGGCCATTGATTTTGAATCTAATCTCTTAAGAACTACAAAAGTTAAGAATATAATAAAGATAAATGAAATTAATCCAACAATAAAAATATCTCTTAGGGATAAGAATAGCTCAATTCGATTTAGGTGATAAACATCTGTTGGAAGAGAGAAAATATCAAGAGTTGATAGAAGATAATCAAAAATCTCTACGCAAACGAGAGAGCCTAAAAATGCAATAAGCCAAATCCCGATATTCTGAACCATCCAAAGTGTTCTAAATTTCTTAGGAGAAAGTCCAATAGCATATAGTAAAAAGATTTCTTGTGACCTTCTCTCTTTTGAAAATATGATAAAAGCTAAACAGTTAAAGATAGCTAAGATAACAACAATTGAGAAAACAATCGAAATCATATATTTTTCAAATTCAACGGCCTTTAAGAAAGTTGCAAAATCGCTCCAATAAGGTGCGATAGTATATTCATAGTAGAAGACACTTTTCATATCAGCTACAACTTCATTGATCTTCGAAAGACTTCGATACTCAGGTTTGAGCCTTAGGCTCATTAAGTTAATACGATCCTTAACTCCCAAAAGAGTTTGAATCTTTTTTAAGTTCACATAAACAAAACGATTTCGATATTCGTGAATTTTAAAAGTTTTAATATCTTTTACTTTTAAAACCGCATTTGTTGGAAGATATCGCTCACCTAATTTACCGGCCGAAAAACTGAACTTTAAAGTATCTCCCACTTTAACCTTTAAATCTTGTGCAAGAAGATCACCAATTATAACTTCATTTTCGCCAGGCTCAACTAGACCATTATCGAGTTGATTAATCTTTTCATTAACACCAACGACAAAGACGGCCTTTCCCTTCTCATCTTTATTTACAAATGATTGTGTACGAAGCATTGGAATTTTAGTTTGAATTGGAAAGTTATCAAGATCCTTTTGTTCATTTTCATTTAACTCAAAGAATCCATTTGTTGCCGTAAGAATAATCTCACCACTTCCAGCATTAAGGGATTTCTTAAGAGTTACCCCAAAGCCATCCATCAGGGCCAAACTACAAAGAATAACGGCAAGAGAAAACATAAGGCCTATAATTGTGGCCGTAATAAAATAACGTGACGATCGATCACGAAAAAAAAGTAATTGAAAATCTTTAAATAGATAGAAAAAACTCAAATTACTCTTCCTTCATCCCATCAACTGACCATCTTAAATATGCATCCATAAAACCATCGATATCACCATCTAAAACTTTTTCAGCTTGTGATGATTCATAGTTAGTTCTGTGATCTTTAACCATTTTATAAGGATGTAGAACGTAAGAGCGAATCTGTGCCCCCCATCCAATCTCTTTCTTATTAGCTTCTTCTTCAGCGGCCGCTGCTCTTTGCTTTTCTAGCTCTAACTCATATAAACGAGACTTAAGAACTTTCATGGCCTGAATTTTATTTTGCAGCTGTGACCTTTCATTTTGACAAGTTACAACAAGACCAGTTGGAAAGTGCGTAATTCTAACGGCCGAATCAGTTGTATTTACTGACTGTCCACCAGCACCACCAGAGCGATAAACATCAATACGAATATCTTTATCTAAAACTTCAATTTCAATATCGTCATCGACTTCTGGTGAAACAAAAATTGAAGCAAAAGAAGTATGTCTACGATTAGCTGAATCAAATGGTGAAATACGCACAAGACGATGCACCCCTGTTTCAGATTTAAGATTTCCGTAAGCGTAATTGCCTTCAATTAACATCGTTGCTGATTTGATCCCTGCACTATCACCATCTTGAACATCAAGAAGTTGAACCTTAAACTTTTTATGTTCGGCCCATCTCTTTACCATTCTAAATAGCATACTTGCCCAATCGCAAGATTCGGTACCACCGGCACCAGCATTTATACTAACAATCGCATTATTTGGGTCAGCATCATCAGAAAGTAGAACTTTTAATTCCGCTTTATTGAAAGCTTCGACGAATTCATCTGAAATCTCAATCGCACCTGTAGCAGATTCTTCATCACCTTCAGCAGCGTATTCATTTAAAATTTCAAATTCATCATATAGATCTTTTAATTTTGTATAAGTATTAACGACATCTTCTAAAAGGTTTTTTTCCTTTTGTACTTTGGCAGCATTTTGATTGTCGTCCCAGAAGCCAGGCATGGCCTCCATATCTTGAATTTCACCTATGCGTGCTGACTTTTGGTCAACATCAAAGTGACCTCCTTAGACTTGCAAGCTTCTCATCATAACTTACCATTAGTGATTTTTTTTCACCAAGGGCAATGCGAATACTTTCTTCCATTTTTAATTCCTATTTTTTTTGCCTAGATTTTTTAATTTTCATTAGAATCTCTTTTTCAAGAGCTTCCATAATTTCTTCTTCCTCTTGTGAGATTTCATGGTCATATCCTAACAAATGAAGAAGTCCGTGACAAAATAAGTGAATAACTTCTTGCTCTAACTCGATATCAAATTCGCGAGCCTGTTTTGCGGCAACATTTCGACTAATAATGATATCTCCAAGCATTACTGGGCCAGGAAGAACGAAATCCGTACTGTCTGGACGAAGACTTTCATACATTGGAAACGAAAGAACATCTGTTGTTTTATCTTTACCGCGATGTTCGCGATTGATCTGTTTCATACGAGAGTCGCCACAAAAGTGAAGATCAACTTCAATCTCCTCGTGAACTTTCTTGTCTAAACAAGTGTTCTTTGAATAAAGGAAATTACTTAAGACAATAAGCGAATCCTTTAACATATTTTCGCAAGCCTTAAGTCCCCAATCAGCTCTAGAATTGTCAGCTAAGTTAACAATAAGTCTTGATTTGTTTACTTGAATAGTTGCGCTATGGGCCATTATTTCCAATCTCTTTTTAAGGGTGTATTATTCTGTCTTAGGTTACATAGATTATATTACCAAGGCGAAGTTATGTCACTAAGCGAAATGGAAAGATTAAGAGAAGTTGTTGCAAAGTTAAGAGATCCTAAAGACGGTTGTCCATGGGATCTAGAGCAGACTCACAAGTCACTTCTAAAATATTTGATGGAAGAATCTTATGAGTTCATGCATGCAGTGGAAGACGGTGACTATCGTAAGATGGAAGATGAATTAGGTGATGTTCTTTTACAAGTAGTCCTTCACTCTCAATTAGCAAGTGAGAAATCAAAATTTGATCTCAACTCTGTGGCCAAAACAATCGCAGATAAAATGGTAAGACGACACCCTCATGTTTTTACAGATAATAAGGCAAAAGACGTTGCCGAAATTAAACAACGCTGGGAAGAAATAAAGAAAGCTGAAAAAGCAAACGAAGAAAGCCTTAAAAAATATGAAATTTGTAATGAACTTCTCTCTTTTCCGGCCCTTACAAGTGCTGCAAAAATTGGAAAGAAAACAAATAAAATAAACTTTGACTGGGAAGATTACACACAAGTAATGTATAAAGTCGAAGAGGAGTGGCAGGAGCTAAAAGAAGAAATCACTCCAGGACGTGAGCTTAATAAAGAAAGAGTTCAAGAAGAAATGGGAGATCTTTTATTTTCAGTTGCACAGCTTGCAAGACATCTCGATCTTGATCCAGAGATCACACTGCGAGAAGCAAACTTAAAATTTAAAAGAAGATTCAATCAACTTGAAGACATTGCTAAAGAAGAAGGCATTGTTATTCGTGAAAGCTCTCAGGACGAACTTGAAACCCTTTGGTCTCGCGTAAAAGAAAAAGAAAAAAGTAACTAATTATGAAAGCATCACCAATTAAACTTAAAAAAGAATTTATCACTTTGAAGAAAGATAAACGTCTATACCAAATGCCTTGTCCAGTTGTTGGACTAACAGGAGGTATTTCTACCGGAAAATCGACGGTGTCAAAAATACTACGTGATAAAGGATTCCCTATTATCGATGCAGATGCTCTTGTAAAAGAAGTTTATAAAACAAAAGAATCAATCGATCATTTGAAGAAGTACTATTCACGTGTTGTAGAAGAAGACAATTCAATCAATTTCAAACTTCTTCGTGAGTACTTTTTTCAAGATATTCAAATTCAAAATGATATTGAAAGTTTAATTTATCGCCAACTTCCAGAAGCTTTCTTAAAAGCGTTCAAAGATCTTGGTTCACCAAAAGTTGTCATTTACGACGTGCCTCTCCTATATGAGAAGAATCTTGATTCTTTTATTGATCATAAGGCCGTTGTTTATTGCCCAAGAGCAAAGCAGGTAGAGCGCCTTATGGCCCGTGACGGAATTGAAAAAGATTTGGCCTGTAAAATTCTAGCAAAACAAATCGATATTGAAGAAAAAGCAAAACTTGCTGACACAGTCATCGATAACTCAGGAAAACCTGAAGATTTGAATTTAAATATGTTTCTTGATCACTTTGATATGCATTAAAAAAGGCTCCCTACGGAGCCTTTTTTATTTCTAAATAATTGGATTATTGTCAGCGACAGTGTGTTCAATCTCGCCGTTTTGAGTGCGAAGATTCTGAAAACTTCCATAAAGCCCACGAAGTGAAGAAATTAATTGCTCATCTTCTTCTTGAGCAAAACGTGAAAGGTGCTGCGTTTGAGTTGCAACTTCATTAATCTCATTTCTGATTGCCTTAAACGTATCTTTTATAACTCCAACATCTGGAACTTCTTTACTGTCCATAATGATTTGTACTTTAGAAAGACCAACATCAAGCTGAGTCGATACTTTAGAGAAACTTCCAAGAGTTGAATTGAACTCTCTTAGTTCTCCTGCAAACTTTCCAACAGTTGTTTCACTTGCAACCCCACGTTGAATTTGATCGATAATTTGAGAACTTCTTGCTCTAAATAATTCAACTTGTGACTTAAGAGATTTAAATTGATCACGAGATCTCACAAGTCCTGCATAAGCTGCTTTATTCTCATTAATAATCTCTACAATCTCACTTGAGCGAGTTGCTAATTCTATTTCCTCATCAAATAAACGATTCGTCATCTCAATCATATAACGATTCATTTCCTCAAACTTTGCTCTCATCTCAACAACAGAGACGATTTTGTCTTTAGCAATTTTGAATTTATTGATCGCATCTTTTTGAAGATCTTTTTGACCTTCAAAAATAATTCTTACATCATCAATAATTTTATATTGTTCAAAAAGATTATTTTCTAAAAGTTCAATCTCTTTTAAAAATGAAGCTTTTTGCATTAAGAAGTGATCGTTAACTTTTGTGAATTTCTCATAAACGTTATCAATTCCAGCAGCAGAGAAGTCTTGCTGTAATTTTTCTCTTAGTTCTCCATTAAACTTATCTTCAACTAGAGCATCTAGAGACTTCCAAACAGGAGACACTACCGACTTCATTTGATTTGATAGAGTTTCCTCTAAACTTCTCAATGGATAGAAGATAACCATAATTCTTTTTTGATCAGCATATTCAACAGGTGAAACGTACATTTCAAAAGGTGCAGCTTCGCTAGAGTTTTCTGTTTTTACCTGAATTTGATAAATTCCAGCAATACCATCTCTTACTGCACTAATAACAGGATCATTCTCACCAAGATTTGTAAAAGTACTTAGATAATCCCATGTGATACTCATATCTTTTTTAGCGCTATCGATACTCCAGTGCTCATAGAATAGCGAGTTTGCCCAAACAGCATTTAGATTTGAATCCAGAAGTAGAGATGAAAATGGCATAGCATCTTGAAAGATCGATCCAAAACTCATTCTCTTGTGAATATAACCGCGATATTTTTCAATTTCTTCTTTAAATGGATGTGTCCAATCACCTTTCAGACTTGCTTTAACTGGGATAACACCATCTTTAATTAAATCAAGAGAAGTAATTTCTAATAATTTCTTCGCTCTTTTTTCAGAATAAAAGTACATAAAGATTCCACCAGCAAACATTGCAATAAGAATCCCAACAATAGCAATTAATCCATAAAGAGTTGTTTTAGAAGTTTGGTTAAGTTCAATTTTTTGATATGTAAGCTTTGGCCCAAACTTCTCACTCCATGCAAGATAACTTTCATTCGTTGTTTTCCAAATGCTATCGAAGTCACGTAGTGTATTTAATGATTTTTCTAATAGATTTAATTCAGTTCTAAGTGTTCCAAGGCGAACAACAATTAAGTTCTTATCTTCATCAGAAAGAACAGACTTCATTGTAACCTTTTCCATATAGTCTACATCTGCAACGATTGATTCGTGTAAACGCTTTAAATTTCCATAACTATAAAAGTTGGAGCTTTTTGTCGTACCTACAGAAATTTTAGTTTTAATTTTATTTGAAACTCTTGTTAGTGTTCTCCACTGATTATGTACAACAAAATTTTGGAAGCCAATCATTTTTGTTCTTAAAACATTAATCAGTGTCGATTTATTTGCAGAAGTCGTAATATCATCAAGCTTCTTTCTTAGTTCACTTAAGTTACCACTTAGTGTTTCATATTCAGCAATAGTTACGATTTCATTTAAACTTTTAATTGAATTTTCAAATTGATCAAACTCTGAAGTCGCCTCTTTTGAACGATCAACTCTTACCAATTCTTTTATATCTTGAAGTGTATTTGAATTTTTAACTTCATCAAATTTAGATGTCGATTCATATACCATCGTCATTCGGTCAAAGTTGGCCGGGCCATTCTTCCAAAAGGACCAAACTCCAAATGAAACAAGAGCTGTCGTTAGAACAAGAGAAACAGAGAAATAGATAAACAACGGCTTACTGAAACGAAGCTTCATTATAGGTCTCCTAAATGTCGGAATGGGAAAATCACTTCCATATGTTAACGGTCCTTCACATCCTGTGAACGTAAGAAATTTCTACATCCATTATGCAATTTTTTGAGTGAATTTTAAAGGGTTAATTAATTTATTTTATAGGCAAACAAAGGCCCTTTAATGAAAAGGGCCTGAGTAAATAAGTATGTTTTTTTAGAATAAAATTGTGATTAGCTTACTAGTTCTTCATAACCTTCAAACATCGTTTGTAGCTTAGCTTTAAGCTTCATTACTGCTTGAGTATGAAGTTGAGAAACACGTGATTCAGTAACATCTAGTACCTGACCAATTTCCTTAAGGTTTAAATCTTCATAGTAGTAAAGTGAAAGAACAAGTCTTTGTTTTTCAGGAAGCTGCTCGATTCCCTCTTTAATTTTATCTCTGAAGTTTTTATTTGAAACAGCAGTAAATGGATTCATTGCCTTACTGTCTTCATTAAGACCTGCCATTGCACGCTTATCATTACGATTAAACGTAGCAGAGTCATCAATATTTAGGATAGAAACAGATTTTGCTTTATTAAGCATTGAGTGAAATTCTTCTTTAGAACACTCAAGCTCTTTACACATTTCATCATCAGTAGCTGGACGTCCAAGCTCTGATTCAAGTTTAGAATATGCGCGGTCAATTAGTTTAGCCTTTTCTCTTACTGAACGTGGTACCCAGTCTTGAGAACGAAGCTCATCTAAGATAGCTCCTCTAATTCTAAATTCAGCATAAGTTTTAAACTTATTATCACGTGAAGGATCAAATTTTTCGATCGCATCCATAAGACCAATAACACCACATGAGATTAGATCATCTAGCTCAATATTTGATGGTAGGCGTGAGGCAATTTTTTGTGCAATATACTTAATAAGTGGAGCGTATTCCACTACGATTTCATCTTTTACTTTTGGATCTACAGTTGATCTATAGTCTTTTAAATTCTTTAATTTTCTGGCCAACGATGACATCTCTCTCACTCCTTGATTAAGCTAGTTGCTGTGGGTTACTACCTGAATGACTGAATCCCTTCAGTAATACAGGCGCGACTCGACTAGTACTGTCCTCGTCGGTAAATTTATTAATGATGTTAGTGTAATATTTCGAAAGGGAATTCTTTTCCGTTTTCAAAAGAGCGTGATCAAATTTGTCAGATGGAATTTCTAAATTCTTTACACCACCCAATACTCTTAAGTTTGCTTGCATAAAGCTTGCAACAGTATCCACTAGTGACTTCACTACTTTTCTATACTGTTGATTTGAGTCAACTCTATTTACAATTAGGTGATTATTTTTAATTTGGTATTTTTGGTTTAGGATTTTAATTAATGCATAAGTATCAGTGATAGATGAACGGTCAGGATTAACAACCATAAAACGATAATCAGCATAAGCTTGTAGATTGATCGTCTCCTTGTTCACTCCAGCCGGGCAATCAAGGATTACATGATCATATTCACTTCTATGGGCAGCGATAATATCAATAATGAATTTATCGTGCTCAAAACTAGTATCAAACAGATCACTGTTTCCATTACAACCACTTAGTAGATGAATATTTCCAAGTTTGTATAGACACTCATCAAATGATTTTTCAAGAGAAAGAAGTGAGTAGAAGTTATCGTTCAAAGGAAGACCTAATTTTACGGCCGTGTTTGAAAGATTATAATCACAATCGATTAAAAGAACTTTCTTTCCTTTTGCACTTAATTCATTTGCGATCATTAAAGCAGTTGTAGTCTTACCTACACCGCCTTTACCTGAACCAACTGCAATAATTTCACATTCTTCATTAAGGTAATTAAGAGGGCTTTTAACATTCAATTCGCAGTTATCGTCACTACGGTGCGACAACAACCATGTTGAAAGATCGTTTCTGGACATCCTGTCTCCTAAACAAAACTTAAAAATTTAATCTAATAACAAAAAAAGCTACAGTTTAAAAATACCGGCCAAAATCCTTTCGGCAGTAGCAGCTTCTAGGTCATCAGGAACAATCTCACCCGTTCCAAAAAACTTGTAAGGTAACGAACTAAAGTCAATGGCCAGATTAAAGAGTGATCCATAATTTAAGCACTGATCTAAGTGTGTTACCACTAAACCATTTGCAATATTTGCATAACGATTTAGCACTTTTCTATTATACAACTCTGTATTGATTCCCGATAGACAGATTAAAACTTCCACATTTTCAAATGAGCGTCTTAGACCATCCACGAACTTCTTGATTTCATTGATTTCTTGATTTGTCGCCTTGTAGTCGATAAAAACATTTTTCTTTGTTTCTATTGATTTTCTTGTTTGTGCAACGATTTCAGAAATTGATTCACAGATATTTGATTCAACATTAAAGAACTTTTCAGAGAAAGAAGTATTATCTTTAAATCCTGTATTTGCTTTATTTCTGATAATTACCGAATCTTGCTTAAGAGCTGAAAGCTTTGTTAACATTGAGCTTTGCCCACAAGAAGCATCTGAAATAAGTACTGTAACCGTTTTAGACTGCTCATTATCAACAGAAGAAAATAGAGGTAGCGCAGTTCTCACTTCTCCCATCATTTCTTTAAGAGCAAATTCAAAAACAGTATCTGGATTTTCTTTCTCTTCATCTGATAATTCAAAGTTTGCTTTACGAACAACTTTTTGAATATATCTTTCTTCGATGTCTAAACTTCTAAAAATTGTTACCATCTCTTTTACACCAAGAGCTTGAGGCTTAGTCATCCCCTGCACACTTTGTGTTAATTCGAAAATTTTCTTTTCTAGATCATCGATTTTATTTCTTTGATTTTCAATTAAGTCACTAACCTCATCATTACTTACACGAGACTCATGTAGTTGTTGAGACTGAATTGGCCTTGCTTGAACTTGAGGTCTTTCAATAACTTCTTCTTCCTGAATTTCCTCTTCTAAAGAGAAATCTCCATTTAAGAAATCATTAAAATATTCAGATTCAGTATTTGCGGCAGCTTTTTTTACTTCTTCTCTATCAATTGAGTTTAAGAAATCATCTAAACCTGAATTTGATTGTGAAGAGTTCTCTTCAACAGCACTCACCTTTCTGTTAAGACCTAAATTTCCATATCCATTAATTGAATTTGATTGTGCTTGAGAACTAGTATTTTGGTCATGTGAATTAATCATATTTGCGATATAAGATGAGTTGTTTTTATAAAAAGAATTTTTTTGATCAGATGTTAGTACGTTATCAACCTTAGCTTTCTTAGTGTAGTTCTTTTCAGAGATCGCAGCAGTAATTTCAATTTTTTTCTTTTTGAAAGCACCTTTGATCCCTTTATTAGTCTGCGTTTTAAGAATAATTGCATCAGGTCCCAGTTCGGCCTTAATATTCGCTAACGCCTCATCTAAAGAATCTGCTTCAAATTTTCTTACGTACATCCTATAACCTCACCGTTCCAAGTGACCTAATATTCACATCCGGACTTAATTCATTATGACTTACTACAATCAAGTTTGGTATGAATTTTTCTGTCAATTTCTTAAAGTGTCCACGAATAACTGGTGAGCAAAGAACAACCATCTTTTCTCCCATGTTTGTGGCCTCCTCTATTTTCTCATTTAAACTGGCCAAAATCGATTGGGTAATTCTTGGGTCTAAAGAAACTTGTTGACCATTTTCTGTTTGTATGAGATTGCCAGCAACCTGTTCTTCTATTTTACGATCTAACGTAAATATCGGCAAATCACCATTGGCAGACTTTATAGACTCAGTGATAGTGCGGTATAACGATTGTCTGACATTTTCAGTCAGAAGATCTGTATCCTTAATTCTAACCCCATGCTCAGAAAGCGATTCTAATATCGTACGAAGGTCTCTGATGGAAACATTTTCCCTTAAAAGATTCTGTAAAACCTTTAATACGGCACCAAGAGGTAGAATCTCAGGAACAAGATCAGAAACAATTTTTGGATAGTGTTCTTTGAAATTATCCATAACTCGTACAAGTTCTTGACGACCAAATAATTCATGTAGGTTCGTTCTCAGGATCTCAGTTAAGTGAGTTGCCAGAACAGTTGACAGATCCACTACAGTATAACCATTGAATCCAGCATCATCTTTCTGATCTTCAGTAATCCACACAGCTGGTAGACCAAATACTGGCTCAATTGTTTCAATTCCATCAATTGGTTCAATAACACTTCCTGGATCCATTGCAAGGTAGTGGTCAGGTACAAGTTCACCTTGAGCAACTTCAACACCTTTAATTTTTAAAGAATATCCACCTGGAGCAAGCTCAAGATTGTCCTTAATTCGTACAGAAGGGATAATTACACCCCAATCTAGTGCAAATTGTTTTCTCATATAAGTAATACGCTCAAGAAGATCACCATTTTGAGATGAATCGACAAGATTTACTAGTCCATAACCAACTTCAAGTTCAACAAGTTCAAGATTAAGTAGATCTTCAAGTGATTCTGGTGTCGATTTCTTCTCATCTTCCACAACTGTCTCAGCAGCAATCTTCTCTTGAGTAATTTGATTTTCCATTTTATTTGAAACATAAAGTAGCGCCAGTCCAACTGTGATAAAAGGTAATTTTGGAAGTCCTGGAATCATAGCAAAAATTAAAAGAACACAACCTGCGATTAGAACTGCTTTCGGGTGAAGCTTAAATTGCTTACTCATTTGAGCACCAAGATTATCTTCACTTGTATTTCTTGTAGCAATAATACCGGCTGCAGTTGAAATAATTAGAGCAGGAATTTGAGAAACAAGACCATCCCCGACAGTAAGTAGAGTGTATGTTTCAGCTGCTTGGCTAAAGTTCATATTATATTGGCCAACACCAACAATAATACCACCGATAACATTAATAGCAGTAATTAGAATACCAGCAATGGCATCCCCTCGTACGAATTTAGAAGCACCATCCATCGACCCGTAAAAGTCAGCTTCTTCAGCAACTTCAGCACGTCTTCTTTTTGCATCCTCATCGTTAATTAGACCAGCATTTAAGTCAGCATCAATGGCCATCTGCTTACCAGGCATCGCATCTAAAGTGAAACGCGCACCAACTTCAGCAACCCTTCCAGCACCTTTAGTGATTACCATGAAGTTAATAATAACAAGAATGATAAAAACGATAATACCTACAACAAAGTTACCTTCAACAACGAATTCACCGAAGCTTCTAATAATTTCACCGGCAGCACTTGTTCCCTCACTTCCTGAACGAAGAAGAATGTTACGAGTTGAAGCAACGTTTAATGAAAGTCTAAAAAGAGTTGTTACAAGAAGAACTGCTGGGAAAGTAGAAAAATCTAGAGGTTTCTTAGTATAAACAGAAACTAATAAAATAATAATTGAGAATGATAAAGTAATTGCTAAAAGTAAATCGAGAACGACTGGAGGAACAGGAATAATCATAACAGCAAGAACTGCTAGAATACCTATTGCTACCGCGAGATCTGAATTCTCTGTTAAAACTTTTAATCTTTTAAAGATATCATCCATGATATATTCCTAAATTCTAATTAACTTATAGCTTTTTGCTTTTTCTTAAGTTTATAAACAAATGCTAAAACTTCAGCTACTGCTTTATATAAGGTACGAGGGACTCCTTCCCCTACTTTAACTGACTTATATAGTGCTCTTGCTAAAGGAACATTTTCTACGATTGGAATATTATGTTCTTTAGCAATTTCTCTAATTCTTAAGGCCAAGTGATCAGCACCCTTTCCAACAATTCCTGGAGCGATCATAGTCTCTTGATCATATTTGATAACAATCGAAATATGAGTTGGGTTTGTCACAATAACATCTGCTGTTTGAATATCGGCAAGCATTCTTTTTTGCGCTTGTTCTCTTTGGATTTGGCGAATTCTTTGTTTAACTTCAGGAGAACCGTCTTGCTCTTTAGACTCACGCTTGGCTTCTTCTTTTGTCATCATAAGTTTTTTCTTATGAGCATATTTTTGATAAGCAAAGTCCCCTACAGCAACAACAACAAGTCCTGCAAGAATTGAGAAACCTAATTTAATTAGAATATCTTTACCAATAACAAAAGCCTGAAAGAAATCAACATGTAGAAATCCTACAAATTGAGTAATATCGTCTTTCATATATAAGTAAACAATTCCAAGAACGATTATGAATTTGAAGACACCTTTAATTGCCTCAACAACTGCCTTCATTGAAAACAAATTCTTAGTTCCCTTGATTGGATCAATTCTTTCGGGTTTAAACTCAAGAACTTCTGGCGCATAGATGAAACCAATTTGAGCAACGTTTGCAATAATACCAGCACATAGTGAAACAATACAAACAGGTGCTGCACAAATAAGAGCTGTTGTAGCCGTTTTATTTGCAATAGTCTTAAGAGATTTTTCTGTAAATGCCGTTGCCGGATCAAGGTGCATAATCCATCTAATGAACTCTTCCATTTCTTGATATATAAAAAGAAGTGAAAGACCTAATGTCATGATACAGGCGGCCAGCACTAACACACTTGTTAGTTCTTTTGAGGATGCGACCTCACCCTTTCTTCTCGATTCGTCAATTCGATGCTGGGAAGGATCTTCCGTTTTTTCCTGATCTGTATCTTCGGCCACGACTTACCCCTTTAAAGTATAAAGTTAAACCACTCGCCAAGTCTTTCAGTATACATTCTAAATGCTACTTGAAAGAACTCATCGCTTGTTGCCGTAAATACTAGTAGACCTAGTCCAATATTGACGACAAAGCTAACCATAATGATATTCATTTGTGGAACAGTACGAGCAATAATTCCTAGAACCGTACTGATGAGCATATTTGTAAAAATTAATGGTGTTGCCAGCATAATTGCAGCAATAAAAATTGATTTGAATGCTTCGATATAGAAGATGTGTGACTTCGCAAATACACCAAAATCATAAATATGAATTGTATAAAAAGATTCAAAAATCCCTTTAAACATTGGTAGTAAAGCACCTGAAGAAACAACCATAACGAGAACAGTCCATTGTATTAGCCTTTCGAAAGGACCTACTTGCTGACCCGAAGATGGATCGAAGTAGCGAATGGCCGCAAATCCAATTTGCTGGGTAATAATACTACCTGCTGACAGGAAGATACCCATAATTGATTTTACCAAATATCCGATTACCAATCCAATAAGTGTGTAAATAATAGTTAGCGCCCAGAACTGGTCCTTGCCTACATACATGATGTCTTTGATTACTTCTCCTTGGATATATGGGTAGAAGCAAAAGCTCATGACTAGTGTCGATAAGATCTTAACAATCATTGGGATTGGTAAGTTATCATAAATAGGTAATTGAAAATTAATGGCCAGCAATCTGGTAAAAATTAACCAGAACGCAATGATTGGGACAATGTCAGTAATTTGAATTGTCATCTAATTTCGCCTACCTTCCAGTAACAAGACTAGGAATTGAAATAATTAAATCTTTTGTAAAAGTTGTTAACTGATCCGTCATCCACGGAGCAGTTAGAACAAGAGCTCCAACAATAACTAAGATCTTAGGGATAAATGAAAGTGTTTGCTCATTGATTTGAGTAACCGCTTGGAAAATTGAAACTAAGATACCCATAATAAGTGCACCTGCTAACATTGGTGCTGAAATCATTAGTCCAATTGTGATTGCTTGTCTTGCGATGTCAGAAAAAAAGTCCATGACTACTCCTAATTAAATGAACGTAAAAGTGATCCAGTAACAAGTTGCCAACCGTCCACAAGAACAAATAGTAATAATTTAAAAGGCAGAGAAATAACTACCGGAGGAAGCATCATCATCCCCATGGCCATTAAAACTGAAGCCACAACCATATCTAAAATAAGAAATGGAATATATAGTAAGAATCCAATTTGAAATGCTGTCTTTAACTCTGAAATAATAAAAGCAGGAATTAAAAAATGAATTGGAACATCATCAATTGACTGAGGTGCCTGACGACTAGTTACATCGTAGAAAAGACCTATATCAGCTTTACGAACTTGCTTGTTCATAAACTTTCTCAAAGAACCTTCAATGCGATCGACTGCTAGAGTTGTCGTAATTTTCTTATCCATATAAGGTTTTACAGCTGTTGCATAAATCTCTTCTCCCGTTGGCTGCATAACAAATACAGAAAGAAAGAGTGCAAAACCGATTAAAAGTTGATTTGGTGGCATACTTTGCGTACCAATTGCTTGTCTCATGAATGATAGAACAACGATAATTCTTGTAAAACATGTACAAAGAATTAAAACCGCCGGTGCAAGAGTTAGTACTGTAAAAAGAATAGTTAGTTCGATAGTATCAACGAGATCAACACCCTGTCCGAAATTAACAGAAAGACCTGGAAGTCCCAGGTTAGTTGATTGTTGAGCAAAGATCGTACTTAGCCATCCCCCAATACTAAATATTAATAATGCTCTTAAAAAATTCTTCATCCAACTTCCTATTGAATTATTTTTAATAAAATTATTGTAAAGACTTCATGTCTTTTACTTTTTTCTTAATTTGAGCAGTTAAGCTAACTTTCTCTTCTTGAGTTGCTTGCCCTGCAAGGCTATTTAAAATATCTTGTTGTGATGAAGTCGTCGAGTTACTCGCCTCTTTCATATTCATAGCAACTTCTTTTAATTTAAATTCCTTAGAACCTGAATTAGCAGTATCTAAATTAGTATCAAAGTTAGATCCAGTTAACGCTTTCTCACCTTCTTTAAAGAACTCAGTTGTATCTTTAATTTCAGTTAAGAAATCCATCCCTTTTTCAGATTGTGCCATTAGAAAGACTTGCTTTTGTACTCTAACAACAAGAAGGCTTCTTTTCGGTGCAAGATAAGTTGTCGATAAAACTTCAACCATTTTTGCATTTGAGAAAAGTCCTAATCCACCCTTCTTTAACATTCCCTTTCTAAAGAAGTTCATTAAAAAGAAAATCCCTGCAGCAAATAGAGCAAAAAAGCCGATAAATTTAAAAATATAAGTCGACATCTGAAATCCACCTTTTTCAACACCTGAAGAAAGATTGCTAACAGTATCTTCAATCTGCTCATTCTTCTCTTTGGCAAGAGCAAGTAAAGACTCACTAGTCTTTTCAAGCTTTACGTTATTCTTATTATTATTTTTTGATACTTCTTCTTTATCTTTAAGTAGTTTTGCAAGGTAGCTTTCATCATAAGCTTCTGCACTCTTTTGCTTTACAGGAGCTTTCTTAACTGGAGCTGCTTTAGTCACTGCAACTTCTTTTTTATTTGTTGTGATTGGAAAGTACATTTTAATTTCATTATCACTTACTTCTAAACTTACCTTATCTTCATTACCCTTGATATCGTACGGGAGAATTGCACGAACTCGAGCAACATCTTTAGTAAATTGATAAGCTAGAAGCTTCGTATCAAATTTTTCATTAACAGATACTTGTTTCTCAATCTTTGGCCATACGATTGCATCTTGAAGAGCAATTTGAATAATATCATCCTTAATTGTTAACTCAGGAGTAGTATCAAACTTCCCTTTTAATCCAACAGTAACAACTCCTGTTGAACCATTTTTAGTTAACTTAACCTTCCCTACTTCAACTCTAGCAAATGCATTCGTCGTAATAAGTGAAAGTGCTAAAAATAATAATTTAAGTTGTCTGGCCATAATTAGTTCCTACGTTTTTCTACTACTTTAGATTTTCAATTCTCTCGATTGGTGAAATGATATCTGTTAAACGAATACCAAATTTTTCGTTTACAACAACAACTTCACCTTTTGCTACTAACTTTCCATTAACTAGGATTTCTAGAGGCTCACCAGCTAATTTATCAAGTTCTAGTACCGAACCTTGTCCTAGTTGAAGAAGGTCTTTAATAATTACTTCTGTTCTACCTAGTTCAACTGTTACCTTTAGAGGAATATCTAAGATAAAATCTAGGTTTTGAACCTTAAGTTTATTGATTGCATCATCACCAGCTCTGATTTCATCTGCAAGTTTTTCAACTTCCATAGTATTGAAATTTTCAAGCCCTTGTGTTTGGTTATTTAGTTCTGTTTGATCACTCATCTATATCTCCCTTAATTATTCGACATCAATATCCATAGAAACTTTAGGTGTCTTATCAACATGTGTAACTTGCACCGCTCTGTTTCCTTTATATGTACCAATTAAACACCTTAACTTCTCAACACCTTGTATTGCTCCCTTTACTTCGCTTGAAGCTTCTTGATTTAAAGGGATAATATCTCCAGTTTGAAGAGTAAGTAGGTCTCCTACAGTCATCTCTGCTTCACCAAGTTTTACAACGATTTCGGCTTTAGTATCTTTGATGTGCTCATTCATAGCACTTGTCCAAATACTATCGGCCATATCATTATCAGTTTGGTAATTTGAAGAAAGTTTTTGCTTGATCGGCTCAATAGTTGAGTATGGAACCACGATCATAATTGTTCCTGAAGCAGATTCGAATTCAACTTCTAAAGTTGTTGCGATAATTACATCTGATGGAGGAACAACACCAACGAATTGTGGGTTAATTTCAGTTCTTACGTATTGTGCATCAATACGGTGAACTTGTGCCCATGCTTCCTCAAGGTCAGCAATGGCCATATCCATAACCTTTCTCATGAAAGATAGTTCAATCGCTGTAAATTCTTTTCCTTCAATTTTTGTGAAAGGACGATCTGTTCCACCAAAGTAAGAATCGATGATTGCATAAGCAAGCTTTGATTCGAATACTAATAGTGCCGGACCTCTTAGCTCATTAAATTTCATGATACACATACACGAAGGAATCGGAAGTGTGTTTACAAACTCACCAAACTTTAAAAGATCTGTTGAGATCATCGAAATAGTCGAGATCTTTCTTAGAGAGTTTGAAAGTGATACACGAAATGAACGAATGAATCTTTCGTAGATGATTTCAAGAATAGGCATTCGCCCACGAATGACTCGGTCTTGATTAGTTAAGTCATAGGGCTGAATATTTTCGTCTTCAGCTTCATCATCGAAATCTCCACCTTCACCTAGAAAATCATCTGCGTCACCATCGTTAACAGCGTTTAATAGAGCGTCGACTTCGTCTTGACTTAAAACCTGTGCCATCGTTCCCCTCCTAGGATTTGATGATCTTGGCATCCTGCCAAAAATTAAACTTAAAACTTTATATTAACTAGTTGATCTGGAAACCAACGTAGTAAACATCTAAAACTTTTCCATCAACTAAATAAGAGTTAATAGCTGATTTGATCTCTTCTTTAAGGTATTCCTTACCTTGTACTTTAAGAAGATCATTTGGCCTCTTAGAGTTCAAAATACTAATGATTGAATCCCTAATTTGAGGCTTTCTTGCTTTGTATTCCTCTTCTTTCGCATTAAGCGATAGTTTAAGAACAGCATTTAATCTAATGTATCGTTGTGGCCCATCGCCTTGTGCAAGGTTGGCCGTAAAGCTATCAAGTGGAAATAACTTTCCTTCCTCTTCTTGTGCTTCACCAGTAGTTACAACATCTTTATCTTGAGATTGTTCGGCCATTTGGGCCTTAACAATATCTTCCACAGACGATTGCTGTGAAATCTTTAAATGAGTTTGGTATTGAAAGTAAGCGATAACACCCATTAATACGATATTCAGTAGTAGAGCTACTGTTAGTAGAGGGTTCTTTCCACTTCCTTGATATGAATTGTCAGCACTTCCATCTGCCATAATCTATAAATCCTTTACTTCACACAGAAAAAAATTCCTTTAAAAACTGTGCCTCGTCAAAAATTATACATCTAGCGGCCATTTTCTACAAGATAGTAAAGTATGTTCCGGAAGATTCTGCCCATTAATTTTGCAATTTTAAGACTTTATGAGAAATGTAAAAAAGTGGTGGTGTCAAAATGTCGACGTTTTTTTGACGCTGACAGGGTGTGATAGGCAAAATATGCCTCTAGAAATAAGAAAGCCTCCCTAAGGGAGGCTTCTTATTATGAAACTAATTTCAAACAAAAATTAGAACATTTCCTTCCAAGCTTTACCTGGCTTGAATTTTGGAAGTGTCTTAGCTTTGATTTTGATTTTTTCACCAGTAGCTGGGTTGATACCAGTTCTAGCTGCTCTTCTTACTTTTGTGAAAGTACCAAAACCGATTAGTGAAACATCGTCACCTTTCTTAACTGCTTTCTTGATTGTTTCAAGAGTAGTTGATACGAATGCATCTGCATCTTTCTTAGTTAGGTGGCTTAATTCTTTGTTTTTTAAGATTGCTTCTACAAGTTCTTTTCTGTTCATTTTAACTCCAAATAGTTAGTTATTTAGTTGTTGTAAAAGTAGGATGAAGTTTGAAACACGCTTTGACAAGGCTTTTTAGCGTTTTTTTTAACTTTTAAAGATTTTTTTTATTTTTACACTTATTTTAAGTTTTTTTCTTGCCAAACTACTATCTCTTCCTCTAGTGCGATTCTCACTGCTTTTAGCCACTCTCCTTCAAGTTCTTTATGATCTTCAAGGTCTCTTACTTCGACAAAAAGTTGTATAAAAACAGGTCCGAGTTGATGATAAAAAGTTTCCATTGTTGGAATCTTTATATCAATAGGAAGACGATGAGAAAGCTTCTCTAAGCTTCTTTCAAGCTCTAAAACTTCTTGGGCCAAATCAAAAATTGAATTAATTTTTAACAAAGATGTTAGATGATTTATATATGCAGTATTTAAAACATTTTGTTCAACTAAAGAATGAGGTACATCATCATGAAGAAAATCTTCAATTGAATAATCAATTTGTCTTGCCGTTTCACGAAAGAATTCTTTATTAACTTTTACCTGATTATGATCAAAGAAGTTCACCATAATAACCTCCAATGATCATATTATAACATGGAAAAATAAAAAGGCCCACTCGATGGTGGGCCTTCATATTTTAATTGAATTTGATCACTGATTAGATATCTAGTTTACCTTTTTCTTTTAGTAGACCTAGAATCATTTCGAAGTGTGATAATGGGTAAGCACCTTTTACTGGTACACCATTAATTACGAAACCTGGAGTCCCTTGAATATCAAACTTTCTAGCTTCAGCTTCGTCTTGAGCAATTCTTTTTTCAACTGCATCTGACTTAACATCCTTAGCAAGTTTAGTCATATTAACACCTAAGTCTTTCGCTGTTTTCTTTAGGTATTTTTCTTTTAGGTTTCTAAGTTTTTGTTGACCTTCTTGAGTAAAAAGAATGTCGTGAAATTTAAATGCTTTCTCTTCTGATTGAAGTCTTACAGCTTCATAATAAGCCGCTGCAATTCTAGCTTCTGAGTGGAAAGAAAGTGGAAGGTGTTTGTAAACAAATTGAACCTTACCTTTGTACTTATCAAGCATTGGCTTAACAACATTATCAAACCCTCTTGTACAGTAAGGACACTGAAAGTCAGAGTATTCAACTAGAGTAATGATTCCACCTTTAGTACCTCTAACTGATTCATCTGATCTAATTTCTGGCTTAAGAGGGTTTTCAATAAACTCGTGAAGTTTTTTGTTTTCCTCTTCTTCTCTTTTCTTCGCCATTGCTTCTTTTGCGTTTTGAGCTGCAACTTGAAGAGCTTCCATAACTTCAGCAGGGTTAGCTTTAATTGCTTCTGCTAAAATCGTTGGATCATCTTTTAATGCTTTTTTGATTTCATCTTTACCTACACAACTCGTAAGTAAAACTAATGACATTACAATGCCTAATGCTTTTTTCATTACTATCCCTTTTGTTATTATGAACAAATTTCACATCAAATTATTATTATGATTTTACTTGAACAAAGTTAAATACTCAATCATCTTTTACTGAGTACTCTTTTTCCATATAGTCCAAATACTTGTTGATGGCACGCGTCTGATGACGAACGTACTTGTATCCGATAAGGTGAACTCTTGATGTATATCGTCCACTAATGAAAGATCGCATCGTCGCAAAAATACCAAATGCTGGCGTTGCAACTTTGTTATAAAGATAGGCCATGAAAAAGCCATAAGAAACAATATTAATAATTATTGTAATACCAACAATGTCGTCCTGAATTAAGGCCATGTTACTAAAGTAATCTTTAGCAAATTTACCATTGGTAAAGATTTCGTTAACTACAGAAATCACAGCATCAAAGAGAGCGTAATTGATAATTAGAATAATCATCCCTGTCAAAATACAAGTAATGGCCACATAAATACTCTTATGGACAAAAAACATGGTTTCAAAGACCGGTTTATGTATCCTCTTGTATTTAGAAGGAACTTCAATTTGAGTTAATTTTCCACTCATTCGCAGCGTCGAAGTGGTGGTAAAGAACCAATCACTAAAACTTGATAACAATCTTAACTCAGATTTAAACTCTCCATCGAAATTCGTAACTTTTTCTTCAGCTCCAAGAAAGTCCAAACAGTATTGTGCAATCTCATCAAATGGTCTCAGCATCAGTTGAGCAAGAACAATTCCTGCTACCAATAAGAAGGCAATTGAAATAATCATCCATGGTAAGGCTTCCATTAATCCAATTTGTAGATAGTCATAAATAAGAGAATCGATGATATAATCAATATCCTTTCGATAAGCTGTAATATAAATGATTGTTGATTTTAAAAGAATCCAATTAAGAATGAATCCCACAAAAATTGAGATAAAAGGTATGACTGCAAAAATTAGTCCCATCTTTAAACGAAACTTCGCCTGATCATCCTTTTTAAAGTCTTTAAAGGAGCCTGTAATAATCTTAAATGTTGATTCTTTTACTTGTTCATAAGCTGTCATAATTACTTACTATTTCGGGTAATTTAAAAAAATTCTTAATTAATTTTATCAATCTCTAAAGAAATCCTAAATTTTCACCGATACAGACAATAGCGTGAAAACTAATATTTGAGGATATTATGAAAAAGTTTAAGTTATTAATGGTTGTGACAATTGCTTCGATGCTTGTAACAAGCTGTGGACAAGACTCTAAGGGTAGTGGTGGCTACTACTCTGGCTGGGGTACAGGTGGAAGTGGTTCAAATACAGGCTCAACAGGAATGGACTCACAAGGACAAGCCTTATTCGATAGTCTCGTAAATGCTCAAGCTTTTAGTTGTCAGCAATATGGTAATGATCGATTCAACATGGATAGCTATGGAAACTACCTTAAGATTGGTCAAAGACGCGCAACGATTGTAGCTAATATTCAATCTGGATATTCTTATAATAATGACTCTGTTTATGGTCCTTTACAAGAAGGAATGCTTCCTAATGAATCAAACCAACATCACGTTGGAGTAAATAGCTTCGGTGATATTCTTATTATGACAAAGGTTCTTAATGGAAACTCTGTTGTAGGATACAATGTTCGCCTCTCACTTTGCTCACGTTACTTTACATATCAAAATTATAGGTTCCCAATCATTGGTGATGATCGTGGACTTCAAGGAATACAGCTAAGTACAGGAATGAGTTTAGGAACAGGAGCGAATTGTCCAGCGGCAACAATAGATGCTGCTCACTTTCAAATTACGGCAGCACCTTTCCAGTACTCTCAGCCAATGCAAGGAACACTAGGACCTGTTATGATGAATGTGACTTTCTCAACACCATGTCCTTAATGATTTAAAAACTAATAAAGTTTTAAGATATTTAATTTCGGAAAATAATGGGCCAGAATTTCACGATGGCCCTTTCCTTTTTGAGCAAGCCCTAAAGAACCAACCTGACATAAACCAACACCGTGACCATTGCCCTTTCCAACAAAGTGAAGACCAGCTCCACCAACATCTACCATATAGAAATGATTTGAAGGAAATTCAACACGGCCAAAGTAGCGACGGAATAAACTCTTTTTGATTTTGATCTTCTTTACACCATTTTGTACGTAAAGATTTTTTTCATCTCTTTTATCTGGATACAAGAATAATTTCTTTTTTAAACTTTGTTGTTCAATGTAATTTTTTTTCATTGCCCAGTTTAAAAATTTTTTAAATCGAAGCTTTGTAATTTTAGAATCCCAATTCTTCTTTTTCTGACAGTAATCACACTTCACAGTTGAATAACCGTGAACATCATTTCTCCAAACATCAGAAGGGATTAATGTTGTTCCCCCACAACTTGCATGAAAAAAAGCAGGAACAAGGTTACCTTCACCATTTGTTAAAACAAGACCTGCTGTATCTTTTGCAGCTTCAAGTGTACTTGCTGTCACATCATTAAATGTTCCATTAACCTGATGCTTTTCAGAGTTCTCTAAATCATAAAGAGTGTCATTTTTAAGTCCAGAAATCATCATGTGATGAAGAGCGTATGTACGAGCAGCAACGGCTTGAGCTTTAAGGGCCTCAATTGGCCAAGAAGCATTCATCTCTTTAGCAAGAAGTGTTGCAATATAGTCATCAAGATCCATCTCATTAACAACGTCACAAGAATTTCCATCGGCACTCGTTACAATATGCATCTGCCCCATGAATTGCTTGCGATCAAAACTGATTAGTCCTGTTTGCGATGTAAGAGAGGCCAAGTACTGAGGTTTAACAGACTTGGCAGATTGTAAATTTTGGCAATTTACTTTTATTTTCTTAAAGCCCTTAAAACTTTTACGATTCCTTGTTGCAACAACTTTTCGTGTCAGATCAACACCTTCAAGCATAACGTTATCAAGGTCTTTTGCTACTCTAACTTTTATCGTGTGTCCTGATCGTAAATTATCTAATGGGCTAATTCTCGCCAGAGAATTCAATGAAGAAAGTATTATGAAAGAGATAAATAAATTTCTCAACGAAGATCGTCCTGATTTGTGCGGCATCCTTGCCCAGCAACTTATCTAATAAAATGATATATGATTTTACTAAGCTACTCAACTTGAGAGAAATTTTATCGCTTTTTGCATATCTGTCCACGCCGTTTTCTTCATGGACTCATTTACCTCTAGTAATTTAGGATGAAATAAAGGCATGACATCAATTAACTGAGCATTTCCATCAACTTCTATTTGAACTGAATGGAAGTCTCCGTGAACATTTGCAAGACGAACACGTTTATTTAAACATAGATTTGTTGCGGCAGCCCCAAGGCTAATGAGTAATCTTGGTTTAAAGTGAGCACAACATGTAAAGAGGAACTCGCGGGCATCTTTTTTAATAAATGGTACACGAATAAAGCGGCCACTTGAGATCTTCATGGCCTTAATCATACGTCCCATAATATCTTGATCTGATTCAATCATTGATAAAGGTAGAAAATCAGGGAGCTCCCCTTCTTCAATTTCATCAAGGCCAAAAAAGATAATATCTACCTCGCCTTGATAATCCTGATAGCCAGGAATTGTTTCAAGATTCCAAGATGTATTATATTGTGAAAGGAATTTATTTATATCATCATTAACTTTCAGAGTGTGAGTCGATTCACTAGGATTTGAAGCGGCAGCAATATCAATCTTTCTCTTTTGAGGTGCCACAGGAACTTCTATTTTTGGAGCTGTGACTGTTTCTTCAGCTCTGGCAACTTCTTGCTGAGCTGCGGCCACAATCGGCTTAGAATCAACTTGTGTGGCCCTAGGTTCATCCGAAGAAGCCTTGCTAGCAGTAAGTTTGCTCTCTTTTAACTTAGGATACCAAAGAGTGTTTTCAAATAACTTGGCACAGTAATTCGGCTTCTCATCACGTGAGACTTTTAAAATATTATTAAAATCTTTAGTTAATTTGGTTAAAAATTGCGCCATTACTTTATTTCCTATGGGTAAAATATCCCTAAGTCTTTAAAAAAAAAAGCATAAATTTCAGAACATTGTTAAGCCGCCGATAAATCAACTACATCCACTGCTTGGGACACTCTGCACAATCTCAAATCCCCAGTGGTAATTAATATTTAAAGGAGTTGCTACAATGTCATTCGATCCAGATTTCCAATTTGAAAACTTTGAAGAGTTATTTGGTGATGCCGATCAAGTACATAAGGTTTTAAATGATTGTCCTGTTTGTGGCTCTAAAATGGTTCACACACACCTATCGGATTATAAAAACTTGTACATACACGAGAATTCGAGATGTACTGATTGCGGGCACGGCAATCGTAAAAAAATCCACCACCTTAACTAGACAGTTATTTCTGAGGGAATTCGGCCATAAGCTTGGCATGGATTCTCTCAGCAAGCCCTTCTTTTATATCCAACTTGTGACTTATTTCAATCACACTTAATTGCGAAAGTTCTTTAAGATTTAAATCCATATTTTCATGAATTGTTTTAAGAGTCTTTTCACCAACTCCTTCAATATCATCAAACCACGAAGTAAAAATACGATCTCTCTCCTTCTTATGATGAAGCTTTCTCGAAAACCTGTGGGCCTCATCCCTCATTTGCACAACAATTCTCATTAGAGACGGTGTCTTTTTTAAGATATAAGGATTAATTCGATTAGGAATAATAAGACGTTCGTCTGAACTTGAAACTTCCTTATCTCTAAAAGAGTCTTGTTTGCTCGTTTTAATTTTAGCAATTCCCACGACAGGAATATCAAGTTCAAAATCTTCTAGAACTGCAAGAAAACTTGAAACTTGTCCCTTCCCACCATCAACAATGAAGACATCTGGAAGCTTTCCTTTCTTAAGTCTTCTCGCTAAAACTTCCCTCATCATGGCAAAATCGTTATTGCCCTCTGGCCTTTCTTCTAAGTGATAATAGCGATATTGAGTCTTATCCGGTTTTCCATCACGAAAAACAATTTGCGATGCTGTTGGAGACTTTCCTTGCCAAATGGCAACGTCGAAACACTCAAGAATTTTAGGAGTTTCTTTTAGATTTAAAAGTTCTTTTAATTTATTTAAACCAATCCATGGTCCATCAAGATTTTTAACTCTAAAGCGTTGATGCTCTCTTGCATGATCAAGAGTTAACTCATAAAGAGTTTTCATCTTCCCAATTGGCTTTTGGACTTCGACTTCTTGATCGAGTACTTCGTTAAATGCTTCACTAATCATTGAAAGATCAGCTTTTTTCTCATCAATATAAATACGACTTGGTAGCTTCTCTTTTGTATTTGAATAGTATTGAAATAAGAAGGTTTGAAAAAGCTCGTGATTTTCATTCTCACTATCACCTTTTCCAAAGTGATAGTTTTTATGACCAAGAAGGATTCCAGATCTCATCATATAAATTGAAATATCAATTTCTAATTCACCAACATGGTAGGCAACAATATCAAAGTCTTTTTCAGTGGTAAGTTCCACATTTTGCTTTTCATAACTTAATGAGAATTGTTTTAACTCTTCGATACTATCTCGTATTTCAGCGGCCCTTTCAAAGTGCTCACTTTCAGCAGCTTCAAACATCCTCTCTTCTAAAATTTTTAAGACATTACGACTTTGGCCTTCAAAGAAATTGATAACGTAGTTAAGATCATTAAAATAATCTTTTTCAGAAATATAATCCACACAAGGAGCCGAACATTGCTTCATTTGATAAATAAGACACGGGCGCTTCCTCTTTCTCATTTCTTCAATCGAACAGTCTCGTAAAGTAAAAGACTTTGTTAGAATTCTAGAAATTTTTAAGATGTTACTTCCCGTTGTAAAAGGGCCGAATAATTTAATCTTCTTCTTTCTCTTTGGTCTTCTCGTATAAACAAGTCGAGGAAATTTTTCATTCATATCGACTTGAATATAAGGATAACTTTTATCGTCTTTAAGTTGGATGTTATACTTAGGAATATGCTTTTTAATAAGGTTATTTTCTAAGATATATGCTTCTGCATCTGTCTTAGTCATTATAAAGTCGAAGTCTTGAATATGAGAGACAAGAATTTGAGTCTTTGGTGATTTTTCAGAACTATTAAAATAGCTAGACACTCGACTACGAAGGTTTTTCGCCTTTCCAATATAAAGAATTTCTTCGATGCCAGCGCGCTTTCGCTTCATTAAATAGCATCCAGATTTTGTCGGTAAATGTTTTGCTTTTTCCAGCAGTGCTAAAGTATTTTTCTTCATTATAATTATCTACATATTACCTTTTATTCTCTTTACTTTAATCCTATTCGCCATTAAATTGACCTAATTAAGCAAAAGGAAGAGAGAATATGTCAAAACTAGGTGTTGGTAAGGAAATTGTAACATATTGTAGCAAATGTAAGTTAGATCTTGCTCATTTAATTGTAGCAATGAAAGACGCAGATACTCCATACAAAGTTCTGTGTAATACTTGTAAAGCAACTCATGCATACAAGCCAAAAAAGGTAGCATCTCCAAGTGCTACTCGTCGCAAAGCTCCTGCGAAAAAAAGAATTTCAACTGAAGATAAAATTATTAATGTTTGGGAAAACGCGCTTCAAAAATTAGAAGGTGAACCTATTGCATATAATATTCGTCACAAATTTGAAGTTGGTGACATACTTGCTCACCCAACTTTTGGGCCAGGGCTTGTTGAAAAGAGTCTCGATGCTAATAAAATCGAAGTCCTCTTCAGAGGTTCAATTAAAATACTTATGCATAACAAATAACAAAAGAGGCTGATAGCCTCTTTTTTTATTTGTGCGCCCCTATTCGGTGCACATAGTATTCGAGAGAGAAACCTTTAGGTTTCTCGGTTCGCCACTGGCGCTATTTTTTTTTATAAAAAAGCCTCCCATACAGGAGGCTTTCTTTTTATCTCTCATCTCTCTTGAAATTATTTTTTAATTCCAATTCATTCCCGCACTTCCACCAATTCCGACACTAAATTGACCATTAAGGGCCCCTCCGGCCATTGATCCAAAGTTAGTACCAGAGTTGTAATAACCATTATACGAATTTGCATAAATATTTTGTTGAGCATTTTGTAAGTTCTGATACAGAGCTTGGTTAGCATACATTACGTTCGCTTGGTTTTGATAATTACCTTGAGCAACAGCTTGTCCTTGAAGTCCGTTGATGTAGCTCTGGAACTGTTGTGCTTGATAACCATTATTATAGTTTCCATTTGCTCCCCAGTTTCCGTTGGCACCCCAACCTCCGTTAGCATTACCATTTAGGCCCCAACCGTTTCCACCGTTGACTCCCCAACCAGCGTTTCCGTTAACACCCCAACCATTATTAGCGCCAGTTCCCCAACCTCCGTTGACTCCCCATCCGCCATTAATATTTCCATTTCCACCAGGAAAAGTATTTCCACAAGCACATGGTGCTGAAATACACATACATGCAGGGTTTCCGCCACCATTGGCCCAACCGCCGTTAACACCCCAATTGCCGTTTCCACCGCCATTGACGCCCCAACCGCCAGAGATAACTCCACCGTTTCCAGGACCTGGATATGTTGGATAAACTCCACCATTACCCCAGTTACCATTACCTACGCCATTAACACCCCAACCAAGGTTGAAACCAGCATTAATACCTGTTCCAGGATACATTCCCCAGCCAGATCCAGGGTACATCCCCCAACCTGCGCCAGTATTCATTCCTGGGAACGCACCAGTGCTACCAATATTTAGTCCAAAATTTAAACCAGTATTAAGTCCGAAACCGTTGCCCATTCCGAAACCATTGCCCATTCCAAAACCATTGCCCATTCCCATGCCAAAATTAGCACCAAAGCCAGTTCCAAAACCTGTTCCGTATGGGTATCCACCCATACCCATTCCGAATCCCGTGTTCATTCCGAATCCAGGGTACATTCCACCATAGATATTTCCTGGGTACATTCCTGGGTGTCCACCCATGCCCATTCCGCCGTTGATATTTACACCAAATCCAGCATTACCACCTGTTAGAAGTCCAGCAAGTGCCGAACCTGCAAGAGAACCTAATGGGTTCATATAAACATTCGCTTGGTAGTTTCCACCAAAGCCATTGCCCATCCCCATTCCATTACCCATGCCGTTACCCATGCCCCAACCGGCATTGCCATAGATATTTCCACCAAAGTTTGGTCCACCCATTCCACCTAGGAATCCTGAAGTGTAACCTTGACCTAGCCAACCGTTACCAACTCCACCAAAAGTTCCACCAGTAAGACCAAGTCCACCAGCGTACATACCGTAGCCGTAACCGTTACAAGAATTAAGCATTGAAGTTTGCTCTTTTGGAAGAATTGGGTTTGCACCCCTTTCAAGGTTATAATCTAAATAGCCATCGATTTGACCGTGGCATGATTTAATTCCATTTTCATAAGCATTTGCCCATGACTCTTGAGAATCAGCTTGGTGTTTAGTGGCGAAAAAAACACTCCCCATTGCTGCAAGTGAAGGAATTGCAACTTTTGCAACTTCGGCCCACTCATTTCTTTCAGGAAGTTTAGGTAAACAATCGACACAGAAGTCATTACTTCCAGAGCTTCCACGAGATGCTCTTGTCACACATGCCTGAGCATCATCTTCATAGCCATTGTCTCTTAAATAGATACAATCACTGATGTCGATCTCAGCATATGTATTTAGCATCATCATCGCCAATAAGATGCTTTTCGTGCCAATAAGTCTTAACTTCATAGTTTTCTCCATAAAAACTTTAACAATCCTCAACTACTTAACGACACTTTATGAATGAAACTTGAGTAAACTATCGACTTTTTCTATAAAGTATTGATTTAACTGATTAATATTACGTTTACGAAGCCAAAAATTAGGGATAAATTGCGGATTATGAGTAATATTTTTTGGTGGATCATCCTCATTTGCATTTTAATTTTTGCTACTTATGCAGCATTTGTTATTAAAGGTGAAAAAAAAGTCGCCTTAAAGAATGCTATCAGCTTCCCTTTTCACGGGCTTGAAATTCCAATTCCCCCTTGGTGGACTCTAACGACAGATGAATCTGAATTAAAAATATTTGAAAGAACTGATACTCGCTACGAGTGGCAATCGCGCTTTAGCTTCACTAATAAAAACTATTCAGATTTACAATCGGCATTTGAAGAGCTCGCTATTAATAATGAACTCGTCTTTGATAAAGATACAACAATTATCCACGAGCCTAAATCTTTCGAGAAATTATATGAGCAAGGAATAGAAACTCTAAGAGTTGAAGGAACGGCCACAAAAGGACATGAGCTTCGTGTCTACTACGATGCTGCTCTACTAAAAACTGATGATGGTATTGTCATTTTAGAAAGTGAGAGTTCGGTTCTAAATGGTTTGCTTGAAGGTCCGTTTTTCGAACAGTCGCTACACAATATTAAAAAGAAATAAAAAAAGCTCCTTAAGGAGCTTTTTTATTATCTAGTCTTAAATGTTCTAATATTCTGTACTAGGAAGTTGTGAATTTCTTCATCAGTTCCAAAAACATCATCAATGAATTCACAATCAATTAAAAATGCAGTCATACGATTTGCAATATTATGTAGTGACTCTACTAAGTAAAGACCACCAATATTTTCACCACTAAATGACTTAATAATTTCTTTACGAGCATGGTTGAACATTTCAGACTCTGTTACGTCTTCAGGCATATTATCTACACCCATCTTCTCTTCAACTTCTTCGATAGCCTGATCGCGAATATCTTCATCAGTTGCTAGACATACACCAAATTCAGTGGCCATTGATTCAATAAGCTTCTCACGATTTGCAATATCGAATTCAATAACACCCTTTTCCTTAAGTGTATTAATTGTATGACTCGCTAAATTTTCGAGTGTTTCAAAACTAGTTCTCATTTACTGCTCCAAATGTGTAATCTCTTTAAGTTTAACGACTTGCCTCTCATCAAGCAAGAGAATTTATGATTACTTCCATTCTAATTTCGGCGGATTATCTTATTTAAGAAGCGCTGAATTAAAACATAATCCCCTAAGACACTTAGCACAATAACATAAGCAATAGCACCTGCACACGCTGCAGTAACGAAGGCCGCGAGATTATCAAGAGTCGAAAAAATATTATTTGGGAAGTGGCCACGTACATATTGTGTAGCATAAAAGGCCAATAGTGAGCTTAAACCAATTTTAAAAAATCTTAGCGGGAAGAAGAAATTAAGCCTTAAATCTAGTAATTTAAATAATAGAATCGACTGAACAAGGATGATAAAAATCATCGATACAGATGTCCCCATAGCAAGAATTTTAAAACCGTATGTACCAACAAGTGAAAAACAGAAGACAATATTAATTCCGACAGCAATCGAAGAGATAATTACAGGAATCTTTGGTTTATCTAATGTGTAAAAACTCGGAGAAAACACCTTATAGAGTCCATAAAATGGAAGTCCAAATAAATAAGCATAAAGTGCTTCTGTTACCATCTTAGTATCATCAAGACCGAAGGCTCCACGCTGAAAAGAAATTGCAACGCAGTCCTGGGCAAGTGCAAACATTAAGGCCATTGCTGGCATAAGAACAAAAAGACTTGTTATATAACTTGTTTGAAGTGCTGCCTTTGCTTCTTCTTCCTTGCCTCCCCTCCAAAGTTCAGAGAAGTAAACGAGATTGGAATTTCCAATCGAAACACCTAAAATTCCTACAGGGAATTGAAATAATCGAAATGCATATTGCAGCCAAGAAACAGCTCCAACAACTGTACCTGTAGCTAAGAAAGTTGAAACCAAAAGATTGATCTGAGTTGCAGCAACGCCTATTGTTCCAATACTCATTCGTTTTAAAATTTCTTTTACATCACTTGAAAAAAGATCAATACCATCAACCTTTACAAGTCCTTTTGAAAATAGCATCGGTACTTGAATAAGCATCTGAAAAAATCCACCAACAAGAACCCCTATTCCTAAAGAAATAATCGGATGAAGATTCTTTGCTTCTAAGTACTTTGGTAATGTCACCATCGCAATGATCATAATGATATTAAAAACAGCTGGTGCCATCGCAGGAGCAAAGAACATTTTATAAGTGTTAAGAACTCCCATAAAAAGCGCGGCCACAGAAACGAATGCTAAGAAAGGTGACATCATTCTTGTTAACAATACAGATAATTCAAATCGATTTACATCAGAAGTAAAAAGCTCATTTGTTAATACTTGAATGATTTGTGGAGCAAAGATAAAAATCAGTAAACAAACAATCGAAGTGATAGCTAGTAAGACAATGGCCATTGACCATAGGAGCTTGCGAGCGTGTTCATCGCCATCTTTTTTGGCCGAAGTAAATATTGGGACAAAGGCAGATGAGAAAGAACCTTCTGCAAATAAGTCACGCAACATATTCGGAATACGAAAAGCAATTTGATAGGCATCAGTAAGCCCCGAAGCACCAAAAAGTTTGGCCATTAAAATTTCTCTAGCAAAACCCAATACACGACTTGATAAAGTTGCAACGGCCATCTTAATAGAGGATAGTAAAAAATTCTTCCTGTGTTCTCTTGTCATTCCAATATTTTGCACCACCCTATCTGACTTAACAAGCTTCCAGTAGTTGCCAAGTGAAGGATAATTAACTAATCTTGCTGCCATGAAAACAGAGTTGGAAAAGTCGATTAATCACATCAATACAAAGAGTGCCGTAAATTGGGACGAATACTTTATGCTTCAGGCTATTATGGCAAGTTTCAAGAGTAAGGATCCGGCCACAAAAGTAGGATGTGTTTTTGTTGATGATAATAACCATCAAATAACTTTTGGTTACAACGGCTTTGTTGCGGGAATTGATGAAACAAAACTTCCTTGGGGAAAAGAGAGAACTCTCCCTCTCGAGCAACAAAAGTATGGATACGTTGTTCACGCCGAGGCCAATGCAATTCTTCACTCAAATCACAAATTATATGGCGCTAGATGTTACGTGACACTATTTCCTTGTCATGAGTGTGCCAAGCTTCTTGCTTCTTCAAAGATTAAAGAAATCGTATACTTACAAGATAAACATTCAGGTACTGAGTCAAATCGTATCTCTCGTCGCATCTTCGACCTCACTGGAGTGAAGTATCGACAGCTTACTCTTGGTGAACACGTTCTCGATTCACTCATTGCACACTTTACCGACGCCTTCTATCGCGACTAACTCACTGTGTAAACATGGTTCATATCAGTAAAGTGTTCCTAGACAAGTTTGACTAATGAAACTATAGTAAGCCCATTGAGACGAATGGAGTTAAATATGGTTTTATCGAAGGTTAAAAAAGGCGTAAATGTTAAGATCCTATCATTTGATAAAGGACTTAAACATAAGACAATTATGACAGGACTTGGGATTCTTCCAGGTGATGCAATTCAAGTTGTCGCTCCTTCATTCTTAGGCTCTCCTCTTACTCTTAGATTAACAGATGGTGAAACAGTTGCCCTTCGTTTAAGCGAAGCTAGTCTCATCAATGTTGAGGAATTAAATTAATGAGAAAAATTTTACTTATTGGCCCTGCAAACTCAGGGAAGTCGGCGATTTTCAATATCCTTTCTGGAGCGAATCGTAAGGTTGCAAACTACAATGGAATTACTGTTGATACGGCAACAGCGGGTCTTATTTCTAATGCTCGTCATGAAGAAAAGTTAGCAGTAGTTGACCTTCCAGGGATTTATTCACTTGTTCCATCTTCAATTGATGAAGCAGTAACAGTTTCCACTTTAATCGGAAGAAATAATCAAGTTACAGAATTTCACGATATTGTTTGTGTTGTTGATTGTGCTCGCCTGGACTCTTCTCTATCTCTTGCACTTGCTGTTAAAGAACTCTTTGGAGGCAAGATTAAAATCATCTTCAATAAGTATGATCTTGATGTAACAAAGAATTACGATTTTGATAAAATTGGCGAACACATTGGTGTTCCTTATATTAAGTTCTCTACAATGAGAGACAGTGGAGCAACACTTGAAAACTTCTTAAGAGAAAACTCTTCAAGTGAAATTCTCCTTCCAACTAATAAAATAAAACTTTCAAATGAATCAACGGAATACAATCCATTTAATGTGAGCTTTGAAGAAGATCAATTTGTTGAGCTTCAAAATGAAGTTTCTGCTCTTTCTCAGATTGAAAAGTATCAAAGAAAAGCAAGAGACCTAAAAGCATCATATGCGATTGGAAAAAATAAGAGCCTGATTCAACTTTCAAATAAAATTGACCACTTTGTTCTTCACCCTTTCTTAGGTGGTGTTATCTTCTTGGCAATTTTCTACTTAATCTTCCATTCAATTTATACTTGGGCAGGTCCGGCAATGGATCTCATTGATGGTGGTGTTGGTGCATTCGGAGAATACGTTGCAGCTATACTTCCGCAAGGTATGCTAAATAGTTTTATTGTTGACGGAATCATTGCAGGTGTTGGTGGAGTTGTAATCTTCCTTCCACAAATTATGATTCTCTTCTTCCTTCTAAGTCTTCTTGAGCAAAGTGGATATATTTCACGTGCTTCAATCATTACAGATAAGGCCATGTCATATTTTGGCTTAAATGGAAAAGCGTTCCTACCATATCTTTCGGGATTTGCTTGTTCTGTTCCAGCGATTATGGCAACAAGAACGATTTCAGATAAAAAAGAAAGACTTGCAACATTAATGACGATTCCACTCATTACATGCTCGGCAAGACTGCCAGTTTATATTCTTCTTATTGGAACTTTTGTTCCTGAAAAAACTGTATTTGGAATTTTCAATTCTCAAGCCTTAGCATTTTTCTTCCTTTATTTCCTAGGAAGTATTGTTGCACTTATTATTGCAAAAATCTTTAGACTAACTCTTTATAAAGGTAGTACGACATCATTCATTATTGAATTACCTCTATATCAGATGCCTACTTTTAAGCCCGCTTTTAAGGCGATGATCTTCAAAGGAAGAGTATTTTTAAAGAAGGCCGGAACAATCATCTTAGGTCTTTCAATGGTAATTTGGTTTCTTTCGACTTTCCCAAAACCAGCTGAAGAGCTGCTTGTTGGAAAGTCAGAGGCAGAGTCCGCTGCAATTTCTCTTGAGTACTCAACTATTGGCCAATTTGGAAAATTAATTGAACCAGTTATTAAGCCACTTGGATACAACTGGAAGATGGGAGTTGGAATCACTGTTGCCATGGGTGCACGTGAGCTATTCGTATCAACACTTGGAACAATTTATGCTCTAGGTGATGTCGATGAAGAATCAACAACTCTAAGAGAAAGACTAAGAGCTGAGATTGACCCAGAAACAAATAAGCCAGTATTTAATACGGCCGTGGCCTGGTCTCTTCTAATCTTCTTTGCCTTTGCAATGCAATGTATCTCAACACTTGGGATTGTTCGAAGAGAAACAGATGGTTGGGGACATGTCTTCCTAATGTTTGGGTATATGACAGTTCTTGCTTATGGTGGTGCTTTTATTACTTACCACTTACTTGTTTAATCACAACTTTGATCTTTAGATAATTGAATAAACCTCACGGCATCACTTAGTAATAAGCCGATGTCGAGAGGGTCTCTTTCAAAAATTACCGTAACAACTTTATCTGCCTCAACCTCGTGCTTTCCTAGGTTTACCCAACCACTCTTGCTACTTTGCATATTATAACTAACAAAAGTCGAAAAGATTTCCACATCTTCTTGAAAGATACTCACTTTAACATTTGATAGGGCCCCTACAATCGTAGGTCGATAAACTTGTAAGCAATAATTTGTTCTACTAGGCATGAAGTTATAAGTTGAATAAGCATATTCATCTTCACTCATTCGAACAATATTTCCATCAGCACCTTTAAGCTTACTATTTACCCAATCGCCGTATTCACGGTAGCCATCGGTTCCTTTAAAAGTTTTCTGATCAACAGCCTTGGCCATAATCGTTGCACTCTCATCGAGGTCTTTATAAATTATTCCCTGACAGTCTTCATAATCACCAAGCTTTTTGAAAACTACTTCATCGGCCCTTAGAAGTAGTGGATCCTCAGCACCTTTTGAAAGAATCACACGACTCTCCTGTCCTGAAGTAAACGAGAACTCACCCAATGGATAAAGTCCCTTTTCACTACTTTGAAGTCTTAGACTAAAGTTGGCCAATCCAATTTCTTCAACACCATCAAAGATATCTATAATTGCATTATCTGTAGCATTCATTGATGGCACTCTGTAGTACCAAATACAATAGGTCGAATCGCCCAAAAGATCTGTGACATAGATGGCCCTAGCGCCAGGATCATTGGTGTAGCGACTTATACTTCCCTGATATCCTTTTAGGGTGTCCTGAAACCAATTCCCTTCTTGAATAAATCCGACTGTATCATCGAGAGAATTTTTTTGAGTGATATCAAAGAAGTTTCCAATAACAACTTCCTCCTCACCTTCAACAAATGTACTGGCCGGCGCCCTTGTACCTACATTTAAAGATTGATCTGAAATCATCTCACTTCTTATTTTTCTAAGATTGTGGCCTCGACCTAGACAGGCCACAAGAATAACAATGGCCAATAGTGGGAATAAATAAGTGAACACTTTTCGTTTCTTCATGATTGTGCCTCTTGATAAGTATCATATCAGTCGTTCACAGAAATTCTAAAATGAAGAAGAGTAAATAAACTCAAGTATTATTAAGAGATCACTCTTTTGTAGAGGCTACAGAATTGTTTTATAGATCTCGTAGCTTTCATCGTCGAAGCAGCAGAAGATTACATCATCAAATTCTTCAATAGCATCAAAACTTTTTACGGCCGAAGTTGCAGTAATGGCAGCTTCAATTTTTGGATAGCCAAAGATTCCCGTTGAGATACATGGAAAGGCAACAGACTTACATTCGTTTTCTAGAGCAAGTGAAAGTGCGTAGATATAGCATTTCTCAAGTAAATCAGATTCACCATTTCCTCCACCTTCCCATTTTGGGCCAACGGCGTGAATGATAAATTCAGCAGGGATATTATATGCCTTAGTCAGTCTTGCTTCTCCGACAGGACATCCACCCACTTCCTTAAGTTCATCAGCTAATTCCTGACCACAGGCTGCATGGATTGCACCATCAACTCCACCACCAGCTTTTAATTCACTATTGGCTGCGTTAACAATGGCATCAACATCTAAAGTTGTAATATCGGCTTTAATTACTTGAATATTTTTCATAAAGAATTTTTAGCACGAATAAGTTTAGATTTCATCGTAAAACTTTAAGATTGTGCGGGCATACCAAAATTTTCTCTCTCCAGGCTCACCATTGTAATCAACCAACGCCTCATAATAATTTGTCATGAGATCATCTTGGTAATTCTTGGCCAAATAAACCTTTAAAAGGATAGCGCCATAAACTAGGGATAGATCAAGATCATGTAAAAATAGGAGCTTCTGCTCTGCCCATGTTCTCTCTCGAAGCCACAAGTGTGTCCATTCAGGAATTTCGTCAGAAAGAGTATTATTTAAATTAAGTGTATTTTGTAGATTTGCGTAATCAGGACCTCTTTGACCAAGTTGATCGGAAACTTCTTGCGCTCCAATGGATGTAAACTGTGTTAACCCTACTGCTCCTGTTGGAGAAATAGCATCTCGTACAAAATTAGACTCCATACGGATCAATGCCAGAAATAGCTTTGCATCAACCCCAAATAGCTCTGCGACCTCAATGACTCGATCAGTAATGAGAGTGGCTTCTTGCTCAGAAGCACTAGGATTTTGGGCCATGATATACGCCTCAAAATCACCCTTAGAATATTCCTGAGTTATCTGATAATTCCTAATCATATCCTCATGACCAACGAAGTAGCCCTCAGGAATATAGGAAGCAAGAGATGCTGATACAAACAATTGCGTGAATATAAGTAATACTAATAATTTTTTAAATTTTTGCATCATGATAATTATGGTTAACGAAAAACTAAATAGCAACTTACAAAAAGTTTCTAATATTAAGGGTTACATGTAGCAAGTTGCGTTCTATAATCGCAATACAAGAAAAACTTAAAAAATCCATGGAGGCCTGAGTGAAACCATTTATCGTCGTTTGTGATGGAATGGATGCAGAAGTTTTTGCATCTCTACAAGCTATCAGCGAATTAGAAGTTCACCCAAAACCAAAATTATCTCAAGACGAGATCAAAGAACTACTACCAAAAGCAAATGCTCTTGTTATTAGATCATCAACTACGATTGGAGAAGAATATCTTGAACTTGCTCCAAATCTTAAATATGTAATCCGTGCAGGTGCGGGAACAGATAATATCGATAAAGTTAAATGTGGTGAGCGTGGAGTTAAAGTTTCAAACACTCCAGGCGCTAATAATAACTCAGCAGCTGAACATGCTATCGCACTTATGATGACAGTTCTAAGACATACAGCTGCCGCAGACGCAACAATGAAAAACGGCGGATGGGACAAGTCTAAGTACACAGGTAATGAACTAGCAAATAAGAAAGTTGGTATCGTTGGTTTTGGTCAAATTGGAAAGATCGTTGCAAAACGTCTTCAAGGATTTGAGCCACAAGTTAAGTTCTTTGATCCATTCTGTGAATCGAGTGATCTTGATTATGTTACTAAAGCAAATACTGTCGAAGAAATTTTTGAGACTTGTGACATTATTACACTTCACACTCCTTTAATGGATGCAACAAGAGGAATGGTAAACAAGGATCTATTTAATAAAATGAAACCACATGCAATTCTAGTAAATGCATCTCGTGGTGGAATTGTTAATGAGCAAGACTTAGCTGTTGCTCTTATGGAAAAGAAATTTAAAGCAGCAGGCTTTGATGTTTTCGCAACTGAGCCACTTGAAGAAGACTCACCTCTTCGTAAGATTCCTAATCTTGTTCTAACTCCACACCTAGGAGCTTCAACTGATGAAGCTCAATTAAGAGTTGGAGAGATGGCCGTAAATCAACTGAAAGAATTCTTTTTAAACGATAATTTACTACACGAGGTTAAAGCTTAATTATGAAATCACTTGCGATTATTGGTTCTCAATGGGGAGACGAAGGTAAAGGAAAAATCACTGACCTACTTGGACTAAAATGCGATGTTGTTGTTCGCTACCAAGGAGGAAACAACGCAGGTCATACGATCATCGTTGGAACAAAAAAAGTTGTTCTTCACCTAATCCCTTCAGGTATTTTACACGATCACTGTGTATCAGTTATTGGTCACGGTGTTGTACTTGATCCAGAAGCATTTTCTAAAGAAATAGAAAATGTAAAAAATTCTGGTCTAACTGTTTCTCCTGAAAAACTAAAGATATCTTCTAACACTTCTGTTATCACTTACTACAACCGCCTTCTTGACGGTCAACGTGAAGCAAAGGGCCCTGTCAAAATTGGAACGACAGGAAAAGGAATTGGTCCTGCATACGAAGATAAAATTTCACGCAAGGGTATCAAAGTAAAAGATCTTTTTAACAAAGAAGTCCTTACAGAGAAATTGAAAGCAAACCTTTTAGAAAAAGAAACATTATTCACTAAATTATATGAATGTGAATTTCCAAGTGTAGAGGAAGAAGTTGAAAGACTAATGACTCTTGCAAAAGAAATTGAACCATTTGTTTGTGACACTTTCAGCTTCCTTGATGAGGCAAAACGCGCTGGAAAGAAAATTCTTTTTGAAGGTGCACAAGGTGTTCTACTTGATATCGACTTTGGTTCATACCCATTCGTAACATCTTCTTCTACTGCTTATGCAGGTATTTACTCAGGAGCAGGTCTTCCTGGTGGAACAGTCGAAGAAGTTTTAGGAATTACAAAAGCCTACACAACAAGAGTTGGAGAAGGCCCATTCCCTACTGAATTATTTGATCAAATGGGAGATGATATTCAAACAAAAGGTGGCGAGTTTGGAGCGACAACAGGTCGTAAGAGAAGATGTGGATGGCTTGACCTCCCTCTTCTAAAATACTCTGTTAAATGCTCTAACCTAACTTCTATCGCTTTAACAAAATTAGATGTTCTAAGTGAGATGGGACCTCTAAAAGTTTGTACAGGATATGAGTACGAAGGTCGTACGATCGATTGTGCTTATCCGGGAATTGATCTTGCAAAGGTTAAGCCAATCCTAAAAGAAGTACCCGGCTTTAACGATGACTTCAAAGGTGAGCTATCACAAGAAGTTAAAGACTATATTGCTCTTATCGAAGAAGCGATTCAAATCCCTGTAGGAATCATTGCTTTTGGTCCAGAAAGATCTGAAATCAAATTTCTAAAAGAATACTTCTAAATTTAAATTAGAACTTCGGCCCTGAGTTACCTCGGGGCCTATATCCATCTTGTGTCGGTTTTTTTTGAGATGGCCGTCGCAGAAAACCATCATTGAGGCGAGTGCCTAATTCAAAGCTACTCATAGATTGTGTGTGGTATATGCTCAATCGCATCTTCTAATAAGCGCGATGGATTTATAATTTATAAAGCCCTTGTGCTACAGCGGGAGAGAGAGATGTACGCAGTAGCACAAAGATTTTCGCCAGTAAGACACTTCTTCAGATTCAGAGAGGGACTTGAGAAATTAAAATCGGCAAGTGGAGTTTTTTTAAAAGCAGAACAAAAAATTCTAAGGCTTGCCAACCTTGTTTCCTACTGACAAAACTAGAATATAAAAATTCATCCACCTGAGTGTTCAAGTTGTGTTAGGAAAACGTTTTTAATTGTTAATTAATTGTCAAAAAGATCGTGAGCGCCGCAGCATCTAGCATAACTCAGCAAAAACCTTATTTTCTTTAAACTCAATTAAGCGAACTTGATGAATTTGATTCTTTAAATCACCATCATGTGCAACCTTAACGCGAATAAAGTTTGAAGTATAACCTTCCCATAGGCCTTGTTTGTCTTTCTTTTCAAAAAGAACTTGAGATGTCTCTCCGATATAGTCTTCCGAGAACATATTTAACTTAGCATCTCCAAGCATCATAAGAGTCTTTACACGACTCTTTTTTACTGGGTGCTGAATATGGTCTTCCATACGTGCAGCAACTGTATTCTTTCTTTTAGAATATGGAAACACATGGAAGTGAGTGATTGGTAACTCTTTTAAAAGGTTAAAAGTATCTTGGAATTGCTCATCAGTCTCTCCAGGGAAACCACAGATTACATCTGCTCCAATTCCAGCGTTTGGAAAACGCGTGATAATTTTATTAATGATCGTCTTATAATCTTCTACAGTATACTTACGCTTCATTCCCGAAAGAATTTCATCATTCCCACTTTGCATAGGTACGTGGAAGTGATCAAGAAACTTTGGATTAGCGTGCATATAATCAAGAAGCTCATCTGTAATCGTATTCGGCTCAACACTACCAAGACGAATTCTCTCTAAACCTTCCAGAGCATTTAACTCTTTTAATAGATCTAAAAGTTTTTCACCTGAAGTAGTTTCGTACTCACCAATATTTACACCAGTAAGAACGATCTCTTTAAAACCTTGAGCAACAACAGCCCTCGCCTCTTCCATTGCTTGTGCAATTGAAACCGCCTTTGAGCGTCCTCGAGCAAAAGGAATAATACAGAATGAACAAACGTAATTACATCCATCTTGAATCTTTAAGAAAGCTCTAGTGTGTCCTTCCTCTTTAGAAGTTGCAGCACCAAAGAAGTCTTTAGACTTATCGATGTGGATTGTATCTGTTTCATCTTCGCTTAAGTAATCAAAGACTTTATATTTTTCACTTGTTCCTAAAACGAGATCAACACCAGTCATCTTTGCAATTCTTGGCGCATCCATTTGAGCGTAACAGCCTGCCACAACAATCTTTCCATCTGGAGAAGAACGGTGTGCCTTACGAATTAAGTTTCGACAAGTTGAATCTGCACTATCTGTTACAGTACATGTGTTAATAAAAGTAACATCAGCTTGCTCACCAAACTCAACAACCTTATACCCACGCTCAACAAAGCCTTGAGAAATTGTTCCTGTCTCAGAAAAATTTAAACGACAGCCCAAAGTATGAAACGCTACTTTTTTTCCATCAAAATTTTCTAATTCATTATTTGTTGAATCTACTTCTGTTGTCACTGAAGCCTACCTCTTAAAACACTAGTAATAGTGGGCTAAATTAGCTCATAAGGCCTTTGATGACAAGGTGGGCGATAAAAAATACTAAGGGTAAATAAAATTAACTTCTTAAAAAAATTACACTTTTTTTTTATTTTTTTTAAATTCCCTGTTGACTTCTGAACCAAGATTACTTATATTCAATCTCACCAAAACACAGATGGTCTCTTAGCTCAGTTGGTTAGAGCATCTCCCTTTTAAGGAGAGGGTCCTGCGTTCGAGTCGCAGAGAGATCACCATTTTAATGTTTTTTGGTTTCCAAATCCGGGAATTAAGTTAGCGCTCCCATCGTCTAGCCCGGTCTAGGACACCGCCTTTTCACGGCGGTAACAGGGGTTCGAATCCCCTTGGGAGTACCAGTTTTATAAAGAAGCCAGACCTAGTCTGGCTTTTTTATTTTCTACGCCTTTCTTCTCTCAAACACTTTCAACCATTTCACTTAACCATCTACTACACTATAAGGTGGGATTTATCTTAGTTTTTACACACTTCGTTTACAATACGCCTAAATAAAAATAGTCTCGTAAAATAATTAGCAAACCTATTAGCATAATAGAACAAATGATATGAGTTCTGATTTTAATTATTGGGGATATATGAAGAAACTTATTTGGATTTTACCGGCACTAGTTATAGCGATTTATTTTTTTGTCGCAAGTTCTGATAAAACACAAGAAGATGTAGCAGTAAAAACTCCTACTCAAAAAGTCGAAAAAGAAAAACAGCAAAAGTCGACGAACTTGGCCAGTAGTCCTCTAGCAGAGAGTGGGTCCGCGAAGAAGATAGATGATAGTCCAGAGCTTTTGAGTGAAAAGAAAATAGTCATCAAAAAAATTTTAAAAGATCTATCTAAAGCAAAGTTAAATGAAACATTTGAAAATGCTTTTAAAAATAAAAAATTTAATGAGAAATCTCCACAGAAAAAAGAGAAGCTTCTTGAGCTAGTAAGAAACTTTCCATTTCAAGAGAAGCTTGAAAAGTCATATGAAAACTTAGACCTAGATGAACTTGAGGCAATTGCTGAGATTCAAGATAGTGAGACCTCTAAAAAATTACAAGAAAATGCTCAGCAAACACAGGACAAGATTGTAGATCTTATAACAAATGGTAAGGAATACTCACTTCCTGAGGATAAAAAAGAGATTGTGAACAGTATTATTGAAGAAGCTGCACTTCTAGAGCAATCAACAGCTTCGTCTAAGAGTTTAATTCAGGCAATGATGGTACATACTGAACAAGAAAGAAATCCTACAATGAATATAAACGAAGTCGTTGCTAACGCTCAAAAGCAAACTGATGCAATTTTGGATGCACAGGGAAGAAATATAAAACTGGCCCTCGATATGTCATACGAAAGCTTATCAAAAGAAGAACTAGAGGCCCACTTACACATGCTTCAAAAAGTTGACGCTAAGAAAGCGTATCAAGCGGCACTAAAGGCCAGTAACTCCGTCTATAAGGAGTTTATGATCGAGTTCCTAAAAGTTATGAAATAAAATGATGGCCGCTTCAATAAGCGGCTTTTTTTTTGCCTACTTAAGATAATAAAATCACATTAATTCTATAAATAGCTAAAATCTCGTTAACCAATACTGGACTAAATATGTACTTTTTTCAAATATAAAGTATTGTATAATGAATATACTTTTAAGAGGTTATAAAAACTAATTAGTTAATTATGTTTGCACAGGACAAAGTTTTGGTGAATGATTACTACCATTTAGATCAGAAATATCGAGAATTCTTCGAGATGCACTTTCTTGCAGTTCTTCTGATGATTGTCTTATACGTGATCTTTTATTTCTATAATATTGAACCGCATCTTCTAACGACGATGAATTATATGATTGTCTTTGATTCAATTATGGCGATCGTTTTCTATAAGAAACTCTTTAAAAAAAATATTTCATTTGTGATATTTTTCTCAGTTGTAGTGGAAAGTCTCATTTGGTCAATTTACCCTCGCCTTGCAGATTATTCTGCCACAAGTTCACTTTGTTATATTGCTGGAATTATTGTTTTAGCGTTTCACTTACAACATACAAATATTAAGTACTGTCTTCTACACTTTATTATCATGGCCTCGAATAATTACTTCCTTAAAGATCAAAGCCTTGTTCTCGTCACATTCTTGCATCTTTTCATTACGACAGTAAGCTCTATTCAATCGATTACTTTTAAGAATAATGCGAATCAGATTTGGCATAAAAAAGAACTTCATAAGAATATATTAAATCTAAAGAGTTACTTCACTCACAACTTACTCAATCCAATCAATAATATGCTTGCGATGATTTCTTCAGGCTTAGACGATAAAGATAAGATTAAGAATAGTTTGAGAAAAAATAGTAATCGTATTGAAGACTTCTTAATGAAGGAGTTCGATGATGTTGATCACTTACTCGATCATCAAGTTGATATTTTTAATATTCCAATTTTTAACAACTTTAAAAGATCATCGATTATCGTCATTCTATCAATGACTGCCTTTTACGCATTCTTTGCTGTAGATCTTTTTAATCCAGTTGCAAATATTTCTTATTCAGGCTTGGCCATTGTTATTAACTTTTTGATTTTTGCCTTTCACCTTTATAAGACGAAGAATCACTTCTCGATTCAAAAGATAAGCTATATTTATCTCTTTAATGCTCAACTACTATTTACACTGAAGTATTATCTAAACTCAAGTTCGGCTACGGCGCTTCCACTACTACTAAGTAGTTACCTATTCACAATCGTTCTTGCAGCAAATACAAGAATTAAATATATCTACAGCCTTACAATATCTGCATGCCTACTTTCACTAGTCGTTAATGATATTGTTAACTGTATCTTATTCATGTCATTTGTAATCTATTTTTCAAGAGTAGTTCTTGGCTTCTTTCATAAACAAGAATCAATATACAAAAGTATAAAGGAACTTGTTAAACATGAAACATCATCAAGATTTGCTGTTGAGATTGAAACGAAGTTATTACCGTTATATCAAAAGCTTCAAGATAGTATTGATCACTACCTTTATGACCATGAACTTGCCAATGACACGGAAGAAGTAATTGCGTCTGCACACGACTTTACTGAAGTAGTCCACTTATTAAATAATGGCGATGAATATCAGATGGCCCCGAATTCTCACTAAGAGTTTATAGAATTATTTATTTTGAGAAAGAGAAATTGCTTCTTCAATCTCATTCCCTTTAAAGCCACGACGTTCGATATAGCGTCTAAAGAAACCACTGGCCTTAGCAACAAGAGTTTTACGTTTTGGAATTACGACTTGCTCGACCCTTTGTTCAATTCCAGAGATAATTTCAGAGACGACCTCTTCAATGGAGATCATCTTCCAAGGACCTTCTTTATTTCCACCCCAAAGCTTATTTCCGACAGGGTCACTTGTCACACCATCCATTAATGGCGATGGAAAGAATGTCGGATGAAAGCTTCCAATATCGATACCAAGATGTCGAACTTCCATGCGAACACTATTACAAACAGCATGAAGTCCTGCCTTGCTTGCAGCATAAGATGCTTGTAAAGGACAATGAACGAAAGAGGCCATCGAACAGATTGCGGCCATATAACCCTTGCTTTGTGTAATATATGGAAGAGCTGCTTTGAATGTGCGCCATGGACCATTTAGATTAATATCAATCACCTGTGAAAAGTCTTTTTCGCTTGAAGAGATCATTGGCGCCATTTTTGTGATACCAGCATTTGCTACGACGATATCTATTTTTCCAAAATAATCAAAGACCTTTGCCATGGCCAGTTCAAGAGATTCATAACTAGTTACATCGATACTTAGAGCTAAGCCTCCTAGTTCACTAGCCTGCTTTCTAAGTTTTTCACTATCAATATCCATCAACGCAAGCTTTGCGCCACGTTCAGCTAGTTCAACACTTAGAGCTGCACCCAGGCCTCCAGTAGAGCCTGTAATAACAATGACTTTGTCTTTCAAATCGATTCTATTCATAGTGAAATGCTTATAGCACCATAAAAGTCGACAATCTTATTTATTGTAAACAATACAAGAATACCTTTAATCGCCATTATCTTCATAACTAACTGAAATAATAGAATTTAACTTAATTAAACAAGCAAAGTTGGCCATCTCGATATGGATTTTTCCTAAAATGATACAATCGTTTAATGAAGTGGTTCTTCATAGTCACCCTATTCACTCTTACCTTATCAGCTTTCGCGCAAAGTAGGCTTCTTAACGAATTTTCAATAAAAATCGATAATGATGCTCCATTTGAAACTGATAGGTATTACTCTAATGGTCTTGAACTGATGTATCAGCGAAGGCTCTACTCTCAAGGCTCATTAACAAAGTTGCGCTTTGGAGTTGCTCATAAAATCTATACACCAGAAGCAACTTTAAGTACCACTGTAGTAGAAGGAGACCATCCTTATACTGGCCTACTCTACGGAATTCTTGGAATCTCTCACGTTAATAGCGATTACTATCTTCGTGCGGATCTATGGACAGGACAACAAGGCCCATCTGCTAAAGCAGGTATTTTACAAAATATATTTCATAAAATGACACCTTCTTCGCAAGTTAATGGCTGGCAGAATCAAATAAGTAATCAATACTTTTTTAATGGAGAATTTAAAATTATTAAGATCAATCGAGGTCCAATATTTGAATTATCTCCTTGGCTGCAAGGGCATTACGGTGGGCTTAAGCGAGATGTCGAAATTGGTCTTAAATTTGGAATGAGGCTTGGCTTTTTTGAATTATTTGCTAACGGCTCTTATGTCGCAAACTTTTTCGATGCTGTTCTACAAGGTTCAAAAAAGGTTGAATCAGTCTACGTTATTTCAGACGAAGACATGGAAGATATTTACTACAAAGCAGATGCTGGTTTTAATCTATTTTTTAGAAGTATGAGAGTAACATTGAAAGCGAACTGGCATGGCCCTCAGTTTAAAGGTGCCACTAATCACACTTTTGCAACTCTAGAAACATCATTCTATTTCTGATCGCAAAATTGAATAATACTTCATATCCCAATGCTTACCACGATGATAAATTTCATTTCTAAGTAGTCCTTCATACTTAAGCCCAAGCTTTTGCATGACTCTTTCACTTTGAAGATTTTCGGCCTTACAACGACACTGAATACGTTCAATATCAAAGTTCTCAAAACAATAATTTATCACTTCCTGGGCGGCTTCAACGATAATCCCCTTCCCCCAAAAGTCATCGTTTAAAACATAGGCCAATTCCATACATTTATTCTTTGTCGAGACCCAAAAGCAGCCGACACAACCAATAAGCTTGTCATTCTCTTTTAAAGTAATAGCAAATGGTTCTGGTATCCCCTGCTCATAGTTTGAAAATGCGTACTTTTCAATAAAGTCGACACTATCTTCAACTGACTCATGAGGCTCCCATAGGGTATACTTCGAAATATGAGGCTTCTTTCCATATTCAAAAATAGAATCCTTATCGCTTAACCTAATTTCTCTAAGCACAAGCCTTTTTGTTTCAATTTTTGGTGGTTTCCACATATTACTTCCCCCCTATATCTGATCTTAACTGACAGATTTTATTATAACGACAAAAGTTTTACACAAAAACTGTATTTTTTTATTGTACGGAATTTTGGAAAGGAATAATATATAACAAATATATATAACCAAGTTATATAACTAAAACCATATGAGGATTAATTATGAAAAAATTACTACTTCTAGTTCTACTATCATCAGCTTTTGTTTCTTACGCAAATGAAGATTGGTCAGATTCAGTTGCTTCAGATGAAGCAGCAGTTATTGAAGAATCAGCGCCAGCAACAGATTGTGCAGCAACTGGTGATTGTGTAGATGCTTCAGCTACTACAGATACTACTTTAGATACTGAGCTTTCAGACGATTCTGATCTGGAAGTTGAGCAATAATTAAAAAACCTTCCGCAGCAGCTCTCCAGCTGCTGCATTAATTTACGATCGGTACATCCTTGGTTTATACTAAAGACGTGAAAGACTTAGAATTTTCAAGAATACTTTTAGATGTCATGCCATTTATTATTCGCTCTATTAGAAGTGAACTCAGAGAAGCGGCGTCCCCACATATTTCCTATCCTCAATTTAGGGCGCTCTCCAATATTGGCCGAGGGCTAAGTACAGTTGGAGAACTAGCTGATCACCACGGAATAAGCCAGCCTGCAATGACTAAAACTATTAATATTTTAGTAGATGAAGAACTCGTAATAAAAAGTAAGTCTAGTGAAGATGCCAGACAAACGATTCTAAGCTTAAGCCCTAAGGGCCAACAACTTTACAGTGATGTGTGGAGTGAAGTTCAAGAAAAGATCTCTCTTAAACTAAAGAACTTTCCAATTAAAAACCGTAAAGCGATGGTTTCTAACTTACAAAAATTGAAAAGTATTATTAATTAATTATTTTTGAAATCGATTGATATATGTACAGTGCTGACAGAACTCTTCAACACGCTTATTATTATCAAACCCCTGCCTCATTGCGACTGCTCGTGGAGAGCTAAGGATTGCTTTTAAGTCTTGATCAATTGCATTTCCTAATGGAATTTGACTTTCTTTATCCAGACAGCAAGGAACAACAGTTCCATCGGCATGAATTCCAATATGTGTTTTTAGGGCATGACAGCGCCCTTGTGTTCCTTGGTTTGGAAGATTCCAATCAGGCCAATCAAAATGTGAGTCAAAGTGAAGATAAACCTTATTCCAAATTCTTTTACTCTTAATCGACTCAACTTGAGTACGACGATTAATTTCAATATCGTAGAATCTCTCTAGAGTCTGAAACACCTCTTCATTTTCTTTCATAATTTGTTCATTACGGCCTAGATTCCAAAGACGATAATTTACATATGTTTCAGGTGAAGTTTCATTTAACTCTTTTGAAAAATCTAAAATTGGTCTTAGGTAAGTATTGAAGTCGCGATTTGGGAAATTGTCTTTATAACTTTGAATCGAAAAATTAATCTGTCTTAAAACTTTGCTTTTAAGAAGAATTTCTTTTCGAGATGCAATGACCACCCCATTAGTTGTAATTTGAACTGGGACCTCATTACGCTCACATATCTCCATAATCTTCACGAAGTTAGGATGTGCCAGTGGCTCTCCCATTAGATGCAGACACACTTGCTTTGCAAGAGGCTTTGCCTGGATTAAGACTTTTTCAAAATCTTCTGGCGTCATGACCTTCTTATCTCTTTCTACAACAGGACAGAACGTGCACTGCAAGTTGCAAATATTTGAAATTTCAATGAAGATTCTATCTAGCATGAGACTTTCTAACACGCTTCATCAAGATTTGTCAGGTTTTTTTGACGAACAAGAAATACAACTCGATAATTATTATATTAAATAAATTTAGGGGAAAAGATGAAACAAGTACTACTAGTCGTAATTATATCTTTGATTGCATTTGCATCGGAGGGAAATCTTGATTCATTCTGTGCATCTAAAAAAGGTGATACTGGCCACTATAAATCAGGATCAAATTATTACATTTTCAAAGGGCCATTTCTCTATAAATTTGAAGAAGAACAAATTAGATTGATTTTTTCAAAGTATGAAATACGTTCAGTAAAAGAATATAAAGGTAAGCTCTATATCCTGACACCAGATTATGTATTTGTACATAATCTCAATAATTACGAATTTGTAACAAGCTTCCCTTCAACCCACTTACCAATTATACAAAAACATCAATCAGCACAAGATATGACAATAATGAATGATAAACTTTTTATCGCTCATGGCTCACTTGGACTAATGAAGATCGACCTATCTTCATATAATGTAGAATCAGCTCACAACTTCGACCTACCCCACGATTCGAGCCAAGTTTCGACTGCCACTGGTATTGATAATGACGGCAAACGAATCTTTGTTATGCTTGATAATGTGACTTATAACTTTTCGACAAAGAAGAGAGCTTTTGAGGGTCTTGTTATTCTAGACGAAAATATGAATCAAGATAATGTTCTTTCAATTCGTCAAAACAGAGAAGCTCTTCATATGCCTAAAGCAGTTATCCATAATGGTTTTTTAATTTCAAAAAATATTCAAAACCTCTACTTTTATGAAATAAGTGAACTTAATAAGATAAAGTCACTGTGGCCAAAAAGAAGGCTTTATGACTTTGCTGGAGATGATCTAGCATCGACTCCTGCTATTGTAGATGGCAAGGTCTATGGTTGTTTCAATCAATACGATGGACTAACTTTCAAATACTTTCACAGAGAATTTAAACTATAAAAAAGCCTAGGAAATCCTAGGCTTTTTTCTTATTTTAATCCGTATAATGACTCTAGCTTTTGATCTAGCTCTGGTACTGTTAATTTCATCTTAATATAAGTATCTATTAAGTTATCATTTAAAAGACGGTTTAAGTCCTCTCCATTTTCTAACTGTTGATTGATATTGTAGCGAATTAGATCTCGTAATCCCTCAATCCCTTCAATATCACCTCTCTCCATCATCGCTTCAACTTGAGCTCTCTCTTTTCTATTAAAGTCAAAAAGATGAGAGATTCCAGTTGTTGCTTGAGAAACAAGATAGAATGCAGCTCCAACACCCTCTGATGTTAAAGTGATTCCCTTTCCTGTGTACTCAGTACCTTTCTCAAGATTATCAGCGCCAATTAGAAGTTCAGTTAACTTTGACGACTCAACACTTGCCTTCTCAATTAGCTTAAATACTTCTTCTAAAGTCATAACAGAAATATCGATAGGCTTCTCTAGAACTCTGGATAGAAAATCATTAATATCTGTCAATAACTCACTACCTTTAGTTGTTCCATCTAGAGCTAACTCAATTAATTTTTCAAGATGAGTCATTCTTGTGGCCTTTGAAAGAAGATCTGCAATTTCTTCAGTTGCCATCGTTGAAATATCAAGAGGTTTTTCCAGAACTCTTGATAAGAACTCATTAATATCAGTTAACAATTCAGATGCTTCTGATGTTCCCTCAAATGCAAGATCAATGATCTTAGTTAAGAATTCTTCAGTTTTATCAGAACTTGGCTCTAAATAAACATAGATCTTTCTTGTTACCTCAATTGAAGACTTAGTCGCTTTACCAGATACTTCAAAAACCATAGCAATTCCGTCTGCAGTTAGACGGAATGCTGGCTTAGAAAATTCTGAAAGATTAATAATTTCTTCAGCTACTTTTTCTGAAGCACGGTACGAAGATTGGAGCCCTTTTGAAATTAAGGCTTCCAGCTTCTCTCGAGTAAAGTCTGCGACTTTTACCGTTTGTCTCGTTGAACTCTTGCCCGCATCATAGATTGCTTCTGAAACCTTTGAAGAGGCATCAAATGCAGCATCTCTAATATCGGCACCTACTGTATTAAGTGATAATAGAGTAAGTAAAATAGCTGAAGTTGTTCTTTTCATTATTAATCCTTTTTAAAAAAGTTATTATTTTACAATTTGACGTCCGTAGATTTCCTCTAGCTTATTCTCAAGATTAGGAACTGTTAGTCTAAGCTTGATATAAGTATCGATCGCATTATCATCAAGAAGCTTATTAAGATCCTCACCGTTTACAATTTCTTCATTGATATTGTGTCTAATTAGATCACGTAGCCCAGCAAGACCTTCAACGTCACCTCTTTCTACCATTTGCTCAATTTGCTCTCTTTCTTTTCTATTGAAGTCAAATAGTTGAGAAATTCCAGTAGTTGCCTGTGATACAAGATAGAACGCAGCTCCAATACCATTTGAAGTTAAAGAAATTCCTTTTCCTGAGTACTCAATACCTTTTTCAAAGTTTTCTGCACCTAAAAGGAACTCTGATGCTTGAGTAGACTTTTCACTTGCTTTTCCGATTAGCTCAAAGATCTCTTCAAGAGTCATCTTAGTGATATCAATTGGCTTCTCAAGAACTCTTGAAAGGAATTCATTAATGTCAGTAATTAGCTCTGATGCTTCTGATGTTCCTTCAAATGCAAGCTCTAGAAGTTCAGTTAAAAATTCACCTGTTGCTTCAAGAGTTGGCTCAAGGAAGATATAGATTTTCTTAGACACTTTTAAAGTTTGTTTTGTCCCTTTACCAGAGATTTCAAATACCATTGCTAGGCCGTCAGCTGTAAAACGAAAAGCTGGCTTAGATACTTCAGATAGCTTTACGATTTCTTTAGCTAGTTTTTCAGAAGCTTTATAAGATGACTCTAAGTTCTTAGAAATAAATGCCTTTAGGTGCTCACCAGTAAAGTCAGCCACTTCAACCGTTTTATCTGTAGCGCTTTTTCCTGCATCATAAATAGCTTCAGAAACCTTTGAAGATGCTCCAAGAGATGCATCTCTTACTTCAATAGCATTTGCTTGAAGTGCCATAAGTGTCATAAGTGTCGCTGTAGTAAGTTTTTTCATAGTTTTCTCCTCTTTTTTTGTTTTTTGTTTTTTGTTTTTGTTTGTTATTTATATGCTTTCATTGAAATAATTCTTGCTTGATCACGAATATTTCTAATTAGATCTAGTAATCGTGCTAAATCTTGAACTTCTTTTTCATAGTTACTTTTTACGTCTTCTAGTAGTTGATTTTCGATCTTCTCTAACTCAGCGCTTTTCACATTATGTCTATCAAAGTCAGAGTCTCTTAAGACTAATGGAATTCCGTAGCTTGAGTCATTGGCCTTTACACGGCTAGACTTTCTCATTTCATTCCACTCTTTAATTCTTAGACCAAGCGGTGTTTCTTCTTCCATATTCTTATCCAGGAAGTTCCCAACCTCTTCATCAATTGAAGATTGTTTAATTTTAAAGATTGCACCTGTTAGGATTGAAAGATCATTAAGTTTTCTTTCCACATCAACTGTTTCGCTAAGTTCATTTAATTCTTCAAATTTAGAAAACAGACGATCAACATCAAATTCCTCTAAAATATCTTTAATAAATTTTTCTCTTTTTACTTCTTTGTATTTATTATCACGGCCACCACCTACACGACGTCTTCTAACAGTGTAGTCTGATTCTTCAACTCCAAATAAAGATGTTTTAACTTCTTTTAAAAGTTCAATATCACTTGGGAAGAACATTCCTTGCTTCTGGGCTTTTTGTGTATCTTCTAAATCCTCTTCTTTAGAGAATTCACTTTCAGTAAATTTATCTAGCAGAGAATAAGGAAGGATTACTCTCTCATAGGCAAATTCATTATTTGGTAGAGCTGATTGAAAAAGCTCATTAGACTCTGAAGCACAGTTATTAGTGATAAACTTATAGTCACCTTCATATTCCCAATAAACCTCTAACACTTTATTGATGAAGTCTGTTTTTTGTTCTTCAGATAAATAGATTGGTTGGCTAATAAGATCCCTTAACTCTCCTCCGTTATACTCATTAATAACCTCAGGGAAAGAAAGCATGAATAGAACTGAGTCGTATCCACCAAGAACACCTTTTAACATGTCACTTTTGATATCTGTAACATTGGCACGGTAAGAAAGAACAACATGATAAAGCTTGTCTTTTAAACACTTCTCATCAACCTTCTTTCTGAAAGGTGCACAAAGAACAATACGATACATTGAGTGACCAAATCCTGAGATCATTGAGTCACCTTTTGAAGCAAGTAAATAATCGATTCGGTAAACACGACTTGGATCGATATCTCTAGTAACTTTTAAGTCATCTAAAACGATTTCAGAAAAGATCTTGCAATCGTAATTAGGAAACGGAATATGATTTAATAGCTCACTATAGAACTTGTAATAAGACGGTCTTCTACACTTGTACTCTTTATCCATTAGGAAAAATTCAAAATTTACAGCGTTATGCTCTTTTAAATTTTCAAATTCATAAGCGTCGACAGATCTTTTAGACGATAAGTTTTTCGTTTTCTTAGAAAAGAATCCTTTTTTCCAGTTTGCAAGTTTGTAAAATGAAAATAGGCCACTAATAGAGTTTCTATTCGTATCTTGGGATAGAATTGCTCGACACTCATCACTTACATGATTACGATCTTCTTTTTCATCACGACAAATTTTTGCTTTTTTCTTATGTTCTTTTGTTCTAACTTTTTTAAGATCATAAAGGTGGGCCAATTCATGCAAGATTGTAGCTTGTGCTTTTCTTACATAATTCTTATGACCACAGTTAAACTGCTCAACACTCTCGTCACCGTTAATAATCTCTTTTATAAAGAGTGAAGAGATATTGATTTCATCGCGATCAAAGTAGCTTACACTTCCGTATTTTACTGGAACTGATTCGTTACAACGATCCTTTGGAAAACTTCTAATATTTTTATTCTCTTTAAAATCAGAGAAAGTAATTTCAATTTTCTCACCAATAGCTTCTCTTACTGATGTAGGAATCTTTTCATCAACTTGTGCGATAAATACTTCAAGAGTTTTTGTAAATTCTTTTGGAACGCTGTCTTTATTAAGCTTTAGGATTTGCCCACTATAAGCAAAAGTTACCCCTGTTAATAAAGTAGTCAGTAAACTCTTAAAGATTAGGTCTCGCATAATATTCCTTAAACAGTTGTACAAAGTTTGTTCAGCAATAAAGTCAGTAGAAGGCTGAAACTCCGTTCAATTTCTTTTATTTGAAATATTATGTTGCAATAGGGGTGCCAATTTAGAATTGGTTCATTGAAGTCTAGTAAAGGCGTATCTTATCACTATTTAAAGAGCCTAACTCTTCTCCACAAATATTTGTAGGTGCCTGACCTTGTGGACCGAGAGGAACTGTCTCTAAGAGAGTTCCTTCAATATCCTTCTCATCGGTATGGCCACGACACTCAATTGCACTAGAAGTATAGGAGATAACCTTATACTGATAGATACTTGCCGGAGCTCTTAGCGGAGAATCCACTCCCTCATCAAGGCATGACAGTAAGAGAATGATAAAGAATATGATTGAGAATATTTTTTTAAAGGGCATATCCTACTTTTCGGAGAGCTTCTAGAACGAGGAGACTTAATTAAAGTAAAAAGGGAGCCGTAACTCCCTTACTATTAATTTGAATTTAGGCCACCTAATAGATGGCGAGAAGTGAAGCGAATGTAATCAATACTCTCTTCAGCTCCAAATGAAGATGTATAGGCATGAAAGCTAGATAAGAAGTGATGCCACAGCATTCTTCTAAAGCCTTCTTCCTCTTCTGTGCGAATAATAATTCCAGCACTTCTAAACAACGGTTGTACCCATCCCCAATAAAGATCAACAATCTGTGGGGTCAACCTAGCGGCGACTGAGTCATTATCGGCCATATTCTTTGTATTGTACGCAAGAGATAAAAATTCATCAGCGATATTTTTGTGAATCATTAATTCTTGAAAAATCGCCTTGTAATTATTTGCAAGATTATCAGCGTTTGATTCATTCTCTTCAACGCGGAAAGGCTTGTTCGTAATTGCAGAATTTAAATTTTCTCTAAATAGACTGAAGATGACATCCTCTTTCGACTTAAAGTAATTATAGTAAGTTCCAATCCCCAATCCACACACTTGGGCCAATTCTCGCATTCCTACTTCATCGACCCCTTTTTGAGTAAATAATTCCATTGAGTTTTTTAGAATCATTTCTCTCGTTCTCTGTTTCTTGATTTCTCGTAAACCTGCCATAACACCTCCTTCATGGTCAGCGTAGAACAAGTAGCTCCCGAGCTAATTGGTCGAGAACTCTTTCTAATTTGATCATAGTCGATTCATGGATGACGCTCATCTTAATTAAGTTAAAAGATGGTAATTCGTAGGTAAAAATTTAGTCAGCTGATCTTCATCATTGCCCATTATATGTACTTTTTGAGAGATTATTGACTAATTTATAAACACCGATTTTTTTTAAATTGCTTAATTTACGAAGAATCTTAATTTTGAGATAATGATTAAATGTCTATATTATTAAAATTAGTTCCTACATTAGTTTCTTGGTACCTAAGATTTGTTAAGTTCACATCAAAAATTGTTGTTTTAAATCCTGAGAACTTAGATCTGGCAAAACAAATGGGAAATCATGGAAATTACGCCCTGGCCGTATGGCATGAGCATTACCCGACTTCAGTTTTAACAGAACTTGATACGGGACTTATTACAATGGCATCTCAATCAAAAGATGGAAGCCTAGCTGCAGACACAATTGCAAAATTAGGATTTAGTCCAACTCGTGGAAGTTCATCACGTGGAGGAGCAAAAGCACTACAATCTATGATCGAACAAATAAATGAGAGCAGACTTAATTCTGCTATTACAGTCGATGGACCGCGCGGGCCAAGCTATGTCCCAAAAAAAGGCATCCTCGTTGTAAGTCATGAATGTGAAACACCTGTACTTTGCATTCAATCTATTTCCACTCGCCGCTTTTGCATCAGTAAGAGCTGGGATAAAACAAAAATTCCTAAACCTTTTGGGCGTATCTACGTTGCTTACGGTCAGCCTTTTCAAGTAGAAAGTCTAAATAATGATGATTTAAAAGCTTATAGCGAGCAGATTGTCACAACGCAACAAGGCCTTACAGAGCAAATTCGTAAGTATGTAGAATACTAAGCTACTGAAATCATGTAAATTGTCGAGATTTTTTGATGAATTAAGTCGTGAAATAATGTGTCGTTAGTGGTACAAATTTAAGTTACTATTAAGATTTCAAAAAGATTTTATTATAATCAAGAATTGATCAATATTGTTTAAAAAGTGAGATGCTATGGCAGAGAATATGCTGGAAATTAAAAACCTTACAGTTGAATTTCAAACAGAAGATGAAAGAGTTAAGGCCGTAAAAAGCTTAAACCTAAGTATTCCAAGAGGAAAAACTGTTGGGCTTGTTGGTGAATCTGGTTCAGGTAAGTCAGTAACATCTTTAGCAATTATGGGACTTATTCCTAACCCTCCTGGAAGAATCAGTGAAGGTGAAATTCTTTTTAATGGTGAAGACTTAACTAAGGCTTCTAATGAAAGAATGAGACAACTTCGTGGTAATAAGATTGCAATGATCTTTCAAGAGCCAATGACTTCTCTAAACCCTGTATTCACAACAGGTAATCAAATTGATGAAGTTCTTATGCTTCACCAAGGAATGACTAAAGAGGAAGCTCGTAAGAGAACAATCGAATTATATGAAGAAGTAGGTATTCCTTCTCCTAAAGAATCAGTAGATAAATATCCACACCAAATGTCAGGTGGTCAAAAGCAGCGTGTAATGATTGCGATGGCAATGGCATGTGAGCCTGAACTTCTAATTTGTGACGAGCCGACAACTGCTCTTGACGTTACAATCCAAAAGCAAGTTCTTGAACTAATGTTTGATCTTCAAAGAAGACACAACATGAGTATGCTATTCATCACTCACGATTTAGCAGTAATTGCTGATATCGCTGATGAAGTTGCGGTTATGTTTAGAGGTGACCTAGTTGAGCAAAATACAACAAAAGCACTTTTTGAAAATCCACAACACCCATATACAAAGGGACTTCTAGCTTGTCGTCCAAGTCTAGATGAAAACCCAGTTAGACTTTTAACTGTAGATGACTTCTTAAATGCAAAAGAAGATATTGATGTTTCAAGCCTTGAAATGAAAAAACCAAGAGCAATTAACGAAACAGATAATCCAGTTCTTCTAGAAGTTAAAAACTTCAACAAGCACTTCCCTATTAAAGGTGGTATTTTTGGTCGTACTGTTGACTGGTTTAAGGCCGTTGACGATGTAACGATTCAAGTTAGAAAAGGTCGTACTCTTGGTCTAGTTGGTGAATCTGGATGTGGTAAGACAACTCTTGGTCGTACAATCCTAAGACTACTTGAGCCAACTGCTGGTGAAGTTATTTATGACGGAATTAACGTTACTAATTTAAATAAAAAAGAAATGAGAGAGATGCGTGAGAGAATGCAAATCATTTTCCAAGATCCATACTCTTCTCTAAACCCACGTATGACTATTGGTGATATCGTAACAGAACCAATGGTAATTCACGGAATTGGTGGATCAAAGAAAGAAAGATATGCTGTAGCAGCTGATCTTCTTGAAAAAGTAGGACTTAGAGGTGATCACCTTAATCGTTACCCACATGAGTTCTCTGGTGGTCAACGTCAACGTATCTGTATTGCACGTGCCCTATCTCTTAAGCCAGAGTTTATCATCTGTGACGAGTCAGTATCTGCACTAGATGTATCGGTTCAAGCGCAAGTACTTAACCTACTTCAAGATCTTCAAGATGAACTAGGTCTAACTTATATCTTCATTTCACACGACTTATCTGTAGTTAAGTACATCTCGGATGAAATCGGTGTTATGAACAAAGGTAAGATTGTTGAGTACGGACCAGCACACGAGGTTTATCGTAACCCACAAGATGAGTATACGAAGAAGCTTCTAAGCGCTATTCCGAAAGGTGTTCCTAAAGAACTACTTTAATTAATTTTCTAAACTAATTTTTAGATAAATTCATAAGAAAGGAGGTCATTGACCTCCTTTTTTTATTTCCACATTTTGCGTTATAATATTGAGATGGAGGAAGCGTAATGCCTGTCATCGAATCAAGATACACTTGTCATCAGTCTCTACAAAATGGTCACTTACAAACGATCATCCCATTCTTTATAAGAAGAACCCCTAGACATAAATTTGAGAAGCGAACACTGACAACTCCAGATGGAGACTTTCTACGCTACTATAGATCAACAACAAATTCTCCACTTGAAAACAAACATCTCATCATCATCTCCCACGGTTTAGAAGGAAATGGTCGAGACCGCTATATTGTGGACATGATGAAAAAATTCAATTCTCATGGTTATGATGTCATTTCCTGGGATATGCGCTCGTGCGGTGGAGCACTAAATCGAACTAAAAAGTTTTACAATGCTCAAGACTATCACGACTTAAAATTTCTCGTCGATAATGTTTCTGACGAATATGAGCATGTCTCTTTAATGGGAATTAGTCTAGGTGGTGCAATTACTGCAAATTATCTAGGAAGACACCCCGAGGTTGTTAATCATAAGATTTATCGCGGCTTTATTCTTTCTTCACCAATGGACTTAAATGGATGCTCAGTGAAATTAAAAACTGAAATTTCACGTCATATCTATCGTCATGTTTTTGTTTATTCCATGAGAAAGAAAGTGATCGAGAAAGCCAAGGTTATGGAACTTCCTGTTGATCTAGATAAGGTGAAAAGTATTAAACATATTGATGATTTTGATGAGTATGTTACGGCGCCTATCTATGGCTATCGTGACGGTAATCACTATAGAGAAGAAGCTTCACCAATTAGTCACTTGGAAAAAATTCGTGTCCCATTTTATATTCTTAACGCCTATGATGACCCATTCTTATCGGAAGAAAGTTATCCATATGAATTGGCCCAAAGGAAAAGTAATTTATACCTCGAAGTACCAAAAAATGGTGGTCACGTAGGGTTTATAAAATCTCCCTCTGAAAAATATTATTGGTATGAACATCGTATTTTAAATTTTTTGAAAATGAAGCTATAAGAAAGGCCTCCGATTGGAGGCCTTATTATTTATTTTTTAAATTCTACTTTGTATTGAGCCTTGGCCCCTTTATAACCGTAAACTTTGATATAGTAAGTATTTGAAGAGTTAACTTTTAGCCTTACTGCTTCATTGTCACTTGAAGATTCTTTACGAGATACAACTTTATAACTTGATCCCATTTTCTTTAAAACTTCAAAGTCTAGATCACCTTCACTATGAGAGAAAAAGATTTTAAAGTCTAATACTTCACCGGCCTTCATTTCTGCTTTGTAAAAATCAACATCTTCTTCGCTATCGATTTCAACATTTTGAGAGAAACTTGATCCTAACTCAGTTGCCGTTTCAGCAGTATTATTATCAGAGCTTGGTGTATCAGAAGAATCACTATCATCTTGATCTTGTGCTAAAACACTTGGGAAGTTTTCTAAGATGAAAGGAACAATTCGACTCATTGATACTGCACCATTGTAAACTCCGCGTCCTCCCCATCCGCCGTAACCAGCGTGGTGGATTGCATATACCTTGTCAGAGTCTGCGCTAAATACTGGTGAACCTGAAGATCCTCCCAATGTATCCGCATCATATAGAACATCTCCTCTTAGGCCAACAACTTTCCCTTCAGAAACCTTCTTCGTCCAGTCACAATCATAGTCTGTGTAGTAATCACAATTTTGGTGGATAACATAAACACTATCACCTTCTACTGGCTCAGTTGTATCTAATTCAACCTTACCATATGTCTGTCCAGGAGTTCCCTCACACTTAACAAGTGCAAAATCTAGTTCCTCATCATTACCGATAAATTCACTACATTTGATTTCACCTTGGTTAGACTTTGAAACACCTTTTTCGTGTTTCATAAAAACTTTCATTCCTACAACATCAGCAGCACTAGTGATGCAGTGATGGTTTGTCATTAAAATATTGTCTGAGATTAAGAAACCAGTACAACGGCCAGTATTTGAAAATTGAATGTCAGCTACCGCTTTTGAATTCTTTCTAACTTCTGATGATTCATCAAAAGCAATTACTTCTTGCCAGTTAACATCACCAACGATGATTGAGCCTGTCGAAACATCTGCGTTTGATGAAGCAGGAACACCTTGGCCACATGAAACTGTTAAGAATGTGGAAACAACTACTAATAAAAACATGGAACTTCTTACTGACATTACCCTCTCCTCCAATCTTCCTTATGGAATTCTTCAAGTCCTTTTGTGAACTTGTTGATTGAGTAATTTATAAGAAAATAAACATGATTTAAGAACCTAGGTGTCTTTTTTATAGGTCAATAATGCTTAAAGTTAAGCAAATGTAAGAAATGAATTAAAAATGACAAGAAATAGCGGTGCTAAAATGTCACCTAATCAATAGGAATTATTGAAACATCTGCATTCTTATAGCTTTTTAGCTCTTTAGGAATAACTTTTAGGATTAGTCCTTCAAGTGCATCAATAACCTTCTCTTTGTAGAAAATACGGCCATAAACTATTGAAACTTCGCGAGTTGGAACAGGTGGAGTGAATGAGCGGATCATTTTCTTACGAGTCCCTGTTAGATCTAACATATCCAGGTGTGGAATGATTGTATAACCGCTATCTTTGGCCACAAGGTTCTTAATTGTTTCAAGAGAACCACTTTCAAAGTGTTGAAAGCCTTTTACTTTCTGACAAAGATTTAGGACCTGGCCACGAAGACAGTGCCCTTCTTGTAAAAGCCATAGGCCATCTTTGTCGAGATCTGAGAATTCGAGCTGGCTCTTGTGAAATAACTCGTGATCTTTTGCTATAAATCCATAGAGTGGTTCATAGAATAACACTCTTTCAATTAGCTGATTATTGTGAAGTGGAGTGACAAGAAGTCCTGCATCCAATTCATCGCGATCAAGTTTTTCGATGATCTCTTCAGTTGTTCTCTCTTCAATGATAAGGTCGACTTTTGGAAATTCTTTAACAAAGCGACTTAAAAAAAGTGGTACGAGGTACGGTGCGAGAGTTGGAATAACTCCAAGCTTGAATTCACCTTCTATACCTACGATTGGATCACTTGCAATATCTTTTAATTTTTTAAATTCTTTATTAACAACTCTTGCTTGTGCAATAAAAGTTTCACCTTCAATCGTTGGAACAATAGGATTCTTAGAGCGATCAAAAATAACAAATCCTAAGCTATCTTCTAACTTTTGAATTTGCATACTCAATGTTGGTTGAGAAACATGACACTCTTCAGATGCTTTTCTGAAGTGACGGTGTTTATCGACTGCTAATACATATTCCAGTTGAGTTATTGTCATAACAAGAGTTCCTGAAGGTTGATTTATAATTTCTATACTATATCATACTTCATAATCGGAGACTATATGAAGAGCAGTATTGATTTATTTCAAAGTCTATCATCTTTAGACTTATTTATATTTTTTGCCATTTTAGGTTTAACATTAGCGAGTGTGATTTACGGCCAATATCGCATGAAAAAATCCACCGAAAAAGAGACCTTCCTTGATTTACTAATTATGGGAAGAAGACTTACTTTGCCACTTTTTGTCGCAACACTTGTTGCAACTTGGTATGGTGGAATTTTTGGTGTTACTGAAATCGCCTTTAATCAAGGTATCTACAATTTCATCACTCAGGGTGTTTTCTGGTATGTAGCCTATATTATTTTTGCATTTTTTCTAATCAAGAAAATTGAGCCTTACCGTGCTGTTACTTTACCAGATTTAGTTGGAAAGATGTTTGGGCCACGCTCTGCAAAGCTCACAGCAATCTTTAATTTCTTTAATGTACTCCCAATTGCTTATGGAATAAGTTTAGGGATTTTTCTTCAACTAATCTTTGGTGGAACTCTATTACTAAACACTTCCCTAGGGGTTGGTTTTGTTGTTCTCTACTCGATGTGGGGAGGATTGAGATCAGTTGTCTTCTCTGACTTAATTCAGTTCTTTGTCATGTGCCTTGCAGTAGCTTTTGTACTTGGTTTTTCATTTTTTGAATTTGGGGGACTCCCTTACCTAAAAGCAAATCTTCCTGAATCTTATTGGTCACTAACTGGAAAGAACTCACTTGCGACAACTTTTGTCTGGGGTTTTATTGCTCTATCAACTTTAGTTGATCCAAACTTTTATCAGCGATGTTTTTCGGCCACGAGTGGTGAAGTTTCAAAAAAAGGAATCTTGATCTCTACTGTCATTTGGTTCTGTTTTGATATTTGTACAACGTTTGGAGCGATGTATGCAAAAGCCGCCATTCCGGATGCACAGAGCTCACATGCTTACCTAACTTATGCAATTCAAATTCTTCCAGATGGATTAAAAGGATTTATGCTAGCAGGAATTCTTGCAACAATATTATCAACACTTGATTCATATCTATTCATTGCTGGAACAAACCTAGCTTATGACCTCGCTCCAAAGAAGTACAAGGGGCGTGTTTGGGTTCACCACTTTGGTGTTATTTTTGTTGCCGTTTTAACAGTGATTATGTCTGAATACTTTCAAGGTAACATAAAATCTGTTTGGAAGACCTTGGGATCCTTTTCCGCATCATGTCTACTGCTGCCGGTCATATATGGCTACCTATTTCCTAAGCAAATTAGTGATAACCAGTTTGTAACGGCTTGCTTGATAGGTGTCGTAACAACGGGCACGTGGCGTCATATACCAAAGCCAGGCTTTTATTCTAATATTGATGAGCTTTATATTGGTATTATTGCAACTAGTCTAACTCTGCTCATTTATCACCTAATTAGGGATAAAAAGCTAGTCGGATAAGGGCCAAAAAGTGTATCCTTTGTGCTTAATATCGTAGGATTTTAAGTTCAAAGGATTACATATGACTGACAATAAAAAAGTCACGGATAAGTCAAACGCTGACGCTCAAAAAATTGAAAAAGCACTTAATTACCACTCAATGGGTCGCCCTGGAAAAATCGAAGTTGTTGCAACAAAACCATGTTTAACAGCATCTGATTTAACAAAAGCATACTCTCCAGGTGTTGCTCATCCATGTCTTGAAATTGCTAAGAACCCTGATGATGTTTACAAGTACACAGCAAAAGGAAACCTAGTTGCTGTTGTATCAAACGGAACAGCAGTTCTTGGTCTAGGAAATATCGGTGCCGCTGCTGGTAAGCCAGTAATGGAAGGGAAAGGTATTCTTTTCAAGCGTTTCGCTGATATCGATGTTTTCGATATTGAAGTTGAAGAATCAACTGTTGAAGGAATGGTAAATGTTGTTAAGGCACTTGAGCCTACTTTTGGTGGTGTTAACCTTGAAGATATCAAGGCACCAGAGTGTTTTGAAATTGAAAAACAACTAATCGAAAAAATGGATATTCCAGTATTTCACGATGATCAACATGGTACTGCAATTATCGCAGCAGCTGGTTTTATCAACGCGCTAGAATTATCTAAGAAAAAAATTGATAAAGTAAAAGTAGTATTCTCTGGAGCTGGTGCTGCATCAATGGCATGTGCTAAGCTTTTCTTTCACCTTGGTGTTAAGCCAGAAAACCTACTTATGACAGACTCTCGCGGTGTAATTTATAAAGGCCGTGAAAGTGGAATGAACGAATACAAAGAAGAATTTGCAAATGAAACTGATGCAAGAACTCTAGGGGATGCAATGGTTGATGCCGATGTCTTCATTGGTTGTTCAGCAAAAGGTGTTTTAACGAAAGAAATGGTTAAAACAATGGCAAAAAGTCCAATCATCTTTGCAATGGCAAACCCTGATCCAGAAATTCTTCCAAGTGAAGTTGAAGAAGTTCGTGATGATGCAATTATGGCTACAGGACGCTCTGACTTCCCTAACCAAGTTAATAACGTTCTTGGTTTCCCTTCAATCTTTAGAGGAGCACTAGATGTACGTGCTCGTAAGATTAATGAAGAAATGAAGCTTGCTGCAGTTTACGCTCTTGCAGAACTTGCAAAAGAAGATGTTCCTGATGAAGTTAAACTTGCTTACCAAGGTGAAGATTTCAAATACGGAAAAAATTATATTATCCCTAAGCCTTTTGATACTCGTGTACTTACGAGAGTTGCTCCAGCTGTTGCTAAAGCTGCAATGGATACAGGTGTTGCAAGAAGAGAGATTGCTGATCTTCACGAGTACTCTGAACACCTAGCTAGCCGTCTTTCGGCAAGTGGTGCTTTCATGAAAACTGTTCGTGATCGTCTAGCAGCTCATATTAAGCGCACTGGTGAAAAAGTTAGAATGGTATTTGCTGAAGGTATTAATACTCGTATCCTTAACGTAGTTAAAACACTTCTTGATGGAAATGCTATTGAGCCAATTCTTCTTGGTCACCCAGATGATATCAAGGCAAAAATTAAGTCTCTTGGTCTTGAAGAGTTCTTAGATGGAAAAGTTGAAATCATCCGTCCAAGAAAAGCTGATAACTTTAAAGAATTCTACAAAGAATACTGTGAAGCTAAGCAAAGAGAAGGTGTTTCACTTAATGCTGCTGAAGACTTAATGATTCAAGAAAACTTCTACGGTTCAATGATGGTTAAAAAAGGTCTTGCCGATACATTTATCGCTGGCCCATCTCTAAACTATAGCGACTGTCTTTCTCCAATTCTAAAAGTTATTGGATCGAAGCCAGGAACAAAAGCGGCAGGTGTTTTCATCCTAGTATTTAAAGACCGTGTTCTTTTCCTAGCAGATACAACAGTTCAACCGGACCCAACTGCAGAAGATTTAGTAGAGATTGCAAACTCAACTGCTGAACTTTACAAGTCACTAATGAAGAGAGATCCAAGAATTGCTTTCTTAAGCTACTCTAACTTTGGAGACTCAAAGCTTCCGGATGCTAAGAAGATGAAACTTGCTACAAAAATGGCAAAAGAAAAATATCCAGAACTAAAGATCGAAGGTGAAATGCAAGCAGACGTTGCAGTTAACCACGGTATTATGAAAAATCTTTTCAACTTCAGTGAACTTGATAAGTCTGCAGATATTTTAATCTTCCCTGAACTAAACTCTGCAAACATTTCGTACAAGCTTCTTGCTCAATTAACAGAAGCATCTGCTATTGGACCAATCCTTGTACCAATGAATAAGACAGTTAATATCATTCAAAGAACTGCTTCTATAAAAGAGATCGTAGATTCTTGTCGTCTAACGGCATTAAGAGCTCTAGAAGAAAAAGTTAACAGAAACGATATTTAAGAGGAGTTAAAGATGACGTTTCAAAAGAATATTATTTCAACTGATAAAGCGCCAAGTGCAGTAGGAACTTACTCACAAGGTGTTGAATATAACGGGACATACTTCTTTTCTGGTCAAATCGGAATTGATCCAGCGACTAGTGAACTAAAAGAAGGATTTGTTCCTCAACTAAATCAGATCATGAAGAATATTGATGGGCTACTTGAGTCACAAAACTTAACTCGTGAGCACATTATTAAAACTTCAATTTTCGTTACTGACCTTGCTAACTTTGGTGAGGTCAATGCTGCATATGAAGCTTATTTTACAGCTCCATATCCAGCAAGAAGCTGCGTTCAAGTTCCAGCACTTCCAAAGGGAGCTGTTGTTGAAATTGAAGTTATTGCAGCTAAAGGATAATTAACACTTTTTTATGTTTGATAAGAAGTATGTATTTGAGACAAAACAAACTAGATCTTGGAGAAAGGCCCTCGAGCTTTTCTCCAAGTTTATTATTTTTATCTTAGGTTACTCACTTCTCTCTTACATCCTCATCCTCTACTCTCAAAACGAAAACCTTAAAACAAAAGAAACTTTCTATAAGAAAAGACCAGATATCATCGTTGTCTTTACTGGGGATAGAGGTCGTATTCAAGAAGCGATTCGCTTAGCAAAAGAATACAATCAAGAAAATATTCTAATTTCAGGAGTGCACACAAAAAATAGTGTTAGTACTTTAATTCAAAGTCATCAAATTACAGATGAGATTAATCACGATTTTCTTGATATCGATTACAATGCAAAGAATACTTATGAGAATGTTTTAGAAACTCTACAAGCTCTTCGTAAGAAGAGTAATATTGATACTGTTCTGATTGTTTCACATGATTACCATATTCTAAGAATCAAATCGATTATCGAATATCGTCGTCGCGATAGTGATCAATACAAGTTCTATTTCTGGGGAGTCAAGTCACCACTTGATTCACTTAGAAGTCTCAAAATTATCTACAAAGAAGTATTTAAATACTTCAGAACACTTACTTACTTGGCCCTGGCCAGTGAGGATTAAAATTTAAATAGGAGGAATAATGAATATCGTTCCATCAATCATGGCAACTAAGAAAAGTGGCCCAAAATCACTTCGTTCAACTGTAACGAGAGTTTACTTACTAACTGCAAGTGCACTAGAAGAAAGTAATATTACGCATTCTGAGCATATCCCGGAGTGGATTATCGGAAGAATTGGCGAAGAAAAAGAAGTTAGTATCCTTGGTAGTGAAGGACCTATTATCTTCAAAGTTATCGAAGAAGCTAAAGAGGGTGAGCAACACTATAACCTTATTACAGATAGTAACTACTCTATTGCAAGAGAAGCACTAGGCTCTCTTGTTGGTCAGATTACTAAAGAGCGCTCTAAGAAAGTTGAAATCAATTTCTACGGACTTGATAAAGATATGATTACTGGTGCAATCGTTGGACTTGAACTTGCGCTTTACCGTTTTAAAGAAGAACTAAACCTTGGTGCTATTTCATTCTTTGATGACGCAAAGAAAGTAGCGAAGTCTACAGTAGATACGGCCCTTTCAATGGCGCAATCGATTAATACAGCAAGGCACTTAGTTAATCTTCCTGCAAATATGTTAAACCCAGTAACTTACGCAGACGCGGTTAAGAAGCACTTTGCAAAATCAAAAACGATGAAAGTTACGATTTATGATGAGAAGAAATTAGAGAAAGAAAAATGCGGACTAATCTTAAGCGTTGGACAAGCTTCTGCGACTCCACCAAGAATTGTTCATATGCAATACCGTCCAGCGGGAGCAAAAGGCAAGCCTACAGCAATCGTTGGAAAAGGAATCACATTTGACTGCGGTGGCCTAAATCTAAAAGGTGGCGCAGGTATGGGTAAAATGAAAAAAGACATGGGTGGTTCTGCAACGGTTATGGGATTTGCTACGTGGCTAGAGAACTCAGGTGTGAAGAAAAAAGTAGACCTTTATCTCGCACTTGCAGAGAACTCGATTAATGAAAATGCTACTCGTCCAGGAGATATCTATACTTCTCGAAATGGCCTAAAGGTCGAAATTGGTAATACTGATGCGGAAGGAAGGCTTGCTCTTGCCGATGCAATGGATATTGCGATTACTCAAAAAGAAAAGCCAGAAGTATTAATTGATTTTGCAACTTTAACTGGGGCCGCAAAAGTATCAATGGGTGATCATGTAACGAGTATGTTTGCAAACGATGATGAACTAGCTGATAAACTACTAAAGGCTTCTCAAAACAATGGAGACCTTTCTTGGCGTATGCCTCTTTATAGACCTTACTATAAAGGTTTTAAGTCGCACTTTGCAGACATGAACAATATGTCGACTGTTCAAGGTGGATCTATTGGAGCAGCTCTCTTCCTAGAAAAATTTATTGGTGACACTAAGTGGGCACACTTTGATATCTTTGGATGGACGAGTGGATTTAGACCTTCACTTGTTCAAGAAGGTGGATCTGGCCAAGGAGTCGAGACTCTAATTGGATACTTTAAATAAGAAATAAAAAAGCAGGTCGTAAGACCTGCCTTTTTTTATGCTTAACCTCTTGTAACAGAGATCACGGAGTCTAGTGCTTCAAGTCCCGAAATTGTTTTAAGTAGTTCAGAATAATCCTTAACCTCTACTTCAAAAATAAGGCTACCTTTTCGATCTTGAGTTGACTTGGCCATGGCCGAGCGAATATTTACGCCAAGGTTTCCAATTTCCTTAGAAATCATTGAAAGAATACCTGGCCTATCATGTGTTAGAACATGAATATTTACAGGGTGCTTAAACGTGAAGTTCTCATTCCATTCAACGGCAATTTGTCTCCCGACATCACCTACATCGTAACGTGTACAGTCTGAACGGTGAATCGTAATTCCACGTCCTCGAGTGATATAACCAATAATTGGGTCCCCTGGAATAGGGTTACAACAACGGGCCATACGAACCATGAGGTCGTCCATTCCATCAACGATAACGGCATTATCTTTGTGAGCACGCTTTTTAGCAGTACGAGAAATAGTTGAAGTAAGTGAAGAGATTTCTTTCTTCTTTGCATCATCAACTTTTTCATCTTTTAGACCTGGAATACATTCGATAACTTTATCAACATGTAATTTCCCAGCGCCGACATTATTGTAGATTTCACTATAAGTTTTAACGTTAGTCAGATTTTCTTTCGCATAATCAAGATCATTACGTTTTAAAACTGCTTTTAGAGTCGTACCAAGAACCTTGAATGCCTTATCAAGAGTTTCCTTACCAACTTCAATATTGCGCTCTCTTTCGGCCTTAAGCAGCCAAGACTTAATCTTTGCCTTTGCCTTAGAAGACTTAACAATATTTAACCAATCTTTATTAGGAGTTTGAGTCTTTGATGTAAGAATCTCAATTGTATCACCTGAACGAAGAACGTACTTTAATGGTACCATTCTTCCATTAACTTTCGCTCCCACACAACGGTGTCCAATATCAGTGTGGACACGGTATGCAAAATCTAGTGGAGTCGAATTATCTTGAAGTTCAAATACATCACCATTTGGTGTGAAAACAAAGACACCGCCTACATCAAGATCATTCTTAACATGAGACATGAATTCAGAACTATTATCTGTGTCCTTATTATATTCAAGAAGTTCTTGTACCCAATCAAGTTTAGTCTTACCTGATGACATCCCTTCTTTATACTTCCAGTGAGCAGCAATCCCTCGTTCCGCAACTTCATGCATCTCTTGAGTACGAATTTGAATTTCAATTCTCTCTGCCTTAGGTCCAACGACCGTCGTGTGAAGAGACTGGTAGTTGTTAACCTTTGGGATTGCAATATAATCTTTGAAGCGTCCTGGGATCGGTGTAAATGCCGAGTGAATAACTCCAAGGGCCTTATAACATTCAGTAATATTATTAACGATGATTCTAAATGCTAAGATATCGTGAATTTGTTCAAAATCCACACCGCGTGAAACCATCTTTTTATAAATTGAATAGAAGTGTTTTGAGCGTCCTGTAATATCGGCTTTTACTGAGTATTCAAAAAGCTTCTCTGTTACGACACCAATTGTGTCACCAATATAAGTTTCGCGATCACTCTTCTTCATCGCAACTTTTTCGGCCAAACGATAATAAACATCAGGGTGAAGGTAGCGAAGACAGATGTCTTCTAGTTCAATCTTTACCGAGTTGATACCGAGCCTAGAAGCTAGTGGTACGTAGATATCAAGAGTTTCTTCAGCAATTCGCTTTTGTTTTTCTTCACGAACATACTGAAGCGTTTTCATATTGTGCATACGATCTGCAAGCTTAACAATAATAACTCGCAGGTCTTGTGCCATGGCAACAACCATCTTACGGAAGTTTTCCGCTTGCGATTGTTCCTTTGACTTAAATTTCATTTTAGAGATCTTAGTTAGACCTACAACAATTTGCGCGATCTCAGTCGTAAATTCTTTTTCAATCTCTTCAGGAGTAACACTACAGTCTTCAACAACATCATGAAGAAGGCCTGCGATAATCGTATCAAGATCCATATGAAGCTTAACAAGAGTAGCAGCAACATTCAGCGGGTGAATGATATACTTCTCTCCAGAACTTCGCATCTGTCCCTCATGGGACTTTTCTGCAAAGAGATAAGCTTTTCTTAAAAGAGTGAAATTCGCGTCTGGATAATAAGTTTCGACACGTCGACAAAGTTCATCAATATTTAATTCGCGCTCATGGGCGAAATCGAGTTGCTGGTACATTACTTTCTTAAGATTCCTTCAAAAATATCTTTTAATTCAATATATGCAGTCTCAAGGTCATCATTAACCACAAGATAATCGTAATCATTCTTTCTAAGTAATTCGCGTTTTGCATTATCAAGACGAATATTTAAACTTTCATCTGTCTCCGTGCCACGGCCACGAAGTCTCTGCTCCAATGCTTCAACACTTGGTGGAGCAATAAATATCACACGTGCACGATCACCAAAATATTCCTTGAATGAGTCAGTTCCTTGAACATCTAGATCAAAAAGAAGATTATGCCCTTGAGCAATTTCGTTCTCGACAAAGTCTTTAGAAGTTCCATAGTAATTACCATGAACTTTTGCCCATTCTAAAAATGCATCTTGCTTCTTCATAGCAAGAAACTCTTCTTCTGATATAAAGTTATAGTGCTTACCATGCTCCTCACCTTCACGGGCCTTTCTTGTCGTAAAAGAAACCGACTCCAGGAGATCATGGAATTCATTTTTAATCCTCTTAATCAGAGTTGATTTTCCTGATCCAGATGGTGCAACAATAACTATAATTTTACCTTCACTCATAATACTACTCGAGGTTTAAACCTTGCTCTCGAATCTTTTCTAGCTGAACCTTCATTTGAACAACGGCTTCAGAGATCTCCTGTAGTGTTGACTTCGATCCCGTTGTATTAGTTTCGCGGTTAAGCTCTTGAATAAGAAAATCAATTTGGCGTCCAACTTCCCCGCCTTTTGTTAGCAGGTCATTTAACTTAGATAGGTGGGCATTAATACGATTAATTTCTTCGTGAATATCCATTTTCTCTAAGTAGAAGATTACTTCTTGCATAAAGCGAGGTTCATCAACAGGCATCGCCGTTTTATATTCTTCAAATCTCTTCTCAAGTCTTTCCTTTACGGCCGCTTGAAAATCATCTGACTTATCATTAACTACTTTAAAAAACTCTTCATAAGATTGCTGATGTTTTTTAATAACATCGACCATTTTTTGACCTTCAATCTTACGTGATTCTTTTAAGTTCTCAATCGCTCCCTTAAGGGCATCGATGGCAAAAACATTCATCTCATCAATAGAAGACTCATCGACTTCTTTCATAAATTCATTACGTAAAAAATCAGTTGGTTTTATATCGAGTTGAACATCATTCTTGTCTGCTAGATGTTTCATCGAAGTTATAAATGCGTTCACTTTTTCAGTATCAATATCATCAAAACGAGATTTCGCTTCAAGCCTTTTATAGCTTACGTTTATATCAAAGCTTCCACGTTTAAAATTTTGCGCAATGAGATTTCTCATTTCAAGTTCAACACTATTAAAAAGTGATGACATCTTAAATCGAATATCTTTAAAGCGATGATTTACTGTCTTGATTTCAACTGTAACTTGAAGGCTTTCACTTCCCGCTTCGGCCTTACCAAAGCCAGTCATTGAATATATATTTTTGGCCATTTCCTCTCCCAATGAATGACTTTTTTAACTCAAATATACAGCGATATCAACCGCTAGAAGTAATAATATTAAATATTTATTATACTCCCCTGAAGATTGCTTTCCCTACTCGAGAGACCAGCCTTCAACCTTTCCTTGGCTAAAGTAGACAAATTTACGCTCACCGTTTTCAAAGAAGGTCCAACGCTCATTTTCAAGCTGTGGGTTACCTGCTGTGTCAACACGATGTGGGTTTCCCCAGCGATCAATTACATTCTTCTTGTCCATCCCCATTGCAATTTCGCGGTGAGCCTGAGCTCTTGGAGAATAGCGAAAAATTGATGCAGGCTTTCTGGCCTCAAATTTCCTCTGCTTCTCATATCGAACGAGGGTTCTTCCATATTCTTGCTGCTCTGCTCTTGTTAATGTTAGGTAGTATAGTTTTTGAGAGTCATTATCAAACATCCTCTCTTTTCGACGGAATGCTTCACGATCCTCTGGACGCATACTATCGAGCTTACCCTGTAGCTCCATTTTCAATCGTTTTTCTTGAGACCATGAAGGGTAATCTTCTTCACTTGATGGTGTTCTTTTCATCATTTCATCTTTAGAGTACTGCACATAGCTAGGGTCTCCCCCAACAGTATCAAACGCCTTACCTGGGCTAAATAGTGAGAATCCTTCATCTTCCTCTCCCATAACATCAAGAAATTGTCGATCCATTGAGATCGGTCCGCATGAAACAATGGTCAAAAGTGAAAATAATGTTAATGCTCTAAGCATGTCTTCTCCTTAAAATATTCTCCCCATCACCTCTTCTCTACGGCGTAATTATTGAGATTTCTTAAGAATCCATTCAGCTTCCCCCACATCCAGAAAAAACTTCCTAGCATATTAATTTACTCAAGAATTAACTGTTGCCACTCAGGTATTTTAGGGACTTGCCGATAAGTGCTATAGAGATAGATTTGGGGATATTCTGTAATGATGAATAAATGGCTAAAAATTGAAAAATATTTAAATGGTTTGCTAACAAATCTTGCCAACTTCTTTACTGGAATTACTCCAAATAAGATTAAGAATTCTTATCACAACTTTCTAAAGACAATCGCTGGACTCATCCAGAAGATCATTGCCTTGCCAGAGTTCCTTACTGGGCCGGCAAAGAAATGGTTTAGAATTAAGCTAGCTGCATTAGTCACATTCATGCTGGCCAAAAAGCAAAGTTTAGCAAGTGTTGGAGCTGCTTTTAAGAATTTTAAAATGTCTGGTGATATTCCTCTCATGGCCTACAACGCAGCGAAAAGTTTTTGGTCAAAGAATGTTGCCCTAAAACTTGCAGCAGTCTCTCCGGCCAAGGCCGTGGGAATAACATGTACCCTAACTGTTTTTTCACTAACTGGTATTTCTGTTTATCAAAATATCCAGGAGATTTCAGATAAGACTTCTCCAAAACAAGAAAGAAAAATTGCTAGTGAAGAAGATCTAGAAAAAGCTAAATGGGGTCGATCTCGTTATCGTCTGGCCAATAAAAGAACGATCTTTTTAAGAAATGTTGATATTCCAATTTACATAAAAAATAGAAATGGCATGAAGTCTCTTCTTATCGATGTGCTATTAGAAACAAATAATCGATACACGGCCCAGTATTTCTATAAACCAGAAAATGAGATTTTAATACGCGACCGCCTCAATGAATCACTTCAAGCTGTTGTGCCTAACTTTCCTCTTGAGCCAGAAGGGAAGAAAATTATCAAAGAAAAAGTTCGTTATGAAGTTAATAAACTAATTGAAGATCTAAAAATCGACGGTCACGTTGAAAAGGTCTATATCGACTCAATTTTAAATGGATAAGACCGTTCTCACTGTTTGATTTGAAACTCCAAGTAAACTTGCAGTAGTTGCAACATTTTGGTCACAATGATTAAAAACTTTTAAAAAGTAACGATGCTTCATATCTCGATATGAATAGAATTCATTATTTTCAATAGAACGATCTATTATCTGATTGTGATCCATAAGATTATCATCCATTTCACAATAAGTTAGAAGATTTGACTTCCCCTTTAGGTGCTTCTTTTTTAAATGTGCATTTAATTGCCTAATATTTCCAGGCCATGAGTAACAATGATAAAACTTCTTAAGTTTAGGGTGAATGGTAATGCCATATCGATTTTCATAAGAACAAAGTAACTCATTTAAACGTTGATCATTCTCACGCAAAGAATCTAATTTTATCACTTCTTCAGATGATATACGAAAATAAAAATCAGAGCGCATTTTCCCTTCCTCTACTAGTTTTAAGAGGGAGCGACCTGAGGCCACGATAACTCTAGTTTTTATATATTGCGCTTGATTTGATCCAACTGGATAAAAAAGTCCATCATCGAGAAAGAGCAAAAGCTTTGCTTGAACTTCTTTTGAAATAGAATCGATTTCATCTAAGAATAATGTTCCACCATTGGCCATTTTTAGAGCACCATCCTTATCACTTAAGGCACCTGTAAAAGATCCTTTCTTATGACCAAATAATTCTGACTCCAAAATATTATGAGAGTAAGAACTTAAGTTAAGATGAACAAAATTACCAAGCACGCCACTTTGCTCATGTATCTTTTTTGCTAAATAGCTCTTTCCAGTTCCAGTCTCTCCTTCAATTAAGACATTAAGCTTTGGATGGATTTGATAATCAAAACTGAGCTTCTCTTTGCGCTCCTCTCTTAAGCAGCGAATTCGATTTCGCCCAAGGATGATTTCATCGCCCTTTCTCAGATAAGCGTGAGATGAAAATGAGCCGTTAATTCTAAAGGTTGCTCCATTAATTCCTGACAAACAAAAGGTATCACCTACATTTGTTTTCACAATTGATAGCTTAAAGCCAGCTTCATCCTCTATCGAAATAATAGGTAGTGAGATTTCTAGAGAATCAACAATAAACTCCTTTCCTGTTAATTCAATATGATAGGATGTTCGATTCAATAAAATTCGACGTTTTGAGCCAAATAAAGGTGTAATTTCTATAGAATTTCCATGAACACAAAATGTGTCTTTTACAAGTTTATCTAACTTTGGTACTTCTAGCATATATAACTCCTTAGAATTTAAGCAAAATCGTAGATAAACGGAAGTGAAGAAAAATGGAATATAAAATCGCCAAAGGTACAACTCAATTCAAATACGGAATGACAGATGTGAACCAACTAATTGAATGGTTAAATGCAGAAAAACCGATTGGTGTAAGTTTCATTGGCCGCTCAAATGCGGGTAAATCTTCAACAATTAACTCTTTATTTGGAAAAAGTACTGCTGTTACTTCAAAGACACCAGGACGTACACGCCAAGTAAATATCTTCTCATTTCAATTAGAGAAAGAAGGTAAAGTTGTCGATAATCTTCCACCTTTCTATCTATTTGACCTTCCTGGTTACGGACATGCTAAGGTTTCAAAAGAAATTCATGCTCATTGGGCAAATCTAATGGATGAATTTTTTAAGAACTGTGGTGAACAAAACCTAATGCTTAATCTTCAAGATGCTCGTCACCCAAATCAAAAAGCTGACTTAGTCTTTAGAGATTACCTAAGCCCATTTGGTCATGAAGCATTTCTTCTATTTAATAAACTTGATAAGCTTAAGACTCAAAAAGAAAGAGCGGCACTTAACAAGCTAAAGCCTGCTATCTTTAAAGAACATAAGTGGGTAACTCAAATTCACTTTATTTCGGCCCTAAAAGGACAAGGGGTTCCGCAATTAGAAAATGCCATTATCAATTACCTTTTATTACAAAATGAGCTAGAGAATAACCAAAGAGACTAAGCTACTCTTTAGAACATTTTGATTTAATATTTGATACGTCTTTTTCCATCAAATGAAGTTGATTTTCATAATCTTTAATTTCTTTTAAGAGTTCATCAACTTTAGGGTTTTCCCACTCAAGTATTCCCGAACTAAGATGCTTTGCAGCTAGTTGTCCCAACTCCTGATACTTCTCATTTAACAGAGTATTTGTATGAGACGCAGTAAGCATCTTCTTACCAATAACAGTTGCCTTGGATAGTTCTTGAGAGCACTCATCAACTATTTTCTTAAGCTTGGTTTTCCATTCCTCTTTTTGCATAATTCACTCTTTCAGATAGAATAAATAATAGATCGTCCCCTATTTTACAAAAAGATAAGTATGATTTCATTAGATTTTTTAGCAAAAAAATTCAACTCTTTTGAACAGGTTCTTGAAAGTAAATTTTCAAGTTATAAGGACTTACTAACCAGTGAAGAAAAGAGCACTCTCGAAAGTACTTATCAAAGTCTTTTAAAGATTTATGGGGAGACAGAAGACCCTTGGGGCCTAAGTGTTCCAAAAGCCAAGAAGAGTTTTGAAATTCTTTATACAATTTATCGCCACTACTTTAAGGTGCGTTTATTTGGTAAAGAGAATATCAAAAATGAACAGTACATGGTTATATCCAATCACTCAGGTCAAATCGCCATTGATGGCCTCATGATTGGCTGTGCCTTCGCTTTTGAAAATGAACCACCTAGAGTTTTAAGGCCAATGGTTGAACGCTTTTTTACAGCTCTTCCGTTTATTAACAAATGGTCTTCTGAATGTGGTGCCGTTTTAGGTGATCGTGATAATTGCCTTAATCTTCTGAAACGAGGAGAATCTCTTCTTATCTTTCCAGAAGGTGTAAGAGGCGTCTCGAAGAGCACAACTAACTATTATAAAGTTCAAGAGTTCACGCCGGGATTTTTTAGAATGGCACTAAAGAGTGGTGTAAAAATACTCCCCGTTGCAGTTGTTGGAGCCGAAGAGATATTTCCTTATGTTTACCAAGCAAGCGCAGTTGCTAAAATCTTGAAGCTTCCAGCACTGCCTATAAGTGCAAATTACTTCCCACTCCCATCACCTATTGATATTCATGTAGGTAAACCAATAGAATTACCAGAAGATATTGATGCAGATAGTGAGGATAGCTTAATTAATCCACATATTCGAGAAATAGAAAGAGTCATTCAATCAATGCTTACTGAAGGTAGGAAGACACGTAGACCTTGGGCATTTTCTAAAAAAATGAATGAGGATAACGGCGATGAATAATAAACGCTCTATCTTAATCATTGGTGCTTCAGGAGGGCTAGCAAATATTCTATGTGGAATTCTAGCAAAGCGTATGCCTGATGCAAGAATCATTGGAATTGATTCTCGAAAGATGAAAAACGAAGTTGATTTCGATAATTATACATTTCATCGTATGCGATATACACGACGAAATTTTGAAAAGCTCTTTCGTGAAAATAGATTTGAATCGATCTATCAAATAGGAAGGATTACTCCTCCCGGAGGAAGTGCCGAGGAACGCCTAAGTTTCAGTCTTGTTAATACCAGTAAAGTATTGGAGCTCGCGGAAAAGTATTTGATTAAAAAGTTTATCATGCTTTCTACCTATCACGTTTACGGGGCACAACCAGACAATCCTGTATTTATAAATGAAGACTATCCACTAAAAGTTAGTATTAAGCACCCTGAGCTTCGTGATGTAACTGAAATCGATGCACTATGTACAAATTGGATGTGGAAAAACAGAGAAAATATCGAAACGGTTGTCCTTCGCCCTTGTAATATTATAGGACCTCAAATTGATAATACGATTTCAAGATACCTAACTTCTAATATGACTCCTGTGCCAATTGATTTTAATCCTATGATGCAATTTATCCATGAATACGATATGGCAAATATTTTATTTCAAGCATTAGATAAAATTCCAACAGGTGTCTACAATGTTGCTCCAAGTGAAACGATATCACTCCAAGAGGCAAAGAAGATTACAGGTACAAGGGATATTCCATTTCCAGTTTTCACATTAGAAGTTCTTTCAAAAGCGATCAGAAAGATCTGGCCGTTCCCGAGTTATTTCATCGATTTCGTTATGTATTCATGTATTATTGATAACACGAAAATACATCAATATATTCCGGAAGATATTTACCAATATAATTGTAGAAAAACCCTCTCGTTAATACGAAAGGGTTAGTTTTTTAATAATCATTCTTCTTCACTGGCCAGCGTACGTTCTTTTAGCACATTCAGGGCCGGATCATTTTCCCAATCATAGATAATATCGAAATTTGAAAAGGCTTCGATAACTTCTTCTCTCGTTCCTTTTTCAATTCCAATATCTGCACTAGCGATAAAGTCATCAACAGTTCCTAAATTATTATAAATCTTTGTAAACGTATCTTTGTTCATGTGCACTTCAATATCCTTCATCTTCTCAATCATCTTCCTATCAGTAACAAAATCAACAACGGCATTTCTTATATGTAGGCCATACTTTTCATCATAACCGAGATTCACTGCAATGAACTTATCAGTCCCTTGAGATCGTCCGGGATTAATTCTAATGCGATAATTATTAACAAACGCACTTGCATTATTTCTTACTTGTACAAATGTTGCTGGTGCATTTTTAATAATGGCAACCTTACCTTCTGCTTTTCTTGCTTGACTCAAGGCCCAACTACGAGCAGTTGTAGCAAGGCTTCGATAGCCAATTTGTTTTAAACAATTTGCTTTGATTTGATTATTATCATTACTATTATTAATTCGAACAAGGTAATTAGCTAACTGACATGACCACTGATAATCTCCGTCTCGATATGCATAATCAGCTAGCGACTTAACTCGTGTCTCCCCCCCCATCGCAAGAACAATTCGCTTCGCTTCATCATCAGGATGAAGCTTATAAAGATTTGTTGCATCACGATCAAAATGTCCAAAAATAGCTGTATAAATACGAGGAGGCATTGATGAAACTGTTCCATAATTTTCAATCAATGTAGGTTCACTTTTTAAATAATCAGGAATTTTCACAAAGTATCTTAGTTCATCAGGACCCATTCCAAGAGAGATACCTTTTAAGGTTTGATCTAACACAAACGAGAGGCCATCTTGATAACTTTGAAGTCGTTGTGCTATTTTTTCTCGTCCCCTTAGACTAGTAGAATGTGTACTCATAAGGATTTCTGGTTTAAGTTTTTTTATAAACTCAACTGACCTTTTCCAATCTTCTGGGTTACGATACTTACCTCCTCTTAGACTATAAATATTCGGAAACCAGCCCCACATAATATTATTCAGTACCGCCTTTTTAGATGGAATATGGACGAGAACTTGATTCGAGGTATCTGTACCGATATCTTTAGTATAGAAAGTCATATCAACACCAACAATTGTTAGACGTTGTCCATTACGAACAGGAGTATTTACAGGAACAAAGCCATCATTATTAGGTATTACAGTATTTTTAAAACGTGCATCATCACCTTTATCTGGAAGGTATAGATTAAATTGCTCAACTGTTCTGGCCATTAAAACACCACTAACTTCAGAGTGTAGAGCTTCAACTCCTCCTGTCATCGCCATAACTTTATTTGTATTTGGATGACCAATTATCTTAATATTTCTATTACCTCTACGTTTTTCTTCTTCAACAAAGTACTTTGCACCAAGACTATAATGTTCATGTGAGTATATGATTGCTCTAACAGGATACTGAGTAACTTTTCTTAACTCTTTATAAAAGATGCTTGCATCGTGTTCGTTATCGCCTGTATCGTAGACGATTACGCCATCGTTACCAATGATAAAATGTGAGTTTACAATACTATCGCTTCCAATTGTATAGAGACCGCGTCCTAAGTTTAAAGTAGTTAATTTATCATATGAACCACGCTTTGAACTTTCCTGCGGTAATTTCCAATAATCGAAAGTTTCCTTAGACACAAGGGCCCCATTATCAAGCTTTGATAACTTCTTATCCTTCGACTTCATCATTGGATTATCATGGAGTAGTGTATTAGTGCTAAGAGCGCTTCCCATAAAAGATGTGCCTCTTCCTACAAAAAATGAGATAACACATAAAATTAAAACGAGAAATCCAACTTTCATATATTCTTCCTTTGTAGAGTTTCTTCAAAGAGTCTTTCGACATATAACAAAGAAAGAAGTACCTAAGTTCAGTTAAGCAAAGTGAAAAAAAATTAACTAAAGAAACAGGCTCTCACCAAAACTGGAAAATACATAGGTCCGCAAAAGCGCTCTTATACAGAAATCATTTATATTTTCCAAAACAAAAAACGCACCATGCGTCAACAATGCGCAGAATTTTTAACAATTGACTGATTTCCTTGAAATGAATAGACTTAATCTATTCTCAATGGCCCGGTGGTGGAATGGTAGACACAGCGGATTCAAAATCCGCCGGTAGCAATACTGTGCGAGTTCAAGTCTCGCCCGGGCCACCATAATAAAAAAGCCCAGGTTTATCCTGGGCTTTTTTATTATTGTTGCTTGGGTATAGAACTTGAATTTGATTCGAGTTTAGGAGCAGGATGCGACGTATGCCAACGAAGGCAGGGCAACCAATCGCTCCTGCTCATGGTTGCATACAAAACATCCTGTTTATAAGCCGAAGTTGGCCAAGTCTCGCCAACTTAAAAACAAGCCCCTACTCTAAATCATCAAATGAAATAGTCCACTTGTATGGATTAAACCCACAAGAAGAACCAGTAATTGTCGCTTTTGAAATTTGCGTAAATGAGTTGATCATTACTGTAGGAACTTCGACACGATCAAAAAGATACACTAAGCTAGTCGCTTCACTATCTTCTAGAAGGTAAGTCATATGGCCTGCATTTAGGCTCCATACGGCCGGATTGTATCCTTTAATACTATCAATAATATTAAATTCAACTTTAGTACAAGGTCCACTTACTTGAAGCTCAACTTTATATTGATTAGCAAGTTTAACTGCAACTTGAGTTTCTTCATTAGTTAGATTCTTTGTTACAGTCTTTGCCATAACATTTAGTGATACTAGTGAAATTAGAGCTATGATCATTGATTTCATCAATTATCTCCTGATTAAAGTTTTAAAAATACTTGTGACTTATAGCATGCGTGAACACTTAAACAAGAGAACATAAATAAAATACACATTAAAAAAGCCAGCTTTAAGCTGGCTTTTAATTATCTAGAAATTGTTGAAAGATTTGAGCACTTGTTAACTTTATAGAATTTTTGAAGTCCAACCGTTTTATCTCGATTATTGATGATTTCCATCATAATCTGTCCAAGACGATCGCCTCGTAAACCTTTTTGACCAAATTTATTATCAAGGTAATCTTGTGCTTCTTCTAGCGAAAGCTTTTTTCCATAAAATTCAATATTACGAACAACACCTTCGGCTTCTGCAAGAGAATACTTCTGACCTTCAACTTCAACATCTTCACGTCCAAGCTCTCTTTGCATTGCGATCTTCTTTAGATAATTTCTTGCTGTGATAATACGACGAGCAAGGATCGCTGAATCATTATGAGATTTAATTCTCTTTCTATCAGCATTGTCTGCATCACCAAAGATATCATTATTAGTTGCGATGAAGTCATAACCTAGCTCTGAAAGTTTTTGAGCATATACCCAAATCTCTCTTGTCGTTTGCACATCAACACATGCGTTAAGTTGAGCATCTTCGCCAAGTTTTGCTGAATTACCAGACTTAGTGATCTCATAATTCTTTTCAAGATCTTTATACTTTTGATTAAAGTTTTTATTTTGCTCTTCAGAAAGGCTTCTCATTTTATCTAAGAACTCGCGTCCATACTTTCCATAAACATGGTTACGAACGATATCAAGAGACTTAATAATTTCTCTTAAATCACCATCTTTTGAATCTACAGAAGAATACTCTTTCTTTGCAATAATGGCAGCTAGGCGATTATCAACTTCAGAAATAGCACCATAAGCATCGGCAATCGCCTTCTCTCTCTTTTTTAGATCATCACTTTTAAGAAGCTCTTTATATTCTTTTACAGAGATACTCTCTTCACCTAGTGAGATTAAATATGTGTCATCAAAGTTGTCACGGGCCTTCTTTCTCTTAGCTTGAATATTATTTAGAACTCTATTGAATGAGCTGGCCATATCTGCAAGGAATAGCTGATTAAAATCCTTAACACTCATCTCCATAAGCTCCATTGCATTATCAAGTTTGCTTAGTTTTTGTTTGAAAAGCATATTTAAGAAACGATCCGCTCCTTGTGATTCTGCGATATATTCATTTAAGTATTCTTCTAGCAACGGTTTTGAGTAAGCTAATTCTCCTAGGATCTCAGCTTGTTGGTATGTTGCAGATTTACCAGGCTTATCAGAAAGAGGTGTTTTCATTTTCTCATAAAGACCTACTATTAGTTTTTCAACATCAGCATCAACTTTTGCAACTTCAGCTTCTTTAATTTTCTCAAACTCAGCTTCTACACTTTCTTTTGCCTTCGTAAGAGATTCTAACTCTTTCTTTACCTGCGCAACTAATGCTTTAGATATCTCTTTATCAGTATAATGTCTGTCCGTATCGATATCGAAAACCTCAAGGGCCTTTACTTGGTTTCTAACGTCGTAGTATGCACAGTTAAGCTTTACAAAAGTATTGATATCTTCTTCATTTTCAAACTGAAAACGGTCATTAAAAATATTGTTAATAAATCGTAAAATTGAAGCAACAGCTAATCCACCGTAGGCAACTGTTACACCAGATGGTGAGTATAAACCAAATTGCGAAAATGTTTGGATAACATCTGCCGAGCGCTGAAGAAATGGAGTTCTATCAAGACTTGAACACTTATTATTTGAAAAGAGCGTGTTTACTCCATTCATAACCTGCATTAAAGGGATACCATTAATATCTACTTCATCTGCAGAAGGAATAACATCAACTGTTTCTTTTCCCTGCTCTTCTTTTAACTTATTTAATTCCTCTTCAAGTTCATTTGAACTGTTAAGGACTTGTTCGATTAATGATTCATTACCATCAAAGCAGTCATCTTTGAAAACTGTTACAATGGCCTTTAAACTACTTAATGCTTCTTCATAAGAGCGCGTATTATTTAATGGACAAAATTCAGGACGTGTAAGCGGAAGCTTATTGCGAGTAACAACCTCTTTAATATTGCCACCAAGCTTTGAATCAAGCTTGCTATACTTTAGGGTTTTAACATAATTCTCAAAATCACCAGCTGTGGCAGTTACCGAAGTGGCCAATAAAAGAGACGACAGAACTGTAGACATTACTCTTTTCATAATTATCTTCCTCCAAAATTACGCATAGCAGGATTATGCCATTTTTATGAACGATAATTAGAAAATATAGGTTTTGCTGTAATAATTACTTAAGGTAACACATTGAAATCACGTCCAAACCTATCAGTTAACTAACATAAATAAGGTAGTTAGCTCTTGCTCATCAAGACTTTTATTTCATTTAAAACTTTTCGAACTTCACTATCGCTAAGATCAAGTGCTTTTAAGCAAGCTCTATTAACATGCTTGATAACCACAATACCTTTATCAAGAAGCCTCTTTTTCTCTCTCGCTCTTAGAGTCGATAAAACTGTAATTGGATAGATTCGATAGCGTTGAATCAAATCACAGAATGTATTCTTTTTTGGATAATTCATCGAAAATAACATTAAGTCGACACCCTTAGCATACTTAATTGCATCTTCTGAAAACTGTGTATTTGAAATTAAAGCATATTGAAAATTTAAGTGTGGATTAGCTTCTTTAATATCGAGATAACGAGCATAAACATAAAGAGGTATTTTCACATCATTTTTATAATACTTTCGATTATGAAACTTACACTCACAGTATATATCTCCGTCGGCCCTTGAAGCAACGACATCAACTTCATGCTTAACAAATTTTCCTTTCTTAACTACTGAAACTTGAGTTTTATACCCCTTGGCCCTTAACATTTCAGCACAAAGAATTTCAAATGGATATCCAGTTGGGCCTAATTTATAGATGGCCCTCTTAATATTGTAATTTGCAGCATCGAGTTTAGATCTTCTCTTCAGAGCACGGTAAGTCTTTTGATGAATTGCAGTTGAAGTTGAAAATGGATCAAGTTCTTCAGCAATTTCTTTAACAATCTCTTGGCTTGCTTTTTCAGAAACCCCTGCAGCTTCTAAACTTCTCTTAAATTTTTTCTTATCAAATTCTTCAAAAGTCTTATTAACTTTTTGAATAATATATTTAAGCTTTTTTGTTTTCTTACTCTTCTTGCTGCTTTTCATTATTTGACTACTGTTTTTAAGATTTCTACACCACTGATAATTTTATCCATAAATGATTTCTTACTATCAACAAAGTAAAAATTAGGATGAACTGACCATATCTCTTTTAACTTACGATCTAATTCAATTGCCTGTCTGTTTGTCTCACTTCGGTAGATATTATTACTCGTAATATCACCTCCGGAGTTGGCACCAGTTTCAAAAAATATGACTGCATCATAACGATTCAGTTCCTGTTCATAAGTAGAATTAATCTTATCGAAAAAAGACCCACAACCATCTGGCCAATATGCCATACCATCTAATGTTCCTCGGTCACAAAGAAGAATTTTACCTGGGTTTTGTTTTTCATAGATTGACTCTAAGTTTATTTGATAATCGTAGATCATTTTTTGAATATCTTTTACAACTTCAGCTCTTTTATCTCTTGCTACACCACTTTGAAAAACTGAAGTAGCAGCTTCGGGAACAACAACTATATTTTCAACTAACTCTCTTTTAAATAGATCTAGTGCAGTAGTCTTTCCTCCACCAGGTCCACCAGTAACAACAATTTTCATTATTCCCCCAAAATATAATCAATGCCATCTTCAACATTGATCGCCTCTACACCCAAGCTCTCTTTTATCGTCTTTACAAAGTTAATGACGACTGGCTCTTCTCCGTGATTAACGAAAACCTTTTTTAAGTTTGAACCTGATTTTTTAATATAATCAATCAATTCGTCACGATCAGCATGGGCCGACATTGACTCTAATTTTTCGACATGGGCCCTGACATTCATCGTATGCCCAAGAAGATAGATTTCTTTTTCATTATCAACTAACTTTCGACCGATCGTCCCCTCACCTTGAAAGCCAGTTATTAGAACTGTATTATTCTCATGTTTTGCATACATATCCATATACTTAAGAATCTTCCCACCACTTATCATTCCTGAGGAACTTATTAGAATAAATGGCTTCTTAGCGCGAGCTAGTTTCTTTGTATCACTACTATATTCAACAAATCGTACTTTTTTCATTGCAGAGATAAATCGCTCAGAATCAACTTTTAACTTTTCGGCCATTTGCATATATAGCCTTGTTACACGAACTCCCATTGGAGTATCCAGATAAATTGGAATATCTATATCCGGATACTTCTCGAAAAGTTCAAATAGTGAGTAGATAATAACTTGAGTTCGTGCAACCGCAAAAGCAGGAATAAGAAGTACACCTTGAGTAGATATTATTCTCTTAATATGTTTTTTAAGTACTAATTGAGTATCTTCTTTCTTATGAAGGCGATCTCCATAAGTTGATTCAATCACAAGATAGTCTGATTCTGTTTCTTTATGAGGTGCCATGTGAATAAGATCATCCTTACGGCCAACGTCTCCTGAAAAACAGATTTTGGACTCTCCATTATCAAAGATAATACTAGAAGCACCTAAAATATGACCTGCTTCTTCAAAAATATAACGAAAGTCGTCTCCGTACCATTGACCTTGTTCTACAACTTTAAAATATGTCATTGTTTCATCTACATCATCAAGGCCATAGAGAACTTCTTTAATTTTCCTTTCTTTAAAATCGTACTCTTGAATATTTGCAGAATCTCTTAAGATTATTTCGACAATCTTCTTTGTTACTTCAGTACAATATATTTTACCCTTAAAGCCATTCTTAACTAATACAGGTAAGTAGCCAGAGTGGTCATAGTGAGCGTGAGTAAGAAAGATTGCATCAATTTTTGAAATATCAAAATCTGGAAGTTTTTGATTTAAATCACTTAAATCTTTTCCTCCCTGAAACATTCCACTATCGATGAGAATATTCTTACCATTTATATGTAGAAAAGTTTTTGATCCAGTTACCGTTGATGTAGCGCCATAAAATGTGAGTTTCATTTTTTCCATGGCATTAATTATATCGACAATTCCATCAAATTCATAACTAAAGTAAATAAAAAAGGGCCCGTGAGGCCCTTGTCTTTAATTATAAATTAAGAAATTAAGTGTTTGAGATGATCCTCGATAAATGAGGCGATGAAATAGTAGCTATGATCATATCCTTGGCGATAATTTACCGTTAGCTCTTGATTAAACTCTGCACAAATATCTTCAAAATTCTTTGTCTTTAATTGTTCTTCAAAGAATTCATCAGCAAGCCCTTGCTCAATCAATATTTTCTTTGCATGAGTCCTGCCACTCTTGATCAACTCACAAGCATCGTACTGCTTCCATAAATTCTCATCATTGCCTAAATACCCAGTAAAGGCTTTTTGCCCCCAAGGTACTTGCGTTGGATTTACGATTGGAGAGAACGCAGAGATAGCATGAAATAATTCTGGATTATTTAAGCCGATAACAAGTGCTCCGTGCCCACCCATTGAGTGACCAGTAATCGAAAGCTTTGCATTTCCAAAGGCATCCTTTAGTAATGGAACAAACTCATTAACGATATAATCATACATCTTATAATGGTCTTTATAACCATCTGTAGTCGCATTTAAGTAAAATCCAGCACCTGAACCAAAATCATAACTATCATGCTCACCAGGAAGCTCAAGTCCTCTTGGAGAAGTATCAGGACAAACGATCATTGTATTTGTCTTAGCAAGGTGAAATTGAGCACCTGCTTTTGTTATGAAATTCTCTTCCGTACATGTAAGGCCAGATAACCAAATGATTATATTTTCAATTTTATCAGTATTAGGCTTGAAGTATGAAAACTTCATATCTGTCTTTGTAACTTTTGAAGAGTGGAGACAGAATGCTGTCTCCCCTTCAAATGATTTATGACTTTTTAATTTTTCAAAGCTCATGAATTAACCTTCAGCATTAAAATCAATAACAGTTCTAATTGCCTTACCTTCGTGCATTAGATCGAAAGCTTCATTGATTTTTTCTAATGGTAATTTGAAAGTTACAAGATCATCAAGATTAATTTCGCCTGACATATAACGATCAACATAACCTGGAAGTTCTGTTCTCCCCTTTACACCACCAAAGGCACTACCACGCCAAACACGTCCAGTTACTAGTTGGAATGGACGAGTACTGATTTCTTGACCTGCACCTGCTACACCAATAATAATTGATTCACCCCAACCTTTGTGACAACACTCTAGAGCTGCTCTCATTAAGTTAACATTACCAACGCACTCAAACGAGTAATCAACACCACCGTCAGTAAGTTCAACGATAACATCTTGAATTGGCTTGTCATAATTTTTAGGGTTAACAAAGTCAGTTGCACCAAACTTCATTGCCATTTCTTTCTTATCATCATTAATATCAATAGCAATAATTCTTCCAGCTTTTGCCATCTTTGCACCTTGTAGTACCGATAGCCCAATTCCACCAAGTCCGAATACTGCAATTGTTGCACCTTCTTCAACTTTAGCAGTATTGAAAACTGCACCGATTCCAGTTGTTACACCACAACCAAGAAGACAGATTTTATCTAGAGGAGCTTCTTTACTAACTTTTGCAAGAGATACTTCAGCAACAACTGTGTATTCAGCAAAAGTAGAAGTTCCCATATAGTGATGAATCATTTTTCCATCTTTAGAGAAACGGCTTGTTCCATCTGGCATAAGACCTCTACCTTGTGTCTCACGAACAGAAGAACAAAGATTTGTTTTTCCTGATTTACACATTTTACAAACACCACACTCAGCAGTGTATAGAGGAATAACGTGATCACCAACTTCAACACTAGTTACACCTTCACCTACTTCAACAACAACTCCACCACCTTCGTGACCAAGAATTACAGGAAATAGACCTTCTGGATCTGCTCCAGAAAGAGTGAATGCATCAGTATGACAAACACCTGTAGCATGCATCTTTACAAGAACCTCTCCCTTCTTTGGTCCTTCTAAATCAACTTCTTCAATTTTAAGTGGCTCATTTGGGCCCCAAGCAACAGCAGCTTTTACTTTCATATATACCTCCAGAAAAATATTCTTTTATCTTGATGCATCATTATATAGTGAAACCAAATTGTTGACAATTGTGACATCATTCGACACATTGTTTACATATGGAAACAATAAAGGATTTAAGTCATATTTATAGTTTTATAAAAGTTGCACAATTTCGATCATTTACGAAAGCAGCAGATGCCCTTAATGTCTCTCGTTCACATTTAAGTAAAGCAGTGAAGGAACTAGAAGACAAACTTGGTCAACCACTTCTAAAAAGAAATACGCGCTTCATTGACTTCACAGACTTCGGTAAAAACTACTTTGAAATATGTGCAATTCATATCCAAGAAATAGAAAGATTTACTAAACAATCTAAAGAGAGCTATGAATCCACTAAAGATAAAATAAGAATCTCTTTGGCCGGAGCATATGGAGAAGATATCATTGCTCCAATGATTTCAAATATCATGATGAAACATCCGGGAATCGAAGCAGAACTTGAGTTCTCTACTGAGCTAATTGATATAACTTCTCATGAGTTTGATCTTGCTATTCGTGTAACAGCTAAAAAGCCAAAGAAAGGTTTTGCTATTCAAATTGCTGATCGTAAAGAATTTGTCTGCGCATCACCAAATTATCTAAATAAGTTTGGACATCCCAAAAAACCAAAAGACCTTAGCTCTCACAATTGTCTCATTGGAAATAATGATACCTGGCAATTCTATAATGAAGATCAAAAAGAAAGTATTAAAGTAAGAGGAAATTTTAAGAGCTCCAATGGACGAGCACAAATGAACGCAGCTCTTCAAGGTCTTGGTATTTGTAAACTACCTGGTGTTTATGTTTTAGATCATATTAGAAATAAGACGTTATTGCCTTTGCTTAGTGAGTACACGAATCAGTCGATTCCGATTTGGGCCGTTATGCCATCAAAGAAATCAATTTCACCGACAGTGAAATTGATCCTTCAAGAATTTGGTGTTGTACTTTTTTAAACTGCAGCTCCATTTCTATTTTCATATTGCGAAACAAATGAATACATAACTTCATTTTCATAGTTCATATGTCGGCATAGATTATCAACGGCCTGTCTTACTTTTAGATAAAGATTCTCCCATTCTGGGCAACTCTCTTCTTGTAGTTCATAATTTTGCACCATTTGAATTAGACCTCTAAGTTCTTCTTCTTGTTCCAAATGCTCATTAGTCATTTCTTTAATATACTCATATGCATCGCTGCAATTTTCCCTAAGTATTAAAGGAAAAATATATCGCTCTTCATTTTGCATATCCGCTTCAAGTGTAATCCAAAACCTCAAAAGAAATTCAGAGATACCGCTTGGGGCACCATGCTTACCTTTTGATGATTCTCCTACAGCCTGAGATAAAATAATTAGACTTTTAAACTCTGTACGAATTTGTTGATGAAAAGAAACAAGCTTAGCCACCTGATCTTTAAAATTTGAAACTTTACTCACTTACTTTACCCCTGCAGTAATATCTATACTTCAAATAAGTATAGCAACCTACGCATGGCGCAATATGATCTACGTCAGCTTTGTTGTTTTATGACCTAAATCAACTTCTACTATTTAGCTAATTTTAAGTTTTAAATCTGATGGAGAAACTATATCAACACTATGCCCATCATAAATTTGGTAAGAATTTATCATCTGTGCAAATATCTCACCTTCGTAATTTAAATGCTCCTCAAGTGTTCTAACAACTTCGGTAGTACGATTAACAAGCTCTTTCCAAAGCTCACATGAATTCTCATTAACTTTGTATTGTAAAACATAATCCACCAGAACTTTCAGTTCACTCTTTAATTTAGAGTGAGTTCTCAATGCTTCATTCGCCTTTTCATAAGCTCGTCTATCAATGTCTTTTATTAATGAAGGAAAGATATATTTTTCCTCTTTTTGAGTAAGGGCCTCGAGAGTTACCCAGAATTTAATCAAAAAGTTGGTGATATCCTTTGGCACATCGATATGGTTTTTACAAACTCTATCGACTTCTTGAGACAGGACAATTAATTCCTTAAAGGCCCTACTCACTTTTTGATGTTCTTCCACGAGGCCATCGACCTCTCCCAGCAGTACATCGGTCATTCTCTCCCCCTTGCGATGGTTTAAATGCTAAACAATTATATCCTATTTAGGGGAAATACTTTGTGTGTGTTCTATTAATCTTTGACACTAACGATAAAATTAATCGAAATTTCGATAAATTGAATTTCAAAAACAATCTTATTTTATTGGTTTAAACATAGATAGTTTCAGATCTAAGATCTCACCCATCCATAGCGTATTTTGAGTATGATCTAGATAATCATCTCCAGTATTTGCATGAGTAAAAACGGTAAGCCCACTTCTATTTTCAAGTAACCAAGGAATCATGTCATTTAACTTTTCTGGAGAAAATAAGAACTGACAACTCCAGCGAGGGTGAGGCCCTACTTCTTTTTGATGTGCTCTTCCTACTTCAACATAACTTAATTTCTTAACCTGCTCGATAACCTCTAGGGCCTTCTCGTAAGTTGATTCATCGTAATATAAGTGTGCATGATATGATGTAATTTCCATGTACGCATCTTCTTAAATTTTTTCTTAAATTGCAACTTCTCCTTCAACAATATTAAAATCAATTTATTTAAAAGGGATAAATAATATGAAATCTGAAGTTCGATTAATCAGACTTATCTGTGTTCTTGCGTTAGGAGTATTTATTTGGCATCAACAAATCCCAGATGGATTAGAGCCTAAAGCGTGGTATCTCTTTGCTATCTTTTTAAGCACCATCTTAGGTATTATTATTAAGGCAATGCCAATGGGCTCAATGTGTATGGTAGGACTTGCTATAAGTCTTTTTACTCAAACATTGAAAATTAAAGCTGAAGCCTTATCTGGATTTTCTAATAGTACAATATGGCTAATTGTTATCGCCTTCTTCATTGCAAATGGGTTCGTAAAAACAGGACTTGGCGCACGTATCGCTTATTACTTTGTCTTCTTACTTGGGAGAAGAACACTTGGACTTGCTTATGGACTTGCAATAAGTGATCTCATTCTCGCTCCAGCAACTCCCTCAAACACCGCACGCGGTGGAGGTATTATTTTTCCTATTATGAAGTCTTTAAGCCTCAGCTATGACTCAAAACCTAACGATCCTACAAATAGAAAGATTGGTCACTTTCTTACCTTGAGCTGCTTTCAAGTATGTATGGTTACTTCAGCAATGTTTATTACTTCAATGGCGGCAAATCCATTAATACAACAATTTGCTGCAGATAATGGCGTTAAAATCACATGGGGAGGATGGGCGTTGGCTGCTATTTTACCCGGCATAATATCTTTAATCGCTGTCCCTTATGTCATCTACAAAGTTTACCCTCCTTCAATTAAAGAAACACCTGGTGCACAAGAAATTGCCAAAATGAAACTTGAAGAAATGGGTAAGATGAAAGTACAAGAGTGGACAATGATTGCAACTTTCATCTTTCTTATCGTCTTTTGGATTTTTGGAAGTACCTTAAATATAAACGCTACAACAACTGCTTTTGGAGGACTATCTATTCTTCTTATTACAGGTGTTTTAACGTGGGATGATATTAAGTCAGAAAAAGGTGCATGGGACACACTTATATGGTTTGGCGTTCTAGTTATGATGGCAGATTTTTTAAATAAGTTTGGCTTTGTCCCATGGTTTAGTAAGTATGTTGCAAACGAAGTCTCAACTCTTGCATGGACAATTGCATTTCCAATTCTAGCAGGCATCTATTTTTACTCTCATTACTTCTTTGCATCTGCTACAGCACATGTAACAGCAATGGCAGCAGTATTCATAGGAGTGGGCGTACAGGTTGGAGTCCCACCATATCTCATGGCCATCACTCTTGGCTTTTTTTCAAACCTCTTTGGTTCATTAACTCACTATGGCTCAGGACCGGCCCCAGTATTCTTTGGTTCAGGTTATGTTGATTTATCAGACTGGTGGAAAATGGGATTTCTCATATCAATTGTAAACATTCTGATATGGTTGATTATAGGAGGAGCATGGTGGAAGTTTCTGGGATTATTTTAAAAGCTTTGCCTTTAATAAACTGAAATTCATTCTGGCAATATTAGAAATAGAAATCCCTTCAGGACATTCTATCTCACATGCCCCAGTAAATGAGCAATGACCAAAATCCTCTAACTCCATCTGTTTTGTCATGGACAAAGTTCTTCTTCCTTCTTCAACTTTTCCCTGCGGTAAAAGATTTAAGTGGGTCAATTTTGCAGAAGTAAATAAAGCTGCCGAAGCATTTTTACAAGTTGCAATACATGCACCACACCCAATACATGCAGCAGAATCCATTGATAAATCAGCAACCTCTTTTCCAATAAGTATTGAGTTAGCCTCAGGAGCTGTTCCTGTCTTAGCTGTTATATACCCTCCACTCTCAACAATTCGATCTAGAGCACTTCTGTCAACAACAAGATCTTTAATTATTGGGAATGATTTCGCACGCCAAGGCTCGACAGTTATTACTTGATTATCACTAAAGCTTCTCATATGAAGCTGACATGTTGTTGTATTAGCATGTGGCCCATGAGCTCTTCCATTGATAAAAACACCACATTGGCCACATATGCCTTCTCGACAATCATAATCGTAAGCAATGACCTTCTCGCCTTTTAAAACAAGACTTTCATTAAGCATATCAAGTGCTTCGAGAAAGGACATATCTCTACTAATATTTTCAAGTTCGTATTCGACAAATTGACCATCAACTTTTGAATTATCTTGTCGCCAAATCTTAAAAGTTACTCTCATTGCTACCTACTTGTATGATCTGATTGTTGGTTTAATATATTCAAAATTGAGTTCTTCGCGATGTAATTGATACTCACCACTAGAGTACTCCCAAGCAGACACATAACTGTACTCATCATCATTACGAACTGCTTCACCTTCAGGACTCTGGTACTCTTCTCGAAAATGAGCACCACACGACTCTTCTCTTTGAAGAGCATCAAGACACATAAGTTCACCTAGCTCAATAAAGTCAGCTAAACGAAGCGCCTTTTCTAATTCGGGATTTAACTCATTATTAGAACCAGTAACTTTAACATTTTTCCAAAATTCAGATTTTAATTCTTTTATTTCAGAAATTGCTTTTTCAAGACCGGCCTTATTGCGACTCATAGCACACTCTTGCCACATAATTTTACCGAGTTCTCGATGGTAATGATCAACTGTTTTCAAACCATCGATTTTAAGAAGCATCTTTATACGTGCTTCAACTTCTTCAAGACATTTAGAAAATTCGTCATGAGATATATCTGGTTGATCATATTTCATTTCATCGGCAAGATAGTTATTAATTGTATTTGGTAAAATGAAATAACCATCAATACTTGCCTGTAAAAGAGAATTTGCACCTAAGCGATTAGCACCATGATCTGAATAATTACATTCACCTATTGCGTAAAGGCCAGGTACCGTTGTCATCAATTCATAATCAACCCAAAGCCCTCCCATTGAGAAGTGGGCAGCAGGTGAAATCATCATTGGTTCTTGATAAGCATTAATTCCAGTTATCTTTTCATACATTTGAAAAAGGTTCCCATAGCGGTCTTTTATCACCTCAATTCCCAGCCTTTCAATTGCATGTTTAAAATCTAAATAGACAGCATTCTTAAGTACACCGACACCATGACCTGAATCGATTTGCTCTTTTGCTGAACGAGAAGAAATATCACGAGGGGCCAAGTTTCCAAAACTAGGATATTTTCTCTCAAGATAATAGTCTCTATCCTCTTCAGGGATCTCATTGGCCTTTCGACTATCTCCAGCTTTCTTAGGAACCCAAATTCTCCCATCATTTCTCAATGACTCAGACATAAGAGTAAGTTTTGATTGTAATTCGCTCGATTGAGGAAGTGCAGTTGGGTGAATCTGTGTAAAGCTAGGTGCTGCAAAAAAAGCACCTTTCTTATGGGCCGCCCAAATGGCTGAACCATTACAACCAATTGCCAAAGTAGATAATCTGAAAACGCGAGAATAACCACCAGTTGCTAATACGACAGCATTTGCCATGAATTTCTTTAGTTCTCCAGTTTCTAAATTACGTGTGATAACACCCTTTGCTTTTCCATCGATAATAACGAGATCAAGCATTTCAGTACGAGGATGCATCTTAACATTACCTTGCTTTACCATTTTTGAAAGTTGAGAATAGGCAGCAAGAAGTAGTTGCTGACCAGTCTGTCCTCTTGCATAGAAAGTGCGTTGAACTTGTACACCACCAAAGCTTCGATTAGTTAGTACACCACCGTATTCTCTAGCAAATGGAACACCTTGCTGTGTAAAGTGATCAATAAGAGGAGCCGAAAGCTCTGCAAGACGATATACATTTGCTTCACGTGAGCGAAAATCACCACCTTTTAAAGTATCATAAAACATTCGCCAAACACTATCACCATCATGCTGATAATTTTTAGCTGCATTAACTCCACCTTGGGCAGCAACAGAGTGAGCACGACGTGCAGAATCTTGATAACAAAAGCAATCTACATTGTAGCCAAGCTCACCAAGCGTAGCGGCCGCACCAGCACCTGCAAGACCAGATCCAACAACAATAATTGAAACTTTCTTTCGATTTGCAGGATTAAGTAACTTACTTTCTGCTTGATAAGTAGACCATTTTGATTTTAATTCTCCATTAGGAATTTTTGCATCTAACATTACAGTTTCTCCCTAATAAAAATAACAATAGGAATAATTGCGAAGCCGAAAGTGATAATTAATGAAAAAAATCGACTACACTTATCTAGAACTTGTATATGTTTTAATCGATAGAATCCTAGTGTTTTGAACGCACTCGATAGGCCATGATTTATATGGGCGCCAAGAGGAATCATAAGTAGAGAATAAAAAATAACATAGAATGGATTCTTAAATAATTGAGTTGTAATTAAATAGATATCTTTATGGCCACTAGAATCTATCGGAATGCTCTGTCCAAAGCCTAACTTCACTCGTGCCCAAAAATTTCCCATGTGAACAACAATAAATATTAATATAATGAATCCAAGAAGCCCCATATTTTGGGAAGTCCAAGTCGTCACTTCACTATTATCTTTAAAGGCGTAATCGACTCCTTGTGAGCGTGAATTTTTTATCGTTACTCGTACCGCCATATATGTATGAATCAAAATAGCCAAATAGAGAAAAATTGAGACGACTTTGATAAGAAGATTTTCTGCCAATGTATGTGAATACAAATTATAAAGAGATTGAGCGTGAAATTTAGGCAATAGTAAAATTAAGTTTCCACCGAGATGAACAATAAGAAATAAGCACAAGAATAAACCAGTAAATGCTAAGATATACTTTCTAAAAAACAACATATAAACATCCCTTCTTTAAAAGAATTATAAATTAGGGAGTTCATAAAACCTAGATAAAATATAGTAAAAAAAAAGGGCACTGTGAAAGTGCCCTTTATTTTATTTGATATGAATGACAGTTATTATGCAGCTTTCTTTGTCTCAGAATTTTCTGATTTTTTATGAAAGTTTACAACATTATTAACTGCTCTTGCTGCTGACCTGATTTGAGCAACAATTAATCCTCTTAAATCAGTAATATCTTCACCAATGTGGATAACAGCTTGGCTTAATTCTGTCGATGCAGCCTTAAGATCATGTGCCGACTGATTTGTTAAACTTGCAGAACTTGAAATTTCCTGCATTGCTCTACTAACTTCTTCGACCCCAATTAACTGCTCTTTTGAAGCATTTGCCACTTCATTAGAGTTAGCTGAAACCTCATCAAAATTTCTTAGTACTTGAGTAAATACTTCCTGACATTGATTACTAATCTCAACACTTTTGTTAATTTTGTCTCGACTCATATTTAATGATTCATTTACATGCTTACTTGAATCATCAACAATCTCAGTTACTCTTTTTAAGCTATTAACAAGTAGTTTAGAAATTTCATCAGCAGAGTCACCACTCATTTTAGCAAGATTCCCTACTTCTTCTGCTACAACAGAAAAACCTTTACCGTTCTCTCCTGCTCTTGCTGCTTCAACAGACGCATTGAAAGAAAGTAGCTTTGTTTGAAAAACAATATCGTTAATCACTTGCGTTTTAGCGTTAATTTCTTCAAATACAGAGATAATTTCATTTAATTCGCTATTACTCTTTTCAACAGTATTTGCTAGTGCAGTCGTACTACTATCAACATCCTTAACACCACGTCCTAAATCTCCTAGAGACTTTACACCATCAGTAACAAGCTCCTGACTTTTTTGAATCAGAGAAGCTACATTATTAGATCCATCAGTATTGCTCTTAATCATTTGAGAAATCTCATGTAGAGAGCTCGATGTCTCTGTTGCTGCTGCTGAAAGTTGCTCAGAAATAGAGCTAAGTGCAACTGACTTATTTTTAAAAGTATTAGATACTTTCTCTAAATTTTGCCCCTCATGAGAAATTGACTCAACGATATTATTGATACGTCCATCGATTCTTCTTGCCATAAAAATACAAATACCAACAGAACCGAATAAGCTAATAACTGAGATAATAGACATTAAGAAGATCGAATTAGAATAAGTCTCATCTGCGTCCTTAAATTCAGCATCTCCCATTCCTAAAATAAGCTCTTGTAATTGATCTAAACTATCTCTTGCATTCTCAAATGTAGAGTTAACTGGCCCAAGAGAATTAGAAATCAATTGTGACTTATTAAATCTCTTAAACTCACCATCTTTATTAAGAGGAAACTTTTCTGCTGCAGTTCTTTCAAATGCTTCTAGCCCCTCGTTAAATTTTTTCGAAATTTCAATTTCCTTAGGTGAATCACCTAGAACAGTATACTTTTTGAAGCGATCAACAACTTGCTGCTTATTAGTAAAGTAGTCATCAGCTAATGCTTTCTTCTGTTTTTCAGTTAGTCCCTCTAGAAGTAGCGTTCTTTCCGCAACCAACATCTGCTGAAAGTCACGGTCGGCTTGTACTAGACTGTTAATACTAGGAAGTCTCTTAGAAAATACTGTATAAAGATGTGACTTCACTGATGTTAATGATTGATATCCCACAAATGCAATAACTAGCTGTATGGCAAGCATAGTAGCTGATAGTGCAATAAGCTGTTTCTTAATTGTCCATTGTCCTTTCATAACCCCTCAATCTCTCCCCAAAATTCTATTTTAATTCTTCGCAACCCTCGTCAGAATTTGCTCAGTAATTTTATCCAGTGGTAAGGAAATACAAGAAGCACCTAAATCAAATGCTTTCTTAGGCATTCCATATACAACTGAAGTTTCCTCGTCTTGTGTAATTGTAAAAGTATCGCACTCTTTCAATTTCAATAAACCTTTCGCACCGTCAGCACCCATTCCTGTTAAAAGAGCAGCTGTAACCTTATGTCCTTTTAGCTTAGCTAAGTTTTCGAACAAATAATCAACGCTCGGACGGTGTCCAGAATATATCGGTGTTTCACTATCTAACTTGATCATTAATTTACTTTTTCCAACAACTCCCATATGAATTCCACCAGGAGCGATGTAGACGGTGTTATTTTTAACTTCTTCACCATCAGTAGCCTCAACAACGTCAAATGGACAAAGCTCATTTAAACGATTTGCAAATGCCGTAGAAAAGACTGGTGGAATATGCTGTACAATTAAGACAGGTGGAAATTCCTTAGGGAAACGCATAAGCAACTGTTTGATCGCCTCAGTTCCCCCAGTTGAAGCACCAATTGTGATCAACTGACTACCTGAGAAATCAAAATTATTAGTTCCTACCCAGCTAGTTAACTTTTGACTTTTAGATTTAACAATACTGCTATAAGCAAGATCAATTTTTTCTAAAAGGGCCTTTTTAAACTTAAAGATATCATCAAATGAAGGCTTTTTAAGATAATCAAAAGCACCATCTTCTAGACAGCGCATAACGATATCCCCATCACTCTTACTTACAGAACTAATCATAATCGCCTGAAGCGACTGATCTTTTGGAAGGTTCTTTAAAACATCATGACCACTCATTTTTGGCATATTGATATCAAGAGTAATAACATTTGGTTTAAGCTCTTTGATTTTCTCTAAACCATCTGCACCATCAACTGCTTCACCTACAACTTCGTAGCCAGGAACACCTGTTAGACATTTTCTAATTAGCTTCCTAACCGTACTAGAATCATCTACAATTAGAATTTTCTTAACTTGCTCTTGCCTAACTCGAACACTTCTTTTAGTTTCATGATTTGTTTTGAAATAAATTGACTGCCCAAGACTTTGGAATCCCTCGTGCTTCCTAAGTGTTTCTGAGATACCAATAAAAAGATATCCCTTATTTGTCACACAATTAGAAAACTTCTTTATAACTTTATCGATTTGGTTTTCATTGAAATAAATAAAGACATTTCGACATAGAATAATGTCATACTTATCGCGATACTCCGCACTATTTTCATCTATTAAATTATGAACCTTAAATTTGCAAAATTTTTTAAGCTCATCACTTACTTTTACAAAGGGAGTAATATCACCACTACCTCGATACCAATTTCCTTCCAAGTACTCTTTAGGAACTTTTTGTAGCTCTTTCCAGTAATAAACACCTTTTTGTGCATGCTTCACTGATTTTTCGCAAATGTCTGTGGCCAAAATTTCAAATTTAAAACTTGGATCTATTTCTCTTAAATGCTTTTTTAAAATCATTGCAAGGCTATATACTTCATCACCTTTGCTACAGGCTGCACACCATATTTTAAGGCTATTTCGGCCACTATTTTTGATGCGCTCAACTATCTTAGGAAGAGATTTTACAATGAATTCGAATTGATTCTTTTCACGCATAAAGAATGTGTAGTGTGTCGTTAGTAGTGAAACTAGCTCACTCTTTTCTTGACTACCAGGAGTCTTAATAAGAGAGAGATATTCTTCAGCATTATTTAAACGAAGCTCTACAATTCTTTTGTCAATGCGAGACTTCACCATTGCATCATTTTGTGATGTAAAATGAGTCCCTGTCTCTTGTGACATCATTTGCGCTATTTCAATATAACTTCTAGCAAGATTACTCATTCAATCTCTTCCCAATTTCCTTATTGATCTTATACTGCTTTATCAAATCTTGCGTCGTCTTCGCTTGGATACTCATCAGAGTCTACTTCTAAAACAGGGTCATCAAACCCCATATCCTCGACGACTGGTGCACTCTTTGCAACGAACTTTGCTGGCTTATCCTTAACAACTTGTGGTGCTGGAGTCGAGTCGAAGACAGGAAAATCTTCAACCACTTTGTGCTCTGGTGCAGAATAAGTTTCTACTGGCGCGCTTGAAATTGAGTCAACAAGTCTATCTCTATCTGCCGATAAATTTTGAATTTTTCCTAATACTTCACTTTCTAACTCTTCAACAATTCCATTTAGGATTGAAGTTTGTTCAGACAAGCTTTCTGCAAAACCAGAAGTTTCCTGTGCAATACTTGAGTTAGTATGAGTTACTTCATCAAGTTCATTCATCGCATCTGAGATATTATTTATCCCCTCAGCTTGCTCTTGAGATGCTGTTGAAATCTCCGTCATCATTTTTGTAACGGCATCAACATTATCAACAACACTATCTAGAATTTTTCCACAATTTTCAGAAACATCAACACCTTTAGTAATACTTGTTTGAGCTTCTGAAATAAGTCTTTTAACGTTCACTTGTGTTTCATCAACAATTGATTGTACTTTCTTAATTGAGCCACCAAGTAGTTCTTCAATTTCAAGAGCAGCGTTACCACTCATCTGAGCAAGATTTCCAACTTCTTCAGCAACAACAGCAAAACCTTTCCCATGCTCGCCTGCTCGAGCTGCCTCTACAGAAGCGTTAAAAGATAATAGCTTTGTCTGGAATACGATATCGTTGATTACTTTTGTTTTTTCAGAGATCTCATTAATAACATCGACGATCTTTACAATCTCTTCATTATTACGATTCATCTCTTTCATAATATCTTCGTTATTACCGTTAATTTGTCCAATAGCTTCAACCATATCATTAACGGCCTTCTTACCTTCTAGAGCAACACGTTGTGATTCATCAGCCTTTTGGCTTGAAACTTTTGCATTCTCAACACTTTTATTAACCATGGCCGTAATCTCATTAAGAGTAGCAACAGTCTCTTGAATAGCACTTGCTTGTTGAGTTACTGAAGAAGAAACTTTTGCTGATGCCATACTCATATTAGTTGAAGACTTTTCAGTAACTTGTGACGAGTCACGTAGTCTCTCACTAAGTACAATAATTTTCTTAATTGATTTTGAGAAATTATACTGAAATCCATACGCAAAGGCTGCAATCACAGCAAAAAGAATTGGAATAAAAAAGCTGATTTTATCCTCTAAGACAGTACTTTCTTCAATTCTTTCAGTAGTTTTTCTATCAATCAACTCAATATTTTTTTGAATGATTTCGAAAATATTCTTTGTACCTTTTACAGCGATAGCACTATATTTCTCTAAAAGTAGTTGATTTGAATATAATTTATCAAATGTACGAATGTAGTCATTAACAGACTTAATCACATCACTATAAATATATTGCTTATACTTTCGAGCAATTAGCTCCTTCTTAATTTTCTCACTTTCAGTTTTCGCTTTATCTACATAACTCTTTGTTCTTCTTAAAAGGAAATCTTTTTCGTGGCGACGAAGATTAAGAAGAGAAATCATGAAACTTGGATTTAAATCGTATTTCTTAATCTTTTTTTCAATATCATGAGCGAAGCTTCTAAGCTCACCTCTAAGACCACTCTTTGAGTCACCTTCAATCTTTAAAGTACTGCGAGTATTACCAAAATTCTTAGAGTGTTCTTTAAACTCTTTATAAAGCTCATCCCAAATGATTTCATTAGAATAATCAACATCTATTTTTTTCATATTGGTATAAGTTTCTTCGTTTATTTTAGCTAGCTCAAGAAAACGCTTAACTCCAGCGGGATCTTGTGAAATTATAAACTCTTTCTCATGTGAAATTTGTTCTCCAAGATTTGCTGCAAAAGTTCTCATCGAATCTTTCATTTTCAAGTCATTTTGAACAGTATTCTTTAAGCTTTCAACGAGTCCATAGTAAGAATAAATTGAGATAGCTAATCCAATTCCAAACATTGCAAAGATACCAAGAAAACTCAGAATCGTTTTTTTGTTCATTGACAGTTTTGTTTGTTTCATTACTTTCTCCCGGTGTATCTACACCATCCCCAATTATGCAGCTTTCTTAGCTAGGCCATTAATTTCATCGATATTCAAAATTGATTCAAGATCAACTAATTGAATTAAAGATTCGTTATGACGATATACCTTGTTTAAGCGGTCACGTTTCTTTGTTTCTACAGAAGCAACTTCTTGAATCTGTTCTTCATCAACAGATAGAACCTTGCAAATATTATCAACAACAATACCTAAGCATAGCTGACCAAACTCAACAATGATCACGGCTTCTTCATTAGATTCAGCAGGTTTAACACCCAGCCTCGTGCGTAGATCAATAATTGAAATTACTTGTCCACGTAAGTTCATAATTCCGACATAGTAACTAGGACTAAATGGTACATTTGTTGTTTCAGGAACAGAGATAAGTTCTCTTACTTGTAGAAGTGGGATTGCATAGTGTTCATCCCCAAGTTTAAATTCTAAGTACCTTTTTGTTACATCAGTTGTTTCATTTTCCATATTTTCCCCACACTTCAAGTTATAATATTAAGCTGCGTTACTTACTGGTCTCTGACCTTTTGTTTTACTTACTTTATTCACAACAAGTTCTTTCAAGTCTAAGATTAAAGCAGGACGCCCATTACCAAGAATAGAGCTTCCCATAAAACCTTGTGTATTCTTGATATCATTTCCAAGACTCTTAATAACGACTTGCTGACGTCTTAAAACATCATCAACAACAATTGCAAAATCCATATCTTCAGTTCTTACAACTAGTGCAATCTCATTTACTGAAGGCTCTTTCACATTATGTTTCAGAAGTGTACTAAGTCTAAATGCTGGCAGTACTTGTCCTCTAAGCACAATACATCCTCCAACATTATTAACTTTCTTATAGTTTTCTTCTGTAACAGAGACAGTCTCATGAATTAAGTTCAATGGAACAACATAGTTTTCTTCACTAACTCGTGTAACCATCCCTTCAATAATAGCCATTGTTAATGGAAGCTTAATTCTAAAGGCAGAACCAGATCCGACCTCAGACTTAACTTCAACGGCCCCTGAGATATCTTGGATATTCTTTTTAACAACATCCATCCCTACACCACGTCCAGAAATTTCACTTACAGCTTCTTTAGTTGAAAAACCTGGTGCAAAAATTAAGTTAATCGCATCTTGATCACTTAGTTTATCTGCATTTTTAATAACGCCTTTCTCAATTGCTTTACTTTTAATAATCTCTGGGTCAATCCCTTTTCCATCATCAACAACTTCAATCACAAGACTATTACCTTCATGATAAGCTTTGATTTGAATTTCACCAGCATCAGACTTACCAACGGCTTTTCTATCTTCAACACTCTTTTCAAGCCCGTGGTCGACTGCATTTCTAACGATGTGAACTAATGGATCTGAAAGTTGCTCTAGAATATTCTTATCAACTTCCGTCTCTTCACCAACAATAGTAAGATTAACTTTCTTACCTAATGCCTTTGATGTATCTCTTACAATACGTTGTAATTTAGAGAATGTTGTTTTAAGTGGTACCATTCTCATTTTCATTGAAATATCTTGAATTTCTTTTGTAATTTTTGATAAGTGACTAACACTTTTTCTTACGTGCTCATCAGCAACAAGATCGTTACATTCACTTAAAACAGTTTGTAGAATTACAAGTTCTCCAACATAGTTGTTAAGTTTTTCTACACGACTAATACCAATACGAATTGTCTCTTCTGGTTTTGCGGCCTTTTTTGGAGCTGCCGCCTGAACTTTCGCAGCAGGAGCTGAAGATGGTTTCTTCTCTTCCTTCTTCGCTGCAGAATCTAGACTTACAACATTATCAACGACAGGATCTTTAGGAGCTGTTTCGCTCATTAAAGTATCTAGATCATTTGGTGTACTTGAAGCAGGTGCTTCAACAGGCTTTACTTCTTCTGTTGTATCAAAAGATTCACCATATAATAGACGATCAAGGTCACTCATATCTGATTGACTCGGACGTGCATCCGCAACAACTTCTTCATCAAAGCTTACAGGTTCCTCGTTATCAAGAATTCCTTGTAGTTCTTCGTCTTCAAAGTCCTCTTCTACTTCTTGATGATAAGTATCTTCATCTTCTTCTTGCGCACTCGCTTCAAATTCAGCTTCATCAGGAATATTTGAAATTCTCAGGTCATTATGCTCAACATCAGCACTTGAAACATCTTTAATAAGTTGGATGATCTCATCAGAATTAAACTTTGCTTCAATATCATCTCTTAGAGTTGAGATCATATTATTTAAATGATCTGAACATTTTAAGAATACATCAATAACATCAGCACAAATATCGACTTCGCCTTTCTTAACTTTTAAGATCAGCTCTTCCATCTCATGCGTAAACTCAGCTACATCACTAAACTCAACGGCCCTTGATGTACCCTTAAGGTTGTGAGCAAGGCGAAAGATTTTATCGATATGCTCATCTGTATTATCGACACCCGATTCTAGCTCTAGGAAAGACTCTTCACAATCTTCAAGAAGCTGAACAGCCTCTTCAAGGAAATCCATCTTTAATTCTAATTCAAACTCATCCATAATCACATCTTGTCTTTTGTGTTAATATCTCTTCATTATTCGGACAAAATTTTTATTTAATTAGTGTTTTTAGTGGCTTACTATAAATTTCTATAAACAATCTTAATTACATGACAAAGATCATGTTCAGTTTTTTCCAACTACCTAATTATTCGTTTGCCCCCAATAGGATGTAGATATAAAAAGAGCCCAGTTTCGTTGCTAGTGGAATCATTAATGACTCATATTTGCCTAGCTCAATTTCTGAAAAGTTCTCTCTTAATAAAACTGATGGAATTGCACGGTCAATAACAATCCCTCTATTTTGATTTAAAGTAGCCTTTGCCTGCCCTAATGTAATATTTGTAAATTCTGCAATTGCATCTTTCACATCTTCATTAAGCTCAGTGTAATCTTCTCCGAATATTTGGTTATAAATATTGATAAAAACAATATCTGGAAAACAAATTAAAAGCCTGCCATTAAACTGCTCATTTTGAACATCAATTGATCCAATTAAACCAATCTCATAACTTTCAAAATCTTTTGCTTTTGATACTTTTCCCGGTAATACTTTTAAATTTGCCTGAACCCCAAATGTATCAATTGCTGCTTGAATAAATGGGTTAACAAAGTTTACATCAAGCTCAATTCTCTTCTTTTTAAGATTTAGCTCTTGTAGTCTTTTCGATATCGAATCTGTGAAATTAAAACGTTCATCTGCATAATCACTTTTAAGTTCTCTAATTAATTTTGATCGCGCATTAATTGTATAAATCAGAATTGATTTATCTTCTGCAGATTTAAAAAGCCTAAATATTTCATTATAAATTTTTGGTGATACAAATTCGACACTCTTAAAATCTAGAATAATTAGCTTATCCTTCTCGTCCTCTAGAATCGCATCAAAGATCATCGATAAAGACTTAACGCAATCTAGATCGATATCACCTGAGAAGGCCAAAACAGAGAAGTGAGATTTAGTAATTCTCTCTACCATACCCATGAAAGCCTCCTATTAACCTTGTGGAAACCTTTTCTTCATGGCCAGGGCCAACCTCTTCTTAAATGATGCTTGATCGAATGGTTTAATAACATAACCATCTACATCACTAGCAATTGCCTCTTGAATTTGTGCAACGTCTTGCTCTGCTGTAACCATTACGAATGGCATCTCTTTGAAGTTCTCACTGCCTCTAATTGTTTTTAGCAGATCCAGTCCAGTAGCATTCGGCATACTCCAGTCAGAGATGATAAAAGATATCTCATTTGGTCCACCTTTATTCTCTACAATTTTTTTAAGAGCATCTTTTCCATCAACTGCCTCAACAAAACGATCGGCCCCTAAATCACGTAATAACTTTTTTACGATCTTTCTCATTGTGCTCATGTCATCTACAATTAAAAAAGAAAACTTCTTAAGATCTTCCATATACTCATTCTCCTACTCAATAATCTTCAACTAATATATCACCAGGTAAATAGCGCAAATAGCGACCTTATTTTTCCCAGCAAATAAAAAAAGTTTTGATCTCTTATTTAAACTTAATATATCTAGTTAGTTATCGGCTTTTACTAATTTAAATTTATGCCAATTTGTGTCAAAGTTTATTATTTCCCCAAAGGGAATTTATTGTAGAAAATGCCTATAATTTCCTGTGTTTGCCAATTTAGCCACTTAAAAGTTAACTGAGTTAACTTTCTCCTTACAATGAGCTATCAGTCGATAAAATATGCTTAGACTTTGTTCACACTTATAACTATTACATTCAACGATTTTCCAACTATTTATTATGATATTAATCATAGACATGAATAGGTTCAAAACACTGATAATTATCCTGATTACGTCACTCAGCTTTGCGGCCGAGCAGGCGCCTATTAACGACAAGAATGTGGTAGAAACCACAACTCAAGATAGTACTCCAAGTACTTATTTGAAGTTCAAGTACTTTCTAAGAGATCACCTCTCGAAAGAAAATATCAATAGAAAGCTAATCGATGCTTTTAACAGTTTAAAAGTCAGCTTTGATGTTGATATTTTTAAAATCAATATCGCAGATGGCCTTTCTCTAAGAGGAAAGTACGAATACGAAGTAGAAAAATCCTATATTCAAGGAAACTATACTCGCCGTGATCAATTTAATTTTAGAATTCAGCACGATACAAAGAATGCCTTCTTCCCAGAGCTTCAAACGCCATTTTTCTTAAAGGCCGATCGAAATAATGAAGTAATCATTTCAAGACAATTTGCAAAGAAAACAGATGCAATGAAGGCCCTTCCATTTAATGTCGCTAAGATCCCAATTCGCTCTAAATATGTTGATGAATTAAATCCAGGTGACTTTATTTCAATACCTGCTTCAATGGCCATTACGACAGGCTTTAGTTACAACAATGCAATCCCACTTATGAATACAGGTCTTACTGGGTTTTATACGATGGCAGGAGACTTCTTAATTCAGGTATACAAGCTTGATGATAAGAAAGTTCGTGTAAAAATCATTGCTCAAAAGAAGAAAACTTCTGGAATAAGCTTTAGAAGCCGTTTTGGGATAGAACTTATTAGCTTTGAAATTTTGGGTCAAGACGTCGATTACAAGTATAAGCTTGATTGGTTTAAACTAGATGCTTCTCGCACTAAGGGTAATATTATTCTTGCGGACTATGTTTTTAACCTTAAAGATGAAGAGGTTAGAAAGATTTATGATAAATTATTCAACAATGTCTTTAAATTTAAAGAAGCCAAGCTTCTTGCTGAATCACTTAATTCTGATCTTTTAGATAAGTACTACGTTGTTAACCTAGAGGATGTTGATCGAATTGCTAAGATTGATAATGGTCAGAACTCTCCAAGAGTAGAGCGTGTTTTTAAAGGACACAATAGATACAAATCTAAATCCTCAGGGATTCAGCTTAACTTAGATATTCTAAAGCTTGGAGCAAAGAGCCACTACGTTAATAACCGTTTTAATTTCGAAAAACTTGATGGCTCAACTGTCGCCTTCTACTACCCTAACTACACAAAGACGAAAGAATCAAAAATCTCTATTGAAATTTTTGATACAAAAGAAAAAGAAATCCTTTCATATTTTGGATTAACTTCATCTCATAGTGATCACAAGTTCTTAAACGTAGGAATGAACTTTAATCGAGTTGATAACGAGTTTAGAAGATTAGAGCAAAAAAGATACTTAAGAATTCTTAGTGGAATACTTCCTGAGATAGTAAGAGATGACGTCATCGCACGAATCCCTAAAGAGAAGCGTTACGTAAATTTTAATTCGAAACTTACAATGATTTTAAAGAAGGATGCCTTCTCTTATCTTAACAAAATCTCCTTTGAAGATTTTCACTACCGCTTAGCTGAACACTTAAGAGGAAAAAGAGTTATTCGCACATCAGGCCATGACAAAGACTCTAGAATGCGTCCGTATGAAGTACCAGAAGATGAATACCAAAGAAAAACAAAGAAACTTGCTAAGTTCTTCTACGATATCATCCATAGTGATATGCCTTATAATGAAAAGGTCGATAAATTCACTTCAAAACTTAGAAATATAAATAACGAGCAATATATTATGCAACTTCTAGTAGAGCTTCTACCTGTTGATAATATTGAAAAATATCTTTATCTTGATGTTTATATAGCTGATGATTCTGAGACTCTTGTCGACCTAAGAATCGGAACTAATAATTACCAAGAAATCTATAATCAACTTGAGTACCTGAACCGCTATATTAGAGGAACAGATGAGGACTTAAGAATTGATGATCGAATTGATCGAATCGAAGATATCCAAGAGTTAGACTAATTTACCGACTAAAAAGATAAAAAAAAGCCGCTTAAAGCGGCTTTTTCTATTTAACAAATTCTACGTGAACATGTTTCTGTTCATTTTCTTTCTTAGCAACACGAGCTTTCTTCTTATCTTGTCTCTTCTTGAAAGCTGCTTCTTTTTCTTCCCAAGCTTGTCTTCTAATCTCTTTTTCTTTTGCTTTCTTAGTTTCAGCAATCTCTTTAATTGATTTAAAGTAAGTCTCTCTTCTAAACTTAACAAAAGCTTTATCATCGGCCGCTGTACAACCTTGATGACCTTTCTTCTTTAAGTTTACAGACTTCTTGCTTGAAATATACTCAACAGCATCTTGCATCTTATTTCCTGCCATATCAATACCAATAGCATTCAATAAGTTTCTTCTATTTACTAGACGGTATGAACCAGGAGCAATCCCCTCTACAGTTAAGCCACCAATAGCAACACGCTTTAGTTTATCAACAGTTAGACCTGCACCTTCACACATACGACGAATTTCACGGTTTTTACCTTCATTGATTCTAAACTCAAGCCATGTTTTTGTTTCTAGTTGCTTAATTACGCGAACAGCTTGTGGCTTTGTCATTACACCATCAATATAAACACCCGCTCTTAGCTTTTTAAGTAGGAATTCATTGATTGCACCAAATACTTTTACTTCGTATACCTTAGTAATTTCTGAACTTGGGTGAATAACAAGATTTGCAAAGTCACCATCATTAGTCATTAATAGAAGACCTTCTGAAAGGTAATCTAGACGACCTACAGGATAGATTCTTTCACTGATTTCTTTACATAGATCAACAACAGTTTCTCTTCCTTCAGGATCATTAACTGTAGTCATAACCCCACGAGGTTTATTCATAATCATATAGATTTTTTCAACAGAACCAAGATCTGCTGCTTTACCATCTACTTCAACAGCGTCAATCGTTGGATCAACCTTAGAACCAAGTTCACGAATAGCAATACCATTAACCTTTACACGTCCTTGAACGATTAGGTCTTCGGCCTTACGACGTGAAGTGATTCCACAATCTGCAATAAATTTTTGTAAACGTACTAATTTAGACATTTTGACTCTCCTATCTGCCATCTCGGCGGTTAAAAGCTAAAAGAAAAAGCTTACGTCTAAATAGAACTAAACGTAAGCTTTTACAAGTATTTAAGTAATTATTTCTTAATCAATATATGACTCAGAATCCCCTAAGTCCTTGTTATTTAAAAAATCGAGGTCAAGATCAAGATCCTTTGCTCCATTAATTAAATTTTGAGTTGTTTCATTGATACTATCATCCAGATCAACTTCCATCTCATCTTGTGGCACAGCAGAGTCACCACCAAATAACTTTGCAAACGCATCATCAAGAGCTTGTGCTAATTGATCGGCTTCTTCATCCGTTTTTGTTTCATCAATAATAGCAATTTCTTCAACCTGCTCGGCCGCTACTTCAATATCGGCTTCATCATTAATAAGATCTTCTTCATCAAGACCTTCTTCACTTCCAGAAGATAAAATTGCTTCAGCAACTTCTTCTAACGCTTCTTCAACAGAGATATCTTTAATAACTTCACCTGAATCAAGATCGATCATTTCAAAGTCATCTTCCTCTTCTTCAGGGATATTGAATGGGCCTTTAGTTAAGTCTGCGATAACTTCTGGACAAGTAATGGCCGTAAATACTTCCGATTCAGCCGATTCCTTATTTGCTCCTGTAACAAGTGAGTTATCAAGGTGCTGCTCAAGAAGATCAAATGCAGTAAGAATTGGTGCAGCTTCTTCACCTTCTTCAGTTCTACCTGACTTACGTCTTCTCTCTTGAACCTTAAGAGACTTTGTAAATGCTGTTTCAGAATCAATTGCCTTAATTGACATTGCGATATTATCAAGTTCTTCAATTTCATCTTGATCAAATCGTGACGCAAGGTCGGCGTTAACAAGTGTTTTAATATCTTCGATTTTACCAACACCTTGAGTAGCAATTTCAGCAAGCTCATGCTCTGGTGGTAGTTGATCAATATTTGCTAAGTTGAATACCTCTAAAAATTCAGAAGTTGTCCCGTAAAGAACAGGGCGTCCAACTTCTTCAGAACGTCCAGTTACGCGAACGAGTCTCTTATCCATTAAACCACGTACAATGTGTGAACTATCAACACCGCGGATCTTTTCAACTTCAATTTTTGAAACTGGCTGCTTATAGGCAATGATTGCTAGTACTTCAAGAGCTGTTGGAGAAAGTACTAATTCATTGATTTTAAATAGGTCTTGCACATACTTAGAGAAAGTAGCCTTTGTTCTAAATTGGTATCCATTTGCAACTTCTTGCAGACGAATTCCGTGGTGCTTTAACTCATATTCATCTTGAAGACGAGTAATTGCTTCGTGAACAACACGTAGAGGAATATCTTCATCAATAAGTGATTTGATTTTCATTAATGGAACCGGCTTATCGCTCATGAATACAATTGTTTCAATTGCACCACAAATTGTTTCTTCATTAAGTCCTGTTCTGGCTTTCCAAAGCTTATCTTCTTGAAGTTTTTCATCAGCAAAGTCAGACTCTAGCTTTAAGTATTCTTCTGGAAACTCTAGGTCTTCATCTGATGGCATTAGGGCCATCTCTAACTCTTCAACCATCTCTTCTTCTGTTGATAGAAACTCTAGATTTGCTTCAGTAACTGTTGTGTTCTCTTCCATTTGTGTGCTCTCTCTAATAGCGCTTATTGCGCTACTTGTTCCATATTTTCTAATTCTTGTGTTTCAATCTTATCTTTTGACTCATTCTCATCATCGAACCCATCGGCTTGAGTAACATCGAAGTCATCAAGAGTCTTCACAACATCAACGTAAACTTGCCCAAAGCTTTCATTTTGGAAAACCTGTACACGCTTAAGTCTAGCAAGTTCTAATAGTGAGATGAATGTAATTACAACGTTATCAATTGTGTTCTTACCGTCTGCAGACATTTTTGCAGTATCTTCACCAGTCGTCGTTGCCATTCGGCTATTGCTATCATTTTCAAGTAGTTCATCTAGATTTGTTTTTTGTCCCACTTGTAGATATGTCTTTAAGAATTCTAATTTTTCTTTAATCGATAAACGGTCACGCTTGATAACTGTATATTTGCGATTTTGACGGAAAATAAAATCAATCATCGTATCAGTTAGCTTCTCAAGCTCCATTGGAGTAAGGATTGAGTTAACAATCTCCTTACGATTTACCTTTGGTTTTACGAAAATATCTTTTCCCGTTTGAGGAAGATCAAGAAGCTTTTGACCCATCTTTTGGTAAAGGGCAAGCTCTTCAAGGCGACGAACAAGCTCCGCATGAGAAGTGATATTTAACGAGCTCTCCGAACCAAGCTGACTTTGAAGTTTAGCCTGCTCCTCTTCAGTAACTGCATTCTTTGATTTAAGAAGGACTAACGTCGCAGCTAAGAATAAGTAATCTCCTGCAATATCAAAGTTAAGCTCTTTCATATTTGCTAGATAATCTAAGTACTGCTTAGTAATTCTAGTAAGGTCTAGCTCTTTAATCGACATTTGCTCTTTTTGAATAAGAAGCAAAAGCAGTGAAAGTGGACCATCAAATGTATCCGTTTTAACCTTAATCGTTGTGTCTAACATGTGTTAATTCCCTCAAATCCCTCAATTAACTTAATTAAGAGAGAATACCTGCAAAAGTATTCATTAATACCATCCCTAGCTGCATAACCGGTCTGATCATGTAACCAAAGATAGGTGTAAACCAAAGAATTAGAATAAAAATAAAACTAAATCTTTGAAGTTCTTCATATTTTCGTGCTGAGTTGTAATCTAAGTAAGCTGCAACCATTTTCGATCCATCAAGTGGAGGAAATGGAATTAAGTTAAAGACCGCCAGTAAGATATTAATAAATACCGAGTACTGAAGCATATCCATAAATTGCGTCTTTAATGAGAATGTCGCTGGAACATAAGCGTAAACCATTCCAAAGAATAGCGCAGATAAAACCATAAGTATTAAGTTCGCTCCAGGGCCTGCAAAGCTTACCCAGAAGATCCCTGATTTCATATTTTTAAATCGACGAACATCCACAGGTACTGGCTTGGCCCAACCGAATGGAACTCCACCAAGCATAATTCCTACCATTGGGAAAATTACTGTTCCAACTAAGTCCACATGTGGAATAGGATTTAAAGTTAAGCGCCCAATTCTTTCGGCCGTATCATCACCATATCTCTTGGCCATCCAACCATGTCCAAACTCGTGAAAAGAGATCGCTAATAGAAAGCCCGGCAGGGCCAAAGTCAATGTATTGATAATTCGCATTAAATCCATCGCAATAATCTACCAAAAACCACGGGAATCGACAAAAATTTGCGCCGCAAAATGAACGGAATGTAAGACAAATTAAAGAAATTAACCTCCAAATTTGCCCAAGGCATTGAAATTAAATTTTTTTGCTATAATAAACCTATGAATACGCGTCATAAAAAGGTTCAGATTGTCACTATGCACAATGATTTAAAGGCCATTCTTCTTCTTGAGATGAAGGAAGATCGTGGCTTTGGTTGGCAAAATGTAACAGGATCTGTTGAGCCTGAAGAAGATATTTTTACAGCTGCCAAACGTGAGCTACTTGAAGAGACTTCAATTAGTGCTGCAGAAATAATTCAACTAGATCAAAAATTTGAATTTCATGATCGCTGGAACAAGGATGTGACGGAGTATTGCTTTCTTGCAAAAACCAATCAGAAAGAAGTCATCATTTCCCCACAAGAACATCAAGGCTACAAATGGGTTTCATTTGATCAAATAACAAAGAAGGATTTTAAGTACGAAAGTAACTTCATTGCATTTCAAAAGGCCCTTGAATGTCTCGACTAATTAAATTCATCATCACTTGTCTGCTTATTCAACAAACATGTGTGGCCCAAAGCTCTTCTGACAAGCTGTTTGAAGACTTACGAAGAATTAATCTGAAAGAGGAAGCTGTTAAAACAAAGGCGAAACCACGCTTTAAATACATAAAGAATAATTTAAAGGCGAAGACTTTTCGAAGTGTTATTTTGGCAAATTCATTAATTGAGTCACTTGATGGAAAAAGTTACTATCGCATAAAAGAGAATACAATCATTAGAACTAAAGAAGTATCACCGGGTTCACGCTATTTCTTTATCCTTCCAAGTGATGGAAATGAAGATAATGTGAAGTACGTTACCTTAAGTACGAACCTAGATCATTTAGAAACAATTTTAACTTTCAACAATGAGAAATTTACTCCTTTTAAACAAGATAAATTCAAAGCAATCGAATACGATAAGAAGCAAATACATACTTATACACAGATAAGAGCAGGATTAGGGAGCTCCACACCAAACTTCTTTCTTGATAATATTTCACTATCAAGCACCACTCTTGCTTTAGAAGCTGGAGTTGAAACGTTTACAAATATCCCTGTCTTTCTTATTGCTGAATACCTAGCACAAAATAGTGGCCAAGAAGTCCAACTCACATCTTTTTCAATAGGACTACGAACAGAATATCGTTATCACATAAATGAAAAGTCGTTTATTGGCGCCGGCCTTAGTGCCCAACGATCACTCTACACTTCAGCAACAATTGATAATTCTAAAGTAGATTACACAATCGATTCATTTGGTATCAATGTAAATTACAATTATGCAAAATACTTTGTAAGCTTAGACCTTAAAATGCAAAATTATGCATTTGATTCAAGTGTCGTACTACCAGCTGCAAACCTTACTAATGATAATTCTGCGACAGCTATTAGCTTTAATATTGGCAAGGAATTTGAGGTTTCAATATGATCAAAAAGCTAGTCTTCATTATACTTTTGACAACTTCTGTCTTTGCAACAAATGGAATCATTCGCGTCCATGAAGCCCCTGTTGTCAGCAAGCCAAATGAAGATGGCCACATCCTAATGAAATTGAGAAAAGGTACCAAAGTTTACTTGCATCCAAACTACTTGAACGAAGAGGACTACTACGTAACTCTTACGAGAGATGGAAGAAAAGCCTATATTAGAAAGGACTTTATTAAGCTGATTTTAAATAATGAATCAGAAGATCTCGGCAACACTATTTATGTTAAAAATGATCCAACTGATTATGTTATTGCAGAACCTCTTCCTGATGAATATCCATTAAAGGGGCGCCCTCTTCATCGCGCCCAATTTGATCTCATCTTTAAAAAAGGTGTCTCTTCTCGTTATGCCTACAACTCTGAAGTTCAGCAAGAAAGTACAGGTTTTGAAGGAAGCTTAAATGTGAAGTACCTAAGCCCAGCAACATTTGATGATGGGAACCGCCTCTACTACGGCTTTTTCGGAGGTGTTACGACAGGGCAAGCGGAGTATCGACTTAATGGCGATATCTTCACAACAGAGAGTAATATTCACTACTCGTTTGGGCCAGTTGTTTCATATACGTTTCACAAGAGACAGTATTTTGAAATCGAATCAATGCTACAAGTTGGACTCAATTACCAAAGACGATTTGTTAATCAAGATGATGAAACAAATGGAATTGCAGAAGAGAAACTATTTAGTGGTCTATTTTTTAATGCAAGACTTTCAATAAATTTATCCCATAAAAGAATCTTCGATTCTTCCACATTTTACCTTTATCATGGCCCTGTTATCGACATTCGACTTCCATCAACACTTGAGTCAGATGGTCAATTTACAAATTCTCAATTATGGCCAGACAATAAAATCTCAACAGACCTAGAAGGAACTTTTGGATATAATGTTGGATTAACCTATCGTTACTAGCCTTTCGGCATTTCTCTAGAGGCCATCGGCAAAAAATTCCGTTCATAAATAGTGCTCACTTTTTTTTAAAAGAAAAAATTAAAGCGACGATAAAGTTAGTGTCATTGTTTTAGCAAGGATTGCAAAAACTATTTCAGGAGGATGATTTATGACAATTCAACACAAAGGTACAGAAGTTCTTTTTCAAAAACTAGGTAACAACTGGTTTATCTTTGCAGAAATCAACAACGAAGTAATTTATTCGACAATGCCTGATGGTATGGATCCGTATTCAACAAAACTAGAGTTATATGAAGTAATTGAGGAACACATGAAAAGAGTTTCTACAATGAAAAAAGGTGCAGCTGAAGCAGTTGCTTAGGAATTCTCATGGGTGTTAAAAAATATACTCACTTATTTAAGGGTGCTGACTCACGTGAAAACGCAGCACCTACTGCCCCTCAAGGCAATAAGAAGATGAAGCAAGAAGTTGAACAACTTCAAAAGCTCATTCAAAAGCGTTTAGAAAATCCACAAGAAGCAAAGAAAGCAGCTCGTCTTATTGAGCAAATGTTAAAAGGTTAATTTCGATTGAAGTTGGCAACAGCTTCAATTAGACCCTTTAGCTCACATTGCTTTAAAACCTGGACGACTTCTGTATTCACATTATAGATCTTACAACTCTCTCTTTCGTCCAAGACAAGGTTTTGTCCGACAAAACTTCTAGTAAAGTTATTATAGGATTGGCTTTCCATTTTTTTCATTCCTAAAATCAAAGCTCGATAGAGTCTCTTATTAGTTTTTCTCACATAGAGATAAACTGGATAACGATAGTAGATAAAGTTTTTTGTATCGATGAGAAGGTTCTCTTTTTGGTTGAGCACTTCAATAAATGCTTCAGAAACTCCCCTAAGAGTATAGTCTGCTCGACTATCAGTTAGTGCACCGTAGATGTCATCAAATGTCTCAACTGCAATTAGTTTAAACTTAGATTTTTCTAATATTTTATAATCGCGCCAATTCTTATTAAATGATACACGCTTTTTCTTATACTCTTCAGGGGATTTTATCGCTTCAAATTTCATGCGATCTTTATACTCATAAACCGGCAAGCGAAGTCCCATCAAACCAGATAAGATCGGGGCCTCTATTTTTTTAAAATCTGCTAAATCCCAATTTTCAGAAGGAGAATAAATAATATCACCTTTCTTATAAGCTCCCGACTCCACACATTCTTTCTCATTTCCGCACTCAAGGCTCTTAACTTTAAAATCACCGAAGTCACTTCGAGAAAGTGTTAATATCTCCTCTAGAAAATAGCGAAAATACAGATGTCGATAATGTCCTTGAATAATACTAACTTCATGTTCCTTATAAGTGGGAGTAGGATCAATAGAAGCTGGCCCTCTGCTCATTGCATCGAAGGCATGGGCCACTTGAGAGAGATGAAAAATTAGAAATAGTTGCAAAATAAACTTCATACTACAGTTTCCATAGCTTTTGAGTTAATTAATACTTAATTATCCCTAATATTTATTTATGAATACCTCTTCAAAACCTTGTAGAAAGGTTTTAAAGCCTTGCCTGAGCGCCTTCAATTTGATAACTAGGTGCAATAATCATTTAGGAGTATAAGTTGCCAGTAAAATCAGACGCTCAAGAAGCGACAAACGATCCATTTGCGTACAAACAAGACCAAGACAAGTCATTTGCTAAGGACTTTCAGTACAAGCACCGCAACCCTTACCATGATAAGTTAGAGGAATTTAGTGAATTTGTTCTAAGAGATGAAGAAGCTGAAGTTCACCGTGGTAATTGGAACAAAGAAGTGTTCACGCAAGATGGCGAGTTATGCCTTGAGATCGGAACTGGATACGGCCACTTTATGCTTCAATACTGTGATGCTTATAGAGACCAAAACTTTGTTGGTTTAGATTATCGTTTTAAGAGAAGCTACGCCTTAGCTAAGAAGTTAAAGTCACTTCCATATCGTAATTTTAAATACTTAAGAGCTAAGGGTGAAAGAATCGAACACCTTTTTGCAGAGAATGAATTAGATAAAGTATTCTACTTCTTCCCTGATCCATGGCCAAAGGCGCGTCATCACAAGAAGAGGCTATTTCAGCTTCCTTTCCTTGAGAGAGCATACAAAGTTATTAAGCCAGGTGGATATTTCTTTGTGAAGACTGATCACGATGGTTATGCGGAGTGGATGAAGGAAGTTATCGAGAAACAGGACCTATTTGAGCTTGAACTCGAGACAAAAGATCTATGGAACGATGCTCCAGATCACCTACTTTGCCAATTTAAAACAAAGTTTGAGAAAATATTTATCGAGCAAGGTGTAAATATTAAGGCTTTTGTTCTAAAATCCAAAAAAGCAAATTAATAAGCTAGGTTAGCACACACATGTCATTACAAAGACTGCGCGAAAAGATCGTCAATGAGATCCCGATTTCTGATTTAATCGAGCGCTATGGTGTGCACTTAGTTCGCAAGGGCAACAATCTTTATGGGGTCTGTCCATTTCACGACGACACAAATCCTTCGATGTCTGTTGTTAACGACAAGAAGATCTATAAATGCTTCTCATGTGGAGCAGGTCACAGTCACTTCGACTTCGTTATGAATCTTCAAAACCTCGAATTCATCGAGGCCATGAAAGATATCTGCGATAAGTTTGGTATCGATTTCGACTCTTATACAAATACTAAAGAAAAGTCGAAAGAGTTCATTTATGCTGAAAAAATTCTTAAAGTTGCATCAACTATCTACTTTCAGTCAGGGCGAAACCTCAAGCCTGAGCAGTATTTAGACTTTTTAAAGAATCGTCATTTAAGCAATGAAATTGCAGATCTCTATCAACTAGGATTTGCTCCTAAAAAAAATAGCATCTACGACTATATATGTTCTCTTCCGGCCAAAGACCGTGGAGAGATTCTACAGACGGCCCTGAAAATTGGTATCGTTAAATATAATGCCGACAACAAGTCCCATTATGATACTTTTCGTGAACGCATAATGTTTCCGATTTGGGACCATTACGGTAAAGTTATCGGCTTCACTAGCCGACGAATTCATGAATATCAACACGCTAAGTACATGAATTCTATAGAGTCGTTCATCTTTAACAAGAGAAACCTACTCTATGGCCTCCATCTTGCAAAATCATTCATTAGAAAGCGCGATAGCGTGATTATAGTTGAAGGAAATATGGACCAAATTGCAAACTACAAGAAGGGTTTTGAAAATAGTGTCGCAATCATGGGGACGGCCCTTGGCGATAACTCTCTTCGTACGCTTAAGTCCATGACAAAGAATATTTATCTTTCGCTTGATAATGATGAAGCTGGTTTTAAGGCTTCACAGAGGGCCAATCGCCAGTTTCTTGAAACAGGTATTATCCCTAAGTTTGTCGATCTAAATCCCCATAAAGATCCGGACGACTTCCTTGAAAAGGAAGGTATCATTGCCTATCAAGACAGAATTGATAACGCTGTTCCATTTATTGACTATGAATTTTCAAAATTACTACCAGATCGTAAGATTGAAATTCTCGATGAAAAACTAGCTCTTCTAAAACAGGCATTTGATCTTGTATCTCCACTAGGTAAAGACCTGAACGCTATCGAAAGACTTGTTAGCTGGGCCAAAAAACTTAATCTTGAATCAAGTAAAGACAGTATTATCGAGAATTATGAAGATTTCTTAAAAAATGAGAAATCTCCAGCCTTTAAGCCGGCCATTGAAGAGAATCCACCAATGGAAATGGTTCCAGCTGAGTTTGACGAAGACTATATGGCAAGTTTCATCGAAAGTGATGCAAGTGTGATGCCAATAATGGATGAAGTTGAAGCTCCAATCTCAAAAACGGAGAAGACTTTACTGCTTGCTATCGTTGAACATCCGGATTGTCTTGAGTATGATGAAATGACCGATCTGCTTGATTTTATGCACTCAGATAGGGTAAAAGAATATATTTTAAATCTGAAAAATTTAATCTTTGAAATAGATGAGAGGGAATTTAAAAACTTTGCGCTTTCGAGTTCTTCCAAATTCGGCCTACATGAAATAATCGATGAGGGCATAAAGAAATACAAAGGAATCAAACTAGAAAAAGAGGGAGCGTTTAAAATTATTAAAGACCTTAAAACAAAACTTGAAAGAGTTAGTCTAGAAGAAGAAATTGGTCGCTTAGATTCTGAGAGAAGTAATATTACAACTCAAGAAGAAGAAACTAAGTTGAATGAAAAGATTTTTAAAATCCGAAGAAAGCTTCACGCTTTAAAAAAGTAAAAGACTGGAGAAACCAAACATGTCAAGTGCTGCACAATTTTTAAAATCAAAGGGTTTCGAAAAACTTATCGCTCGCGGTAAGGATCAAGACTCTCTAACTCCAGAAGAAATTAACGATGCTATTCCAGCAAGTTTAATTGCTCCTGAAGAACTTGACCTCATTATGCTAGCTATCAGCGAATCAGAGATTGAAGTAACTGATCATGAAGTTGAAGAGGAAGATGAAGGAATCAAGCTTGACGGTACAGAAATTATTGAAGAGACGCTTTCAAAAGAAGAGAGAGCTGAACTTAGAAGTGCCTCAACTGATCCTGTAAAATTATATTTAAAGAGAATGGGTTCTGTTGCCCTTCTTACAAGAGAAGGCGAAGTTGTAATTGCAAAAGAAATCGAAGAAGGTGAAAGAGAAATTATTCTTTCTTCACTTAAATCGTCTCACGCGATTGCAGAAATCATTAACCTAAAAGATCGTATCAATGAACTAGAAAACCCAACTGAGTTCGTAAGAGAGCTTGTACGTGGTCTTGATGATGAATCAACACAAAAAGACATTGATAAGGTTAAGAAAACAATCATCAATGTATGTGATGAGCTTAAAGAAATCTATGACTCTTCACTAAACGAAGATGATGGAACTCTTGATAAATTTTCAAAAACTGAAAAAACAAAAATGGACTCTATTGCAACAGAGCTTGCGGATCTTACTTTCAACAGAAAGATCATCAATAGCTTCGTTGAGCCAGTTAAGAAGTACTACCTACAATTTAAAGATCTTTACGAGCAACAAGATCGTATCTTTAAATTCCTAGAAGTAGAAACAATTGAAGCTTACCGTGATCTTCATGAAAAGATTATGGAAGACGATGCATTCAAACGTGCATTCGCTAAAGAGCTTTACACAACTGATGCAAAGGTAGAGCAACTAGTTCGTAACCAAGAAGATATTCTAAGAAAACTAAGAAGACTATCACAAGAAGCTGGAATGAGCTTTGATGATATCGAAACAGTTTACAAGATTATCACTAATGGTGAAGAAAGAGCTGACCGCGCGAAGGCTCAACTAGTTGAAGCAAACTTAAGACTTGTTGTTTCTATTGCTAAGAAATATACAAACCGTGGTCTACAATTCCTTGATCTAATTCAGGAAGGTAACATCGGTCTTATGAAAGCTGTTGATAAATTTGAGTACCGTCGTGGTTATAAGTTCTCAACTTATGCAACTTGGTGGATTCGTCAGGCCATTACTCGTGCCATTGCTGACCAAGCAAGAACAATCCGTATCCCAGTTCACATGATTGAAACAATCAACAAGATGGTTAGAACTCAAAGACAACTTATCCAAGAACTTGGGCGTGAGCCAACTCCAGAAGAAATTGCTGAGAAGATGGAAATGCCAGTTGATAAGGTTAAGAAAGTTCAAAAGATCTCTAAAGAGCCAATCTCTCTTGAAACACCAATTGGTGAGGAAGAGGATTCTTCTCTAGGAGACTTCATTGAAGATAAGAAAATTATTTCACCTGCAGATGCTGTAATGAGCATTACATTATCTGAGCAAACTCGTTCAGTACTTTCAACTCTTACTCCAAGAGAAGAAAAAGTTCTAAGAATGAGATTTGGTATTGGTGAGAAATCTGACCACACTCTAGAAGAGGTTGGACAAGACTTCTTCGTAACTCGTGAACGTATTAGACAGATCGAAGCAAAAGCACTTCGCAAGCTAAGACATCCTTCTCGAGCAAAACTTCTTAAGTCATATATCGAAAATAACTAAGTAATTCAGGCCCCTATTAAGGGGCCTTATTACTTGAGCTAACTAAAACTATTACATTCCTTAATTTTGCGTTATAATAAGGCTTTTAGACATAAAAGTAATATATGACACAAGAACCTGGACTCGACCTAGCAAAAAAATATTTTTCAACTCTGGCAATTTCAAAGGCCAGAAAAGTTCTCAGCCTTGGGAAGGTCTCTCTTTCATTTAAGAAAGGAAGTCTTGATGGTTACCTAATTACAACAGGTATTATCAAAGAAGACCGTCCTTATGAGTCTAAAGTTGTTTACAAGAAAAGACTTGAGGGAACTGACGAGTCTCCACTCTCAACTTCATGTGACTGTTTAGAGTGGACAAAAGAAAAGCACTGTCACCATACAGCTGCGCTCTTTATGTACTATATTGCGACAACAAACGATCAGTCAGATACAAGTACACACCTTCCACCAATTGGAGGATATGGTGTTTACCCTCTTGAGTATGGAACAATTCTTAGTGGACCACACGAGCTAGAAAATGCGCCTCATGGCCCGACATACTCTACACTAAACTATTCTTTAACATCTAAGAAAACTATTGAATTCCCTATCCCTGAAAATCTTTCGGGGAAACTTGTTTTCAATATTGCTCCAAATAAAGAGCAACGTGTAGATTTTCAGGATGACTTAAAATCGAGTATTCGTTTTGCCTTACTCGATGATGAGGGAAAAACTCATCGAAATATTAGTATTTTTGAAAGTATATATTTATTTAATTGGGATACTGGTCATTTATATTCGCTACCAAGTGAACTAAAAGAGTTCTTTTCGACTCTAAGATCAAACTTAACATCATATAAAATCGATGATGCCTTAAATCTGGCTTATTCAGAAAGGCTAGAAAAATATATCGCATTTGAAGTTGAAGGAAACCAATTCGATATTTCAAGTATTGAGTCTCCTGACTTAAGAATTTATATAAACAACTCTCAAAGAAAGGGTTACAACAACTTCTCAATTGAATTTTTCAATAAGGAAGATAAGAGGACTAGGCCTCCACAATTTATGGCCTCTCTCACTTTTGAAGGTGGCTATCTTGATCTTTTTAGAAAGAAGATTGAAGCCTATCACTTCCTAAGAGAAGTTCAACACTACTTTGAAACAGGTGTTGATAGTTATAAAAAGTCACTATCAGGAAAATCGAAAAAGTCTTCGTGGATTCGCCTTATTTCAGAAGTTGTTAGTAAAGACTATACGCTGAGCTTTGATCACGAAAATCATAAGCTTTATAAATATGATAATAAGCTTCAACGCCTTTTATTTAAAGTCATGGTAACAGAGTTTGGAGATCACTTTTTCCGCTACTCTTACCTTTACAGAGATACTAATGAAGTTATCTTTCAGGTATCAATGTCGCAAATCACTCAAGGTCTTTCTAAGTTATTTACGGTAACAAAACCTTACGGTGTTGAAATTTTCTATAATAATAATGAAATCAAAAACTGGAACTCGCGAATACGCTTTGAAAGAAAGCAAATTGGGCGCTCAGGTTGGTTTGATTTAGAACTAGAAATAAATGACGTCGACCAAGAAGTCCTCAAGAACGTCGATTTGGACAATAGTATTGCCATTACTAAAGATGGTGTCATCTTACTAAACAATGAGCAAAAAGATCTTTTAAAATTTGTACAAAAATATACAAAATTTGAAGCAAAAGAAGAGATACAAGATGGAAAATTTAAAAAATTTATCTTACCTTTTTCTCGTGCCAGAATTTTTGAATTATTTGAACTTAAGAAAATTGGTCTAGAAGGAGCGCTTACAGAAGAAGAAATTGCGCTTTGTGAAAGACTTCAAAATCTAGAAGGTATTCCAGACTACCCTATCTCTGAACATCTAGGTTCAACTCTTAGGGCATACCAAAAGACTGGTTACAATTGGCTTAAGTTCCTTCATGAAAATAAGCTTGGGGCCTGTCTTGCAGATGACATGGGTCTTGGTAAGACAATTCAAACAATCGCCTTTATTGAGAGTATCTACGATAAGATCGATAAAGTTTTAATTGTTTGTCCAGTTTCCCTACTACTTAACTGGGAAAATGAATTTAAAAAATTCTCGGATATCGATGTTCATATCTTCCACGGTGCAGACAGAGAATTACCTGAAGATAGCAAAGCGAAAGTAATCCTAACTTCATATGGAATCTTAAAAAGAGAACTTGAAGCTGAATTTGAAGAATCACATTATGATGTACTCGTTCTGGATGAAGTTCAGCACCTTAAAAATATGCGCTCACTTGGAGCGTCATCTGCAAGAAAAATCAATGCAGACTTTAGAATCTGCCTAACGGGTACACCTGTTGAAAACGATCTTGCTGAATTCTTTAATATTATTGATCTTAGTATACCTGGTATCTGGGGAGATCTAAGATTCTTAAGATCTAGCTCTACTCCTAAATCAAGAGTATACGCGAGAAAAACTGCCGCCCCATTTATCCTTAGGCGTACGAAGAATCAAGTTCTCACAGACCTTCCTCCTAAAATAGAGAATAATGTTCTCCTTAGTTTTGATGAAGGCGAAGACGAGTTTTACAAAAACAAATTACAATCAATTAAAGATAATATTAATAATGCTCCTAAGAACAAGAAGTATGGAGAAATTCTCAAAGGGCTTCTTGAATTACGTCAAAGTTGTCTGTGGCAAAATCATAGCAATAAAACGACAAAGGATATTAGAAGTCTTACTTCAACAAAAGTTGACTACCTAATTGAAAGTTTAGAACAAATCGTTGAAGAAGGTCACCAAGTTATCGTCTTCTCACAATTTACGACTTATCTTGATATCATTGGTTCTGCTTTTGATAGCCAATGTTGGAAGTATTCTCGAATTGATGGTTCTCTGAATGTTAAGAAGAGACAAGCAGCAGTAGATGAATTCCAAAGTGGGAAAACAAAGCTTTTCCTTATTTCTCTAAAGGCCGGGGGTGTTGGTCTTAACTTAACAGCAGCAAGCTATGTCTTCATTATGGATCCTTGGTGGAACCCAGCTGTTGAATCTCAAGCGATCGACAGAGCTTATCGTATTGGTCAGAAAAATACTCTAAACGTATTTAGACCTATTATTAAAGGTTCAGTTGAAGAGAAAGTCTTAAAATTACAAGATATCAAACGTGAGCTATTCAAAGAACTTCTTCCTGAAGATGATGAAGAACTATTCAGCGGAAAACTCACAATGAAAGATTTTGAAGAGTTATTTAACTAAGAATTTTTTAAACGATTCACTTCTTTATGAACAGCTTCTTTTAACTCATCTCGACAGAAGATGAATGGTCCTTTTAACTTCTTTGTTGAAAGATCATCAATCTCATCTGAGTAGATTCCTCTAGAGTGACAAATAATTACTCCAGCAGCAATATCCCAAATATTCTTATCTCGAAATGAGATTACACATTCTGCTGCACCTGCTGCGAGAAGACCTAATTTAAATGCAATTGAACCTAGTGGAGTTATCCTGAAGTTATGCTTAAAATCTAATTTATTAGCACCCTTCTCCCACTCTGAACGGGAGATCATAATATTTACCGCCTCAGCATGAGCATGGCGACTTCCAAGTGGATATTTCACATCACTTGTAATCTCAAATCCAGTAAAAGGATTATAAATCCAACCAAAGTTTCGATCATCGTGAATATCAGCAGAATATAAAATAGCTAAAGATACAGCACATTCACCGTACCCCTTGGCAAATTCTCGAGTACCATCAATTGGGTCTAGAACAATGACAGGAAACTCAAAGCTCTCTTGGTCCTCTTCTGAAAAGAAATTAAAATCAAAATTTGATTCATGAAAAACCTTTTTCACTTGATCAGACACAAAAATATCAAATTCAGTTACAATACTCTTATCGGCCTTTCTTTCAATAGACATATCACCCCACACCATTGTGTCGAGTTTAGTATGAATACTGCTCTTTATTTCTTCTAATTCATTTCGATACATTATTGGTCCTAGTGGATATGACTATCTTATGTGAAAGACGAACTCGTGCTTAAAGGTCTTTTCTTGCTCTAAATCGATTAGTCCCTCTTTCGTATAAAAGTCATTATTTGAATCTAGAGCATCAGTAACTCCAAAGGCTGGCGCAATCCTAACAAAGTTCGCACCTGGATATGTCCAAATTGATAAATATGGAATATTCCCTAGATCTATATTAACCGACTTCTCATTTAAAATATTCTTAAGAGCGATACTCTTTGACTTAATATCCTTAAATACCATTTCTCCACCTCTAAAATTTTCTTGAGTGAAGAAAACACGACAATCTTGAACAACTTTTTTATTATCCGCATCATGAAAGTTAACTAAATCATTTTCAAGAAAATACGCTCCACGCTCTTCTTGAGTTGAAAACTCAATAAAGCAATCATCATGCCCTTCTGGTCCTAAAGGAACATTGAAAGTTGGAGCAAAGCCTAAAGAGAAGAACATTTCTTTTTTATCAAGGTTTTTAATAACAAAAGAAACTGTAAGTTTTGGCCCATAAACCATATAAGTAACTTCAATACTGTAGCGAAATGGAAATATAAGCTCTGTATCGGGGCTATTCGTATGAACGAAGGTAATTCGATCTTTACGATGATTTTTGACTTCGAATTGAAGGTCTTTAAGAAAGCCATCCTTTTGCATGTGATAGTATTTTCGACCTAACCAATACTGGTCATCCTTAAGTTTTCCTACAATTGGAAAAATTATTTGTGGCTTCCAAGGGTTTAGAGTTGGATGACCTTGCCATAGATATTCAACATATGATTCAAGATCAAATATTGATAATAGCCCAGCTCCCTGCTTCGTAACTGAAACTCTAATAAACTCACTTTCTAAATGGTAAATCTGATCCTGATTCATCAAATCATCCTCTAATAAATATGATAACAGTTTTTGGCCCATCGTGAAACTCATAAGCACCTGAATTTAGGCAATATATTTCATTGTGGAATAGATCACTCATTTCATTTGTGAAAAAAGTCCAAATATATTCGGCCATAGGTTAAAAATCCTTCAAGTTAGAAGCAAACATGATGCTTTCTAGCTCCCCCCATTTAACCTCTAAAGTTATCTAAATATTCCATTTACCTGATTCATTCGAATTAACCTAAGGCCCCAGAAAAAGGGGCCCTCGCCTTTTCTTATTGCTCATAAATGATTAAAATAAGGTGTCTAATTTACACATAGGGAAATACACGAATGAAAGTTATCGAGCACATCGACAAGGCGACGAGCCCACTTTTTAGTTTTGAAATTGTACCTCCACCAAGAGGAAAAAATATTTCAGCTGTAACGGATATCGTTAAGGAGCTCTTGCCATTTAATCCGTCATGGATTGACGTAACAGCACACTCAGCAGGAGCATATTATAACGAAAAAAATGATGGCTCAGTTGAGAGAAAGATCTACAAGAAACGACCGGGAACAGTTGGGATCTGTGGAGTTATTCAAAATCGATTTAAAATCGATACAGTTACTCACCTTTTAACTCAAGGTTTTACCAAAGAGGAGACTGAGGATGCTCTAATCGAACTTAACTACCTCGGTATTCATAATGTTTTGGCCTTACGTGGAGACGCCCTTAACTATAATAAAAAATACGATCTTTCTCGCCAAAGAAATTTCTATGCAAAAGACCTTGTTGAGCAAATTGATAACGTAAAAAAAGGTATCTATCTTGATGATATTTCAAATAGCTTACCTCTAGACTTTTCTGTTGGTGTTGCAGGCTATCCAGAAAAACACTTCGAGGCTCCAAATCTAGCGACAGACATAAAGTACCTAAAAGAGAAAGTTGATGCTGGTGCTGATTATATCGTTACACAGATGTTCTTTGATAATACGAAGTATTTTGAATTTGTTGATAAATGTCGTGAAGCTGGAATCACGTGTCCAATTGTTCCAGGAATTAAAGTCATTAAGAGCATGGGACAGCTTTCAAATGTACCGAGGCACTTCTATGTAGACTTCCCAGATGAGTTCGTAAATGAAGCGACAGAAAATTCAGAACATATTAAAGAAATCGGAATTAAATGGGCAAGAAAACAAACGGAAGAATTACTAAATGCAAATGTTCCTTCAGTTCACTTCTATGTAATGAATGATAGTGCAAATGTTTCAGAAGTTTTAAAAGGTATATATTAATGAAAGATATTCGTAGTGAATTAGAATCAACACTAAAGAATAGAATTCTTTTTCTAGATGGTGCTATGGGAACAATGGTCCAACAATACCATCTAACAGAAGAAGATTTTCGAGGAAATCGCTTTCAAGATACTAAGATAGACTTGAAAGGAAATAACGACTTATTAAATCTTACTAAACCAGAAGTTATTAAAGAGATTCATACAAAATACCTTGCTGCTGGTTCAGATATTATTGAAACAAATACTTTCTCGGCAACGAGAATAGCTCAAGACGATTATCACTTAAGTGAAATTGCATATGAACTAAATGTGGAAGCGGCCAAGATTGCCAAAGCGGCTTGTCTTGAATTCATGAAAGAAAATCCGGAGCGCAAATGTTATGTTGCAGGTGCTCTAGGTCCAACAAATAAAACAGCTTCGATTTCACCTGATGTGAATAATCCTGCTTTTAGAGGTATTACATTTGATGAACTTGTCGATAATTACTATGAGCAAACAAAAGGACTAATTGACGGCGGAGCCGATCTTCTTTTGGCTGAAACTTCATTTGATACACTAAATTTAAAAGCTGCAATTTTTGCAATGAAAAAGTATTTAGATGATAACAACCTTGATACTCCAATTATGCTCTCTGTAACTATTACAGATGCATCAGGAAGAACTCTATCAGGTCAAACTGTTGAAGCTTTTTGGAACTCAGTTGAACATGCTAGGCCATTTAGTGTTGGTATCAATTGTGCACTTGGAGCACAAGAGATGCGCCCATATATTGAAGAGTTATCAAGAGTTTCAAACTGCTTGATATCTTGTTACCCTAATGCAGGACTTCCTAATCCGTTAAGTGATACAGGTTATGATGAAAAGCCAAATGAGACAGCTGCTCTTCTTGAAGAGTTTGCAGAATCGGGGCTCGTTAATATTGTTGGAGGTTGTTGTGGAACAACTCCTGATCATATCAACGCTATTTACAATCATCTAAAAGATATCAATCCTCGCGAAAAACACGATCTCCCTAAAACGCAAAGACTTTCAGGGCTTGAACCGTTAAATCTTGATTATACAGGAGAGCGTCCATTCATCATGGTTGGAGAACGTACAAACGTGACAGGCTCACCAAGATTTGCACGCCTTATCCGTGAAGAAAACTTTGAAGCAGCTTTAGATATTGCCCGACAGCAGGTTGAGAATGGAGCAAATATCATCGATGTGAATTTTGACGAAGGTCTCCTCGACTCTAAAGCTTGTATAGTTAAATTTTTAAACCTAATTGCATCTGAGCCAGATATTTGTAAGGTTCCTATTATGATCGACTCATCTAAGTGGGAGGTCATCGAAGAAGGGCTTAAGTGTATTCAAGGAAAAGGGATTGTTAACTCAATCTCATTAAAAGAAGGTGAAGAAGTTTTTAAAGAACATGCGAAAAAGATCCTTCAATATGGAGCGGCCGTTGTTGTCATGGCATTTGATGAAAAGGGACAAGCTGCATCTAAAGAAGAAAAAGTTTCGATATGCCAACGCGCCTTTAAAATTCTAACTGAAGAAGTAGGATTCCCGGCCACAGATATTATCTTTGACCCAAATGTACTAACAGTTGGAACAGGAATTGAAGAACATAATGACTACGCGATAAACTTCATCGAAGCGGTAAGAGAAATAAAAGAAAAATGTCCAGGCGCTTTAACTAGTGGTGGTATTTCAAATATATCTTTCTCATTCCGTGGAAATAATATTGTACGCGAGGCTATGCATAGCTCATTCCTCTACCATGCGATTAAAGCAGGCCTAGATATGGGAATTGTAAACGCGGGAATGCTCGAAGTTTACGAGAACGTTGAACCTGAGCTAATGAAGAAAATTGAAGATGTCCTTTTCAACCGTTCTGAAAGAGCAACTGATGACTTAATCGAATATGCTGAAAAATTTAAAGGTGTAAAATCAAAGGCAAAAGAAGACGATTTAACTTGGCGTGAAGGAAATCTTGGAGAGCGTATCACCCACGCACTTGTAAAAGGTATCGGTAAATTCATTGAAGAAGATGTCGAACAAGCAAGACAAGAGCTAGGTGCTCCCATAAATGTCATCGAAGGCCCTCTAATGGATGGGATGAGAGTTGTAGGTGATCTGTTTGGTGCAGGTAAAATGTTTCTTCCACAGGTTGTTAAAAGTGCACGTGTTATGAAACAGGCTGTTGCATACCTTGAGCCATTTATGGAAAAGGATGCTGACGGAAAAAGTAAAAAGAATACATTTGTTATTGCAACAGTTAAAGGTGATGTTCACGATATCGGAAAGAATATTGTTGGTGTTGTTCTCGCTTGCAATGGCTATAACGTTGTTGATCTTGGGGTTATGGTTAGCTGTGAAGATATTATTAAAGCTGCCAAAGAACACGAAGCCAAATTCATTGGACTAAGTGGCCTTATCACGCCTTCACTTGATGAGATGATTCACAACGTAGCAGAGTTCAATCGTCAAGGTCTTGAAGTACCTGTTTTAATAGGCGGTGCCACGACTTCTAAAACTCATACTGCAGTAAAAATTGCACCTGAGTGTACAAGTCCTGTCGTTCACGTTGGGGATGCCTCTCAAACAGTTGGAATTTGTAATAGCCTTTTAAGTACTAATCTAAGAGATGATTTTTTAAAAGATCTTAAAGAGTCACAAAAAAGAACAAAAGAATATTTTGAAAATAAGAAAGATAGTGGCCAAGCTACGGTTTCATTAGAAGCGGCCCGTGATCACTTAAGAGTTGACCCAAGACAAACATTTGTCGAATTCACACCTCCATTCATTGGAGCTAAGAAGTTTGATGATATTAGTGTTGCTGAAATTGCAAAATATATCGACTGGTCACCTTTCTTTTGGACATGGGAACTAAAAGGTCTCTATCCTCATATCTTATCGCATAAAGATTATGGAGAAGAAGCCAAAAAACTCTATAACGAAGCTCAAAATATCCTAGACGATATTATTGAGAACAATCGCTTTTCTCCAAAATCAGTCCTAGGATTTTGGCCAGCTTATTCAAAAGATGAAGATGTTATCCTACTCGATGAAAATATGAATGAATTTGGTACTTTCAATTTCCTAAGGCAACAAAAAGAAAAGACACAAAAAGATCGCCCTTATCTATCTCTGGCCGACTACATCCTACCAAAGGGTGAAAAGCAGGATTATATTGGATCATTTGTTGTCACAATGGGAGATCAAGTTGAGAAGTATGCTAAAACTTTTGAAGAAAGTGGTGATGATTATACTTCAATTATGGTTAAGGCCGTAGGAGATCGTCTTGCTGAAGCATATGCAGAGTTAATTCACGAAAGAGCACGTCAGATGTGTGGAATCGAAGAAGAGCGTGAATTTTCTTTAGATGAACTTATTAAAGAAAAATATATTGGTATTCGACCAGCAGCTGGCTACCCTGCATGCCCTGACCATACAGAAAAAGCGAAGCTGTGGGATTTTATGAATGTACAAGAAAATACTGGCGCATACTTAACAGAGAACTTTGCGATGTATCCTGCTAGTTCAGTTTCTGGCTACATCTTCTTTAACCCTTGTGCTAAATATTTTAATATTCTAAACATTGCCCAGGACCAAATTGAGCATTACTCAAAAGTAAAAGCTCAGGACCTAGAAATAACTAAAAAATGGCTTAGGCCAATACTATAAGGAGCAGAAATGCATGTATGTATCCATCACCATAAAGTTCTTCCAGTAAAGAAATATGGTGGAATTGAAAGGGCCGTTTTTTGGCACATGCTTGAACTAGTTAGACAAGGACATCAAGTAACGTTTATTGGACCAAAAGAGAGTGAAGTAACAAAGCACGGAATCAAGCATATTGTATGGAACAAAGGCGAAGATTGGCAAAAACTTGTTCCCGATAATATCGATATTGTACACGTCTCATTTCCTGAGAAAATTAGAATCGATGTACCATACGTATTAAATGTCCAAGGGAATGGCTTCCCTGGTGAAAAGCATGATCGTAATACGGTATTTTGCTCGAAGTCACATGCAAGAAATCATAATAGTACATCTTATGTAAATAACGCTGTCGACATGAGAGAATACCCTATCAATTACACAAGTAATAAGATAACAGAAATAGAACACCTTCTCTTTCTTGCAAAAGCATCATGGCGAGTAAAAAATTTAAAGCAATCCTTAAAAATAGCTCTAAAAACAAATAAGCATCTACACATCTGTGGTGGAAACTCAATACTTGGAATCCATCCTCTTATCCACAACCATGGTATGGTTGGGGGTGATAATAAGTTGTCGATCATGCAAAAATGCGACGCCTTACTATTTCCAGTTAGATGGCATGAGCCTTTTGGAATTGCTATTATTGAAGCAATGACTCAAGGTATACCTGTATTTGGTTCTAGCTTCGGTTCACTTCCTGATCTAATCGTAAAAGGAACTGGAAGAACTTTTTATAGCCATGAAGAGATTATTCAATACTTTAAAAATGGTGCAGAAGAATTCGATCGAGACTTTATTAGAAATCATGTAATCGAAAACTATTCAATTGAAAGGTTCACAAAGGACTTTGTTGAAAAGTATAAGATTGTTTTAAATGGACAACATTTAAATGAAGAAGAACCAGAATGGATTTATCCATTTAGGGCCGGAAAACGACTACCATTCTAATCAATACCTACTGAGTATGAAGTTAAGACTTCATACTCAGTTCATATAACTTTTTATATTCGCCATCAAGGTTCATTAGTTCATCATGACGGCCTTGCTCAATCATTCTTCCATCTTTTAATACAATGATTTTGTCATAGTTCTGAATAGTTGAAAGTCTGTGTGCAACAGCAATAACTGTCTTATTTTTTGCAAGCTCATTTAACGACTGTTGAACTACTTTCTCTGATTCATTATCAAGAGCAGAAGTCGCTTCATCAAATAAGAAGACATCATTATCCTGAAGATAAGCACGAGCGATTGTTAAACGTTGTGCTTGTCCACCAGATAGTCTTACCCCACGATCACCGATAACTGTTTCTAGCCCTTCTGGAAGCTCTTTAATATACTCTATCGCATGGGCCACTTTTAATGCTTCTTGAATTTGAGCTTCATTGACTTCCTTACCTAGAGTTAAATTTTCTCTTATCGTTGTATTAAACAGAAAGATATCTTGCGAAACTAAGCCGAAATAATGGCGTAGTGATTTTAATTTGAAATCACTTGAATCAATACCATCGATTTTATAACTTCCTTTTTTAACAGGATAAAGTCCAAGAAGAACATTAATAAGAGTCGACTTACCAGAGCCTGAAAGCCCAACTAAAGCAACCTTTTCACCTTTATTAATATCAAAGCTCAAATTATTAATGACCTGATGATCACCGTAAGAGAAGTCTAAATTTGCAAAAGAAATTTTATCACTTAATTCAGAGTGCTCATTTTTACCGTCATCTTTTTCATTTTCAACTTTTAAAAATTTAAAAATACGCTTTTCCGCAGCTTGCGCCTGGCTAATTTTTAAATTTGCTTCATTTGTCTTTCTAATCGGATCTTGGATCATTGCCATAATTGCAATAAAAGTAATGAACTCACCTGTTGTCATTGCATTTCCAGTAATCTTCACCTGAGCAAAAACGATAACTGAAGAAAGGATTAGAGTTGTCATAAATTCAACTAAAGGGTGTGAAATTTGTCTCATTACTTCTGATTTCATTTGAAATTCAAAAAAGCTATTCTGATATCCTTTAAAGAAGTCTCTCGTATAGTCTTGAAGATTAAAAGCCTTGATAATTTTTTGTCCACCAACACCTTCGCCAATGACATGAGTCATATCAGAAAGTCTCGACTGAACATCTGATTGGTGTGCCTTTACTCTCTTTCCAAAGAAACCAAAAATTAAAAGCATAATAGGAAGAAGTGCAAATGTAACAAGTGTTAGTTGCCAATCAAGATAGAAGGCATATCCTAATAAAACAAATAATGTGATCGGCTCTCTTAATAATGTAAGAAGACCACTTATCCCCTGCGAGTAAATCATCGTATCATTTAAGATTGTTGAAATAACGTCACCTTGCTTAGTCGTCGTATAAAATGAAATTGGAATATCTTGAATCTTTGAATAAATCTTTGTTCTGATTTCACATACAGCATCGTTCATTGCAAATTGCATCCAATAGAAATGAAAGAAGCGAACAGGTAAATTAATAAGTGCAAGTAAACAAGCTAATCCTACAATTCCTAGAATCTCTTCAAGTGTCGATTCTGGCGAAAGTCCCTTTGTGAAAAGAGGATTAATTAGCGCCATTTGACCACCCTTAATTAAGGCCATACCAATACCGAAGATCATACTTCCGATAACTCTGGCGCGATGGCGATGGATTAGTGGCCATATATTTTTAATAGTTTCAAACATGAAAAACCCTTGCTAAATTAGATATAATTAACTTTGCTAGTTTAGAACAAAATAACTCGTTTGCACACCATGTTAGGCACTATGATTGAAAAGTATTTTAGAAGACTCAGAGCACAATATCCAGTGGCCTTCCTTTCTGATGAAAGGCTTAATCTTCTGTTAGAGAATATACATTCTGAAGATGAGATAAAAATAATCTTTAGTTACCTACAAAAGCATCTGAAATCTTCACCAAGTCAGAAAGAAAATGGTGAACTCTTATTTAGTCTTATTGATAAAACTCAATACTCTGTTCGTGCTTGGATTGAGGCCATCCTCACATTTGATTCATGGCTAAAGGAAAATGAAAGAGAGACAGATTTTAAAACAATGATTGGCTATATCGAATGTTCTACACTGTCTCCTGAAAATAAGATTTTAAAATATCAATTAAAAGAACTTGTGGCCAAAATGCTTAATGATTTTGGCTACGTTGGCTAATTTTAGACATTATTAATATTACTTCGCTAAGTTTAAAGAGCTATTAATTATGTCTGAATAATTACCATGTCCCCAAAGTAAAACCTTTTGTTTTTTCACAATATTATTTGAACTTTTTTTGTAATTACGCTGAAGCTCCTCAACAAAACTATTTAACTGATCAAGCATTGAATTAAGAATAAGCTCTTCTGTTTTGTTTACATAAACTTTTTGAAGTTTTAATGATCGATTTTCTTTCTGACTAAAATAATTTTCTACAATTGAACTGGCCACTTCATTTACTTCTTTTCTGACATTCTCTACTGCATTTGCAATCATTAAACCTTGGGCATCTTTATTAAGCGAATATGTACTATCTTGCCTCTTTAGTATGCCCTTCTTATTTAAGCGAACACACAAGCTCCCCACTAAAGATAAACTCATTCCTGTTTCATTAGAGATTTGAAATATTGTTTTTTGAGACTTACCACAAACTTCTAAAATTGCTCTTTCTACCATTAATAAACGTGACATATTCTCTCCCTATAACCCTGTTAACTTTCTAATAAAAAACTTTTCTTCTAAGTTACTCACAATTTCATTACAATCGTTACGACTTAAGCTGAATGAATGCTTTTCTAAGAATTGAATTAATGAACTAAGTTCCGAAGAATTAATCTCTAGCTTTTCCTTTATCTTAAAATACTCACTAGTTCTCATTTCTGCGCCATTCATTAATCTAAATAGACGTGTCGTTTGCATCTGAAACATCTCTCCCAACTGCTTGTATGTATGCTTTGGATAACGTTTTTTAATTTCTTTAATTAATTGCTCTTGTTGAACCATAAGACCTCCTTAACTGGCCCATTTTTAATAAAAAAGTCAGTTTTTAACTACTTGTGTCGATTGCGGAGTTTTCTATTTTTCTATTGATGAAAAATATGTTTTCATTAATGGAATATGTTTAATTTCACTGTAATTTCTTCAAATATTCGATTTAATAACCCTGCCGATGGAGTTCATTCATGGGATGGGAGACGTGTTATCCTTGCAAACGCACTGAATGCCTATCGACCAGATGTTATTGGAACCCAAGAAGGCTGGGAGCCCCAATTAAGAGATTTCCAAGAGCTCTTAGATGGACTTGAGATCATTGATTCAAATCGTGAGTGGATTGAAGATAGAATGTATCCTTCTCTTTATTATCGACCGGATATCTTTGAATTAATAAATTCAGGAGACATTTGGCTTTCTGAAACACCTTATATTGCTGCGTCGAAATCATTTGGAAGTGCATTTCCAAGACTTTGTACATGGGCGATTCTTAAGGCCAAGGAAAATGGAAAACACTACTTCTTTGTGAATGCTCATTTAGATCACCTTGAATCTGATACACGAAAGGAACAAATCAAAGTCCTAATTAGTGAAATTGAAAAAGTAAGAGCTGACTATCCTATTATTTTAACTGGAGACTTTAATGAGTCACCTTTTGAAAAAGTTAGGAAAGTACTAGATGAAAGTGACCTCAATCTTACTGATCCATGGCTAGACCTGGGGCATGAAGAGTGTGAGAGTCATCATAGCTTCAAAGGATTTCGTGAAGATGGTTCTCGAATTGACTGGATTCTTCACTCAAAAGATACTTTAAAGTGCGAAGGAATTCACCTTCATAAAGAAAGCTCTGAGGGGATTTACCCATCAGATCACTTTCCAGTTTGTGCAACTTTATCTGCTAAATGAATATAAGTTTCAATTCCGTTCTTTGTATTATTTAGGATATCTGATGTTGGTGACCACTTACCTTTCTCACCAATAACAATGACAGTAGAGCCACCGAATAAGAAATAACCTTTCTCATCGCCTCTTTTAAATGTTGTTAAATCACTTGATTGTACAATACGACCAACCATCGTTGCACCAACTTCAACGTAAGCAATTTTGCCAAACTCTTTAGTTTGCATAACTGTTACTTCACGGATATTTGTAGAAAAAATATCATTTTTCTTACGTAGAGCAAGTGGGTTTACTGAATGATATCCACCACCAATCTTGTAGTAATCAATAACTTCACCATCTAGAGGATAGTGAAAACGGTGATAATCAACAGGACATAATCGAGCGAGAAGAAGTGGTCCATCTTCGAAAACACTTTCCCACTTAGAATTCTGTAATAACTCCGTTGAATTTAAAAATTTGCCCTTAACCGGTATCTTAACTTGGTTATTAATTGATTCATATCCAAAGTATCTTGCTTCAGCAAACGCAGACATCGAATCAGCTTCATCTAAGAATGGCCTCTTTCCTTCTTTAAACCTACGAATAAAAAATTCATTGAAGCTGCCATAAGGGTCATCTTTTGAACGTCCTTCAGTTGGAAGGAAATCATCCATATTTATTTGATAATCTTTTACAAATTTTGGAACCTTATTCTTAGTAAAGTTCATATTTTGAATTTCGCCATACATACACGAGACAATTGATGAAGTAATTGCACCAGAGATTAGCTTTCCAAGAGGATTTCCATAGAGGAAATTAATAGCAGTATCCCCGTAAACTTTCTCCACTTCCATTTGATTTGTATAACGATTAAAATAATTAATATCCACGAGTGACCTCAGAATTCTTACAGAAATTTGACATTTCTGTGTTACAAAATTTTTTATACTATGATTATATATGTATAATGAGATGAGCGTCAAAAAGAGATAATGAGGAATATTATGAAAAGCAATTTAAGGCCATTCTTTTTAATTCTTATTCTACTAACATCCCTAAATTCAAAGGCTTTGTTTGATGAAAATAAGGCGATATTAGAAAGTGAACGTAATACTATTTCAGTGTTCGATCGTTCAGTGAATTCAGTCGTAAATATTTCGACCCTAGGTCGCATGAGAGCAAGAAGTGGCTTCTTCTTTTCGATGACAAATAAACAAGTCGTTAAAGGTGAAGGTTCAGGATGGGTTTGGGATGATAAAGGACACATCATTACAAACTTTCACGTAGTCGAAGGTGGTGATAACTTCTTAGTAAGATTTAATAACAATAAAAAAGAATATAAAGCAAAACTCATCGGAACAGAGCCAGCAAAAGATATTGCTGTCTTAAAGTTATTAGAAATCCCAAGAGATATTAAGCCACTAAATCGAGGTGACTCTGATAAAGTTAGGGTTGGTCAAAAGGCCATTGCTATTGGTTCGCCGTTTGGACTTGATGCAACGGTAACAACAGGGATTATCTCGGCTAAAAATCGAGGAATTCAAGGCATTGGTGGAGTTGAAATTAGAGGAATGTTACAAACAGATTCTTCAATTAACCCTGGAAATTCAGGAGGACCGCTATTTGATTCCTCAGGAAATGTAATTGGTGTCAATACAATGATCTTTTCAAACTCTGGCTCTTCGGCAGGTGTTGGTTTTGCTATTCCTATAAATATTGTAAGTAAAGTAGTGCCACAAATAATTAAATACGGAATTGTGAAAAGGCCAGGTCTTGGTATAGCCATTGCAGAAAAAAGAGAGCTCTCATACTTCTACGGTATTGATGTTGAAAAGGGACTTCCGATTCAAAGTGTTCGACCAGATGGGCCATCTGCAAAAGCGGGATTAAGAGGTCTAGAACAAGATCCACGTACAAGAAGTATTATTCTAGGAGATGTTATTTTAAAGATTGATGGAAAAGAAATAAATGATTTCGATGATATCTTTAATACTCTTTATGAATATAAAGTTGGCGATAACGTAGAAGTTCTTTACCGAAGAGGTTCTGCACTTAAAAAGGCTATCGTAAAACTTGAAGAAATAAAAAGAAATTAAGATTCGCTTCGTTTAAATAGTTGGAGTGCCAGAACAGGTGCTCCAACACACGCCGTAATTGCACCAATTGGTATAATACTATTTGCCAAAACTATTCTTGAAATAAAATCACATAGTACTAAGAAGCCCCCCCCTAAGATAAAAGTAGGCATTAAGCTTCTTTCATAGTTAGCACTTACAAGTCGCCTTGTAATATGTGGAATAATCAAGCCAACAAAACCAATCGGGCCACATTGCCATACGACAACTGCAATTAGTATATTTGAAACAAGTATTAGTGTTGCATTTACCTTACGAGTTGGCACTCCCCTCGTTTGTGCAAAATCTTCTCCAATAGAAATTAGAGTTAAACTTCTCTTATGAATAACAAAGAAAATTAAACCTAAAATATATAATGGTGCTGTATATAAAAGACCCTCAAACCCTACAATTGAAAGACTTCCCATCATCCAGCGGATTAGCCTAGCAATGCTTTCATTTCCAAGTATACTTTGAACAAAGACTATAGCACTTGATGAAAAGATAGAAAGACAAACTCCAAATAATAATACTCTTTGAGACGAGAACTTATTCAAATAGAGAAATAATAAGATTAGAAGAAAGATTGATGAAAGAGCAATATAAGCCCCTAAAGAAAAAGAATTAAATCCAAGCTCCGCAATAGCAAGCCCAAGGGCGGCCACACTCGAAAAGCCAAGAGTATATGGAGTAGCAAGTGGGTTTCTAAAAATTACCTGTGTTGTACTCCCTATTACAGAAAGTATTCCACCAACTAAAAATGCTAAGTAAACCCTAGGGAATCTCAAGTTCTCTAGGATATAAAGTCCCTGCTCGTTTAAGTCAATAATTCCTTCTCGGCCTATGAAAGGAGTAAGTGTTACCGCTAAAATAACCGCAATATATAAGAGGATTGTTTTTTTCACAGAATATACCTCTTATTATCAATCACGTGATAGTTAAAATTCTTATGAAATATCTTATCAAAAATCTTTGTCGACACGGCTTCATCTACAGTCGAATCAAAACTCATTTGAGAGTCTTCAAACGCCACAAGACGATCACAAATATTTATAATGAAGTTAAAGTCATGGGAAACAACAAAGCAGCTTTTTTTATACTCTTGAAGAAAACAACTCAGCCTTTCAACGTAAATTGGATCTAAGTAATTTGTGGGCTCATCTAGTAAAGTAAACTTACAGTCATAATAAAAGGCACAAATCAGATTAAGTCTTTGCCTTTCTCCACCGCTTAATGTTGACACTCTTCTAGTTAGAAGATTTTCAAAGTTAAAGTGTTTAATTAATTTTTTAAGATAAGCTAAGTCTTGCGCCTTGCTACCCCTAGCATAAGACATAACTTCTTGCGCATCCATATCAGTTTGGATTGAAGCACTATCACCACAATACGCAACATCCCCCTCAACAAGACATTTTCCATTGAAATCAATAAGATTAGCAATTGCCTTTAGAAAGCTCGATTTCCCTGCACCATTTGGGCCGATAACTCCACAATGGCCTGATTCAAATGAGAAGCTATTCACTGATAGCCTATCTTGAATTGATAATTTTTCACAATTAATCACTTCAAAATCTCCCTTAAATCTTTAACTAACGATAATGTCCTAGGTCCCAAAACAACCGCATAATCTTTTTCGTATAGATAAATTTTATCTTTAAAATAAGAATTCTTCCAATCTTGTTCTGACTTTATTTTACGATCTGATATTCTTAGAATTAAATCGAAATTAGAAGTCAGTAAGCTCTCAAGACTCCTTAAAGGGTAACCTGATTCCGCTACAATATTTTTTGCACCTAGTTTTGTTAATATCTCATGATAATAATTATCAATACCGATGGCCCTAACCTCATGTAGTTTACCATCCTTAAACTTTTCATCGATAATCATCAGAACTCTCTTACCTTTAGATATAGGTTTTAAAAGAGATTTCAGTTCATTAGAAAACGCTTCGATTTTCTTATCTTTGTTAAGCTTAAACTTTTCGTTAAAAACTTTAAGCATCCCTACCGCATCATCAAGTTTCTTATATGGTGTAATGATGACATCAACGCCTAATTTTTCTAAATTATTTTTGACTCGTCCGCCTTGAACTTCAGCAAGCAGAACAGACGTGATTTTGTCTTCTACAACCTTCTCAAGATTAATTTCAAATGAAGACCCATAGCGTGGCAAACGCTTGGCTTCTTCTGGAAAATTACAATAGTCAGAGACTCCAACTAACAGTTTTCCAGCATCTAGATAAAACATTGACTCAGTAAAGCTTGGAAGAGTTGAAAGGACTCGAAAATTTTGTGCGTGAGAATTAAAGAAAAGAATGGCGGAGAATACTAAGATGAATATTCTCACGCCAACCTCATTATTTCATTTTTGGATCTAGTGCGTCTCTTACTCCGTCTCCAATAAGTACGAGTAAGAATAAACTAGTAAATAGTGCAGCTGAAGGGTAAACAGCTAGCCACCATGCAATTCTAAAGTTCTGGTGAGCTTGGTTAAGAAGCTCTCCCCAAGAAGGTGTAGGAATTGCAAGACCAAACCCCAGGTAATCAAGTGAAGCAAGACCAGAGATACCTGCAGCAATTGAGAAAGGTGCGAAAGTAATAATCGGACCTAGAGAGTTTGGAAGAATATGCTTAACGATAATACGAGAAGTTGATGCTCCCATACCACGTGCAGCTTCTACGAATTCTTGCTTTCTATTCTTTAAGAACTCACCACGAGCATAGTAACTTACTCCCATCCATCCAAAGATTGATGAGATGAAAATTAGAAGCGTTAGTGTAGGCTTAAAGATCGAAATCATCGTAAGTAGTAATAAGAATACTGGAACCGTACTAAAGATTTCAACAACACGTTGACCGAAGAAATCCACTTTCCCACCAAAGTAGCCCATCACACCACCAAAGAAAACACCCATGATAGTTGAAAGAAGCCATACTAAGAAAGCATAAGCAATTGAATACTTGTATCCGTATAGTAGACGCGTGAATACATCACGACCTCTATCATCTGTTCCCATGATATTTGTCTCACTAGGTGCAGCTGGATATTCATATACATCACGATTTGATTCATATGGGTCCCACTGTACAAGCGGCCATACAACGCTATCCATATCTAAAGTTCTGTAATTCGTAACATAAACGTTCGTAATTCCAAATTCCTTTGGATGATAGTCTTTAAATACAGGAAAGTAAGACTTTCCTTGGTACGTCATATAGATTGGCTTACTATTAGCAATCAACGGTGCCGAAAGTGTTAAAAGTACAGAGAAGAGAAGAAGTACAATAGAAACTACTGCAGACTTTCTTTTCTTAAAACGTCTCCATCTTTTAAGTGTAAGTTCATTTTCAATAAATTTTTCAATCATGAGAAATCAATCCTTGGATCAACAACAGTGTATAGTACGTCACTGATTAGGTTACCTAAGAACATAAGGACAGTTTGAATAAAGAACAGTCCCATAATTACGTTATAATCTCTTTCTAGAAGTGATTGGTAACCAAGTAGACCAATACCATCTAGGTTAAAGATTCTTTCAATAAGAAGAGATCCAGCAAAAAATAGAGATAGGAAGTGTCCGAATCCAGTAACAATTGGAATCAGAGCATTTCTTAAAGCGTGCTTATAGTAAACTTTTCTATCCGCTAAACCTTTCGCTCTTGCTGTACGGATATAATCTTGTGAGATGACATCAATCATCGAGTTTCTCATAAGAAGAGTTAGTACTGTAAACTGTCCTACCATATATGCGATAAGAGGAAGTACAAAGTGCCAAACTCTATCTTGGATTTGCCCAAAGATACTTAAGTCATCATAGTAATCCGAAACAAGGTCTCCAATTGGGAACCAGTCAACAAATGTATCCCCTGCAAAGTAAACAAGAAGTAAGATACCTAGCATGAAAGATGGAATTGAATAAAGGCCAGATAAAACAAACGAAGACACGACATCAAATCGAGATCCACTTTTAACTGCCTTTAGAACTCCAAGCGGGATACACACCAAATACGATAGTATGAATGAGACCAATCCAAACTGAATTGAAACCGGTAGCTTACTCATTACAACGTCCATTACTGGCTCTTCGTATGTAAATGACTCACCAAAATCTAGAGTAGCTAGATTCTTTAGCCAAATACCATAACGAACGTATAGTGGCTTATCAAAACCATATTGTTTCTTAAGGGCCTCAACAACTTCTTGAGATACAGCACCATTATTTGAACTAGTATCAGTTGTCGTTTGACCAACTCCACCAAATCTCATTTGCTGAAGCTTCTGCTCGATTGGAGAACCTGGTGCAAGGTTTACCATCACAAACATAAGGATACTGACCCCGATCAACGTCGGGATCATAATCATTAATCTTCTAAGGATATAATTAAACAAGTCGTCTCTCCTACTTATTTAGCTGGTTTAATCGACCACTTACTTCCGTAACCAACTCCGTAAATATAAGTATCTTTCTCTTTTTGCATACGCTCAGTATGTCCGTAGAAAGTATAACGGTCGTTAAATAGGAAGATATATGGGTAGTCTTCAGCAATTAGCTTGTATACTTTTTTAAGCATTGTCTTTCTTGCTTCTTTATCAAGAGTCAGTTGAGCTTGATCAATTAGCTTATCAACTTCTTTATTTGAGTAAGAAATGAAGTTAGAACCATTGTTAGCTGCTGAATCTGAGTGCCAAATTTGTTTTGGATCCCAATCTAGTGATCCACCAGACCACGCAAGAGTTACAGCATCAAAGTTTCTCTCATCAAGAGCTTTAATGAAAGAGTTCCACTCAATGTATTTTACTTCAATCGCAACACCAGCTTTCTTTGCATCTTGTTGATACATAGTTAAGTATTTTGAGAAAGTTTTAGATGGGTTTAAGATTGTAAAAGCAAGCTTAGTCTTCTTACCATCAATTGTTTTATCAAGAACAGCATCACCGTCTGAATCTTTCCATCCATCATTCTTTAGGATCTTAATTGCTTCTTCAACATTAAAAGGAATCGCTTTAACGTCTTTGTTTGCATATTCAGATTGAACGTATAGAGGACCAGTTGCAAGAACAGAATATCCGAAACGGAATTTCTTATTCATCTCTTCACGGTTCATAAGATAGTTCATTGCTTTACGAACTTCTTTTGATTTAAAGATTGGGCTCTTAAAGTTCCAACCAACAAAACCGTAACCTTTAACTGATTTGTTTTCTGTTTTTACCTTTAAAACTTCTTTACCCCATCTTGGGCCATTAGTTTTTTGTTCGTATTCTTCTGGTGAAAGTGAGTTAAAGTCTAAGTCACCTTTTTCAAGTCTCTGAATAGCAACAGAAGACTCATTAATAAATCTCATGAAGATTTCACCATATGAGTAATCATTCTTATAATTATCTGTCTTGTATCCCCACCAGTCTTTATTTTGAACTAGAGAGATACCTTTACCTCTTCTAAGCTCTTTGAAGATATAAGGACCTGTACCAATAAGAGTTTTATTAAGTTCTTTTTCTTCTTCTTCAGTTGGGTTTTCATAAATATGCTTTGGAACGATTGCAAGGTATCCACCACTAGCAATAGACATTAGGTTACCAAAGTACTTTTTGTTGGCCTTAAAACGAATTGTTCTTGGACCTTCAATTACAGCTTCTTTAAAGTTAGCAAAGTAAGACTTCATGTGAGCTGTCTTATACTTGTTTTCTGGATGAGTTACTGCATCAAAAGAGAATTTTACATCTTCAACAGTAAATGGCTTTCCATCATGCCACTTTACACCTTCTCTAATTTTGAAAACAAAATCATAACCATCATTTTCAATTGACCATGATTCAGCAAGACCTGGTTCCCACTCATTTGTATCAATATTTTTGTTAAGAAGACCTTCTAAAACATAACCTTGAACATTTGACGAGTAAGCATCAGTTGATGATAACGGGTTCAGTGTTGTAGGAGTACCACTTAGATTGTAGTAAAAAGTGTTGTTTGATTTTTTAGCTCCACCACTTTTATTACACCCTACTACTGACAATAGAAGTGTACTTAAAAGAAGTAAAAAGATTCCTTTTTTCATAAACTTATCCTTTTTATATTTAGCGAGTCACAATATAAAATTTTACACCAAATGGCTAGAATGCACATTAGGATGTACGCGTTCGTCTGTCTAGATGCTAAAATTATTTACAAAAGAGATAATTATTTTGTGATGTAATTCCTCGGATCTAAAGACCAGCGGTCTTCTTTAAGATTTTTAGACTCAATGCGATATTGTTGTAATTTATAATCGACTTCATTCAATCGTGTTTGAATACCTTCAGTGTTACGAACAAGCTGTTGATGGTCATCTTCGAGTCGACGCAGCTCATCACGCCATTCTTTCTCAAGTTTTTGTCTCAATAAATCATAGCGAGCATTGATCGTTTCGACTCTTTGCGTATAAGTAATTAGGTCTTTTTTATTGCGACTAATTTTTGACTCAAGGGCCAATTTTTTCTTCGCAAGAATTTCAATTAACTCATTACCCATCGCAACATTATTAACAAGATCCTGTGAATAAAAATTATAATAACGCCCCGTCGAAAAGGCAGAGTTACGATTGCACTCGTCATATTTTGGTACTCGTACCAACAAGTAGTGACTAGTTCGGCCCATCACAATGGCCTTACACTTAGAGGATTCTTGATGAAGACCCCAGAGATCGAGTTCATCTAATTTATTAATATATTTGATATTATCAAAATCGACTTTGAAGCGTACGAGTCTTGCGCTTGGTTCAATATGCGAGACTCTCCCAGAAAAATAGCCTAGGTCTTTATTGAATTCGAGAATATTTGCATAACAAACAATTCCACTCAAGAATGTGGCAACTAAGATGAAGTACTTCACTCTCTCCATTGTGCCATATTTAATTATTTTAGATAGTTGCGGGAAAGAGATGCCTTTTATTCAGGCTTTTTAGCAATTATTGATTGAGTTAGCTCGGAGCTTTGTTGTGGCTCTTCATATTTTAGAATTTTAAAATCATTAAACATCGTTAATAGTTCTGCAGGTTTTAAGAAATATGAATCGACACTCTGCTCTTTATATTTCTTCTTATGTGCAGTTGTATACCCTTCATAAATAATTACCCCACCAGGCTTTAGCCACTTTTTAAGTTTATTAGATACTTCACGGTCAACATAATAGAAGCAAATTATCGCATCTAAAGATCCTGCGGCGATTTTTAAATCATCAACAGATTTATGAATAGTCTTGATACGAACACCAGCTTGTCTTGCAAGCCTTAGTGATTTATCAATTGCCACTGAGCTGATATCAACACCTGTTACTTTATATCCCTTTGTAGCAAGAAAGACCGCATTTCTTCCTTCACCCATCCCAATATCTAGAACAGTAGCTCCTCGAGGTATATGCTGATAATTTTTTGCTAAAAAATTTGCAGGAGACTTCCCATAAATATAGTCGTGCTGAGCAAACTTCTTATCCCAGATATTTGAGGCTTTATCTTGAACTCTTTGACCTGTTAGTAACTCATAACGAGAACCAGATATGCTTTGGCGTGCAAAGGTGTCTTGAAATAAACAAGATAGTAAAATAATGAATTTAAGCAATTGCGCTTTCTTCATGAGTCTCAAGCTCCGCATTTAAATAAAGATTTAGTTGTTCATACTTGTTTTTCACCATTTTTACCATAGCATGGACTTTATCTTCAATAGTTGCGGGCATATCTTCTGTATGCGCGAGGTACCAATGGAGGTCATCCACGGTATTATAGAAATCTTCAAGATTGATAATCAGCTCTTCAGATAAAAGCATTAACTGCGCAACTGTTATCGTTTTAAAATTAGATCTAAAAATGGCATTGAAGTGTTCGCGTGTTCGCTTCATCGATAAGATTTGCAAATACTCTCTTTCGCGGTGAATGATTTTATCTGCAAGTCTAGCAGCATCTTGTCTAAGAATAATAAGTAAGCGACTTACTTCCTTTGAAACTCTCATTCTCTCTCAATCCCTTTTAATACTCAGGTAACTTTGCTCTTCTTCCACCTGGCCAGCGAGAAGAATTTGTCACAAGTTTGCTGAACATTTCTTGTCCCGCACGATCGGCCATACGAAACATACTAACAGGTAGTCTTTCTTGAAAAACTTTTTTTGTTTTTAAGATGGCATCATCATGAGTTATAGCAAATGAACTATACTCAAATAGTGTGATACTTCCCTGTCTAAGCATGAAGTTCATATATCTCTTTAATAATTTATTATAATTAAAAAGTGCACGAATATCTCGGATACAACAAATAACAAATTGATGCTCCTTCATTCTAATCGACTTAAAGTCATCAAGTTTCATTGGAACTAGTTTCATTCCAAATTCTGAAAACACACGAGACATATAAAGAAACTCTTCTCCTAAGGCTCGTTCAAATTGTAAATAGATGACATAGTTTGACTTTCTCACAATGAGCCCATCGGTTCATTGCAAACGTTAATTAAAGATGAATAAGATTGTGGAAAAAATTGCCCTAAAACGTAGAAAGGCCGAGAGCACTCCTTTCTTAAAACCACACACGTTACTCTCGGCCTCTATAAGCTTTGGGTCAAATCATAGGGAGAGAGGGATGTCTCCAAAGCTTATCTATAACTTCCATGTTTTCTTCGTGTCCTTCCGTGGACACTCTAAATAAACAACAACTTTTAAAAGGGGCCTAGAGGTGGTTTGATTAAGCTTCGTGCTTTTTACAATTCTGTTGCCCTTTCCTCTAGGCCCATTTTTCCTGAAAGCGACCTTACATTCATAAGTGTAACTCTCAGTTTCCATAGCAACGTCCTATTGCTAATTCCCAAAATCGTCCTAATCTTGGGGAGGCCCCCTGGCCTCTGGATACTTATATATAAGCAGGTAGCGTGCCAAAATTGACAAATAATAGATTCAATAACTTACAAAAACTTTACAATTGAAGTGTGCAAAATGCCCCACAGGCCGCACTATAGAGAAATCAATGGTCCTACAAAAACAAGCACTTAACATAGGACCAAAAAGGAACTAGTACCAGAGTACTTTCCTTTGTGGCCCCATAGCAAATTTATTGTCAGGAAAATTTAAAGAGATGTACCGATTCGACTTGGTCTAAAGTGGAAAGGTTTATCTGACCAAGGGTACACTAGCGACATCCAAACCATGAATGCCTTACCGCGAATATTCTTTACAGGAACAAATCCCCAAACACGTGAGTCACTTGAATAATCTCTGTTATCACCCATGACGAATACGTGTCCATCTGGAACAGTAACCTTTTCTTGATTTAGATGCCTAAAGAATGTTGGGTTTTCACCAACCGTAAACTTCTTCTCGCCAATTTGTTGATAATAGAACTTCATATCTTCAGGATTAAGAGAAGGCTCTTTATCGTAAAGACCTCTTAGCTCTTGATCTTTTTCACCTTCGATCGCAGTCTTTTCAACTTTCTTACCGTTAATAAATAATTCATTTTCATATACTTCAATCGTATCCCCAGGTAAGCCAATTGTTCTTTTAACAAAAAGGATAGAAGGATTAATTGGATATTCGAAAACAACAATATCACCACGTTCAGGGAGCGATTGCCCACCGATATAAATAGGATTAAAGAACTCCGTAAATGGAACTTTAAACCCGTAAGACATCTTATTAACAACAATTGAATCACCGATAGCATTTGTCGGAAGTAGTGATCCTGTTGGAATGTGGTAGTGGTCAACAAAAGTAGATCTGAAACCAAATACGATTAAAATAATTTTAATCCATGATAGCGCTTCATCTTTAAACCATTGACCTGAAAGAAAAGCAGGTTTCTGCTCCTCAACTTCTTGTGCTTTATTAAACATATTTCCTCACTTTATTAACTTAAAAAATTATAACGAGTTGTCCCTAAAAAGTATAAGGCTAATTGCGTTAGACACTTTGGTTGCACATCCTTTAAAAAGCTGCATAAAATAATATTATTCATATAACTTAGGGAGGAATTATGAAATCAGCTTTAGTTACGATTGTATTTTTATTTTTTACTATTCTAAATGTTAGTGCATCAAGTGAACAAGAAGCATATTTTCCATCACACTGTTCTAATTTTGGAGACAAAGTAAGCTATTCATTCACAAGTTGTATTAATTCAAACTTTAGACGAGCAGAATTCGAAGTACCAAATCTATTCTTACAATATTGCAGCAACTTTGGTGATGACTTAAGCTTCTCATTTGAAAGTTGTGTAAACAATAATTTCAGAAGAATTGAAAGTGAATTAGGAATGTTTCTGAGCCACTGTATGAATATTGGAAGAGGCGTTAGCTACTCTTTCGTAAGTTGTGTGAATCGCAACTTTAGTGACATCAGTTACGAATTAAGAAAACAAGATCAGTAAGAATAAATCATAGCGGCCTAAACGGCCGCTTCTATATTTAAAACAGATTTCATTTTATCTTCTAATACTGTTGCGGAAAAAGGTTTGAGTAAGTAATTATTTGCACCTAATTCAATTGTTCTTCTAATGATTGCAATAGAATTTTCAGAACTAACCATAACGACAGGCAAGTCGGCCATCCTTTCATCAGCTCTAAGTTGAAAGAGAAAATCAAGTCCATCACAGTTTGGCATATGCACATCACAAAAAACTATTTGATAGGGAGAGCCACTTTCATGGGCTTCGATTACTTTTCGAAGTGCCGAAATACCATCAACAGCTTCATTAATATTCTCTACTCCAATATCATTCAAAATACTTTTAACTGATTTTCTAATATAATCGAGATCATCAACAACAAGTGCTTTTATACTTGAATACTCCATGAACTTTCCCCTTAAAGTGAACTCTTTCGTAATAAATATTATATCGGAATCCAATGAAAATTCTTTATTTACTTAAGATAAGCGGTATAAAGCATTGAAAACTAGAGTCCTTAAATGGGATGGGTTTGAAAATAGGCGCCTTGAAGAGTTGGCTTTTAACTAGTCACTCTCAAAGAAGCAAGTAGTAATATAAAAAAAGCCTGCATAAAAGCAGGCTTATTTTTACTTAAGTGAGTCCCCTCGCGCTGGGGCAAATCGGTGAGATAGGCATTCCAAAAGATGGGCGCCTACCCCGCATCAAATCTTAGCTTCGCTAAGATGCTGCGGGTTACATCATACCAGGCATTCCGCCCATTCCACCCATTGGAGGCATCGCTGGACCGTCTTCCTTAGGAATATCAGCAATCATTGTTTCAGTTGTAAGCATAAGTCCTGCAACTGAAGCAGCATTTTGAAGTGCTGAGCGAGTAACCTTAACTGGATCAATAATACCAGCAGCGATTAGGTCTTCATATCTCTCATCACGAGCGTTGAAACCATATTTTGCATCTTCGTTCTTCTTAACTTCGTTAACAACAACAGAACCTTCAAGTCCTGCGTTTGTAGCAATTTGTCTAAGAGGAGCTTCAACAGCTCTTTGAACGATTTTAATTCCGTGCATTTCTTCTTCTCTATTTGCTTTAAGATCTGCAAGAACTTGAGCAGCTTTAACAAGAGCAGAACCACCACCAACAACAATACCTTCTTCAACAGCAGCTCTTGTTGCGTTTAGTGCATCTTCAACACGGTCTTTCTTTTCTTTCATTTCAGTTTCAGTTGGAGCACCAACGTTTACAACTGCAACACCACCAGAAAGCTTAGCAAGTCTTTCTTGTAGTTTCTCTCTGTCATAGTCAGAAGTTGTTTCTGCAATTTGTGCTTTAATTTGGTTAACACGTGCTTCAACAGCAGCTACATCACCAGCACCATCTACGATAGTTGTATTTTCTTTATCAATTGAAATTTTCTTAGCCGAACCTAAGTGCTCAAGAGCAGCTGTCTCAAGGCTCATTCCTAGTTCTTCAGAAATTACAGTACCACCAGTAAGTGCTGCGATATCTTTAAGCATTTCTTTTCTTCTATCACCGAATCCTGGAGCTTTTACAGCTGCAACATTCAGAGTTCCTCTTAGCTTATTAACAACAAGAGTTGTAATTGCCTCACCTTCAACATCTTCAGCGATGATTAAAAGTGGTCTTGAAGTCTGAACAGCTTTTTCAAGGATTGGAAGAAGTTCCTTCATGTTAGAAACTTTCTTATCAGTGATTAGGATATTTGCATTATCAAAAGAAACTTCCATTTTCTCTGAGTTAGTTACAAAGTATGGAGATAGGTAACCGCGGTCAAATTGCATACCTTCTACAACATCTAACGTTGTTTCAGCTGTTTTTGACTCTTCAATAGTAATAACACCATCTTTACCAACTTTATCCATCGCTTCCGCTAGAAGTTTTCCGATTTCATTGTCATTGTTAGCTGAGATTGTACCAACTTGTTCAATTTCTTCGTTAGTCTTGATTTCTTTTGCAACAGCTCTTAATTCAGAAACGATTTTCTCAACAGCAGTATCGATTCCTCTTTTAAGATCCATTGGATTGTGACCAGCAGTTACAAGCTTAGCACCTTCCGTATAGATTGCTTGAGCAAGAACAGTTGCAGTAGTTGTACCATCACCTGCGTCTTCGTTAGTCTTTTGAGCAACTTCTTTAACCATTTGAGCGCCCATATTTTGAAAGTTATTTTCTAATTCGATTTCTTTTGCAACAGAAACACCATCTTTTGTGATGTGTGGAGCACCAAATGATTTTTGGATTACTACGTTTCTCCCCTTTGGTCCAAGAGTTACTCTAACTGCATTTGCAAGTTGATTAACACCTTCAAGGATTAGTCCTCTAGCTTCTTCTGAATACTTTAATTCTTTTGCCATCTTTTTATCTCCTGTATATTAATCAATTTGATTAAACTAAAATTCCTAAAATATCTGATTCTTTCATGATTAGATACTCAACACCATCAAGCTTTACTTCACTTCCAGCGTATTTACCAAAAAGAACCTTATCACCTTCTTTAACAGCAAGTTCTGCAACAGAACCATTGTCTAGACGGTATCCTGGCCCAACAGCAATAACTTCACCTTCACTTGGTTTTTCTGAGTTGTTATCTGGAATGTAGATACCACCAGCTGTCTTTGTTTCGTTTTCAATTCTTTTGATTAGAACTCTATCTTGTAATGGTTTAACTTGCATAAATCCTCCAGTTAAATACATTTTTTATTTATTTCACGTTTGTTTATACATAAATTGGGAGTGAACGGATACATGTCAAGGTCTGCCACCTAGAAAAAATCATATTTTTTCACATTTATATTGGCGCAAGGCAGAATTTCTCTTTCCGTAAGGTTAAAATTGTGAGATATTGCGAAAAATTAGTCAGTTAACTTATCTTTATAAGGAGTCGCTCCGATAAACAGCATATGAAACTAAAGTTTAATGAAAAACTTTTAGGTAAATTCCTGCAAAATGAGACTGCAGAAGAGAGAACATTTTTTGTCCTTACGCTCATTACAGGTGTTTCATCAGCTCTTATCGCCGTTGGTCTTCAAAAAGGTGTTCACTGGATTCAACATATCCTTAAAACAGATACTACATTTACATGGCAATCCGTAATTCTTGGTGGAATCGCCCTTTTTATTTCTGGTTGGCTAACGACTCGTAGATTTCCATTCTCTGAAGGTTCGGGAATCCCAAAAGTTCGTGCGGCCTTAGTCGTTGATCACGGAAGAATCAGTTTAAAAGATACATTTGCAAAAGCAGTAACAACTCTGCTTGCTCTTGGCTCTGGTGTCTCTCTAGGAAGAGAAGGTCCAACAGTTACTATCGCCTCAGGTGTTGCCTCATGGCTTGGCTACTCATTTCATATCTCTAAAAAGAGAGTGAAGGCCCTTGTTGCAGTTGGTGCAGCTGGTGGTATTGCAGCAGCATTTGCAACTCCGATATCAGCAGTGGTTTTTACATTAGAAGAAGTTGTTGGTGACCTCAACGCAAAAGTTCTTGGTTCAATTGTTATTTCTTCAGTTGTAGCCTCAATCACTGGACAGATGCTAACTGGCCAACATCATATGTTTGAGCAGCTTTACTATAAGATGCACGACCATCGTGAACTACTTTTCTATTTATTAATTGGAATTAGCTGTGCTTTTATTGGCCCTCTTTGGATGAAGTCGGTTTTAGCATTTAGAGAATTCAATCGAAAACATATGAAGAGTCATAAGCTTACTTATATGATGATTGTTTTTCTCATTATTGCACTAATGACTCAGGTACATTCAAGTGTCATTGGAAGTGGACATGGAACTTTAGAAGATACATTGCTTTCACTAATACTCGATCCAAAAGTTTTATTTCTAATGTTTTGTTTGAAGTTTCTTGCGACTTCCCTTTGTTATTCGGCAGGAATTTCAGGTGGTCTTTTCATGCCAACACTTTTAATGGGAGCAACATTAGGAAGTTTAATTGGTTCACTAGCAAGTGTTTTCTTTCCAGAGATTACAACGAACACGGGTGCATATGCACTAGTAGGAATGGGAGCTTTCTTTGTTACAGTTATTCGCGCTCCGTTTACTTCTATCTTAATCGTGTTTGAATTAACAAGAGACTACAATATTATTTTGCCACTAATGATTGCAAATATTATTGCCTATATGCTCTCTTCAAAACCGACACAAAATGAATCTATCTACGAACAAATCTCAGCACAAGATGGTATACACTTACCAACACGAGATGACCTTGAAGTGCTTGATCAGTTACATGTAGAAGATGCAATGATAAAAGATATCGTTACATACGGTGCTACTTTAACAGTAAGTGAAACACTAAAAGATATTCAAAAATATAATCCAGACCTTCAAGGTTTTCCTGTCTTAAAAAATGGAAGACTTCTAGGAATGATGTCGACTTCAGAACTTAAAGTACAACTTGCTAAAGGTAACGGTGATGTAAAAATTGAACACTGTTGCGAAAAAAAGATTATAAAAATATATCCAGATCAAAGTTTATACATTGCCCTTCACAGACTTAAAAGGTTCCAAATCTCCCGTCTACCGGTCGTTTCGAGACTTGACGAAAAAAGAATCATTGGAATTCTTACGCCGAAAGATATTGTAAAACAATTCGGTTATCAAATCACAGAATCGAAAGAAAATGATTAAATCAGTTAACCTTTTCTTAAAAGCCGGTTAATTAAGTACAAATTCAGGCTTTCCACCCTTGACCCCTCTCGACTTTCAAAAAATCGGTTGTTACAAATTTGTCATCAATATTTTTTGTCTAACAACCTAACTAAAAAGGAGAGGGTAATGAAAAAATTACTACTAGCTTCGGCTCTTTTTATGGGAGCCTTCTCGACGCAAGCGGCGAGAGTTCAATTCGACTTTGATGTTTATTCTTCGGGAGCATCAATCTATCCATGTAACGCTGGTTTAAAGCACAAAAAGCACAGAGGTGTTTTCTGCTACAACCCAAAAACTTTAAGATCATGTGATCCAGGATCAAGAGGTGGCCATGGTGGTTATCCTTTCCTAGAAGGACTTATCGCTGAAGGTGGTAACGGCGGTTACGGTGGCTCAAATGGCGGTGGCCAAGACTGTGGACCAGATGGAACAAATTGTGATTGCGTATGTGCTGGTGATCTAGATGGAAGAAATGAAAATACTCTAGATACAGTACGTGGTAAAATCACAAAATGGACTGATCACGGAGATCGTTCTCACCACAGCTTCTCGCTTGAGAAAACAGCTGGTGAGTATGACTACCACAGCCTACTTTCTTACAACGAGCAATTCAACAAGAGACTTAAAGAACTATCATTCAACCTAGGTTCAGAAATGTATGGTGCGAAGTACTTTGTTGATATCTGTTTCCGTGCAACACAAATTGACTACGGTCAAAGACCAGACTACCTAGCAGAGTCTTCAGAAGACAGATTTGATTTCATCGTACCTGAAGAAATCAGAGATGACTATGTAGTAGGTATGCCAGAGTCATTTGGTAGCATCGACAACCCACTGTACAAATTCGAAAGAAAAGTTACAGTAACAGACATCGCAGGTTCTAACACTAACGGTGACTGGGATCTAAACGAAGATGACGTTATCTGGTCAGAAGAAAGTTACCAATCAGCAGCTCAACTTGCTGTTAAATCAGGAATTTTCTGTAAAGACAAAGATGGTGACTTCGTTCAAGTTTACGGTGGATCAGGAAACCCTTCTGCTCAAATCGACCTATCTTCAAACTCTGTTGTTGAATTCTTCAAGCGTTATGCAGCAGCTGACCTAAGAGGTTGTGTTGTTCGTTACGAATTCGAAGAGAATGCAAGATATGCAAACAAAACAGTTGATAAATTCAGAAGATGGAAAATGCAAGCTGCAAACATCTGTACTGATACAGCTATCACTAACATCCAAGGTCACGATCACGACTACGGATACTAATCTCAATTTTTAAATACTGCAGGGTGGTTTTCCACCCTGCCTTTACTAAGTGAAGAGATGTGCGGGGGAAAAATGATTTACAGGGGCTTAATACTATTATTTTTAACATTTAATACTCTTGCCTGCTTAATTGCATCGGCACCAAAGAATATTAACATTTCGATTTCTCCACTCAGTAAAGGTCTGTATATCTATGATGAGGCTGGGGTAAAAAAAGATGATATGCCAAACATACTAGCTTCCAACTGTATGACGGCGGCAACAAACAATCACTATACAATGATTACAGTTGGTATAGAAAATTACGTTCTAACAGATAAATTTCTAACATACAGTATTAACGATAGTGTTACATATGGTTCAAAAGATTTTTGCCGAATTGAAAATCTTGAAAATACATATGGAACAACCAAAGATGAAAGAGAACAACGATTATTAGGTCGTCGTCGAATTATGAATCGCTGTTTAGAGTTTGAAGTGAATGACGTATCAGCAACAGGTATCGATTTCCCAAAATCACAATCAGGTTGTAAAGTAACAAGAATTGATGAAAACTCAGCTAGGTTTCAAGGTTACTACTGTTTCTTCAAACCAAAAACTGACTCTGCCTATATTATTAAACCTATTATTAACGAAGCTTGTTTAACAAAAGATTTTTACACAGAAAATGAATTTGAGCTTCAAGATATATTAGCTTCAATTGGTGTCTATGTTTCAGGAGATGCAACAGGACGATCAACTGAACTAAAATATATTAATGACTTTAAATTAAGAGTAAATCAATCACCAGAAGGATTATTAACGGTAAATAAAACAGTTACACCGGAAGAGCCAAAGTTTCCAACAAAGTGGCCTGTAAACGATATTCAACTGGGACAACTATACTTAACAACTTCAGCAGATGCTAAAAACAGTGCCTACTTCGGAGTACCGTTATTTGTAAGAAATACTTGTGAGAAAAAATGCGAACCAGGGAAGCTATGTACGGCACCTTGTAATTATACGCAACCAGTAGCCGCAGAATTTGTTCTTACTCAGCTAGCTGGCAATGGTAAAAAACACTATGTAACTTCTTGGTTTGATGGAGGTATCGCACCAGCAAACTGGACAGGCCTAATAAACGGAATTGGTACGCAAATTACTTCTAATTATTTTGAGATTGGAAAGAATTATGAACTAGAAGTAATCCTCGATGATCAAGAATATAATTTTATGATGTTCAAGGGCCGTATTAAATCACGCCTAACTTTGAGACCGACAACAATACCTTCTATTAATAGAGAAGGACGAACAATTGGTGAAATTTCACCATTTGCAAAAGTTGAAGTTTTAAAGACACTACCGACTTATCCAGTATTTGATACGATTAAATTTACTGGGAATAGCCACTTAGGTGTAATGAATACTGTTAATTCAATTAGCCGTGTATTCGATGACCCAGTTTGGCCACCATACTTTTCAGACTACTGTATCGAGGGATCATGTGTCTTAATGAAAGATCACAAGCTAAGACTGAAATTAAAATTCAAGATAACGAAAGATGAAAAGACTGGAGAGCTGCTTTCAGAAGTCCTTGAATACCAAAAAATAAGTAATGTTCAAGATAACAAGACAACAAACGAATACAAAGCACCATATTTTACTTGTACTCCTCCAGGGAAGGACCCAACGGACGATGACAGTGATGATGATTTTGGGGATATTGATTTTTAGTCGCTATATTTAGCAAAGGGGAAACAATGAGAAAATTACTGATGATTTTATTATTAATGTTTACAAGCACGACTTTCGCAAATGATGTTGACGATATGTTTGGGAGTGGAGAGGACCAATTTGAATTTGAGAAATTTTCAAATGAAGAAATCCTACTAAGAATAGAACAAGACATTAAAGTTTCGTGTCGAAAAGGAGAATGTACTCTTTTTTCTACTGAAAACAAATTTGCTGGTTTTGAAGTTGGATTCAATATTGGCGAAGGCATGAATCAACAAGCTGGAAGTGGAGTTAATATCTACACTGGAGGATACGGTGGACAAATTAACGGAGAATACTGGGGAGTTAATGTTAGATACTACAACGGTAAGTGTACTCAACGTATTAAAGTACCTAAGTCTGTTTATATTGCTATTAACCGTTATATGTATGGCCTACTTGACACAGATGGTAATACACGCCGTGGCTTCACTCCTGCTGATGAAGCAATGATTCTTTTCTATACAACAATCATTGGTAAATCAAGCAACTGTAATGGAAATAGCGGAAGCTAAAAAACTTAAGCTTTTCTTTAATTGTTAAGATTAATTCAAAATTATAAAACCTCTCTATGATGAGAGGTTTTTTATTTCTATTTTTAATTACGTTTACGGCCCATGCAAAAATTAAATGGCATGATTGGCAACATCAAGAATTAAATAATTTAATCACACCGTTAACAACAATAGACTTAAACAACCGTGCCTCTTGTGCAATTGATTCAAAAAAACCAACAACTTCAATATTTATCTTTTTAAATAATACTATTCCTGCAAAAGCTGCTTATCGACTTGCAAATCGAACGGGACAGGATAAGACGGTAGTTGTAAAAGAGCTTATTAGAGACTATCGAAATAAAGTCACTCGACTTATCTATGAAATCCATCAAAAACTTATTCATCAAGAACTCCCTCTACTCCCCTACTTAGATAGTGAAAATAACATCCCAGTTAAGTATCAACGAATATTGAAAGAGTGCTATGGAAAACTAGAGTGTCCGAAACTTAATAATTATATGGACGTACTATGGACAAACTCGCATAAGTTAAAACATCGTCTCTATGACAGTTTTGAAGATAATAACTATATTCAGAAAAAATATATCAATGATAATGAAACTTTTAAGTGTATTAGAATAAAGAAATTCGGTCCTCTACAGGCCAATCTCTTTGGTCAAAAACCCTCGGTTCAAGACTTAAATCGAATCGCACAAGAGCTGCTAGACATAGACGAAAGGGTAACTGATTGTCGCCTTGAGGATATCGATCAAATTGATAATCTTCAAGTATCTGGCTATCAATTTGATATAAAAGGAATCAAAGAAAAATATTGGGAAAAAGATATTGGCTTTGACTACTGGAATTCAATGAAGCTCTATTTTGCATGGGCAATGAAGAACTTGAAAGTTGAGAATTCTAAATACGAACAAATCATCAGAAATTCAAATACACAAGACTATATTCTCTTCTCACCGAGTGGATGTAAGAGTGATATGATTCCCGCTTGTAATAATAAGAGACTCGCAGAAAACTCATTTAGAGAATTTTCTCGTAAGAATTTTGAAAAAGATGCACTTGAACTCGATATCCTCGCCCCGATTTCAGAGGGAGTACAAAACGATCTTCTCAAAGATCCTTTTGCTAGCGTTAATAAAGATATTCTCGATATTGGATCATATGACGATGCTGACAAATGGATCGAGCATATATTTAAAAATCAAGCTCAAACTAAGAACTATGTAAAAAACAAACTAATTGACTCATTAACTTTCTTTACATTAGTAAGGAATCGTTTAAGGGCCGAAGAAGTTCAAGACCAACTTGCATTTTACTTTCGTAACCTCGATGGAAATACGATCAAGAATGATCTTTACTACTTATGCGCAGAAGCCTCAGTCATTTCAGATGATGTCTTTAGTTTCACAAAGAAGCATATTGAAGGCCTTAAAGGTACAGATCTTATCGACAATCTCGATCTTATCTTTTCAAAAAAACCTTATGATGAAGTTATCGATTATTACAAGTCCCTTATGGATGAAACACGTGCCTTTTGCAAAAGTCTTGATCAAAAAAATATTTGGAATAATGAATTTGATATAGAATATGAAGGTTTTCACCAGTGGTATATCGACAAGACACGTGCAGTAAAAACTTTTGAGACATTCCCTGAAAAGCACTATGAAAGTGATGCTCTTTCACAAGATTTTATTACTTATGAAAATGGCGATATTATCTGTCGATCAATAAGTCATTGTTTAAGAAAATCAATTATCAATATTATTGAAACTTCTCGTGCTAGTTACTATGGAGATCTGTTCTGGAAAGCAAAATTCTCTCAAGCTTCTGCAGATTTATTTAACCCTTATGCTGATCGAGTTTCGTGTAAGGTATATGATCCATATTTTAAAACGAAACAAGTTATGACTCAATTTGTTTCAGATATTGGCCAAGGTCTTATGAGTTGGTTTACTCCAGGTGTTCTGTATACGCGAGTAAGTTTAACGCCAGGATATGTAACATCATTTAATAAGATGATTAAAGATGGGCAAATTGAATTTAATAAAGATTATGAAAAAACAAAAGTTAATGTTGAACTAATAACTGAGTTTGGCCCACTTATCGGAGTTCCTTGTGCTCTATCAATTACAGGTAGTACAAAGAGTCCTACTAACCTATATCATTTCAGAGGAATATCTGTAGGCGCCTGTTTTGATCGAAGTGGCGGAGATATTATCGCCAACAGTGGTTCAGATATTTCTTCAAAAGATCCTAGTCGTCGAGCTGCATGTGCTGCTTGTCGAATCAATTTTGAAGGGATATCAAATACACTGACTTATTTTAATTCAAAGCTTGGCCCTTTCTTCTATGTTGCAAGAGCAATATATAGTTTATACAAGGGTCTGACCGACTTTGATAATATCCCTCGTAGATGGGAGCTTGATTTAGATAAGCTAAAGACTACATATCAACGTTTTGGTGAGATACCTAAGAGCTGCCGATCAAGTCTACTAAATGGTAATCATTGCTTAAGTAACCAGGATGAAAAAATGGCGGTTGAAAAAGTATTAGACCAAAATTTCACAATTACTGCTTCAAAGCGTGTCGTTAATGGTTACAAGTTTAAAGTTAGAGAATGTAAAAATGAATTAACCGTTAGGGTTGAGCAAAATTTTGCGAGGTTATTTTCATCATGCGAAAAGTAATATTAATATTATCAATTCTAGTTTCAAGCATAAGTACTTATGCCTTAAACATTAACATTGTATGGACTTCGGATTTTATAAAGGAGTTACACTTAGAATGTGATTCTATCGGATGTCTAGATGGCCAAAACTCTGATATTCTTCGAGAAGAGATTTGCGATGAGTGTTTTTCAGACTCCGTGAATTCTACATTTATTTTTAACAATATAACAACTTATCTTCATGCAGATAAGAAATTACCTCTCGATGAATTTATTACTTATCTCTATACAGAAGAATATATTACTATCAACTACAACTCTCCCTACGATCTAGTCTCAAGTCGTTCTACTGAAATCAAAAAATTACTTTACAAAGATTTATGTCCGAATAAGCATGATGCAATTATATTTTTCAAAAGAGGATATGCAGATACATTTTCCTCCCCAGAGCTTATCTACTGTGGAGAGGAAATATATACTGCGCAATTATTTTAACTTACTTTAGATCGTACCAGTTTACGCCAAAGGCCGGGTCAACTTTTAGTGGAACCTTAAGTTCTACAACATTCTCCATTCCTTCTTTTACGAGTGTCTTCATCTCTTCAAGCTCAGATTCAAGTACGTCAAAAATAAGCTCATCGTGTACCTGGAGAATCATCTTTGACTTTAGGCCACGTTTTTTCATTTCCGCATCGATATTAATCATTGCACATTTAATGATATCAGCAGCTGTCCCTTGAATTGGTGAGTTAATCGCCATTCTCTCAGCATTTGCTTTTATCGTACGATTATTAGAATGAATATCAGGAAGGAATCTCTTTCTGCCATACATTGTGATTGAATAACCAGTTTTCTCTGCGTCTTCTTTTAGGCCATCTAAGAAGCCTTTAATTTTTGAGAATCTTTCAAAATATTTTTCAATATATGCTTTTGCGTCCTTTCTTGAAATCTTGAGGGCCGACGCTAAACCAAATGAAGACTGCCCATACATTAGACCAAAGTTAACGGCCTTAGCTTTTGAGCGTTCATCACTTGTTACATCAGAAAGTGCAACGCCGTTAATTTCACTTGCTGTTTGCGCGTGAATATCCTTGTCTTCGTTAAAGGCCTTAATCATTGTTGGATCTTCACTATAGTGAGCAAGAATTCTAAGTTCTACTTGAGAATAGTCGGCTGCAAGAAGTAAATTACCAGGTGTAGCAATGAATGCCTTTCTAACAAGACGTCCCGTTTCTGAACGAATTGGAATATTTTGTAGGTTTGGATTCACGCTTGAAAGACGTCCCGTTTGAGCAACGTGCTGGTTAAAGCTAGTGTGAACTTTTCCAGTTTTCTTATTAACAATTTCAGGAAGTGCCTTCACATATGTAGAAAGAATTTTTCCTAGCTCACGATACTGAAGGATAAGTCCAGGGACTTCATTGATATTTTTAGCATCAAGTTCTTCTAGTACTGAAGAGTCTGTTGAATATCCTGTCTTTGTTTTCTTAACAACAGGAAACGATAATTCATTAAATAAAAACTCTCCAACTTGTTTTGGTGAATTTAAATTGATTGTGTCATTCATTGAATAAGAATCAACTTTCTTTTGAATCTTCTCTAAAGACACTTGAAGTTCTTCGGCCATTTCATAAAGATATTCTTTATTTAAGTGCACGCCCTCAAATTCCATTTCAGCTAAGATTGGGATAAGTTTATTATCAATATCTTCGTAAACGCTTACTAATTCTTTTTCTTTAAGCTCTTCTTTTAACTGAGAAGCTAATCTAAAAATAGCAATTGAGCGAAGTCCTGTATAAGAAGCCTTAGCTTCATTATTTTCAAGTGAAGTAATAAATGGCGTTTTCTTATCTAGCTCAGATACTTTAACGTTTACATTTGAAGCGATCACTTCAATATTATGTCTCATACTAGGACTTACGTTATAGTGAGCCTGAGTAATATCAAAGTTGTGGGCCTTAAACACTAGGCCGCGACGTAGAATATGTGAATAATCTCTCTTTGAATGTTCGCTATATACTTCTCTTTTATCATCACCCCAAATGAGTTCGATAACTTCTTTTTCATTAGCTTCATTTACTTCTAAGAAATATGAGTTGTTATCATCGAAAGAAACACTTATTGCGATTAAGTTTCGTGCATGAATATCATCGCTATCAAATTCTGTTTGTACAGCAAGTGCAGTTTGATCCTTTATAAGTACTTTTAACTCATCAAGAGTAACCACTTTATGTTCGAAAGGAGATGCGATTTCTTCTTCCCCTTCCTCGCCATCAGCAATTGAAAGTTGATACTTAAGGTCTTCCATTCTCTTGATCATTGAATTCATACCAAGATCTTTTAGGAAAGTTAGAAGTTCTTCTGATGGATAAAATTTAACTTCAGAATCTTCTGATTTACATTCTAAATCTATATCAGTAACGATTTTAATTAACTCTTTTGAAAGCTTTGCATCTTCAACGTGCTCAGTAAAAGCTGTAATTAATTTTTTACCTTTAAACGTATCTGACACTTCAAAACACTTCTCAAGTGTTCCGTGCTCTGCAAGTAGTTTTGCTGCTCCCTTTGCACCAATCCCACGCATTCCAGGAATATTATCCGATGTATCTCCAACCATTGATAAGTAATCAACGATTTGATCTGGACGAACGCCCATCTTTTCAAAGACACCCTTCTCATCGTAGATAACGTCTTTCATCGTATCGAGCATCTTGATATTGTCGCCGACAAATTGCATAAGGTCCTTATCACCTGAAGCAATTAAGATTTCATCAAAGTCATTTTTCCATTGAACAACAGTTGAGCCGATAATGTCGTCGGCTTCATATGTTTCATTCGCAACATTTAAAAGCCCCATCTTATCGATAAGTTCTTTAATAAGAGCAAATTGTGGAACAAGTTCTTCAGGTGGTTCTGAACGATTGGCCTTGTACTGATCGTAAAGTTCATTTCTAAAAGATCCGCCCGATGTATCACGAGCAAGAAGCATATGTGTTGGCCTATAATTTGCCATAATTTTTAATAACATTGAAAGTACACCATATGTTGCGTTTACAGGTGTACCGTCTGGGGCGTTCATTGAGCGAATTGCAAAAAATGCACGGAATATAAAGTTACTGACGTCGACGACGATTAATCTTTTCTTTGACATATAATCTCCAATTTATGCTATAAATCTAGCCAATTATGTTGAATCTGTTAATGATTAATGTGGAGAATTGGTTATGGACAATGCGCAAAAAACCGAAACTTATCAAAGAGTAAAAAGAGATATCTTTGCTATTTGTGAAGGAGAAAGCAGCACTATTGCCAAAATGGCCACCATTTCTTGTGTTTTAAAACAAGCATTCCCTCATTATTACTGGTGCGGGTTCTATATGGTTGACCCTGTTAAAGAAAAAGAACTTGTTGTCGGTCCATATCAAGGAACTCTTGGCTGTCTTCGAATCCCTTTTGGTAAAGGTGTTTGCGGAACGGCCGCCCATACACTGGAAACACAAATTGTTGAAGATGTTCACTCTATTGCAAACCACATTACTTGTGACCCAAAGAGTCAGTCCGAAATAGTTGTACCAGTTTTCGAAAATGAAAAGTTAATTGCAGTTCTTGATGTTGATAGTGATTCACTTGCAAGCTTTGACGAAGTTGATAAAAGTAATTTAGAAGAAATTATCAATACTGTCTTTGCTTAAGCCTGCGTGCCTTGATCTTCAAACCAATTAGTTTTGCGCTTTTTGATAGCAAGCATTGTGTCGTCATTGGCCATGACAGTTGTATCTGCCATAACATCACCTAGCCTATGTCCAGAATCAAGCTTATAAAGAAGGTATAATTCAATCCCAACAATAGGTAGACCAACGATAACTGCCATAAACCAACCGGCCACAGGAATGATGGCAAAAACGAGTGGAATAATAAAAGGTAGATTTCTAATGAAACTTTGTTTTAGAGAGCAAGGCGTTCCATCAACTAAAGAGATAACTCTAAAGCCAATAAATTTCTTCCCTACTGACTGTCCATTTTGAATTGAATCAGCAAATGTTAAATAGACTATCGATAAAAGGATACCAATCGGATACAAAAATAGTGATAAGACGACGACAATAAAAAGGTCAATTGCCTTAGCAAGGATGCGTGAATAACGAGCGACTTTAATGGCCGATTTTAAGAGGTACTTTCTATCCATACAACTATCTTATCCTATGAATTTTATTAGAAAACAAGGCATTTTTTGCACCTAGTCCAAACAATGGATATTAAGTAAAGAAATGGTTAATTTGTCTATCGGTCAATAGACTTTGATTAATAGCCAAAAATAGGATTTTAATATATAACTTTATACTGAGACTAAAGAGAGCACATACGCTCTGGAGGATAATTATATGAGTACTGTTGGTAAAACTGACGTAACAAATTTTGAATCTGATGTACTAAAAAGCGCTAAGCCTGTTCTAGTTGATTTCTGGGCAGAATGGTGTGGACCTTGTAAAACACTTGGACCAGTACTTGACGAAGTAGCATCAGAAATTGGTGAAACTGCAACAATCTTAAAAGTAAACGTTGATGACAACGGAGAGCTTGCTCAACAATACGGAATTAGAGGGATCCCAACAATGATCTTCTTTAAAGACGGTCAAGCAACTAAGACTCTAGTTGGTGTTCAAACAAAAGAAGAAATTAAGAAGTCTTTAGAAGAACTTATGTAATAAAAGCCTCTACGATAGAGGCTTTTCTTTTTTGAGAAGGAATTTATGTCTAATTATATTTCCCACGCATTTAATCACGCACAAGAAACTCTAACGAAATTTATCGCGAACGAAGAAAACTTCACCACTATGGAGAAAGCGATCAATGAAATGGTTGTGGCCATAAAAAATGGAGGGCGTGTTATTAGCTGTGGAAATGGTGGTTCAATGTGCGATGCTATGCACTTCGCAGAAGAACTAACAGGTCGCTTTCGTAAAGACCGCCCAGCAATGCCAGCTATTGCTATCGCAGATTCTTCTCATATCACATGTGTGGCCAATGACTACGGTTTTGAATATATCTTTTCAAAATATGTTGAGGCCCATGGACACAAAGGAGATGTCCTTCTTGCCATCTCAACTTCAGGTAATTCACCAAATTGTCTTGAGGCCGTAAAATCAGCTCATGAAAAAGGGATGAAAGTAGTCGGTCTTCTTGGAAAAGGCGGTGGAAAGATGAAGGAGCTTGTGGACTTCCCTATCGTTATTGAAGCTGATCTTTCTGATCGTATTCAAGAAATGCATATTAAAATTATTCATACGTTCATAGAGGGAATTGAGCGACAAGTTTTCCCTCAAAATTACTAAAGAATTACGAATAAGAATCGGCAGTTTATTCCAAGTCTTTAAAATCAAGTGCTTGACGCGAATATGAGTTAAAATATTCTTAAGTTAGTACATAATTTTAAGGAGCTATAAATGGAAGGCACAGCTGTATCATCGGTAAACACGATCGCTGCTTTTTTTCAAAACGGTGGGATCTTCATGTGGATCATTCTCTTTATCTGGGCAGTAGGTCTAGCTATTGGATTAGAAAGATTCTTTAAGTTAAGCTTTAAATTTGATGTTGATGGAGCTTCATTTATGAATGAACTTCGTCGCTATATTATGGCAAATGATGTTGAAGGTGCTTCACGTGTATGTTCTGGATCAAGTGCTGCTCTACCTAAGGTTTTAAGAAGTGGTCTCGAAAGAGCTTCTGCTAAGCCAGAGCAAATTCAAAATGCAATCGATGCAACTGCTCTTGAAATTATTCCAAAAGTAGAACTAAGACTTAACTACCTACAACTAATTGCAAATATCTCAACACTATTTGGTCTACTAGGTACGATCCAAGGTCTAATCGCTTCATTTGCTGCCGTTGCTGCTGCTGATCCAACTCAAAAAGCAGAACTACTTGCAAAAGGTATTTCACAAGCGATGAACACGACTTTCCTAGGTCTACTTGTGGCCATCACGATTATGATCATTCATGCATTCTTAAGTTCTAAGTCAGAGAAGATCATCAATGAGATTGATGAGTATTCAGTTAAGTTAATGGATATTTTAAATACAGAAGAAAGTAAGTAGTTATGTATAGAAAACCGAGTCGAAAATATAAGAATAAGAAAGTTGAGAGACTGAATCTAATTCCAATTTTAGATTCGGTCTTCATCTTTATCTTCTTTCTTTTAATGTCAGCAAACTTCGTTAGAATTTATGAAATTGGATCTGATGTTCCAATTATCTCAAACTCTACTCCACCAAAACAACAAAAAGAAAGACTTGATCTTACGCTTAAAATCAATGCGAGTAATATCAGCCTTCACTCAGGACCAAATGAGAGGAGAATATTCTCAGCAGGAAAAACAGCTGATGGTGAATACGACCTATTTAAGTTAAGAGAAAAGTTAATTGATCTTAAGAAGCAATATGTGGATGAGAAAGAAGTTATCTTTATTCCAAATGCAAATATCTCTTATGAAGAGCTCATTAAGATTATGGATGCTGTTCGTGATATCAAGAAAACAGATCCAGAGGTTTGGACAAAGAGAGATGGTCAGGATGTAAAAGTTCTTGAGCTATTTAACAATATTATTTTTGGCGATACACAATCGTAGAAATAAAGAATCAGGTTTATTATGAGAAATCGTTCAATTAGAAATAGAGGAATCAGAAGAAAGAAGGAACCATTTGATATTGATATCACTTCCCTTCTTGATATTCTTGTTATCCTGCTAGTTTTCTTAATTAGAAGTTATGACACTACTGGCGTGATCTTAAATATCCCAAAAGATATTACTATTCCGAACTCGGTATCGAAGTCAATTAATGAGCAAGGTGTTGTGGTTCAGGTATCTCCTAAAATCATTTGGGTTGATGACAAAGAAGTTCATAATACAGAGACATATAAAGGGCAACTCTACTCACAAGGCGGACGACTTATTCTCCCTCTATATAACGAGCTAGTTGCGAAAAGAACAGAGATTGAAAACATTGCTAAATCAACTCCAAATGCTAAGAAATTCTCTGGTATTGTTAATTTAGTAATCGATAAATCTCTTAAGTATAATTATGTTAAGAAGCTTATGCACACTGCTGCTGAGGCAGGGTTTCAACAGTATAAATTCGTTGTTTTAGGACAAGAGTAGAATAAAAAAAGCTCCATTCGGAGCCTTTTTTTATTCAAACTAGAAAAATCTTGTTAACGTAACTCCGAACTCGTCATCCCCATCAAGAACATAGAGTCCACGATTGTCAGCTTTTGCATCATCACCAATAGTTACACCACGAAAGTTCAACTTCATCTTCCATGCATTATTTAGACGGCGCTCATAGCTTAGGTAGTAAAGTGTCTCCCCTGCTCTTTCAAGATCAATATAAAGACCCAACATAAATTCATTAGAGTATGCGTCGTTAAGAGCAAGACGATGACCAATGAAAAGATCATTCTGGAAAATTTGAGCTTGGCTTCTCTTATCTTTTCCTACACCTAGAACACGTTGATATTCAGTATAAAAACCTGAACTCCAATTGTTATCGTAATTATATGTATACTCATGGCCAATAGATGCTAATTGATAATTAAAGATTTCTCTTTGCCCACCAGTATAATCAAGAATAGAAACCGAATCATCGACGTTAAAATCAGAGTAGAGATACTCAAACTTAAAAGTCTGCTCACCCCAAAAGTAAGTAGCAGCAGTACCATAGTCAACGACATCAAGATAGTAAGCGTTAATATTACCAGCAAGAAGATCAGGTACAGAAGCTGCTGCAAAGATAGGTCTTGTACGATCAATATGATCAATAGCGAATACTGTTAAATCTAAATCACCAAACTGATGAGCATAGTAAACAGCAAATTGATCAAACTGATTATCTTCATCGGAATTTGTAATCGTATTACCTTTTACAATATTTTGCTTTTGCGGACTAAGCCCGTCAAAGATTCGCATTTTAGAATCTGGATAGAATGCTTCCTTAAAATAAGGCATATAGATAAACTTCATTGTTCCAATACTAGTATAATGACTTAATACAACAGAAGTTTCACCTAACTTTTCAAAACGCTCAATATTTCCATCATTAATACGAGAGTTGATGACATCAACAACATGGTATGCCTCAAGTCGCGACCACATAAACATATGCTGCCCAACAGAAGCCTGCCAGTTTCCAAAACTACGTCCAATATTAAACTCATTAAAATCAACGTAGCTATTATCTTGATACTTTTCGTCTGCACGGCCAATTAGAGATAGATTATATTCCCAGCCACTCCAATCACCCCTGTCTTCAAGGGCAACTTTAACGAAAGCCAATTCATTAGGCTGGTCTTCTCCTAAAAGAGTTGTAGCATCTTCGACATAGCCTCTAAAGTTTAACGAAACTTCACCTCTTCCATCAGCTAATGTGTGTAAGCTTGATAGAGTTAGTGCACCTGTAATTAATCCGTATATTAGCGTTTTCAATTTACTTTAACTTCCTCTTAGTAAGATCACCTTCATTAACCGCCTTACCAATAACTCTATTCTTCCATTTGAATATCGACTGTTTTTTGTTGTTCAGATTTAACATAACAATTTTATTTGCACGCCACATCTTTCTCTTACCAACAGTGTAAGATTTAAAATCTTCCATAGAAGAAGTCTTAATATGTTCATTTCTTTTGTTATAGTATTCCGACTTAACAGGAGCTAGGTACTTTTGAGAGACGTAAAGTACGACTTTTGAATAAGAACTTTTGGCCTTTGCCACTCTTTCAACAACCCATACCTTTTGACCACCAACTTTTTCGTCTTTAAGATACTTGTAATTGTACTTTTCAATTGTTTGACCACCGATATCTTCAAATGAGAATTCAGAACCCATGAAAGAGCTACCTTTAGATCGAGAGTTAATCTTCTTAACTCTTTTTAAAGATGGAAGGTATAACCATTGGTCATCATCTCTTTCATCTTTCCAAGTCCAAGTAAGTAGTTTCGTTCCTTTAACGTCTAATGGTTTTTTAAATTCCATTAAGCTCTTATCAACACCATTGAATTCGCCAGAAGCACCAAGCATTTCGCGGACAATTTCAACACCACTTGAATCAACTAAAACAAGCTCCATCGTTGATGTATCACCAATATAGCCTTTGTTTGCCTGATCCATTTTTTTGGCAATCTCTAGGCCTTTATCATTAGCAAATACAGAAAGTGTTAATAACATTAATAAAAGTTTAACAATCTTCATTAGAAACCTCGTGTTTTTTCGGTATGTTTTCCCATCAGATAGTAGCATTCACAACACAATGATTGAACATTTACTGGTGATAATGACAATGGATTCATTAAATTATTGAAATTATGCCCCTTATTTTACAACAAGGGGCGTTAGTGATTTGTGATGAATTTAGTAAGCGCTTGAATTTAAATTAAGTGGTACGTGAACACCAACTTCGGCCCCACCTTTTGGGCGTGGGAATTGTATTGTTTTCAAATGATTAACAACACAATTCTTAACACTTATAGGAACGCCTTTATCCGCTTTAGCGACACTTGCTTTTGTTACGTTACCTGATGCACCGATGACAAACTCCATACCAAGTACACCTGAGATACCTTTTTGTTGAACATCAAGCTCTTTTTGGTAACAGTATCTAAACTGAGGAACGTTCTCCATCAGAATTCTCATAATGTCATTACGATCCATTGATCCTAAAATAACTTCACGGTAAGGAACACCTGCTATATAAACTTGTTTCTTTTGAACAAGTCCATCTGTACCAAATGAAGATGAAAGTTTACCACTCGTCTTACTACTTAAAGATCCAACTTCGGCCTTTACATCAGCTTTTTGAATTTGAGCAGAGTCTCCAGTTGATAGTGCAGAATTATCATCTGCAAAACTTTCACTTGAACCAGTACCGGCCTTAAATGAATTTAGCGCACCACCTTTGGCCATTAGGGAGTTCATTGAAGAAGTAAATGATGTCGACTTGTATACATCTACTTTTCCACGACTCTTTCTATTTGTAGCAAGTTTTTTAACAGTTGTTTGCTTATTCGTTGTACGAGCTGGTTTAGAAGCTTTCTTCTTAGTCTCTCTTACAACTGCCTTATTATTTGGTTTTCCTTTACGAGGAGTTCCTTTCTTTGGAGTTGATGTCGACTTTTGCTTAGGATCACCTTTACTCTTCGTTACTTTTTGAGGTTTTTCAACGTTTGAAACCGCTTCCTTAATTGGCGCCTTCTTTTCAACTTCTTTTTTTACTTCATTCTTAACAACATTCTTCTTCTTTGTTACACGAAGCTGTTTTGGACGGTAAAGAATCTTGGCAATACGTTCTGGAACTTTCTCTTTTTCAATTTCTTTATCGACTTTAAAGTTCATCATTCCTGCTGCAAAAACAATAAAGAATAATAAACAGAAGATGAGATATTTTCTTAGTTCTTTATCACGCCTAAATATAGGTGCCGTTTTTACAATTGGAGGAGCTTCAGTACCCCTAATAAAAACCTTTAAGTTATCTTTTTCGAAAATGTGAATATCATCACGACGTAATGAGCTCTTCGCGTTTTTATTATTTAGAAAAGTACGATGTTCAAAACCAGGAATCTTCCCAACTGCGACATCATTCTTTCTAATATCTAAAAGTTCGACCTTGTCTTTCTTACCTAGATATGGAAACTCTATATCATTTCCACGAGCGTTAGCACCAACTAAATAAAACTTTCCATCTTTATGTGGAATATAATCAAGAGAAACAATCTTCCCATTAAATAAGATAATAACTTCGGCCGCTTCCTTATCAATACTATATTTAAAGATTGGATAAATTTCATCTGGCTCTTCAAAGATATATTCTGAAAACTTTACGTTATCATCAATACTTAAAGGGTAATTTACCTGATACTCTTCATCCTTACGTATGCGCTCATCATTAAACTTAGGTTGCTTTGGTAAGTTCTTAACAACTTCCTGTGGGTGAATTAGTTGTTGAGGAGGAAGTTTTGATGACGAATCAAAAGTAAATGAGTAATTACCAATTGTAATTGATTCACCACCCTTTAGTTCCATCGTAACAACTTCCTGGCCATTAACTAATACCGGTTTAGAAGAAGACATACTATAGATCGAGACTTTGTCAGAAAATTCGATAAGACAATGGATATCATCAATACCGGCACCTCTCATACGAACATCACAAGAGTCACTTGCTCCTAAGATGATACGATTCTTTTGAGGTAGACGAATATCTTTTTTACCCTTTAAATAAAATGATCTTCCTTGATCCACTTCTACTCCTAGCGTATACGATCCAAACCTTTCATCATTTCTAAATGAAAGTTTGGTTTTGAAGGTAATTTATTTTTGAACTGACGCAGATAACGATTTGAGACCGTAATCTCTCCTGGTGCCCCAAGCTCACCATCAACGCTAATCTCTTCAAGATTAAACTGTTCAAACTTCTTATACTTATAAACTACTTTTTCTTTTACAGACTTTTGTGCAAATGTTTGTGTCGTAAATAAAAGTAACATCGTTGATAATAAAACTTTCATCATTACATCTTCCTAACTTGCTGATAGAAGGCCTTGTCTTTAGCATTCATATCGGTAGTGTCTAAGTCACTTTGTATTGTCACAGCGTGATCACTCTTTAGTTGTTTTAAAGAATAGTAAAGAGCGATCTTTAGACTTGGGATATCAATATAATCAGAATTCATTTCTTTAAGAATTGTATAAGCATATTTTGGCTTAGCATCAAAAAGATATGAATAAACTAATGAGTTAATAACATCACGATCATTCTTATTAACAGAATAAAGTCGCTTCAACAGTGAAGTTGATTTTGAGTATAGGCCATATCTGATATAGATATTTGCAAGATTAAACATTGCTGTTTTATTATTCTTCTTCAGAATAAGTACTTGCTTAAAAGCCGCAATTGCCTTTGCATCTTTATCTTCATCAATATAGACAACGCCGATATTATTGATCGCTGGTATATATTTATCATCAAGTGCTACGGCCTTGTTAAAGTAAACTTTTGCAAGCCTCTTATTTCCAGACTTGTATGAGCAAATCCCCTGCTGATTCCAATATGAAGGATTGGCTTTATACTTTTCGTACATTGCATCCAGCTGAGATAGACCTTCCTTCGTATTCCCCATGTAGCACAGGCCAACAAGCCCAGTCTTCTTTGAATCGATTTCTTCAAGTTTATTTAAATCAACCTTATCAAGTGACTCATCTTCTAGAACGTCATCAACCAGATCATTAATGAGATGATAATCAGCTTCTGCATTATAACGAATCTGACTCTTTGGTTTAAAGTCTGCATTCGTAAGATTTTCAATTTGCTCACCATCTTCTAACTGTTGAGTTGAACCTTTTTTAGAAGATGCACAAGACACCATAAATAGCATTGAAAGAATAGCTAAGTACTTCATTAACGATTCCCCCTCTTATCCATTAGAACGGCTCCAGACATCGAAGGTAGCCCTAAGCCTTGTCTAGATAGTGTTCCAAAGTTAACTGTTAAGACGTCATTCTTATTGATTAAATTATCTAGCTCTCTTTTAAGCTGTCTTGATTTAGTTGCAAGATTGGCCGAAACATTGGCCATACTCGCCTTAAACGACTTTATATATTCTGGAGACTTGCCCTCAGGAGAGAATGAACCGACATCTGTAGAGAAGCGATCAAACGAATTAACTAAAAGTGAATAACTCTTAACCATTGCCTCTCCTGAGCCCATCGCTACGATACGAGCAACTTTTCCCTGAATACGATCTAGACGATTAAACTTGAGCTTCATCGTATTATTAAATGTATTTTCAGGAAAGCTTAGTCCAATTGAATTGAAGTTATTCACGTCATTCTCAAGCTTATCAACTTCCATAAGAGCAACTTCATCAATAGTTTCGATTGCTAGATCTTTCTTCTTCTTAACTTTATTATAAATATAAGATAACTCACCTGCATAACGTGAAGTGTTCTTTTGCGTTCTTGATAACTTTGACAGCTTCCCTACGTACTCAGACTTTTTGTATAGGTTTGTCGTGTAGGCACTTAGACGTTGACGATAAATGGCATCCGCCTTATCCAGCAGTTTAGTGTCGATATAGTAATCAAATATTTGTTCGTAAGAAGATAATAGTGTTGTATTTTTAAAACGACACTTAGATTGTGAATCCACAAAGCTCACTGCAGCACTATCTTTATTGGTTGCAAGCCCCATTACTATATAGTTCTTTAATAAACCTTCTTTACTCTTATCATTTAAAGAACAGGTTTTTGACAGTAGCTTTTGAGTAAGGGCCATTCCATGATCGACTCTTTGTCTTAGGAACAACTCACTAATAATACTATTGAACGATTCATAAAATTTCGTAATTTCAGAAATTAGCATTTCTTCAATTGCACGATCAAGCCACTTAGTCATTAAATCAATATTACCTGACTCATAGAAAAGAACAGCAATATTGTATGCTGCATTCCTTTTAGCTTCAGGCGTACTTTCTTTATCTTTATAGATGAACAGGTAACCCTTCAAGGCCGTAACCTTATCACCTTTTTGATTTGCCTTTTGAATATCCGAAAATTGAGCGACAAGAATAATTTTATTCAAATGAGTGATAAACCCTCTTCTTAGCGGTATTCCAGTAGACTTAAGTTCGCCAACAAAACTCATTAACTCAGACTTATTCTTTTGTGATTTATGAAGATCGACAATACGTCCAATCATTGCCTCATTTTTTGAAATTGCTCTTGGATTCTCTTTAGCATAAACAAAAAACAGATTTTGTGCTTTTTTAGCATCTTTCTCTTCATCGACATAGTAAGAGAATAGCTTCTCAACAGCTTTATTCTTCTTAGGCTTTGAATCTTCATGCTTGATATACGTTGAGAATACTTTCTCAAAATATTTTTTTCTAATTCCAGCTGAAGTTCTTTTGTCATTTAGTACGACAATCATACCTGCTAATGATCTCTTAAAGTATACATTATCAGTTTTATCAGAAGAGATAACCTTATCGTACATAAAGAGTGCTTGATCATATTCAGAAGCTGCATAGTAAGACTCACCAGCATAGAACAGAGCTCTCTCTCCTAAGCTAGGATCAACTTCTTGTGAAATAAAGTATAATTCAGCAGCAATACGTCCTTTAAACTTCATAATTTTTGGACGCTTCTTATTATGAGACAATCCTAATTCTTTTTGAAGATGTGCAGCACGTTTTGTTACATAAAACAGCGCCTCTTTCTTTTGCTCTGGATTAAGCTTTGTTTTAGTAATTGTTCGCGCATAAACAAGAAAATTCTTATTATTGTTGTACTTATCATAGATTTGTAATAGTTGAACAAGTGCCTTAGCTTTGTACTCTTCGCTCTTTCCATTAAATGCAGATCTGAACATTCCCGCAGCTTGAGAATATTTCTGTTTATCAAGAAGAAACATTCCCATATCGAAAAAATTCTTTTCAGGTGTTCCCTTTTCATTTTGGTAGAATTGTAGGGCCTTCTTAGTATCGCCTTTATCAGCATAGAAGTAACCAACATCACGTCCGGCCATATCCTTTTTGTCGATATATTTAGGACTTTTCGACAGACTATGAACTTCCTTCATTTGCTTAATTGCAGTATTCTTATTTCCAACTCTAAAGTTAGACCAAGCAAGATTGTAAAGATACTTAGTGTACCACTTATCATCTTTAATCTTAAAAATTACAGTATCGTAATACCTCTTAGATTTACTGAAGTCACCTTCTCGATAATAGATATCACCTAGTGCAAGACGAGACTTAACTCCGATTAAATCATTTTTTGGCGCTGATTTTACAGATTTTACGAAAAGAGACTTTGCTCTATCCATTTGAACATTTTCTAATTCATTATAAGCAAGGATATAATAGATATGAGAGCGTGCCTTAGCGTTTGGTTTCTTATTAAGTATCGACAATCCAATTTTTTGAGCTCTATCATAGTATGCGCTAGATTCAGCAAAAAACTTCTTTCGATCAATACGCTTCTTGTCTTTTATATCTAAGTTAAAGAAATTTTCATTTTCTTGTTCACGAATGATTCGCCCTTTCTCTAAATTAAGCTCGGCCATACGCAAATCAAGCATTGTATCGTTCTTTGTGTATCGTTTCATACGCACAAGCTCTTTAAGCTCCATATCGATTACTGAAACAATACGATCTCTTTTAGTATTAAGCTTAATACCAAAAGAGTTAAAACTTATAAGAGTTGCAAATAATAAAACCTTAATCATTTTTGACACTCCGATCGAAGAGCGAATACATAGTCACCTAACTCATCGGCCCAAAACTCACCATTGAATGACCAAAAGTATTGCTTCGAGTTTCTTTTCAGGTACTTAATATCACCTCTTGCTCCGGTATCTGTAATACCACTATATAAACGTGCTTTTCTTGCATTCAGTGCTTCAAGTCTTAAATAACTTAAACCAATAAATGACTTTTCTAATTGTGCAGAATTAAGCTTAAAAACCTTCTTAACATAAGATCCAATTAGTTTTTGTTGAAGAAATAAAGAGTCTTTTAAATTAATAGCTAAAATCTTTCTTAATCTTCTATTTCTAACTGTTTTTATTGTCTTAATTTCACGAAGGCCATCTTTATAACTTTGATACAGTTGTAAAAAAGCTGGGTCTTTTCTTACATTCTCAAGTAGCTTATTTGTTAGTGGATCATAGTATTTTTTTCCATCAACATAGCTATTAATGAATTTAAAATACCATTCTAAAGAATGCTTCTTAGCAAGCATTTGATCGATTACTTGTTTTGATTTATCGAATTCTTTATAGTGATCATCAATAATATTAGACATATCATCATATAAGCATAGCTTAAAATAACTAAGTGCTTTTAGAACATTAACTTCTGGATTAACTATATAATTTAGAACCGGTGCCTTATATGTCACAAGTTTCCCAAGTGTTCTATTATAGTCACCTTTGTAATAACTATTCCAAGCCTCTTCGATTAGTAGCTCAGGCCAAATATAAGATCTTTTATCTACATCAATAAAAGCAAGTTCAGACTCATCTAATTTCTTTTGTTCATACTTCACTCTTGCAATACCAGCAAGACAGTAGTCCTGATTAATTTGTAATTGTCTTGCACGTACTTCGTCACTACTACTTGTCGACTGATCAACACAGTTCTCAAATGATCCAACTGCGGCCTTAAAACTTCTAAGCATAGTAAATGCAACACCTTCTAAGTGAAGTGCAAATGGCTTTACAGGATGTGATGCCGGAATAGTTCCATTTAAGGTTTGAAGAGCTTCTTTATACTTTCTTCTCTTTAACTGCTTTTTAGCGAGTAAATATTTAAGAGTTGGAGAATCAATATTTTGAAGATAATTCTCAGGCAACAGAATAAATTGTCTATCTCCTACCTTTGAAACAACTTGTTCAAATAGATATTCAAAATTCTTATTCGTCCTTCCCTTATACGTAACTAAATACTCTTTCACATAAGGAACGGCCGTATGGTACATCTCTTTATCTATAAGCTCTTTAATAATATTCGGATAGCGAGATATACGATTTTTTGATTTTGTTAAATCAGTCCAAATTGACTCAAGTGCGTATGCCTGACTCAATATTAGAAATGTTATAAGCGCTTTCTTAAACACAATAGCTTCCTTTATAAGTCAAACTGAACAGAGAAAGTTAGATCAATATTTGAATATAATTGATCACTCTCAGAACCAGACTCTCTTGCTGGTGCAGCTTGATAAAGAATTCCGTTAATATCTGCTCTAATACTCCAAGATTGATTAATATAAAATTTAGTTGAAACATCCCACATAAGACCAGTGTGTGACTCATCTATTGTTAAACCAGGGTTTGGAGAACCTGCTCTAACTTCAGGGCCATTATTTGTTTCATTAAGTTTTGCTAAACCTAGACCAAAGATCCAGTCAACATAGAGAATTGAATTGAATGTATTAATTTTTGAATAAAAAGGCGCCCATGTTGCCATAACACCAATATAGTCGTTTACAATTCTTCTAAATGGAATTGAACCACTTCCACCACCATTACTGTTTCTAACAGAAGCTGCTGTATCATTCTCTTCACCTGAATTAGAAGCATAGATAAATTCAGCACCAAGTTCTTCAGTAAAAAAGTAACCACCTCTTAACTGCATAGAAGTTGAATCAACAAACGCACCAGATAGTGTTTTACCAAAGCCACCACTTACATAGAAGCGTTGTTGTTTTTTAAACTTACGGTTTTGAAGTACATAAATTTCTTTATCTTTATCAAGCCATGAAAAATTGTAGAGATCACTTTCTGCGGCGAAAGTCTTAATCGTCATAAAAGTTAAAAATAATACAAAGATCATCCTAATCATTTTAGCGTCCTGCCTTTCAAATAGTTGGATTTACAGAGATTATTTTAACATAAGATGTTAACTACAATTTAAGTCGCTTATTGGTGGCATAAATTTCCATACGTACATGATGAACAGTGAGTTATTCTTTTCCCGACTAAATCAGTAAGAGTTCTCCACGTTTCAAATAGGTTTGCTTCAAGCTCGGCCATTGAAATTTCTTCTTCAATGACACGTTTTTGATCAAGAGCTAGAACCTTTAACTTAATTTTTTCAGTAACTTGTTCGCCAACTAATAGTAGACCATAAGCATAGGTTTTTAATTGAAAGAAATATGAGCGCAGCTTATCATCATCAATGAGTCCTGACTTGAAGTCCCAAATTTCTACTACCTGACCATTTTGATAAAGCAATCCATCGATAATCCCTGTAATCATTTGACCAAAAAAAGAAAATTTTATTTGATGCTCACTTAAAATTTTGTCATGTGAAGACTTTTTAATTGTATCCCCTACCCATCCGACAATTTCGACCTCTTCTGTATTATTAAATTTTAAATCTCTACCTTTAATAAGATTTTCAACTAAGAAGTGAAGACGGTTACCACGATCAACATCAGAAACACCTTGAACGTGAGGCAGTGCGATTTCTTTTTCTTTTGAGAATTCTTTTAAATCATCCTCAAGTTTTAAGACTTGGTTTAAATAGAATTTTCTTGAACATAAAGCCAACTCAGATAGTTTTGTAACTGAAAGTTCAGAGATGAGACCAATGTCTACAGAGTTATCAATATTCTTAACTCCTAATGGATCGAGAAAATATATAGGTGGACGTATTGCTTCTTCCAATTCGTATTTAAGATCAAAACTTTCAATCTCTACTGACTTCATTTGATAATTTCGAAGCGGCACAATCCAGCTATTGTCAGAATGTTTTACATCTTCGCCATTGATACTTATATCAAAGTATTCGATGTTTTCCACGGCCCTTGTACAGGCCACATAGAAAAGTCTCTTTGACTCAGAGAATTCTTTTTGTTTTTTTATTAGCTTCTCTAGAATTAGATTTGGAGATGAGTTTAATTTTTTACTATTTATATCTGCACTCCAAGATAAAGCTCCTGGAAGCGCACCAAACTTAGACTTATCCACAACTGTACGGCCGTTAGTATGAATACCACCAAGAATTATCGTATCAAATTCAAGCCCCTTTGAAGCGTGAGTCGTCATAATTCTAACTTTTGGTTGTGAAAGATAAGAGAAGCTAGCACTATACGAGTCCTTCTCTAAAGATTTTAGGATTTTATAAATTTGATCAATATCACCTTTAGCACCACCAATAATTCCATTTATTTTTTCAGAATTATTCTTATAGGCAGAACTTGATAAGCCTAAATCAAATACAAACGACCAGAAGGCATACTCAATATTACTATTAATATAAGTATCTTTCATTTTCATAAGACTTGTTACATCAACACTTTGATATGAGTCATAGTAATGGCTACATACTCCTTCAATTATAAAGTTGTAGTATCGAGCAATTGCATGAAGTCTCTTTTCGTCGGCCCCTTCCTTAACTCCTTCAATTAAGAAGTTAACAAAGGCCTTAAATATAATAACGAGAGGATCTTCCCCGTAAGGAATCTTTACTTGGGCAACAAATGGAATAGAACTTGCCATCAAGTTTGAAATTAATTGCTTTGAAGGTGCAAGTGTTCGATAAAGAATACAAATCTCTTCATCGGGATTTGTATCTTGCTTCTTTTTAATTAGATCACAAATAGCACCTGCTTCGATATTGTCATAAGTTGTTGAAGATTTTTTCTCTAACTCGATTTCGAGATTAACTTTATGACCTTTAACGATACCAAGACCGGATTCTTTAACATCTGGAAAGTTTTGGTAATCAACTTTTACACTATACTGATCGTGCCCTTGATATTTTTCGCCTAATCCAAATATTGTTTCAAAGAATTGGTTGTTAAAATTTACAACAGCTTCCTCTGAGCGATAATTATTGGACATGTAAAGGTTTTGAGGAATTACCTTTTCAGTTTGATTAAATACCGCAATTTCACCACCTCTAAATCCATAGATTGCTTGCTTGCGATCACCTACGCACATTAATCGATTGAAATTCTCACCGATAACATGCTTAATAATTTGATACTGCCCAGGAGAAGTATCTTGATATTCATCGACAATAATATAATCGAAATTCTCCTGACAAAGCCTACGTGATTCTTCACTTTCTTCTAACGACTTTAGAGTTAGGTATTCAATATCAGAGAAGTCGATTCCTGGATAATTGTAGTAATACTCTTCTATATAATTAAACAGTTCTTTGTATAAAGTTAACCATTCTAGATATATCCCTTCATTCTCAAAAAAGGCATCATAGTTTTCAGATTCTTTATCATAAAACTTTAGTAGAGAGTTACATTGATCAATTAGCTCTCCAACTTCCAAAGGGATTCCTTTGGCCTTTCGCGGTTTATTTGATTTATAAATCTCACAAAAACGTTTTATATTATTCCAACTATAATTCTTTGATAAGAAAAAAGACTCTGATGCGCTTAAGTGCTTCCACCATGCTTTTTTACTATGTTCATCGGAGTAAGTATTACTAGAGTAATGATTATTAAAGACTTCATTACAGCCAAGTAAGCTCAATATATTATCGAAGTATTCGCCTTCATCAAAAGAGACGTCATTAACATCAATACTTGACCACTCAAACCTAAGCTCAGGACTTGCAAACACGAATTGCATCGAGCTAATTAGAGCGTCAATATTCTTTAAAAATATTTCTATTTTCTGATTATTCAGATTTCGAGAGAACCATTGCTTTGTTAACTCTTCAATTTTCACATTAATTTTGAAACGATCAACAATATCGAGGTTCGCTGGAGCACCAAAAATATAACCTCGTTTAATCAACTTAAGGCAAAAACTGTGAATCGTAGAAATACCAAGTGATTCAAGGGCCTCATCAATAATTTTCTTCTTTGTAACATCTTCGACTTTTGAAAAGCGATCAAACATACGAGATTGTAACTCTCCAGCAGCTTCCTTCGTAAATGTCATTACTACAATTTTAGAAAGATATGACTTTAATTGCCCTAGAATATCAGGATGTGCAGACTCAAAAAGAGCATCGTACTTTTTTTCGATTAAGTAAGCTAAGTGCTCAATGATAACTCTAGTCTTACCTGAACCAGCTCCAGCATTTAGTAGGACTCCACCATTATGCATTACTGCTTTTTCTTGTTCTGAATTAAGTTGAATGGCCATTACTTATCCCCACCCTTTGCACAAATTGGATTTGCAACACAGAAGGTACATATTCCTGAGTTTAGTGGTGCTGCCGGCCACGACTGTGCACTTCTCATTGAAACCATCGTTTCATTCATAAACTCATTAAACTCTTCTTTTTTATAACTTTCTATTTTATTTGTTCTAGAGTGAAATTCATTAAAAAACTTTTCTTCACCAACAAAGATTGAATCTTTCAAGTTTTCAAGGCAAAGGTAGCCACCACCTTTTAGATTATGCTCGACACCCCATGCTTCATAATAAGCAAGAAGTTGAATTTTTCGAAAATCATTTATATCAGTTTTAGTAGGAACGGCCCCGCCAGATGTTTTAAAATCGTAAATATAATAATCATCACCATCTTTGATAATTAAGTCGATAGACCCTTTATATTTTTCATTAACTTTTGAAATATCTCTTTCGAAAAAGAATTCAACACTTGATTCATTCTTAATTTCAAGAAGTTTATAAATAATGCCACTACAGTAGGATTCTACTGAAAGTTTCAGGCTTTCAATATCGATCTTTTCAGGTAGTAGAGACTTCTCATCGATAAATCGCTTAAAGGTATTTGCAATAAGCTCTTTTAGAATTCCGCGATCATACTGATTATGAAGCTCAAGGTAAGATTCAATCACACTGTGATTAATTGTCCCAATATAACGTCGATCAATAAAGGCAGAAGAAGAAACATCGAGGTCGACACCTTGAGCGTATTTTAAATGCCACTTCTTCGGACAATCAATATATGTTTGAATAAATGATGGTGATAATTTTTCAGGTATAGCTGCTTTTTGACTATAAATAGTTCCAAAGCTTTTACGTTCACTTGCTTGGGCATGGGTTGGATTTAATTCAACACCTTCAAAAAGATTTTCAGCAATTGAGCTCCCATGCGTTAGCCCTTCTTCTAAAATTAGGTTTCCGCCTCCCAGAATAAAGCGTCGAAGTTGGTTTCTTAAAATAATAATATCTAAGTTTTTACTTTGTAATGGACCAAATGCACTAAAAATAACGAGAACATCATTTGAGAACCTTTGAGAAGAGCTTAGTGCTCCCAAATCGTCCTTCGAAATATATAGATATTGATTATCTGCACGTTCACTAGTGAATAAGTTATCTCTTGTTCCAATCACACCAGTATCTTTCATCGAAATGTTAACGACTGATGTTCTTGGGAGGTTAAGACCTAGGACTTCTTTCAATAGTTTTAAATCAGAATTATAAATATTTTCGTTTACCGTAGCTTTCTCACTAAAGCTTATAACTTCTTTCTTAAATGCTAAAATAGTTTTTAAAAGCATAAAGCTCTTCTCGTTCATATTAGTAAGAGCAAGCTTATCTAAGAATAAAATTAAATCATCTGCACTTAAATGACCTTTATTCAAGTTTAACTGTTCTTGTACTTTAGAAATTAACTGATCAACACTTGTAAAGAATAGTGCAAAGTCTGTCTTAAACCTTTTTTGTGCGAGTAGAATCGAGTTTACTTGAGTCAGGTCAAGTCCATTCGAAAAACTTAAAATTTGTTTTTCACCAGAAATTAGATCACTTAAATACTCAGCACTTCTTCCAGAAGGAATAGAAATATAATCACAAGATATGCTTTCGATCTCATGTGCTTCTTTTATCTGCTCTAACTCTACCCAGTTAGGCCAAAAGATTTTATTATCACATTGGTTGAAAATAGATTTTTCAAAAGGAATATAAACACTGGCCTTCTCTCCCATCCCTTTGAGCATATCAATTTGATTTGCATTTAAGTGATCAAAGCCAATAAAAATATAACCAACGTCTTCTTGTGGTCTAAAACTTTCACTAACTAATTGGTAAGACTTTTGTTCATCAACAATATTATATGTTTCTAAATAAGTGTGAAATCTCATCAGTCCAGCGATACAGTCTTTTTCAAGAGTGGCCAGCTGACTTAATTCTTCAATTAATGAACCACTTAGATCAAATGAACGTACTTCAGTAAAGAGCTCAAAACAAAAATGAAACTTTTCATAATCATCATTTACCGAAGACTTCCAAAAAGTCCAAAGGTCTACCATAAGTTCAGACTTAGATAGCTTTTTTTGCTCATCATCTAAATTCAGGTGATCAGATAAGAACTTTGCAACTGTAATTGTCTCAGTATTTCTAGCATGGCCTTTGCGAATAATATAATCACGATATAAATCTGAACGCTGGGGAGACGGACAGACTATCTGCCAGTTTTTTATATTTTCATTTTCTTCAAATAACTCATCAAAATGATTTTTATATAAATAAAGATTTAACACGCAACATTACCCTTTTTAAATGACACTTTATGCAAAAAACGATATATAAAGCGCCTACAAGGAGAATTTTACTGTGATTAAAGAAAGCCGTCTATTCAACTTCATTAATAAAGAGAAAACCTTCGCAATTTCTTTTCTAGAAGGTCAAAAAGTTATTCATGATCTTGCACTTATTCACAGTGTCAATAATCAAGGTTTTGGATTTTTTAGAGATTGCACACTTTCAATACTACCTCTAATTAATTTTCTAAAGCCTCAAGAAAATATGGGAATCTTTATTGATTCAGACTCTCCTTACTTTCGCTACAAGTTAGAAATGAATCAGTCTGGTTTTTTTAGAACACTAATCTTCCCAGAAGAGCTCCCAACAATACCAGAAAAAATTACAGGAAAGCTTAGAACAGTAAAGCAATTTCCATATAGCAAGACTCCTTATTCGAGTATTATCAATGTTGAGAACCGCTCAATTAAAGAAATTATGAATGACTTTTTTGATAAATCATATCAAATGAAATCAAAAATTATCATTAGCGATGATAGTGACCAGGTAATGCTTGTAACGAAGCTTCCTGAAGTCAATGTAGATAAAGAAGAGATTGTCGAGTCGTTGAGCCTGAAAGACTATATCAAACAAAATGAAACAAGCTTTCATAATATTTTCAAACAAGCTCTAAATGAAGAAAGCGAAATTCAAAAAGCATTTGAAGGACTTGATTTTGATTTCTTAAAGTCGACAGAAATTAAATTCAAATGTAACTGCTCTCGCGACCGCATGGTTACAGGTGTAGCAGGCGTCGTTCGCTCAAGTGGATTTGCAGATGTATTCCACAACGATGCTTCAATTGAAACAAAATGTGATTACTGCAAAACAGCCTATCTAATCACAAAAGAAGAAGTTTCAAGTATTCTTAGCCTTCACTAAAATGGCAGAGTCGTTTCTTCTGATCTCCAGAAGAAGCGGCTGTTCAAATCAGACTCTAAGTAAATTCCACAAAAATTTTCCGCAAGTGCACCATCTGCCCAAACTGGGGCCATCAGTTGAGAATCTTTATTAGAAGCTATTGAAATTGATTTCCACTTACTATTAACTTTACGCCAATCGATGGCCTTAGGTGAAACAGAACTTACAACGATTAAGTAATCGTTTGTCGAGCTTACTTTCTTTCTTACTTGGGTCAGGAAATTATTAAGGTAAGACATATACTTTGCAAATTCTTTTGCATCCTGCTTTTTCAAAATTTTATAAAGGTCGTAGTCTACGATATTAACAAACCTACGATTAGAATCATTCATTGAATCAAAGACATGCTCAAATAGATTCATCGTATTCGAAAAACACTTTTGTCCACGACATGATTGATCACTATAAATTTCACCAACTTTATAATCACTCGACTTTTGAAAGTGAAATGCCTTGCTTTCTTTTACGGCCTTTCCACCTGAGATAAATAATCGAGTATTTTGGTAAAAATTAGCATTACACTTATTAATAGCAGCTAAGTTAGGAGATTCACCGCGATAGATAACAGAGTTACTATAGCCCGAGTTTACAAATACATCCCAAAGAGACTTTCTTTGATATTTTTCACATGTTTGGTTAGCCAAACCGTAACCGTTAATCTGTGCTAGTAATTGATCCTCAACACTTGGAGTAATCGTCATCATATTATACGACCACATTTTACCGAAACACGCATAATTTTCGAGCTCAGTCTTTGCTGTATAATTTAAGTTCTTAAAGTGCAAATAGCCCATATGCTCTTCACTTAGGCCAGGTATCTGAATAAAAATTAGGTTTTGAGGATAGTTATTAAACGAATGTTTTTTTAAGTTAATAGTATTAACTCTTGAACATGAAAAAAATATTCCGAGAAGTAATAAAAATATTAAGTTTTTTTTATCGTACATCATAATTTCCGACTCATTAAATAGGGATTCTTATGATATATTATCATATATATAGGATTGAAATTATTAAAATTAATATTCACGTTTAAAAAGTAAGCGAGGGAAGAAATGAATCAAACTCTTGATGCCGCCACGCGAGAAATTTTTTGGAATATTCCATTCTCGTTTAAGGTTGTCATGTACATTCTATTTTTTGCAGCAGTCTTTGTTATGTTCAAAGGTCTGTATCAAAAAATTCAATTTATCACTGGAAAAAAAGGTATTGATGCTATCAAGGGCCTAAAGGACCTTTTACCAGAGAAGTTAAACTGGGGATCATTCTTCAAAACAATGCTTCTTACTGGTAAAGTACCACGTTTTAGAAACGTAGCTCTTTTCCACGGTCTAATCTTTTGGGGATTTGTTATTCTATGGATTGCTACAGACCTTGTTGCAATTCACGCTGACACTCCTTTTAAAATCTACAAAGGACCTGTTTATATCGTAATCTCTTTCCTGGCCGACATGGCCGGATTAATGGTTCTTGCAGGTATTGGCCTTGCTTACAAAAGAAGATATATTGATAGACCTTCTTACCTTCAAGCAACGAGACCAAAGCAAGAATTATTTATGTACGCTATGCTTATCTGCCTTGTTGTTCTTGGATACCTAATTGAAGGTGTAAGAATCATGGGTACAGGTATGCCTGTTGGAGAAGCAACGTGGTCACCAGTTGGTTGGGCGCTAGCTTCAATCTTTACTAAGATTCCTCTTTCAGAACAGGTTTGGGCATATTCATATCGTGCAATGTGGATGGTTCACATGGCAAATACAATGCTATTTGTAGCTGCATGTGGAACAACTAAATTCTCTCACATCTTTGTACTTCCATTTGCTGCCCTAGTTACTCCGCCAAGACGTGGTGCCGTACTTGAGCCAATGAACTTTGAAGATGAAACTGCTGAGACTTTCGGACTTGGGAAAATTTCAGAACTTAGTCTTAAAAATAAACTAGACCTTCTAGCTTGTGTTGAGTGTGGACGTTGTACGCAAGTATGTCCTGCTAACCTTGCAGAAAGACCTCTGGATCCTAAAAAGATTATTACAAAAGCACGTGATCTTGCTTTTGAAACGGCAGCAAAAGGTGAAACTGACGCTGACTTCTGGGAAAACTCAATATACTCATCAATTGAACTAGACTCATGTACTACTTGTGGTGCTTGTATGGAAGAGTGTCCAGCAAATATTGAGCACGTGGATATCATCATGGGTGCAAAGAGATACAAAACTCTTACACTTGGAGAGATTCCAGCTGACGCTGCAACGGCAGTTCAAAAAGTACAAATCAACGGAAACCCTTGGGGAATCTCTCAAGATGATCGTTTCAAATGGGCAGACGGTCTTGATGTTCCAGTAATCGAAGCTGGTAAAAAAGTTGATTACCTTTACTATGTTGGTTGTGCTGGTTCATACGATGCTTCTAACCAAAAGGTTGTTCAAGATACAGTTAAGCTTCTAAAGAAAGCAGGTGTTTCATTTGCTGTTATGGGGAAAACTGAAAAATGTAATGGTGACCCAATCAGACGCTTTGGTGATGAGTACTCATTCTTTGAAATTGCGATTGAAAATATTGCAAATATGAGACAATACGACTTTGATAAAGTTGTAACTCACTGTCCACACTGTCTACATACGATTGGTAAGGAATACGCTAAATTTGATGATGGTGACTTTACTACAGTTCACCACACTGAACTTCTTGCTGACCTACTACGTTCTGGGAAACTAAAACCAGAAAAGAAAGTTGAAGAAAATCTTACTTTCCATGATCCATGTTACCTTGGTCGCCACCACGGTGAATACAATGCTCCAAGAGAAATCCTAAAGGCAGCAGGTGTTGAGATCAAAGAAATGGATAAGAAAGAAGATACTGCCCTATGCTGCGGAATGGGTGGTGGTAATATGTGGTACGAAGTTGAAGCTGGTACTGATTTAGCTGCTGGACGCCTTGAGCATGTAGGTGAAAAGAAAGTTGATAAATTAGCTACGGCCTGCTCTTTCTGTATGATAAACTTTAAGGGTGGAATTAGCGAAAAAACAGGTACTGAAAACCTTGAGATTGAAGACGTTGCTTCAATCCTTGCAAAAACTATCGATTAAATCAATTATACTAGGCTCAGTTCTAGCTGGGCCTAGCTTTTTTCAAAATCAAATACTCGCCCAAAACACTCAAGAAAATCAAACTAGTTTATTAGAAACATTTGAAGAAAAGTTAAAAACTTTTCAGAGTGAAATTAACGAGAAGATTCTAAATCCGCCAAGCGATAAAGTTTCGTTTAGACAAAATTTCAAAGATGAAGAAAAAATCGAGTTATCTAAGAGACAGTTAAATGCAATCCTTCTCTATAGTGAACAAGACTATAAAGAATTATTTCATGTTAATAAGTGTTCAATATATACACTCCTAAAAAATCGTCTTATTAGAATTAACAACCAACCACTTCTTAATGTTGAAGCGAGTATAACATCAGATAGTTCGACATCAACGGCCCTAGTTCCTATTGATGCCTTTCTTGCTCATTACTACAAGAGTAATTGTCGCCTATCATTCAAGCAGTCTCGCCTCTTTGAAAAAGGTCTCTTAAAAGATACATTCACAAAGTTGACTCCAAAATTTCCTCGTAATCAAACGCAATGCCTCGATCAATACAAAGACCTAAAGAGTAATATTAATATTGATCATATCTGTAGTGCTCCTTACACCATAGAGCTAGCAGGTAAACTTGGTGAAAGATTGAGAGATAATTCACTGAGTATTTCTGAGAGAAGTTATATCAATTCTCTAAGGCGTCAATCTAAGACATATACTGATGAAATTAATGATCGTGATATTTTATACTTCAAAAACTTTTGCAGTAATCTAAGTCGTGAAGAACTATTTTGTAAAAATTATTCCAAGCAAGACTTTTGGTCTTTAATTATTAATAAACAAAAATCGCCAGATCATATTGAAGTTCGATGTCGAAATATTTTGGGTAAAACAACACCTGAAGATAAAATGGAAGAACTAGATTATTTGAAGTGTATCTCGCTCTTAAGAAATGAACCTAGCCGATGCATGACTCAAGGTCCAGCGACAGGCACAGTTCTCTATCCTATGCCTAGTTGTAACGAAATTTCTGAAACTTTAAAAATTTCGCGTCTAAAAAATAATTACAATGATTGCCCAAGGAATATTGGAAACTACGCCATCATCAATGGTGCGCGAGTTATCAAACATTTCGCGACCAACGACCTAAAGAGTAAAGACTGTGTTTTCCCATCTTATGAAAAGATCTATGGACTTTATCTAGAGTCAGGAGAAGAAGAAAAGTGGCCACTTAGTATTTGTTACAATTCTAACGATGGGAAGAAATGCTTACCTTTCATTCCAGGTAATTCAAAAGAGAATTACAATGCTTTAAACATGGTTGTTGCCAATGCTCTTTTTCAAACGAAAATTGTCACGAGTAGAATAAAGTGCGAGCAAGTGTCGAAAAAACAATTTAATCCTCTTCGCTTAAAATATAAAGCTGGTTGCTGGGTTGTTCCTCAAGAATTAGCATGCCGTTCTCAGAGTTGTAAGTACAATGTAATGATTGATAACCGTAAAGCACTAGAGATATGGAGTGAAGGATCACTCTCATTCGATTACTTTAAAACGAAGTACAACTCTTCTGATGCTGACATTCATTCACGAATTCTCTCTGTTCTAAATATTAAAGAACAAGAGATTAATTCACTAACGTCATTAAAATTCTTTTTAGATAATAAGAAGAATGGAATTATCCACGGCCAAGGGTGTGCTGAAGATATCTATCCTTCTCATTACCAACTTAGAAAAATTGGTATTTGTACACCTATGCCATTTATTATTGATGGTTATAAAGAAATTAATAACAATACCTACCTAAGCTTTAGAAGTGCACTCGATGACATTAGCTCACCACGATCTGTTTTATGGGCAAATGCTTTTACCGCACTATCACGCTACTCTACTTTAAGTCCTTTAAAGAATTGGGAGTTATATGGCCTTTACTAAAATAAATAAGCTTATAATTTCTTCTTTATTAGCAACGAGTGTTCTTTCTAAAACAGCTCTACTAGAGCTAACAACAAGACAAAATGTTCATAACTTAAAGTATGATGACTTGAACGGTATTACATTCTATCTAAAGGGAAAGAATGCTATCGCATACTCCGCAAAGAATCGCGCAAATACCGTTTTGGAGAAAAAAACTGATAGCGAGTTTGATGTTATCAAAGCAAACGAAGAACTTTATATTATAAGTGTTAAAGAAAACCACTTTAAAGATTTCTCTTATATTACAGAAGCCGAAATTTATTTTTATAATATTAAAAAGAATCAGCTCGACTTTGTTGGAAAAGGGAGCTTTCCTAAATTTCACTCTAAGAGTAATTATATTTCGTACACTAGAGAGGATGAAGGAAGTCTCTTTATAGAAATTGTAAATCTAAAGAATAATCTTGATCGTTTTTCGATCCCCCTAGTGACAAAGGATATTCTACACCTAAGTGAAGTAGAAATTTTTGATGATAGTCTTATTTATTACACAGATAAGGACCGAGAACTTAAGAGTAATATAAATATTTACAATAATCGCTCTAAAAAGAAATACCTCCTTCATCAATATGATAAAACAGATAAAATTATAAGCTTAGAAAGCTCTGATTCGAAAGTCTTCATTCTAGAATCATCTCTTGGCGAAAATCCATATATTGATCTCGTTGAGATTGAAAAAGGTCGAGTTGATTTTACGAAACGCTCTCCCCTTATCAATCTTCAAAGTGGACCAGGATACAATCTCAATATTCAGCAAAATGAGTTATTCTTTATCCTAACTTTAAAAAGCGAAAATTCGAATCTCTTTAACCAAAGAGAAATCGTTTCTTACAATTTAGAAGATAAAAAATTAAGACAAAGAACAGACTTGAATTATGTTTCAAATATCGTTCTACATAATAAATCGATCCTCGTCCCATACAAAGACAAAATTTATCTTCTAAGAAATAAGGAAGGTAAATTTAGTATTGATAAAGAGATAAAGTCGAAACTATGAAATACCTAATCATCCTTTTGTTCACATTTACTATTTTTGCCACTGCTCCTACTGAGCAAGAACTTAAGTTTTCACCTAGTCTAAGCCCAGTACTTAAAGACTTAGTAGTAGAGCTTTATATCAATAGCAAAATCAATCAAGAATATATTGTCGAATTTAGTAAAAATCTTACTTCACCTATTGATAATGATTTTATCGAATTAATCATTTTAAATTCAATATTGAATACGAGACTTAGCAAGAAGTATGAGCATATCAATATTTCTCAAAAACTTTATAACGAAATCGATCAAAATATAAAGTCGATAGAAACAACACTTCCATTTTCAAAATATATTTCAAATAAAATTTTAAAAGATATTGGTGAGTTATTAACAAATAGAAATTTAAGAGAATACAACAACTATATAAAAAATCGTGATGTAAAGATCTCTCCTGAACTAAAAGAGTTTATGAATCGTATTAGTTATCTTCAATACTGGATAGATACTTTAAGAAAACCTAGCTCACTTCGTAACGCAACTTTACTAGACACAAACCTAGAAATCTTAAACTCACTAAATCGTAACTTAAGCATAACTGCCTCTTCACATAAGAAAGAAAATGATATCTCTTATATTTCAATAAATGACATTGATCTCATTAAGGCCAGAAGACAAGTTGATCAACTTCTCTTCAATAACGCGCCCGACAAAGACCCGGATTACAAGGCTCCGTAAGAGCTTCCTGAGCCAGTCGAAAACTGGGAATAAGCTTAAAGTTGACGTGTACTTTTTGGGGATTTCAACTATTTACCCATCTATTTTTAAAAGAAATAACGTGTATCCTATGATATATAATTTCAATTAGTTAAATCGAAAAAAGGAAGAAATTGTGACAAGAAATTTCGATGAGCTACCTAAGACATATAGCTCAAATGATGTAGAGAAGAAGTGGTACCAAAAATGGGAAAATGAGAAATACTTTGCTCCTAAAGCAGGAAAGACTGGTGAGTCTTTTTGCGTCATCATGCCACCTCCAAACGTCACAGGAATTCTTCACGCAGGTCACGCTCTTGATATCACTACTCAAGATGCCCTAATTCGTTTTAAAAGAATGAAAGGTTATGAGACTCTTTTCCTTCCAGGTATGGATCACGCAGGTATTGCAACTCAATCAAAAGTTGAGGAGCTAATTTGGAATGAAGAAAAGAAAACTAAGCACGACTACTCTCGTGAAGACTTCTTAAAGAAGATCTGGGAGTGGAAAGAGCAATACGGTGGCGTTATCGCTAACCAACAAAGAGTTATGGGTGCAAGTTGTGACTGGGATTACTCAATGTTTACAATGGATCCAGAAGCGAACGAAGCCGTACGACGCGCTTTCGTAACTCTTTATAATGAAGGTCTAATTTATCAATCAGACTATATTGTTAACTGGGACCCAAAACTTCAATCAGCTATTTCTGATGCAGAAGTTGATCACAAAGAAGTTAACGGTGCCTTCTATCACATCCTCTACTCTGTTAAAGATAGTGATATTAAATTAGAAGTTGCAACAACAAGACCTGAAACACTACTTGGAGATACGGCCGTTGCTGTTAATCCAAATGATGAAAGATTTGCTCACCTTATAGGTAAGAAAGCAATCGTTCCACTATGTAACCGTGAAGTACCAATCGTTGGTGACGAGCACGTTGATATTGAAAAAGGAACAGGTTGTCTTAAAGTTACTCCAGGGCACGACTTCAATGACTTTGAAATTGGAAAGAGACACAATCTTGAAATCATTAATATCCTAAACCTAGACGGTACTCTTAATGAGCACGGTCTTGAGTGGCAAGGACTTCCTTGTAAGAAAGCTCGTAAGGGTGTTATTGAAAAATTAAAAGAACTAGAACTATTTGTAAAAGAAGAAAAACATGTGCACCAAGTTGGTCACGGTGAAAGATCTGGTGTTGTTATTGAGCCAATGATCTCTAAACAATGGTTCGTAAACGTTACAGATATGGCGGCAGAAGCCGTTGCAAAAGTAGAAGATGATACAACTCGTTTCTATCCGAAGGGATGGGAGAATACTTACTTCTCGTGGTTACGTGAACCAAAGAACTGGTGTGTATCTCGTCAACTTCTATGGGGACACAGAATTCCAGTATTTACTTGTACAACTTGTGAGCACCAATGGGCCGATGAAGCTCTAGAGCCAGAATCATGTCCAAAGTGTAGTGCAAAAGAATACACTCAAGACCCTGACGTTCTTGATACTTGGTTCTCATCGGGACTATGGCCAATGTCGACACTAGGTTGGCCAAATAAGGAAAGAATGGAGCAGAGAGGATTTGATAAGTTCTACCCGACTTCTGTTCTAATTACAGGTTTCGATATTATCTTCTTCTGGGTTGCTAGAATGATGATGATGGGAACTAAATTCTCTAACCAAGTTCCATTCGATAAGGTTTATATTCACGCAATCGTAAGAGATAAGCTCGGTCGTAAGATGAGTAAGTCTCTTGGTAACGGTATTGATCCTCTAGAGATGGTAGAGCAATATGGCGCAGACGCATTCCGTTTTACTCTAGCTGCTGGTTCAGGTTATAACCGTGCTATCAACCTAGACCCTGAAAGAATCGCTGGTTACAGAAACTTCATTAATAAGATTTGGAATGCTTTCCGTTTCATCTCACCATTCTTAGAGCTTGCTGAAAAAGATCTTCCTACAAATCTTGATGATCAAGAAAAATGGATTCTATCAGAGCTTAACGATACGTCTAAAATTGTTAATGAGTCTCTCGATGCTTTCCGCTACGATGACGCTTGTTCTGAAGTGTACTCATTCGTATACGACAAATTCTGTTCTTGGTTTATCGAACTTTCAAAAAACACACTTAACGGTGAAGACGAAGCTGCCAAAGTTCAAAGAGCGACTGTTCTTAAATACTGTTTTAGAAAAATTACTGCTCTTCTACACCCAATTACTCCTTTCATTACAGAAGAGCTTTGGGGTTATTTAAAAGAAGATAGTGAAGATCTACTAATCTCAGCTGAATATCCTGAATACGATGCAGCTCTTAACTACCCTAGTGAACAAGTTAAGATGAATAAGTTTATTGAAGTTGTTTCAGGAATTCGCTTCCTAAGACAATCAGTCAATATCAAACCTAAAGATGAAGTTGAAGTTGCACTTTTAACTGATGATGAAGAAGCATCTTCGTACTTTGCCGACAATATGGCAGGAATGCAAGATCTTGCTCGTGCAAAAGATGTAACAATAGCAGCTAAGTCTAGTGATAATCCTAAAAAGTGCATTATGAAGGCAACGACTCACACTGATATCTTTTTAAAACTTGATGGAGTCATTGATCTTGATGCTCAAATCAAACGTCTTGAAAAAGACTTTGATAAGACTCAAAAAGAATTTGAAAAAATTGGTAAGAAACTTAATAACGATAAATTCATGGCCAATGCACCAGAAGAAGTTGTTGTTGAGGTAAGACAAAAAGCAAGTGAGTTTGAAGAGAAGCTAAATTCACTTAAAGAACAAATCGAACAATTCAAAGCATAATAAGAAGGCCCTCGACGAGGGCCTTTTTTTATAGATCAAAGTAAAAATATTCTTCTTGGTAAATCTCTCCATTAAACTCAAATGGAGACTCCTTTAAAACCTTGCCACCATTTTTTATAAAGAAACCTTTTGAGGGATTGTTTTTAAAAGTACACAAATAGAAACAATCGTAGCCACGATTTTTAAAATCTTTTAAGACAGCATCAAATAGCTTTTGCCCCATTCCTGCTTTTTGATATTTCTTTAAAATATAAAAATCATAGATTTCACCAGGGATACCATGTTCATGCTCACGAGCAGGTCCGTAATCAATAAAGCCAACAACATCTCCATCAGGAGCATGGAAAACAAATGTTCCCCCTTCTGTTGGACGACGAGGAATTTTTCTTTCCCAATTTTGTTGTATATCAGAATACTTTAATGAATAGAGATAGTCTTTAGACAGAATGCCTTTGTAATTTTCCCAAAAACAATCCACATAGATTCGGGCCAACGACTTTATATCTTCCACTTCTACTGAAACGATTTCAAAAGGTGCAAATGTAAGATCTTTTGCGGCCACCATAGATTTATTTTAGCAACAATCGAGCGGCCTCGCAAATAAGGCATTTTTACGTCTATGGAACAAGTCTAAGTGACTGATAATTAACTATATAGTCTTCTAAATCCGGAAAAGTTTTAAGCTGAATTAACTCACTGATACCATAAGAGAGTAATGTAGAACCACTAAAACATAGGCGACCAATTGTCTCCGGCATGTGCTTCCATTCAGGTATTGTAAGCTCTTCGTCTCCAACGAGTAAGGCCAATTGTCCTCGATTACGACTCATTTGCGCTGTTGCTAGTGATTTGGTTATAACTGCATCAAATTCATCAATTCGACGACGAAGTATATTTGGTGATTCACTAAATAAACTAATTCTTTTACTTACCTTAACCCCATCATAACCTTCCACTGATTCACTTGGAATATAACCATGAAGCTTTAAAGTTGGTAAACATTCAGCAAGAAAATTCATTCTTTCAACAAATTCAACATCATACTTATGTGGATAACAGATAAATATATTTGAAATTCTCTGATGTGTGAAAGCGTGGTCGATATTAGCATTCTTAAAGTTTCCTTCTACCGCCTTTAATGCGCTCATTTTCTTTTCATCTAAATATTCACCGCTATATTCAGGTAGTGATACTTGATAAAAAAAGCTCTTTGGTCCACCTTGTAAACCAATCTTTACATTGGCCCTAAAGGCCAGGCCAAGGACAGCAGAGTACATATCATTCACATAATCAATATAGTAATCAGTATTAAAAACTTCATGTAAATTTGCTGCAAACTTATGTGCTGCAAACATTGATTCAGTTTCTTTCTTTGAAATTGAGTAGGCCCAACACCTTTCAGGTAACCAGAAGTCATCAATTTGAGTTGCATCTGTGTAAACAATTGCAACTTGATTGTCCTCGTGCTCATTAATAATGGCATTTACAACAGGCAGGATTGAAGCTATTTCTGCTTCATCTCCCTTAACCCTTAGTAGGAACTTCTTCACTTGAAGCTATCTCCTTAACTCTTAGTTCACAATAGATAACTGTGAAGAACACAACAGCTAAAGGAAGAAAGAATAAGTTTAGTAAAGGTATTGATATAAGAATCATAAAACCAACTCCACCTAGTAAATAAGGTAGAAAGCCTGACTTAATATCACCAACACATTCTGCAAAAGTTAGGTTATTTCTTGACCATGAATAATCAATAAATGAAATAGCGAGAATTAATCCCCCTAATACAAATGTGATTGGAGGAAAAAAGAAGCCTATACCAATATTGATAATTGATAAAACGACAATAACACCAATCTTCTTTAGTTCATTCATAAGAATACTTGGTAGTCGTTTCATCGTTTGCGTAAAAGTATCAGTGCTCTCTTTTTGAAGCTTATAAATCATCTCAACTCTTGAACTGAGCATATCATTAAAAGGTGAAGCAATGACTGAGACAACGATAAAGAACGTCCAGTTAATAATTACTCCTAAAAGAATAATGAGAACTCCTGAAAATACAGTGCTCACCCAACCCTGCTCAGGGTACTTTTCATTTATATATCCATGCCCCCAAGCGGAAACTTCGCTAAAGGCATAATGTCCCAAAGAGTAATAAAGGATGAAACCAATTAGAACCGGACAAAGTGCAATTAAAATAATTTTCTTATCTGCCTTTAAGATATTCATTGAACGAAAAAAGAAATATGGAAGCTTTCCAATCATTACTACTCCATTTAATTTTGAACTGGAAATTTAAAAGTTTTTAACTTTGAAAAGTCATTTAAAGTAGGCTTTTGCGGAATGGCCTTCACAATACTTTTTAAATTTTGCCAGTCTAAGTATCTATCCATTATATCCGACTCCACATGATTTTTTTCAATGAAGTCAATTTTACCTTTGGCCTTATTGACCATCCCACTTGCTCCATTAAGATTGTCATCCTCATGATGATATAGTGCAGTGGCCAGTTGAATAACAACCCAATACACATAACGCGCATTGTCTCCCATTGCATCCATCCACAGGTCTTCGACAACCTCATGACACATCCAGTAATGACCAGTATTAAATAAGTTAAGTCCCTCTTGAATAAGCTCGAGGTGTTCAGTTGTAAATTGTCCAAAGTGATAATTACTCATAATACAGTAAGTCTAATTCATCTCGGCCCTATATACATGATGCAACGACCAAAACTATTCAATCGGCCATAAAAACGATAGAATTTCTCAAATTTAATTTAACTAAAATATGAAACAGGAAGAGTGATGCATCATAAAGATCTCGTACCAGAGTACTTAAAAAAGCTACAAGTATACCAGGCCGGTAAACCAATTGATGAAGTTGTTAGAGAAAAGGGACTGACAAAAGTTTCAAAACTAGCTTCGAATGAAAACCCACTAGGGCCATCACCTTTTGCAATTCGTGAAATGACTCGTGGTCTTTGGGATCTACATCGCTATCCAGATATGCATGCTTATGCACTAAAGTCTAAGCTAGCTGAAATGTATGATCTTAAACTTGAGAATATTATCTTAGGAAATGGATCTGAAGGAATCATGGCATATATTGCTCGTGCATTTCTTAAGCCTGAAGATGAGGTCTTAACTTGTGACAACACGTTCATTGGTTTCTATATTCTAGCTCGAAGTGTTGGAGCAAAGCTTAACAAAGTTCCTCTTACTAAAGATTATCGCTTTGATGTAAAAGCTCTTGCAGATAACATTACTGAGAAGACAAAAGTTATCTATATTGCAAATCCAAATAATCCAACAGGTACATATATTACAAAAGAAGAGTTCGACTACCTTATGAAGTACGTTCCTTCTCACGTTCTTGTTATTCTAGATGAAGCATATTTTGAATTTGCCCAAGAACAAGATGATTATCCAGATTCTATGAACTATCGCTATGATAATGTTCTAACTCTTAGAACTTTTTCTAAAGCTTATGGCCTATCTGGTATTCGAGTTGGATATGGCTTTGGACATCCGGAACTTATTGGATACTTAACAAAAGTAAAACTTCCATTTGAGCCAAATCTTATCGGACAACTTGGTGCCGTTGGAGCTCTCGAAGATCGTCCACATCTTGAACGTACGCTTAGAAATAATCGAAAGCGTTATGACGAACTAATGGAATACTTAACTAATAGAGACTTCAATCCAATTAAATCTGTAACAAACTTTGTTACATTTAAAACAGGAAGTAGTGAAGCCAGTGACTTCATGTTTGAGGAACTTTTAAACGAAGGCGTTATCATTAGAAAGCTAGTTGCAAATGAAATGCCTGAATATGTACGTATTAGTATAGGAACAAAGGATGAAATGTATCACTTCTATGAAGCTTTCGATCGTATTCTTCCTGCATATAATAAAAGATTCAGAAAGGATTTAGCATGAAAATCTGCCAATATGTAAATCATGGAACTCATCGTCCAGAACCAAGACTAGGTATTTTATTAGATAATGGACTAGTCATCGATCCAAATAATGTTTGGGCATGTGACTATGAAAGAGAAGGATATTTTAACTTTTGGCAAAGAGCAAATCATACTTGCCCTCCTTCCCTTTTACAAATTCTTCAAACAAAAGATGATCCTATCGACTTTCTTGGTGAATGTTACGGACTATATTTATTCTTAGAAAAAGTTGGAGATCTAACTCTTAAAGATGGGACTCCAATTGCATTTAAGTCTGATGAAATTAATTTAAAAACACCAATAGATAAAATCCCTAACTATCGCGACTTCTATGCACATGAAAAACATGTAGCGGCTGGATTCAAAAAAAGAAACGAGGCAATTCCTGAAGCATGGTATGAAATTCCTGCATACTATAAAGGACCGACTCATGGATTTATTGGACACAACCAAGAAGTCTTATGGCCACATTACACTAACATTCTTGATTACGAATTAGAGCTAGGAATGGTCATTGCTAAAGATGGTATCAATATTCGCGAAGAAGATGCAAAAGATCACATTTTTGGATTCACAATTCTAAATGATATTTCAGCTCGTGATATTCAAAAGAAAGAAATGGCCGTACGTCTAGGCCCTGCAAAAGGAAAAGACTTCTGTTCAGTAATTGGACCAGTTATTACAACATTTGATGAGTTTGATTTTAAAGAACCAAATCTTAAAATGACTGCAACTGTAAATGGTGAAAAATGGTCAGAAGGTTTTTCTGGTGATTCTCACTATACTTGGGCACAAATGATAGCTCACGTCTCTCAAGATGAATGGGTATTATCAGGGGATCTTTTCGGTTCAGGAACAGTTGGTACTGGTTGTGGTCTAGAGATCGATCGCTGGCTAAAACCAGGAGATGAAATCACTCTTGAAGTTGAAGGAATTGGAAAGCTAACTAATAAGATAGGACCAAAAAGAGGTACTAAGTAATGGCAACGGATAATAAAATGGAAAGCTTTAAAGCAAGTGGTGTATACACAAAGCAAGCTCATGTTGATATTCCAGAAGGTTTATACGAAGAAGAACACGGACGTAATGGTTTCTTTGGTCGTGTAAGTCAACTCTATCATACTCAACCTCCAGTTAACTGGACTGATATTTCGGGTGATTTAAAACCAAAAAATCTTCCTTCACTTTTTAGTCATAAAGACCTACAAGATGATTTTCGTGCAATCCTAACAAATAATGATTGTGAACTAAGTCTTGGCCATTTAACAAAGTCACTTGATTATTTCTTAAGAAATGCCGACTTTGATGAGCTCTACTTTGTTCACGAAGGTAGCGGTACTTTTGAAACAATCTATGGTTATGTTCCATTTGTTAAAGGTGACTATATTGTCATCCCTCGTGGTACAACATATACAATTAAAATCTCCCAAGCTGCCAAGTTCTTTCAAGTTGAATCTCGATCTGAATTTGAAGAACCATCTCGTGGACTTCTAGGCCCTAACGCTCTCTATGACCAAACAGCAAAGTTCACTCCAGAAGCAGCTCTGGGCTCTGATCAAGATTGGCCGGAATATAAAGTTAGAGTAAAAAGGCTTGGAGAGATTACAACAATCACCTATCCATTTAACCCACTTACTGCAAAAGGATGGAAGGGATCTGTCTACCCATGGAAGATTTCTATTTATGATATCTGCCCTATTATGAGTCATCGCTACCATGTTCCTCCATCGGGACATACAACGTTCGTAGCAAAGAACTTTGTTGTTTGCTCATTTGTTGAAAGACCTCTTGAAGATAAGAAACATAAAGTTTTAAAAGTTCCTTTCTATCATTCAAATATTGATTTCGACGAAGTACTTTTCTATCACCAAGGAAACTTCTTCTCTCGCGATAATATCGATGCAGGTGCTTTAACATTCCACCCTCAAGGTGTTCACCATGGGCCACACCCAAAGGCCTTTCAAGCTGGTGAAGATAAACTATATACTGATGAGTATGCTGTTATGGTTGATACTCGCTATCCCTTAAAACCAACAAAATGGTTTGAAGAGAATGAAAACAAAGACTACTGGAAAAGCTGGATGTAATTATGGCAATTTTTGATACAACAAACCAAGACTTTAAAGATAACTACAAACTACTAATAGGATCAGTCGTTCCAAGACCGATTGCAGTTGTTTCAACTGTAAATGAAGATGGATCAAGTAATATTGCACCTTTCTCATTCTTTACTGTAGTTAGTGCAAATCCAATGATCATAGGCTTCACTCCAATGATTCGTTCAAGTGATGGTGAACAAAAAGACACTCTTAAGAATATTCTTCGTCAAAAAGAATTTGTCGTAAATTTTGTAACTCAACATAATTATGAAAAAGTAAATCTATGTTCAACTGAACTACCTCATGGTGAATCTGAATTTGATTTCGCAAAGCTGACAGAGCTAGATTCTGAAGTTGTTACACCAAAGAGAATGAAAGAATCTCCAATCCATTTTGAATGTAAACTCAGAGATACTTTAAGCTACGGTGATGTGCCAGGAACTGGAACATTTGTAACAGGTGAAGTCGTTAGAGTTCATGTTGAAGACGAACTTCTAGATCAAGGCCGTATAGACCAAGACAAGTATGCTCCAATGGGCAGAGGTGCTGGAAATGACTGGATCGTCTGTGATCACAGAGTACAAATCGAGCGCCTAATGAAGGCACAAATCCAAAAATAATTAATAATTTCAAGCCCTTAGGGGCTTGAGTATTATCTATACACCCCTAGTAAATTTTCCAAATTTGACCATTTGAGCAGCATTTTTCGTTAATATTCCTGTGATCACACTTTAAATGAGAAGAGGAATACCTATGAAACGACTACTACTTACAGCTATTTTACTGACAAGCGCTACGGCCCAAGCAGATCTATTTGATAACCTAACTGCGAATTTAAACCTATCACCATCTCAGTCAAATAACTTAAGAAATGGACTGGCGTCTATCTTAAGCGGTGGAGGAAGTGGCTCTGTAAAAGAAGCTGAAAGATATAGTTTTAACAAATGTTTTGAAATGCTAAGAGTTGCAAAACAAGAGCAAATCAAAAGTGGTAAAAAGTTTATTAAAGCTGGTTATGCTACTGGAAAATTCTATTCTAATGTTATTGAAGGTGACTATAAACAGTTCCACGATAAAAATGAAGATATTAGTAAGTTTGGTCGCACTCTTATGAGAGGTGTATCTAACTTAGATAGTATTAGATTTAACAGCACAACTTCTGAAAAAGACGCTCCTCACCTTGATTACTATTGTTCAAGCTATATGGACATTGAAAGTGTATCAAAAGTAATTGTAGGAAATAAGGAATGTCGTAAAGTAGACCTAGCTTTAAATGCAATGGATGCAAATACAAAGAAAAGATACAAGGCATCTGCATCAAATTTTTTCTGTGAAGGTGAAAATATTGTGAAGACAGATTTTACTGGTAAGAAATACGACGTAATATATGAAATGAATGAAATTCAAGAATAAAAAAAGCCGCTCTCAGCGGCTTTTTCTTTATTTAAAACGTATAACCTAAACTTAGACCATATGTGAAATCATCAGAATTTCTATCTTCATAAGAAGAGTTTAAAAATGAATAGCCTGTCTCCACTTGAACATACGCACTATCGAAATCAAATCGTACTCCAGGGAGAACTAAGATAACTTCTGGAGACTGTTGTCCATCATAAGAAACCGTCGCACCATCTTTAAGAACTCCATCAACTTTATATTCCATAAATACTGTATTTAAGTAAAATAGCATCGATGGATTCACACGGTAACCAATATTTAACGAAGCTCCTAGAGACTTGGCCTTTAGATCTGTTGTATATACCGTTGAATCAGTATTTAAAGATCCATCTTCATGATAACCAAAACCAAACTCTCCTTGCACAGACATCTTTAAACCAACTGTCTTTCTATCTCCACCAATAAATTGATATTTTACTTTTAATAGGTCAGAAGTATCAGGATAAGTTTGTAGGCCAATATCTAGTCTTGGCAAGAGTCCAACATTCCCTTTGAAGGTAAGTAATGGCTCAGGTCCACTTACAGACTCATCAGTTGTTGTTCCGCTAATTATAAAATCATAGCCTTCTGCTAGATCAACATCATAACCACTAGCGACCCCTATTGCGACATCAAATTGTCCTAGTCCACCTGTTGTCTCAGGTCCATCCATACGAGAAGTTGGAATATTGTAATCAAGTTGAGCACAACTTACTAAGGTAGATAAAACAAATAAGAAACTAAGATATTTCATAAACTCTCCTATAATAAATATAATTAATTATATTAGAATTTATAAAAATTTGAAGACGGAACTAAAAAGCCCGCTAAAAGCGGGCCCAAAGGTATTATTTAATTTTTAATTCTGAGTGGAGTTTTGCAAAAGTTTTTTCTTCACGGATAGCATACATAAGGTTTGCTTTCATACGCTCATCTCTTGTGTAGAATTCTTTTACTTGGTCAGCAGTTAGACCTGAAAGGCTTGCACTTTCTTCGATTTTTGCATCAAAGTCAGCATCTGTTGATTCAACTTCGAACTTGCTTGCAAGGTGATCAAGGATTAGACCAGACTTAACTTGGAAAAGAGCTTTTTCATCTAAGTCACCTGCCCACTTCTCAAAGTACTCACCTAGCATATCTTCAGTGAAACCTTGTTGCTTAAGGTTGTTAGCAAGGTCATTCTTTAGGTGTTCTTTTTGTTGAGCAACCATAGTAGTTGGAACATCAAAGCTATTTTCAGAGATTAGTTTTTCAAGAATTTCTTGGTTTAACTTTTCAGCTGCTTGTCTTTCATTTTGCTTAGTTAGGTTTTCTTTTGTTTTTACTTTGAAATCTTCAACTGATTCAAATCCTAATTCTTTAGCTACTTCGTCAGTAAAATCTGGAAGTTTTCTTTCTTTAATTTCTAGAAGTTCAACGTGGAACTTAACATTTGCTTCTTTAAGCTCTTCTACGTGGTACTCAGATGGAAAAGTAACTTCTAAAGTTTTCTTTTCACCTGCTTTCATACCAACCATTTGATCTTCGAAACCTGGAATAAATTGTCCAGAACCGATCTCTAGAAGGTACTCTTCACCTTTCATATTTTCTGGTTTTTCACCATCAGCTTTTTCACCTTCGAAGTTCATAACTGCGAATAGTCCATTAGCTAGTGCTGTACCTTCAGCAGCTTCTACCATTTCTGCTCTTGGAGCTAGGTAGTTCTTACGTACTTTTTCAACATCTTCTTCAGTTACTTCAACAGCATCTTTTGTGAAAGAAAGCTTTGAGTAATCTTTAAGCTCAACAGTTGGGAAGATTTCAACTACTGCATCAAATGATACAGACTTTCCATCTTTGTAATCCATATTTTCAAAGTTAGGGTATCCAACTACTTTAAGATCTTCTTTATTAATTGCTTCAAATAATTCCTTTTGAACGAAACGATTTAGAGCATCACCTTCAACCTGTGGACGGTATAGTTTCTCAACCATAGCGATTGGCGCTTTACCTTTTCTGAAACCTTTGATTGAAACTGATTTTTGTTTCTCTTTAAGAGCAACAGTAATTTGTTCAGTTAGATCTAAGTTTTCGAATGAAAAAGATAATTTTTTTGTGCAGTCATTAACTTGTTCTACTTTATAAGTCATGAATAAATCCTCACTTCGCTATGCGACAATATTAACATTATGAATAGCCGAAATTAGCTAGAATATGGCAAAAAGTCAATGAATATAAGGGGTTTCAATTGGCCTAATACTCAACCTTAACCAAAAATAGGCCCTGTGGAGGTGCGGTCGGAGCGACCTTTTCAGTACTTGGCTCAGTCAATTGTTTCACAATAACTTCTTTTGAAATCTTGCCTTGAGCGTACGACCAAATACTTGAAACGATCAGACGAACCATCTGCTTTAGAAACCCATTACCTGTGATTTCTAAGATCAGGACATCTTCTTGTAAGCCTGGACCATAGCTCATTTGACTCTCTTTTATTGCGCAACTAGTCACTCTTCTAACTGTCGACTTTACGGGAGTACCTTTTGTGGAAAAGCCTTCGAAGTTATGCTCACCAATAAAAAGCTGGCAAGCTTCATTTAACTTATCGAGGCTCAGTTGCTTTCCTAGATAGGTCACATAGTTTTTCAAAAACGGATTTGATTCTCTTTTAAGAGAAAATACATAGCGATATGTCTTACTCTTTGAATTGAATACTGGTTGAAAATCTTCAGGGGCAAACTCGGAGTCAATAACTCTAATTTCCTCTGGTAACTGGCTATTTAATGCACGCATTAAAGCTTTTGGATCAATATCAATAGCAAGAGTTATACGAGTAACTTGATAGACAGCGTGAACACCTGTATCTGTTCTTCCGCAACCTACAACTTGTAACTCATCCGATTTTGAAATTTGCTTTAAAACTCTTTCGATCTCACCTTGAATACTTTGTTGGCCAATTTGTTTTTGCCAACCAAAGTAATTAGTTCCATCGTATGAAAAAGTAACTTTATAGATACTCAAAGTTGAAACCTATCCCAAAAGACATTCCACTTACGCTAAAGTCTTCTCTTTTAAATCCTGAAATATCCATGGTTTTGGCCATGAGGCTAATGCTCATATCACTAACATCACTGAACTTTTTAAGATCCATTCCAAAGTTTGGGAAGATATTATAAATTGAAAAATCAATTGAAGCAGAAGCATTATAACCATAACCTACTTGGCGAATATCTTTATCATCATCGCCTTGCTCACGGTCATCTCTGTTTTGCCATATTGGAGCAACCACAGCTCCACCTTGTGCTGTTATTGATACTTTCTTTCCAAAATTTAATTTTGCCCCAAGGTTTAAATCAATTGGAAATAGCCATAGGTTAAACGTTGTACGAGAAAGAGAGCCGTCTCCAAACTTTCCTTTTCCAGAGTTGAATGAAACTCCAAGATTTCCTTGAAAGAAAGTAGAGACAATATTTCGTTGAAAATATTTTCTATAGTTAAATGTTAAGTAACCTGCTTGAACAGAGTCAGCCGCTGAGTCATCACTTTGGAAAGTCGACTCAAAAGTTCCCGTGCTATCAGCGTAGTCAAAAGTATCGTAGATATACGTAAAGCCAATTTGAGTATCAGCTTTCTGATACATATCTCTTAATAAGTCTTCTGTTTTATACTCAACATATGAATTCGGACTTGGGTCTATCAGAATTGAACCTTCATCAGTAGCTGTTTTTAGCCACTCTTTATCTTGCGAGTTCATTACTGCATTTTTTAGCTCTTCTTCAGTATACTGCTGAGGTGTTGAACCAAAAATATTTGGAAATGAGTTCTTATCTTCTTCTTCACTTGTACCGTTATCATTTTCATAAGGAGAAGTTGATGAGTCTAGCTCACCAGGTAGAGGTTGATTAAAATCAACAGAGAAACTCTTCCCACTAACAATTAATAATGTACAAATTAAGAGTTTTTTAAGACTCGCTTTCTTCATCTTTTTCTTCCCAGTCGAATAGTTCAACTTTAGTATCCTTATTAAAAATATTATACACTAAACATCCAACAACATAGGCAGTAATCAGCACAAAAATCATTAGTTGCTCGTAAATAAGGATTAATACTAGAATGAGAAGAATTAATGCAAGGACCTTGCGGCGATTTTTTCTTACGTAATCCGAGTTTTTAAACGAATTAAACGGAATATTTGAGATCATTAGTAGGGAATAGAAAATTACATATGCAGCAGCGTAATAACTTTGATACTCACCAAAGTTAAACTCCAGCGTTACCATTATAAATCCAATAATCGCAAGTGCTCCTCCTGGAATTGGAAGACCTTGGAAATAATTAGATGGAACCTTATTAATATTAGCATTAAATCTTGCAAGTCTTAGAGCACCACAAAGTAGATATAAGAATGAAATCACCATTCCCGGACGACCTAAGTTTTGAAAGAACTTAAAATAGATAATTAAAGCCGGCGCCATCCCAAAAGAGATGACATCACTAATTGAATCAAATTGTTCACCAAATTGAGACTGAGTACCAGTCAAACGTGCAACTCTCCCATCAACACTATCAAAAATTGCACCTAATAGTAGAATCATACATGCAGGATAAAACATTCCCTTCATGGCCATGATAATTGATGCGAAACCGCAGCCCATATTTAAAGCAGTAAATATATTAGGTAAGAAAAAAGTTAGTTTATGTGGTTGTCCGTCATATCTAGTCATTTGAATTCCTTTTATTCTTCTAAGTAGCGACCTACTATCGTTTCTCCACCCCTAACCTTTTCATTAACGGCCACGAGGAGTTCAGAGTTTTCAACTTGCATCTTGACGGTAGCACCAAATGGATAAAAGCCAATATCAACTTGCCTTCTTCCTAGGTCTCCCGGTAGTACAATTAACTCTGGGTCACGTTTAAAAAATGAATTTATAAAATACAATCTAATCTTTCTCTCATTAGAGTCTTCTAACGTAACTTTTGTTCCAAAGTCTTTATCTTTGAAGATCACGTTATTTACTCTCGCTGAAATTGGTAAATATATCCCATATCCACTCAATAGTCCCATTCTTATTGATAACTCTGAAACTTCATTAGAAATTTTATCAATACCAATAACCTTTCCTGTTACAGGCGCATAGATAGAGCCACGAGTTGTAACTTGGTCTTCTTTGAATGAGCTCAATTTTCTTCTAAATAAGAAAAGAAATAATCCTACAATAACAAAGAAAAATAAGAATAAATAAAAGCCGAATAATAGTAATAATAGAAATGCTACTACTATAATAAAGTTGATTGTGGACTTTGATAGATAAAATATTTTCACTTTAATAATTTATCAATATTCAACTGACATGTCATACTAAGACTTTTTAAATTCGACGTGAAGAGGTCGAAAATAGTATGGCCTCTGTCTCATTTTCTCACTTACAACTTTAGCAAAGATTGAGGCAGGATTCTTACGAAGAACCTCTCTTGTATCCCCTTCGCAGCGATCAGAAAGCTCATTTTCTCCATGAGTATATAAAAGCGACTTATCCACAATACCGGAGCAAAACGCTTCAAATTCTTCTTGTGTAAGAAGCTTTTCATTGTCATTTGTACGAATATAATACTCTTTTTTAAAAGCAGGGAACATCCAATGAGTTGAATCCTCTCCAAGAATACTTGGAATATCTGAACTGTAAAAAGAGTAAACTTCAATATCATCTAACTCAAAAATTTGAGCAAGGCCTTCCCCGACCCTCATTCCAGTATAAGATCCTGGGCCAGCAATTGAGATAAGACCTTTAATATGACTTATATCAAAACCGTTCTTTGAAAGTAGAGCGTGAATATTTTCATGAAGAACCTCAGAGGTCTTCTTAGTTTCAACAACAACATCTTCTATCCAAGAGAAGTTCTCATCAAGAATTCCAAAGTGCAGAAGATGTGATGTATCTATAAATAAGTAAATCATTAGAAGAATCGCGTAAAATCGTTAAATAATGCACCAATCATTAATAGTAATAAGATCGAGAGTCCAAATTGCTGAGCAATTTCTAACTTTCTTCTTGAAAGTGGTCCACCGTTAATCGCTTCTAAAATAAGAAAAACAATATGCCCACCATCTAATACTGGAATTGGGAAAAGATTAATAACACCAAGGTTGATAGAGATCAGCGCCATCAACTGGAAAAAATAAGAGATTGAAGTATTAAAAGAATCAGAAGCAACTTTTCCAATTGTAAGTGGCCCACCAATATTCTTTAGAGAAACCTCTGCCGTGATTAGCTTTTTAAAGCCTTCAAATGTTTTAACAACTCCATCCCAAGTACGATAAAAGCTTCTTGGAATTGCCTTAAAGAAATTCATCGGTTCAGTTGTAACATACTTCCCGGCAGCATAAATACCGTTGCTGTAAACACCGATTAGCTTAACAGTCACTCCATTTTCAGTTCTAACATCAGGTGTGATATTAAATTCTTTAATCTCACCTTTTCTGATAACTTTCAGTGAAGCTTGACCTTCGTTTTCCTGAATCTCACCTCTAAGTTCATCAAATGAATTAACCTCTTTTCCATTGACCGTAGTGATAATATCACCGGCCAAAAGACCTGCCTTATCTGCAGGAGACTTCATTTGAACACTTTTAACAACTAAGTCCATTGGGAAATAGTTATTAGTAAATAGGGCATGCTTAAGACCATTTGTTACATCTAAGTGAGTAACAGGTTTAGCATCTTTATCGAAAATTGGCTGACTAGTTTCATTATCAATAGACTTAATCGGATAAATATCTAAGTGACCACCCTCAACTGCTAATTCCTCTAGGCTGTAATCAATATTTGGCCCCTTCCCTTTTGAAACAATAAACAGATTTCCATCTGCTGATTTAACAATTGGAAGAAGTAAGAAAGGTGGATAATTAACCATCTCTTCAAAAAATTGCTCAGGTTTCATATCAACCTTCACAACTTCTTTCTTCCCAAGGCGAACAACTGTTAGTGAGCTAATATGCCCATCACTCTCCAGAACGATATCGCTAGGAGAAGTAACTAGATGCTCGTTTACTTTATTTACAATATCACCACTTCTAAAACCTAATTTATAAAAGCGAGTTTCTTTCGCTACATTTCCAATTTTAATTTCTGGAACTTTTTCTCCTGTCAGGAAAAGGGCAAAGAAAATAAAGAAAGCAAGGATGAAGTTAGCAAGTGGACCACCGAATACGATCCAAAATCTTTGCCATTTCTTCTTATGAATAAAAGAGAACTTCTTTTCTTCTTCAGAGATACCATCTTTATTGAATGGGTCATCCCCAAACATCTTAACGTAACCACCAAGTGGAATTAGTGAGATTGCGTACTCTGTATCACCTTTTTTCCATCTAAATAATTTTGGACCAAAGCCAATTGAAAAAACTTCAACTCTTACTCCAAAAAGTCTGGCAAATAAGAAGTGTCCTAATTCATGAAAAAATACTAGTGGCCCTAAAAATAAAATAAATATAACTATTTTCTCTAACATACTAACCCTTATAAAATTTTATAACTCAACAATAGTGTGTAAAACGGAATGACAAAAAGAAGACTATCGATTCGATCGTAAACTCCTCCGTGTCCAGGAATTAAATTCGAGCTATCCTTTACACCTATTTGTCTTTTCAATTTAGACTGAATCAAATCCCCGACCTGACTCAAAATACCTAAAATAAAAAAGATCAGTATATATTTTACCGCAAAATCGCCTATTAAATAATACCAAACTAAAGTTCCTAATAATCCTGATGTTGCAGCACCTCCAATTAGGCCCTCAACAGTTTTATTAGGGCTTACGGCCGCCCACAATTTCGTTTTTCCGAAGTTCTTACCAAAGAACCATGCGCCCGTATCCATCCCAAAGTTAAAAACTAATAGAATAATAACAAGAGCTTGCCAGTTGCTTCGATTAAGAAGTGAATGAAGATTAAGAAATGGGATCAAAAACATCACCATACTCAAGATAGTAACTCGTTTAAGTAAATTAACAAAATTCATCGACTCCATTGGAGAAACGAACAAGTAACCAATTAGAACAAGATTTAAAAGACAGCCAATAGAAGGAATTAAAAAACCTTCAAAAACATGAGGATTGTTCATCGCCCAGAATTGGATTCCAAGTAAGAAAACAAAATTAATCAGTGTGAAAATCCCTGTAACTTTAAGGGACAGAAAGTTTTTAGCAAATTCATAAAAGCAAGCAGCACTTACAACGATAAGTAATGCTTCAATACCAATGACTCCAATAGAATATGCTAATGCGACGATACCTATCATTACAATGGCAGATAGGACTCTTTTTTGAGTATTTGTCATTTTAAATCCGTTTAATTTATTAATCTAATATTCTTTCTAATCTTATTTTTAGAAGCAGCAAGCGATTCAGTCTCAGAAACTTGTCCAAAACGTCTTTCACGTTTTTCAACTTCATAAATAATATTTTCAAATTCTTTACTTGTGAAATTTGGCCACATTGTTTCTGTAAAATACAGCTCACCATATGCAATCTGCCATAATAGAAAGTTTGAGATTCTTTGATCTCCCCCAGTTCTAATCATTAGGTCGACATCACCTAACTCAGGGGCATGAAGAGCTTGAGAGATATTCTCCTCAGTCACTTCAATATCTTCAGCAATTAGCTTATTTACCGCACTTATAATTTCTGCACGTCCACCATAGCCAAAAGCAAAAGTTAATTTTAATCCTGTATTATCTTTCGACTCTTCTTTTAGTCGATTAATAATTTCAATTGTATCTTTAGGAAGTTTTGAAATATCACCAATAATATTAAATTTAATATTATTTTTTAAAACTCTCGTTCTTTCTTTAATAAGGAACTTCTTTAAAAGAAGAAAAAGAGTTCTAATTTCAGAAGGTGGGCGGCCCCAATTCTCAGTAGAGAATGCATAAAGTGTTAGGGCCTTAATCCCCATGTCGTCAGCTTTTTCTACGACATCACTAACAACAGAACTTCCACGCACATGTCCCCATACACGACGATGGGCGCGGTTCTGTGCCCAGCGCCCATTGCCATCCATTATAATTGCAACATGTTTTAATTTAGAAGTTTGAAAGTTCATCATTAATTCAAATAAAGATTAAAGAGTAAGAAGCTCTTTCTCTTTAGCAGCAATGATTTCATCAACTTGTTTAGTATACTTATCAGTTACAGTCTGAATTTCAGTTTGAAATTTCTTAGAATCATCTTCAGAAATCTCTTTTGCTTTCTCAGCTTTTTTCACAAGTTCATTTCCATCACGACGTACGTTACGAATTGCAATCTTACTATCTTCACCAATTTTTTTAATTTCTTTTACCTGCTCTTTTCTTGTTTGCTCAGTTAGTGCAGGGAAAGCAATTCTAATTAGATTACCATCGTTTGATGGGTTTAGACCTAAGTTAGCATTGATAATTGATTTTTCAATTTCACTGATAAGTGTTTTATCAAATGGTTGAATCTGAAGAAGTCTTGCTTCTGGAGTTGAAATTTGTCCAACTTGATTAACAGGAGTTGGAGAACCATAGTAATCAACAGTTATACCATCTAAAACAGAAGCTGATGCACGACCAGTTCTGATTTTTGTTAATTGATGCTTTAAAGAATCAATTGATTTTGACATACCAGTTTCTAATGATGATTTAATTTCATTAATCATAATATACCTCTTATAAATTATTTAATAACTTTAGTTCCAATGCTTTCACCAGCTACGGCCTTAGCAATATTACCTTTTTCAAACATATTAAATACCACAATTTCCATCTCATTATCCATACAAAGTGAGATAGCTGCAGAATCCATTACTTTAATTCCTTTATTTAATACGTCGATATATTTTAATTGATCAAACTTAACTGCGTCATCATATTTCATTGGATCTTTATCATAGATTCCGTCAACTTTTGTTGCTTTAAAAATTACCTGTGCGTCAATTTCATTTGCTCTTAAAGCTGCCGCTGTATCTGTTGTGAAGTAAGGATTACCAGTACCTGCTGCAAAGATAACAACACGTTTCTTCTCAAGGTGTCTCTCTGCGCGACGTCTGATATAAGGTTCACAAACTTCTTGCATATTAATAGCCGACATTACTCTCGTAAATACACCTTTTTGCTCAAGAGAATCCTGCATAGCAAGCGCATTTATGACAGTCGCCAACATACCCATATGATCTGAAGAAGTACGGTCCATACCTCTTGTAGCACCTGCTACACCACGGTGAATATTACCACCACCAACAACGATCGCAACTTCAACACCCATTGCGACTAGCTCTTTAACCTCTTCTGAAATTTGGTTAAGAACATCGTGAGTTACACCATAACCAGCTTCACCAGCTAAGGCCTCACCAGAAAGTTTTAATAAAATTCTTTTATATTTCATAAATCCCCAATAACACTACACTGTAATTGCAAAAAAAAAGGGCTTAAAAAAGCCCTTTCTCGTATTTAGTAATTAATTTTACTGTTGAGTCATCTTAGCAACTTCTTCCGCTAAGTTGTCTTCTTTCTTCTCAATCCCTTCTCCAAGATTGATTTTGTGGAAAGCAGTTACAGTAATGTCACCACCAACTTTACCAGCTACATCAGCAACAAGCTTCTTGATAGTAAAGTCTGGGTTCTTGATGAAAACTTGCTCAAGAAGACATACTTCTTTTGCTAGCTTACCAAGTTTACCTTTAACGATCTGATCGATCATGTTTTCAGGTTTACCTTCTTCTTTAAGTTGAGCACGGTAAACTTCTTCTTCACGCTTTTTGTAATCTTCATCGATATCATCAGCAGTTAAGAAAGAAGGTGCAGCAGCTGCAACGTGCATTGCGATATCTTTTGCAAGTTCCGCAACTTCTGGAGCATCAGCTTTATCAGTAGCTAGATCAACTAGAACACCGATTTTTCCACCGTGGTTATACGATCCAAGAACACCTGTAGTTTCAACTGCAGCAAATCTTCTTAGGTCGATTTTCTCACCACATTTCATAGTAAGTTCAGTTGATTCAGAGTTCTTAGCTTCTTTAAGTTCTTCAATAGAAGCTGGCTTATTTGAAAGAGTCCATGCAGCAACTGTATTAGCGAAACCTTGGAAATCATCACCTTTAGCAACAAAGTCAGTTTCACAGTTAACTTCAAGAATAACACCTGCGTTCCCTTCTACTAGAGATACTACAGTACCTTCAGCAGCAACACGGCTTGCTTTCTTAGCAGCAGTTGCAAGACCTTTAGTTCTTAGGAAATCGATTGCCGCTTCCACATCACCGTTAGTCTCTGATAGAGCTTTTTTACAGTCCATCATTCCTGCACCAGTTTTTTCTCTTAATTCCTTAACAGCACTTGCCGTAATAGCCATTTTTTACCTCGCTAATTATTTATTAATTATTCTTCTTCACCAGCTAAATCGATGTCGTTCTCATACTTAGAAAGAATTTCTTCTTCTAGTGCCTTATCAGTAACTTGGTTACCAGCAGACTTAGATTTACCAGCATTTGATGCAATTGCACCTGCAAAGTAATCAGAGAATAGAGTGATCGATTTGATTGCATCGTCGTTACCTGGAACAACGTAGTCAACACCTTCTGGATCACAGTTAGTATCAACGATTGCAACAACAGGAATACCTAGCTTGTTAGCTTCTTTTACAGCAATTCTTTCATTGTTTGGATCAACAACAACAAGAGCACCTGGAAGCTTTCTCATATCCTTGATACCACCAAGGTTTTTCTCTAGCTTTTCAACTTCTTTACCAACTTTGATTCTTTCTTTCTTAGTTAGTAACTCGAAGTCACCTGTTTCTTTCATCTTTTCAACTTTTCTTAGTTTATCGATTGAAAGGTTGATTGTTTTGTAGTTTGTAAGCATCCCACCTAGCCATCTGTTAGTTACGTAGTATGCACCACAAGATGCAGCAGCATTCTTAACAGTTTCTGAAGCTTGTCTTTTTGTAGCTACGAAAAGAATTGGCTTACCTTCAGAAGAAGTTTTCTTAAGGAAGTCATAAGCTTTTTTTGCTAATGGAATTGTTTTAGCAAGGTCAACAATGTAGATACCGTTTCTCTCACCAAATACATATGGCTTCATTTTTGGGTTCCACTTGTGAGTCTGGTGACCAAAGTGTGCACCTGCTTTTAAAAGATCATTAATGTTTAATTCTGACATACGAACTCCTAAGTTGGTTAATTACACTAACTCGAACCGAACGGACCAACCTTCGAGCAGTAGTTTATTTCGCGATATTGCGATGGTGCATTTTTAACACGATGACACTATGGATTCAATATTTTTTTGTAATATTTTTAGAGGAATTATTGGCCCTAACTTACCGAAAGAAAGGGCCTTTTGAATTATAGAGTTGGTGAACTTCCATCAACAAGAACGCGACGCGGCTTAGCACCCTGAGCAGGTCCTACTACCCCGCGCTTTTCAAGTTCTTCAATAAGATTTGCTGCTCTATTGTAACCAATTCTCAATCTTCTTTGCAGCATAGAAGCTGACGCCGAGCGAGATTCCATTACGACTTTAACAGCTTCATCATAAAGAGAATCACCTGAACTTGATGAAGATGCAGGTGTGATATGTGAACCATAAGAGTATTCATCTGTTTCAACTTCACCACCATTCTCAAGAAATTCCATTGCTTTTTCATCGAATCCTGATTCAAGCGCTTCAAGTTTTTGAGTTAAGGCTTCGATTTCTACTTCATCTACATATGAAGAGTGAACACGCTGAGTATTAATACCGTGTTTGTAAAGCATATCCCCTTTCCCAAGAAGTCTCTCAGCCCCAATTTTATCAAGAATAGTACTTGAGTCAGTTCTTGAAGATACTCTAAAGGCAACACGAGTTGGGAAGTTAGACTTGATAACACCAGTAATAACATCAACAGAAGGTCTTTGAGTTGCTAGAACTAAGTGAATTCCTGCGGCACGTGCTTTAGCTGCAATACGTGCGATATTATTTTCAATTTCTTTACCGGCCTTAGTAAGTACCAGGTCAGCAAACTCGTCTACAATAATAACGATATATGGTAATTCGTAATCTTCGGCTGTTGTATCTTCATAGTGATGGTGAATCTTAGCAAGCATTTCTGGAGTTGCTCTCTTGAGTTTTTCATTGAATCCAGAAATATTTCTAACACCAAATTCAGCAAGAATTCCGTAACGACGATCCATTTCCTGACATGCCCATAAAAGTGCAATTGAAGCAGTTTTTGCATCAGTTACAACAGGCATTAATAAGTGTGGAAGTTTAGCATATAGCGCCATTTCAAGTTGTTTAGGGTCAATAAGAATTAATTTCATCTTCTTAGGAGACTTCTTAACTAGAAGTGATACAAGAAGTGAATTAATAAATACCGACTTACCTGCACCTGTAGCACCTGCTACAAGCATGTGTGGACAAGTAGCTAAATCGATAACAAAAGATTCACCAAAAGCATTCTTCCCCATCGCAATAGGCAGAGAATATTTAGCATTTTGGAACTCTTTAGAACTTAAAACTTCATCTAAATATATGATATCACGAGGATTTCTTGGGACTTCAACACCGACAGTATCTTTCCCCATCATTGCAGGAACAACACGAATAGGTGCTCCATAGAGTGCTAAGGATAAATCATCAGCTAATCCTGCAATCTTAGAAACCTTAACACCGGCCCCTGGTCTAAATTCAAAAGTATCAACAACAGGACCTTTTAAAACGTTAACAATTTCACCCTCAATCTTAAACTCAGTAAGCTTAGATTCAAGAAGTGTAATAATTTGCTCAAAATATGCCTTATCAGGCTCATTCGAAACCTTCTCAATCGTAGCCTCTGTAGCAGTATCAACAATATTAAAATATTGGTTATCACTAGAAGTATCTGCCATACGATTAAGCGGAGCAGTTACAAGAATCTTCTTAACTTGCGGCTCTCTAGGAGTATTACTATCAACATCCTCACTAGGATCTTCTTCTTCAACATCAGGAGCTGTACGAACGACTGTATTTGATTCATCAAATGAAGGTCTCATAATTTGTGGCTTAATTACTGCTTCTTCAATATCCTCATCATCTTGTTCAATATTGTCAGTTTTCTCTTCAACAACAGTCTTAGACTTTAAGATATTTTGTGGTTTAATTTTATTGAGAGAAGCAAATAAAGATCCCTCTTTCTTAGTCTCATCCTTATCTTTATTATCGTCTTTTAGAATGCTATCCATTCTTTTTCGTAGACTATTATCATGCTCAATTTGCGCAACAGGTTTCTTTTTCTCAAATGGAGCAATGAGAGCTTGTTTGGCCTGAACCACTTTCTTAGGAGCGGCTTTAGTAAAATTAAATACTTTAATAATACTCTCTTTAAATCCACCTCTAAAAGTACCCAAAAGAAATAATCCAAAAGCGACACCGCTATAAATACCTAACCAAAGCGAAGTAAATGAATTTTTGAAAATATACTGTAGTCCAATTCCAAGAGCATCTTGAAATAGAAAAAATGAAATACTTCCAGCAAAGAAAAGTAATGGGAAAAAATTGAGGATATCCACCATATACTCTCTTCTGTCATATATAAATGTATGGCATAGAGCAAAAACGAAGAAAGGAATCAAAATCCAAGGCCCACTAAAGTAAGAGCCAAACTTAACCAATGAGAAAAAATAATAGCTAAGAATATTTCCTGAATTATTAGATGTAATCGTAAAGTAGTTATCCGGTAGATCATTTCCAAAGTAAAAAGAAACAAATGAAAATAATGTTAAGATAAACAGGGTAACTAGTTGAGTTTTAAGGATATTTTTCTTCATATTACTATTGTATATGAAATGATAGTAAAGGCAAAAGAAAAGGCCGAAAAGCCTTATTTAAGCATGAATTAGTGAATTAAGAATTTTATGGCCACAAATAAAAAAAGCCAGATCCTAAGATCTGGCTTTTTATATAGAAGGTGCATCTTCCTAGTCTCACACCAAGTGACCCTGGCACTACCTTCGGCGCAAGCG